>NZ_JBHXIC010000012.1:27240-73300 GCF_042723955.1 Cellulosimicrobium cellulans | reverse complement strand
GCGGCACCGCTCACCGGGGCGCTACGGCTACCCACCGGCCCGGCGATCACGGGCCCGTCCACAGGCGAGGGCACGACGACGGACATGAGGGTCGTTATTCGCCGGATAACGACCCTCGTGTCGTGTTCGACGCGGGGTGGGGTCGTGCTCGGCCCGCCCCGGTGGCGCGGGAAGCGCGTCCTTCAGGGGGCGCGTGCTCAGGGCGCGCCGCGGCCCCCGCACGACGCGACCGTCTCGCCCTCGACGACGACCGAGGCCTCCCAGTTCCACGCCGTCGGGAGCGCGGCGACCGTCGCCGCCGGGACGTGAACCGCGTCGAGCCCCGAGCCGCTGGGCGTCGGTCCGACGATCTCCCAGGTGCTGCTGCCGTCGACGCTCTGCTCGACCCGGAACGGCGACTCGAACGTGCCGAGGTCGTCGCCCTGCCACGTCTCGAGGCGCAGGACGAGCGCGGCGTCGAGAGGCTGGTCGGGCGTGGCGTTCACGTCGACGTCGACCGCGAACGACGCGTCGAGGCCCGTCTCGTCCCCGGCCTCGTCGGGGAGGGGGCTCGTCCGGGTCACGCCCCACCGGCTCTCGGTGCCCGGCACCGACCAGTTGACGACCTGCACGTCGCCGACGGTCAGCGGGGACTCGTCCGACACCTCCGGTGTGCACGTCGCCGTCCACATGTCCCCACCGGTGTACGTGGCCGGCCCGAGGACGAAGACGGCGCTCCCCACCGAGAGGACCGTCGCCGCGGCGGTGACGGTGCGTGACGGCGTCGGGCCGCCCAGGCCGGTGCCTGGGCCGAGGAACGGCACGGGCGGGCGGACGCGTCGCAGCACGACCGTGCTGCATACCGAGTCGGCGAACGTCCGGCGCTGCGCGTGCCACAGCGGGCGGAGGAAGCCGATGTACAGGATCGCGTCGAGGAGGTGGGCCAGGTGGCGCAGGACGGTGCGGATGAGCCCGGCGGGTCGGCCGGTCGTGTCGTGCACGACGACGATCCCCACCGTCCGCTTGCCGGGCGTCGCCCCGGTCCAGCCCTGGAGGGCGAAGAGCGCGGCCGAGGTGCCGAGAGCCCACCAGGTGCCGCCGGGGACCACGGTGCTCGCGGTCACGCCGAAGCTGATCCCGGGGAGCCAGGCCACCTCGTAGGCAGGGCCGACCGCGAGGAACAGCACCGTCGCGACGATCGCCGTGTCGAGCAGCGACGCGACGACGCGGCGGGACCAGCTTGCGTACTCCTCGCGCGTCGGCTCCGGACCGAGTCCGGGAAGGGCAGGCTCGAGGTCTCCGGCTCCGACGGCGTGCGTCGGCCCCCTGCCGGTCGGGGCGTCGATGGCCACGGGCCGATCCTGGCAGAGACCCCGCTCGGCGGGAAGCCCGTGCCTCCCGCTCAGCGGCGGAGCGGTTCAGCGGAAGGAGTGCCGCCGGCCTGCGACGACGGTCGCCAGGACCGGGACCATGAGCGCGAGCGAGACCCACGGCAGGCCCGCCGGGCCGGCGACGGCGAGCGCCGCGCCACCGACGGCGCCGCCGAGCGCGACGGACGTGTTCCACACGGTGACGAGCGCGGACTGCGCGACGTCGGCGCCGTCGCCCGCGGCCCGGGCCGCAGCGGTCGTGTAGAGGGTGCCGGCCCCGCCGAACGCGAAGCCCCAGGCGGCGACGGCGACCACGACGACGACCGTCGACGTCGGCGCGAGGCCGAGCACGAGCATCGCGAGGGCGAAGACCACGACCGAGCCCAGGGTGAGGGCGCGCAGGCGGTGGTCGATGAGCGCACCGACGAGCACGAGCGCGGCGGCGGACGCCGCGCCGAGGACGAGCAGCAGCACGCTGGTGCGCGAGCCCTGCCCGAGGTGCGCGAGGTGGATCGCGACGTACGTGTAGAGCGACGTGTTGGCGAGCACGTTGAGGCCCGTCACCAGGAGCACGGGACGCAGCCCGGGGCGGGGGAGCACCGCGCGGATCGCGAGCTGGGCGCCGCGCGGGGTGCCCGCGGCGGCGGGGACGCCGAGCCGGACCCAGGCGAGCAGGCCGAGGCCGACGAGCGAGAGGACGCCGAACGTCCACCGCCACCCGACGGCGGCGCCGAGCACCGCACCCGCGGGCACGCCGAGCGTGAGGGCGAGCGGGCCGCCGGCCATGGCGATCGTCATCGCACGGCCGACGCGGTCCGCGGGCACGATCCGACGCACGTACCCGGGCAGGAGCGCCCACGTGAGGCCCGCGACGAGCCCTGCGGCGAACCGGGCGACGAGCGTCAGCGCGAACGACGACGACACCGCGGTGACGGTGTTCGCGACGACGAACCCGGCGACCGTCACGAGGAGCAGCGTGCGACGGTCCCACCGCGCCGTGGCGCGCGTGAGCGGGATCGCGGCGACGATCGCGCCGACCGCGAACGCCGTGACGGTCTGCCCGGCGGCGCCGGCCCCGACACCGAGGTCGCCGGCCATGGCGGGCAGCACGCCCGCGGGGAGGATCTCGGTGAGCAGCGTGAGGAATCCCGACGCCGCGAGCGCGAGGAGCGCGCCGAGCGGCAGCGCGCCCGGGCTGCGGGCGCCGGAGGCGGCGAGAGGGGCGCCGGCCGACGCGGTGCCGGGGTCCGGGACGGTGGCGGTGGTGGGTGTGCTCGTCGTGGACATGGGGTTAGCATCGATGTCTGACATTGATGTGAAGGTCAAGCGACGCGACCAGGTGAGGTGGATCACGTGCGGATCGGCGAGCTGTCCCGGCGCACCGGGACCCCGACGAGGCTCCTGCGCTACTACGAGGAGCAAGGGCTGTTCACGCCCGAGCGGGCCGAGAACGGCTACCGCGAGTACGGCGAGCACCTGGTCGACCGCGTGCTCCAGATCCGCGGCCTGCTCGAGGTCGGCTTCACGACCAAGATCATCAAGGAGTTCCTGCCCTGCCTCGGCAACGCGCCCGAGATCCACCTGCACAACGCGTACCCGGACAAGATCGAGCTCCTCGAGACGGAGCTCGGCCGCCTGGAGGACCGCATCCGCATCCTCGAGAAGAACCGCGACGCCATCGCCGACTACCTCGAGCGCATCCGCCCGTTCGCCCGGCGCCCCGAGGACCGCGCCCCGTCACGGTCCGCCGCGCCCGCACCGGCCGCCGTCGGCCTCTGACCGGCTACTCCGGCCGCGGTGCGTACATGATGACGGCGACGCCGGCGAGGCAGAGCAGCGCGCCGCCGACGTCCCAGCGGTCCGGACGGAAGCCGTCCACGGCCATGCCCCACGCGAGCGACCCCGCGACGAACACCCCGCCGTACGCAGCGAGGATGCGGCCGAAGTTCGCGTCCGGCTGGAGCGTCGCGACGACGCCGTAGAGCCCGAGCGCGACGACGCCCGCCCCGATCCACAGCCAACCCCGGTGCTCGCGCATGCCCTGCCACACGAGCCACGCCCCGCCGATCTCCAGCAGCGCGGCGAGCACGAACAGCGGGATCGAGCGCGCGAGGTCCATGCGCGCCAGCGTAGGCGAGCGCGCGCGCACACCCGTGGGGTCCCGTGCCCGGGCGCGGCCGGTGCGGGCCGCCGTGGGCGCTACCGCCGGATCTGCTTCAGCGGGAGGTGGTGTCCTCGGGGGCGGTCGTGATCGCGCGGACGGGTCGGCACGGGTTCCCCACCGCGACGACGCCCGCGGGGACGTCCCGCGTGACCACGGACCCCGCGCCGATGATGCTGTCGTCGCCGATCGTCACGCCGGGCGTGATCGTCACCGAGCCGCCGATCCACACGTTGCTCCCGATGGTGACGGGCTCGGGGCGCTCCCATCCCTCGCGGCGGCGGACGACGTCCTCGGCGTGGTTCGGCGTGTAGATCGAGCAGCGCGGCCCGATGAGGCAGTCGGGACCGATCGTGACGAGACCTCCGCCGATGACCATGAAGTCGGCGTTGATGAACGTCCGCGCGCCGATCAGCAGGCGGTCGCCGTAGTCGATCGTCAGCGGCGGCCGGAAGTCGATCCCGTCCTCGGCGCCGGGGACGAGGCGGTGGAAGAGGCGGCGCGCCTCGTCGACGTCCTCGAAGTACACGCGCCCGATCCGGGTGCACGTCGCGTGCGCGTCGCGGGTCAGCTCCTGGAGCGCCGGCGACGTGCGGTAGCGCAGCCAGCCGCCGGAGAGCAGGCTGCGGAGGTCCTCGTCCGTGGCGGCCAGCTCGGCCATCCTCGTCGTCGGCTCGGTGGTGCTGCTCATCGGACTCCCTCCTCGCGGATTAGTATTTCGATTAAACATATAGACCGCGGCGAGGTGGCGCAAGACCCGTGGTCAACCCGCCGCCCCGCGCGCCGTGCTGCCCGCCGCGCCGCCGTCGCCGCGACGCTCCCGTGGCACGGTCAGGCCGTGTGGTCGAGCACGCGGCGCAGGCGCGCCTTCTTCTCGTTCTCGCGCACGACCCACGCCACGTCCGGGTCCGACGACCCCCGCAGCGCGGCGAACCGCAGCACGCCGGCGGCCGGGTCACCGGCGACGGCGACGCTCCAGCAGTACCCGAGGGCCTGGCGCAGCGTGCGCACGTCGACGTCGCGGCGTGCGTCGGAGGGGAGCGCGCCGATCGAGGCGGTCGCGGCCGCACAGGCGTCCAGCGCGGCGGTCGCGGTCGCGGGGTTCCGGAGGAGGCGCGGCTCGCAGATCCCGGCGACCGCCGCGCGGCGGACCAGCGGGTCAGGGTCGGCCACCCACGACGACACGAGCGCGCGGAGCATGGCCGGCTCGGCGTCACCGATCCGCTGGAGCGCCATGGCGACGGCCTCGCGGACGCGCCACGACCCGTCCGACGCGCGGTCACGCAGCCGGTCGGTCGACGCCGCGCGTGCGTCGGCGGGGGCCTGGACGACGAGCCGGCCCAGCCCGCACGTGCCGCAGCAGCGGAGGTACTCGTCGGGGTCGTCGGCGAGGGCGCGCACGAGGTCGGCGGGGGCGACGTCGGCGAACGCGCCCAGGAGCTCGAGGTTCGCCCGGGGTCCCGGGAGTCCGGAACGCGCGGCGAGGTACGCCCGCACCGCCGCCGGGTCGCCGTCGAGGGCGCGCAGTGCCGTCCGGTGCTCCTCTCGCACGCTCATGACGACCACGCTAGGACGCGGCGCCCCCGCCGGACAGGGTCTTTCGGCCGGGTCGGCCGGGTCGGCCGGGGTCGGCCGCCGTCGGGCTCAGCGCAGCGGGTCGAACGGGCGGATCTCGTCGGGGGTCTCCCCGGTCGTCACGAGGTGAGCGAGCGCGCGGCCGGTCGCGGGCCCGAGCACCATGCCCCACATGCCATGACCGCCCGCGACGTAGACGCCGGGGGTGCGCGTCGCACCGACCAGCGGCAGACCGTCGGGCGTGACGGGCCGCGACCCGACCCATTCGTCGTGCCGGTCGTCGAGGTCGACGCCCTGGAACAGGTGCCGCACGGACGCGAGGATCGCCTCGATGCGGCGCGGCTGGAGCGGCTCGTCCGGGCCGCGGAACTCCATGGTCCCCGCGATGCGGAACCGCCCCTGGTACGGCGTGCACGCGACGCGGCGCGCGGGCAGGTAGATCGGCGTCTCGACGGGCTCATCGGTCTTCACGGTGAACGAGTAGCCGCGCCCGGCCTGGAC
The DNA here is from genome assembly GCF_042723955.1 of Cellulosimicrobium cellulans. GTDB lineage: Bacteria > Actinomycetota > Actinomycetes > Actinomycetales > Cellulomonadaceae > Cellulosimicrobium > Cellulosimicrobium cellulans_H. The sequence continues at coordinate 67,714 of NZ_JBHXIC010000012.1, read as the reverse complement.
GCGCGTGCGCACGCCGAGCGGCGCGGCGAGCGTCGGCAGCCACGCGCCGGTCGCGAGCACGACGGCGTCGCCGCGCAGCACGACCCCCTCCTCACGCTCGGTGGGGGACCCGGCCCGGCGAGGTGTCCCGGCCTCGTGCCCGACGGCGTCGCCCGCCCCGGCCGTGCCGCTCGCCCCGGTCGCTCCGGCGGCGCCCACGAGCGCGGGGTGCGCGGCGGCGTCCGGGTGCACGGCGCGTGCGAAGACGCACGCGCCGAGGCGGCCGGGCTCGACGTCGAGCACCTCGAGCCCGGTGAGGATCCGCCCGCCGCGGGCGCGCACGGAGTCGGCGAGGGCGTGGACGAACGGTCCCGGCTCGAGGAACCGCTGGCCCTCGAGGGCGTAGACGGTGGAGACGCTGTCGGTGAGCTGGTGGGCGCGCTCGCCGGCCTCGACGCGCCGGACGGGCACGGTCTGGCCGGCGGCGGCCACGTGCTCGAGCTCGCGGAGGAAGGGCCGGGCCTCGCGCACGTGCTCGAACGCGACGGTGAACGGCCCCGGCGTGGTGCCGGCCTCGACGCCGTGCCCGAGACTCCCGCCAGCGGCGAGCTCGTCGAACGCGTCGAGCGCGACGCGGTCGATCGGGGTGAGCGCCGCCATCGCGTGGTCCCAGCGGCGCTGCGTCGCGTGCGCCATGAAGCGCGCGAAGAACGTCCACAGGCGCGGGTCGAACCGCAGGGGCACGTGCAGGGGGGCGGCGGGGTCGAGGAGGGCGCGTGGGCCGTACGTCCACAGGGACGGGTCGGCGAGCGGCATCGCCATGCCGGGGGTGAGCCACCCGGCGTTGCCCCACGAGGATCCGGCGGCGACGCCCTCGCGGTCGACGACGGTCACCTCGACGCCCTGCTCCTGCAGGTGCCAGGCGGTGGCGAGGCCCACCATGCCGGCGCCGACGACGACCGCCGTGCGGGGCGCTCGGCCGGGCGACGCGGACCGGGTGTCGCGGGTGCGGGGACGGGGACGAGAGGTCGTGCTCACGCCGGGCTCCTTCGACCGACGCCCGCCTCGCGGGTGGCGAGGCGGGCGCGTGGCTGGTGTGCGACGGGATGGTGCCGCACGACCTCCAGCGTGGTGGATCCTTCGGTGTGCGGCAAGATGTGCCGAAGGATCGTCGTCGCGCCCGGCGGCGACCGACCCGATCTCCGCCGATCGACCTGAGGAGGCTCCTCATGCCGAAGGATCTTCGACCCGCCGTCCTGGACGACGTGGACCGCCGCATCCTCGACGTCCTCGCGACCGACGCGCGGGCGACGAACGCGGCGATCGCGGCCCGCGTCGGCATCGCCGCGTCGACGTGCCACGCGCGCGTGCGCGCCCTCGTGGAGCGTGGTGTGATCCGCGGCTTCCGGGCCGACGTCGACCCGGCCGCGCTGGGGCGCGGGCTCGAGGCGCTCATCGCGATCCGGCTCCAGGCGGGCGCGCGCAAGGGCCTCGAGGCGTTCCGCGACTACCTGCTCACGCTGCCGGACGTCGAGGGCGTCTTCTTCGTCACCGGCGACCGCGACTTCCTCCTGCACGTCGCCGTCGCCGACTCCGACGCCCTGCGCGACCTGGTGTCCAAGACGCTCAGCGTGCGGCCCGAGGTCGCGGGGACCAGCACGACCGTGATCTTCGAGCACGCGCGCCCCTGACCCCGGCGGCGCGGTCGGGGTCAGGGACGGGCGACGGTCAGACCGCGGTGCTCTCGCGGACCCGCGAGCGCAGCACGTGCTTGGTGAGCTTGCCCGACGGGTTGCGCGGGAGCTCGGTGACGAGCACGACGTCGCGCGGCACCTTGTAGCGCGCGAGCCGGTCGGCGAGGAACGCGCGCAGCGAGTCGAGGGACGGCTCGGTGCCGGGGGCCGGCACGACGAACGCGACGACGGTCTCGCCCCAGTCGGCGTGCGGGCGCCCGACGACGGCGACGTCCGCGACCTCGGGCGACCCGCGCAGCGCCTCCTCGACCTCCTGCGAGTACACGTTCTCGCCGCCCGTGATGATGACGTCCTTGAGCCGGTCGACGATGAAGAGGTACCCGTCCTCGTCGACGTGCACGACGTCGCCCGTCCGGTACCAGTCGCCGACGAGGACGGCGGCGGTCGCCTCGGGGTCGTCGAGGTAGCCGACCATCCGGGTGTCCGACCGCAACCAGACCTCGCCCGTCCTGCCCGGCCCGACGTCGTTCCCGTCGAGGTCGACGACCCGCACGTCGACGCCCGGCATGCCCGCGTGACCGATCGAGCCTGCCTTGCGCTCCTGGTCGGCCGGGCCGAGCGCGGTGCCGACCGGACCCATCTCGCTCATGCCGTACACCTGGTGCAGCTCGCCGGGGTAGGCGGCACGGATCGCGCGGACGGTGTCCGCGCCGACCGGCGCGCCGCCCGCGAGCCAGAGCCGCGCGCTCGACAGGTCGAACGCCGACAGGTCGATCCCCTGCGCGGCCGCGACCTGGAGCGGCGCGACGTACGCGATGGGTGCGCCGAAGAAGGCCGTCGTGCGCTCCGCGGCGACGGTGCGCAGCATCTCGATCGGGTGGTACTCGCGCAGCAGCACCGTCGTCCCGCCCAGGAACACCATCGACAGGAACCAGTTGTTGAGCGGCGACGCGTGCCAGATCGGCATCGCGAGGAGGAACCGGTCGTCCGCGCGCAGCCCGACGGCGGCCGTCGTGTACGCCGCGACGGAGCTCAGCCCGCGGTGGGTGTGCTCGCAGCCCTTGGGGGCCGCCGTCGTGCCGGACGTGTAGAGCACCTGCGCGATCGCGTCCTGGTCCGGTGGGACGCCGTCCCACGGCGTCGCCGCCGCGACGAGCCGGTCGAAGCCGTCGCGCTCGTCGTCCCTGTCGGAGGCGGCGGCGTCCGGTCCGACGGCGTCCGTCTCCGTCCACAGCCACCGCACCCCGGGCGCCGCGGTCGTGACCACGGGCGCGAGCGAGGCGTCGGCGACGCCCAGCACCGCGCCGCTGTGCGCGACGAGCCGCGCGACCTCCGGCGCCTGGAGCTTGTGGTTGACCGGCACGAGCACGGCCCCGGCCCGCCACAGGCCGAACGCCGCGACGACGAAGCCGGGGGTGTTGAACGTCATCACGGTGACGCGGTCGCCGGGGCGCACCCCGGCGTCGCGGAACACCGCGGCGGCGCGGCGCGCGGCGTCGTCCAGCTCGGCGTAGGTGAGCCGGCGCTCGCCCAGCACGAGCGCCTCCTTGGCGGGGACCTTGCGTGCCGTGCTCTCCAGCATGCTGCCCAGGTGCATGTCGTCCTCCTCGACGTCCTGCCCGGCGTCGTCCTCGACGCCGTCTCGGCGGCCCGGCCGGGGCCGGTACCGCGATGAATTGAACCATGGTTCAATTCTTGGTGGGAAGCCGCGACGAGGCGGCGCACCCTCGACGACGACGGAGGAACCGTGCCCTACCGCGAGACGCCCGCCACGCGGGCCGCCCGCGAGCGCAAGCGCGAGGCCCTGCTCGACGCGGCGCGCACGATCGTCGCGGAGCGCGGGTTCGCCGGGGCGAGCGTGCAGGCCCTCGCCGCGCGCGCCGGGGTGAGCACGGGCGGCGTCTACTCCTACTTCCCCACCAAGGCGGACCTGCTCGTGGCCGTGTTCCGGCAGGCGGCCGACGTCGAGCTCGACGCCGTGCGGGACGCCGCGTCGGCGCGTGCGGACGACCCGCCCGGCGGGACGACCGTCGCGCGCCTCGGCCGCGCCGTCGACACGTTCGCGCGGCGCGCGCTGCGCGGCCCGACGCTCGCGTGGGCGCTGCTGCTCGAGCCGGTCGACCCGGCCGTGGACGCCGCGCGCCTGGAGTACCGCCGCGCGTACGCGGAGACGTTCGCGGACGTCGTGCGCGCCGGCGTCGAGGCCGGGGAGATCCCCGACCAGGACGTGGCAGTCGTCGCGACCGCCCTCGTCGGCGCGATCGGCGAGTCGCTCACCGGACCGCTCTCCCCGCTCGCGGGCGGCACGACCGCTCCCGACGGCACGGTCCCGCCCGCGGCGCGGGACGCCGTCGTCGCGACGATCCTGCGCTTCTGCCTCGGCGCCGTCGGCGCCCAGGCCGCCGCGCGGGTCGCCCTGACCACGTCCGAGCCGACCTGAGCACCGGACCTCGCCCGCACCGCCGCCACAGCGCGGCCCCGAACCACCCGCAGAGCCGCAGGAGGACACCGTGACCCCGACCGACACCACCATGACATCCGCCTCAGCCCGTGCCTCGGCCCCTGCCTCGAACCCGGCCGCGACGGCGTCGCGCCCGGCACCCCACGTCACCCACCGGGTGACGAACCAGCCGCCCGAGCGCGAGGGCGTCAACGAGTACCTCGACCACCCCGTCCTGCGCGACGCCGTGCACGCGTACGGCGGGGCGTGGGGCGAGGAGCGGCTCATCGAGGTCGGCGCGCTCGTCGGGTCGGGGGACTTCCAGCGCGCGGCCGAGCTCGCGAACGTCCACGAGCCCGTGCTGCGCACGCACGAACGCCGCGGCAACCGCGTCGACGAGGTGGAGTACCACCCCGCGTACCACGAGGTGATCGGGGCGGCCGTCGCGCACGGCGCGCACACGAGCGCGTGGGCGGAGCCAGGGCCGGGGGCGAACGTCGTGCGGAGCGCGGTGTTCTCGCTGTTCGCGCAGGTCGAGCCGGGCCACGCCTGCCCGGTCTCCATGACGCACGCGGCGGTGCCGTCGCTCCGGCACGCGCCGGGGCTCGCCGCGGTCTGGGAGCCGCGCCTGCTGTCCCGCGGGTACGACGGCGCCCTCGCGGCCCCGGGGAGCAAGCCCGGCGCGCTCGTCGGCATGGCGATGACGGAGAAGCAGGGCGGCTCGGACGTGCGCGCGAACGCGACGACGGCCGTGCCCGCCGGCGCGGACGGCGCCTACCTGCTCACGGGGCACAAGTGGTTCTGCTCGGCGCCGATGTCGGACGCGTTCCTCGTGCTCGCGCAGGTGCCGGGCGGACCGGGCGAGGGGGCGCCGTCGTGCTTCCTCGTGCCGCGCGTGCTGGAGGACGGGACACGCAACGTGTTCCGCATCCAGCGGCTCAAGGAGAAGCTGGGCAACCGGTCGAACGCGTCGTCGGAGATCGAGCTCGACGGCACGGTCGGGTTCCTCGTCGGTGAGCCGGGGCGCGGAGTGCGGACGATCATCGAGATGGTGTCGCGCACCCGGCTCGACTGTGTGCACGGCTCGGCCGCGGGGATGCGTCAGGCCGTGACCGAGGCCCTGTGGCACGCGCGGCACCGCAGCGCGTTCGGCGCGGCGCTCGTCGACCAGCCCGCCATGACCGCGGTGCTCGCCGACCTCGCGCTCGAGTCCGAGGCCGCGACGCTCACGTCCGTGCGACTCGCCGCCGCGCACGACGGCGAGTCCGAGCACGACCGCGCGTTCCGTCGCCTCGCGACTGCCGTGAGCAAGTACTGGGTGTGCAAGCGCGGACCGCACCACGCGTACGAGGCGATGGAGTGCCTGGGCGGCAACGGGTACACCGAGGCGTTCCCCCTCGCGCGCCGCTACCGCGAGCAGCCGGTCATGGCGATCTGGGAGGGGTCGGGCAACGTCATCGCGCTCGACGTCCTGCGGGCCATGGGCCGCGAGCCGGATTCGGTCGCCGCGTTCGAGGCCGAGCTGGGCACGACGGCGGGCGCGCACCCGGTCCTCGACGCGCACGTCGCGCACACGCGTCGCCTGCTCGCCGAGGTCGCGGCGTCCGACGCCGGCGCGCAGCAGGCGCAGGCGCGTCGCGTCGTGGAGTCGCTCGCGCTCGCGCTCCAGGGGTCGCTCCTGGTGCGGCACGCGCCGTCGGCCACGACGGACGCGTTCGTCACGGCGCGCCTGGGGGAGGACCGCGGCCACGGCTACGGCGTCCTGCCCCGCGGCACCGACGCGCACGCGATCCTGGCGCGGCACGCGGGCGCGTGAGCCGGCGCCGTCGTCAGCCCTGGAGGTAGTGCAGGACGGCGAGGACACGGCGGCTGTACCCGCCCGCGGCGTCGAGGCCGAGCTTGGTGAAGATCGCGTTGCCGTGCTTCTCGACCGCCGACAGCGACAGGTGCAGCGCAGCCGCGATCCCGGCGTTCGTCCGGCCCTCGGCCATGAGGCGCAGGACGTCGTGCTCGCGCTCCGTCAGCCGCGAGAGGGGGTCGGCGCGGGGGGTGTCCGCGAAGAGCTGGCGGACGACCTCCGGGTCCACGACGAAGTCGCCGGCCTCGACGCGCCGCAGGGCGTCCAGGAGCTCCGAGACCCGCATCACGCGGTCCTTGAGCAGGTAGCCGACCCCCGCGCCGTCGCTCGTGACGAGGTCCCGCGTCGGCTCGGCCTCGACGTACTGCGAGAGGACGAGCACGCCGACCCCGGGGAAGCGGCGCCGCACCTCGATCGCGGCCCGGATGCCCTCGTCCGTGTGCGTCGGGGGCATGCGCACGTCGAGCAGCACGACGTCCGGCGCGGGACGACGCCCGAGCAGGGCGAGGAGCTCGTCGGCGTCGCCGACGGCGGCGTCGACCGTGACGCCCTCGTCCACGAGGAGGGCCCGGAGACCCTCGCGCAGGAGGGCGGAGTCCTCGGCGATCATCACGCGCACGGCAGCACCGCCGTCACCGTGGTCGGCCCGCCGGGAGGGCTGGCCACGTCGAGCGAGCCGCCGAGCGCCGCCGCCCGGGCAGCGAGGCCCGCGAGCCCGCGACCGCCGCGGGGGGACGCGCCACCCCGGCCGTCGTCCGTGACCGCGGCCCTTACGACGCCGTCGGCCGAGGCCACCGTGACCGTCGTGCGGGTCGCGCCGGCGTGCTTGGCGACGTTCGCCAGAGCCTCGGCGACCACGTAGTACACGCACGCCTCCACCGCGGGCCCCGCTCGCCCGTCGAGGCGGTAGTCGAGCTCCGCGGGCGGGGTCGCCCGCGCCGCGAGGCGCGCCAGGACCGGTCGCAGTCCCCGGGTGTCCAGCGCCGCGGGGTGCACCCGCCAGGCGACGTCGCGGACGGCTGCGAGCACCCGGGCGGTCTCGTCCGCGGCGTCGGCGAGGAGCCGGTCGCGGACCACGGGGTCGGTGGCCCGCCGGCCCCGGTCGAGCAGCATGCCGAGCGCCACGACCTGCTGCTGGACGCCGTCGTGCAGGTCGCGCTCGACCCGACGGCGTTCCGCCTCGACGGCCGCGACGATGTCCGAGCGCGACGCGGCGAGGGCCTCGACCTGGGCGAGGAGCTGCGTCCGGTCCTCCTCGCCCAGCAGCCGGCTCGCCGCCGCCCGCTCGAGCGCCGCGGAGCCGACGAGGCCCATGAACGCGAGGTACAGCAGGATCCCGCCCGGGACGACCGCCGAGAGGACGGTGAGCCCGGTCGTCGGGTCGCTGTCGTCGTCCGCCAGCGCGGGCACCCGCAGGTCGAACGCCCACGACGCCGTCATGAGCACCGCCGCGAACGCCCCGTAGGCGAGCAGGAGGAGGATCCCCGCGCTGAGCAGGCCCACGGCGAGGCGGGCGGCGAGGTAGCGCACAGGTCGACCGGTGCCGTCCGGAGCATCGGTGTGCCAGGCGAACCACCGCTCCAGGCGCCGCGCGTGCACACGCACGGCGGCCCGGACCCGTCCGTCCCGCCAGCCCGCCGTCCGGGTGGACGCGCGCGCGAACGGGGCCGCCACCGCGGCGGCGAGCAGCGTCGCCGCGTCCATCGGGACGAGGCAGACCCCGACCACGACACCGCACGAGGCACGGACGACGGACGGCGCTCGGCTGGGCACGCGACTCACCCTAACGACGCGTCCTGACGAGCGGACTGAGGGAAACCGCACCCCTTGTGCCGCGGGAAGCCGCCGCAGGCCGTGCGTGACACCGCGTTCCGGTGCGTCCCGGTCGTTCCTAGCGTCGTCGGCATGACCTTCTCCCCAGCTTCTGCACTTGCGGTCGCGTCCTCTGACGCGGGCCCGATCACCCGTCTCACGGACTGGGCCGTGAGCCTGATGGAGTCCCTCGGCGCGCCGGGAGCAGGTGTGGCGGTGGCCCTGGAGAACCTCTTCCCGCCGATCCCGAGCGAGGTGATCCTGCCCCTGGCCGGCTTCACGGCCGCGCAGGGGCGCCTCGGGCTGCTCGAGGCGATCCTGTGGACGACGGCGGGCTCCGTCGTCGGAGCTCTCCTCCTCTACTGGCTCGGCGCGGCCCTCGGCGCCGAGCGGCTCCGCGCCGTCGCGGCACGCCTGCCGCTCGTCCGGGTCGAGGACGTCGACACGGCGGAGGCGTGGTTCGCCCGGTACGGGACGACCGCGGTCCTCGTCGGGCGCGTCGTCCCGATCGTGCGCAGTCTCGTCTCGATCCCGGCCGGCGTCGAACGCATGCCGCTGGGCAGGTTCCTCGTCCTGACCGCGGTCGGCAGCGGCGTCTGGAACACCACGCTCGTCCTGCTCGGCTACGGTCTCGGGGAGCGGTGGCCCGAGATCGAGGCCGCGATCGGGACGTACCAGAAGGGCGTCGTCGCCGTCGTCGTGGTGCTGGCGGTCGTCTACCTGGTCCACGTGCTGCTCCGGCGCTCGCGGGCCGGCGCGGGCCCCGGGTCCGCGGGCACGGCGCCGCGTCGGCACGCCCGTCGGTGAAGGGGGAGGGCATGGGTTCGTGGGAGCACGGCGACGGGGTCGTGGAGCTGCCGGACGGGCGCCGGGTGCGGGGCCGCGGGCTCCGCTCAGGGCCGCCCGGGCGGGACGACGTGCCGGAGCTCGGCGTCTACCTCACCGGGACGCCGCCGCCGGTCACGACGTGGGAGTCGCGCTGGGTCCGGTGGCCGGACTTCGCGCTGCCGCGGTCCACGCCGGACGCTGTCGAGACGCTCCGCGAGGCGTACGAGAGGGCGGCCGACGTGCGCGTGGAGGTCGCCTGCGCGGGTGGTACCGGGCGCACCGGCACGGCGCTCGCGCTCCTCGCCGTTTGGGGCGGCGTCCGTCCCGACGACGCCGTGGCCTGGGTCCGTGCCCACTACCGGCCCCGCGCGGTCGAGACGCCGTGGCAGCGCCGCTGGGTGCGCCGCACCGGGGTGCGGACGATCCAGTAGATCCAGATCCGGACCGACGACGTCGCCGGGGGACCATCGTCTGTGGGTGACCGGCCGTACCGTCCGGGCCATGGATCGAGGGACCTTCTGGGGGATCGTCGACGCCGCGCGTGACCGGGCGGGTGCGGGTGCCGACGACCGCGGCGCCGAGGACGACCCGCTGTCAGGCATCCTGACCGACCTCCTCGTCGAGCGGCTCACCGCGGGCGAGATGCAGCGAGCCCACCGGCGAGGACTGGGACTTCGACGACGATGACGAGAACGCGCGCCGGCGTGCCGCAGCTCTGCCGCGACGAAGGGCGAGCCGCTGCCCGGACCGAGGCCGGCGAGGAATCGGTCGAGGAACTCCCCGTCCACCGCGCGCAGGCCCGCGCCGAAGACCCACGAGGGACCGGCGTCCTCGGGGTCGGAGTGGATCGTCGCGACGGCGGTCGACCGGATCTCCCCGACCGCGTCGGCCATGACCGGCGCGAGCGCCCGCAACGGGGCGGCCAGGCGCTCGCCCTCGGCGGCGTCGCCCGGATAGGCGAAGCGCAGGTTGAGCACCGTACGACCGCGCAGGTGCTCGGGGATGAACGGCAGGTCCGGAAGGGCGAGCACGACGGCCGACGTCGTGACGTCGTCGGGCGCGGTCGCCGTCCAGTCGACCCAGCCGCGCAGGACGTCCTCGATGTGCGGGGAGTCGAACGTGAGCGCCCCCGCGTACAGGGTGCGCAGCGGTGCGAGCTCGACGTCGACGCGCGTCACCACGCCCAGACCGCCCTTGCCGCCGCGCAGCGCCCAGAACAGGTCCGGCTCGGACTCCGCGCTCGCCTCGACGACCGAGCCGTCCGCCAGCACGACCCGGAACCCGCGGACCCAGTCCGTCGTGAGCCCGTGGCTGCGCGTGAGCGGTCCGAACCCGCCGCCGAGCGTGTAGCCGACGACGCCGACGCCCGTGGACGACCCCGTGACGGGCAGCAGGCCGTGCTCCGCCGCGGCCTCGACCACGGACTTCCAGCGCGTGCCCGCGGCGATGCGCGCGACCCGCGTCTCCGGGTCGATCTCCACGCCCCCGAGGTCGCTCGTGCCGAGGACCAGGCCGTCCGTGATCGGGGCCGCCGCGCCGTGGCCTGTCGCGTGGGCCCGCACGCGCAGCCCGTGGTGGGCCGCGAACCGGACCGCCTCGACGACGTCCGACTCCGTCGCGGCCAGCACCGCGAGGTCGGGGTCGTGCACGACGAGAGTGCTGTGGGCGGCGACGGCTTCCGCGGCGGTGGGGCCGCCGTCGGGCACGTCGTCGCGGGCGAGGACGCGCCCGGTGACACGGTCGCGCAGCGCGGCGACGTCGGCGGGCGAGAGCGTGGTGGCAGAGGTGGTCATGGTGTGGTCCCCTTCGTCGCGGTGTGCGCGTGTCGACGCTAGGTGCGGTCACCCACACGACGACGCGCGGGCACGGTGTGTGACACGTGCCCCGAGGGGTAGGGAGGGCGCCGGGTCAGGTTCGTGGCGACCCCGGCAGCGGCAGCCAGTCGAGGACGTCCTGGATCGTGCGGTCCCAGAACCCCCACTCGTGCGTCCCGGGCGAGAACTCCGACCGCAGCGCCACGCCGGACTCATCGGCCGCGCGCTCGAACGCTCTGTTGCCGTCGACGAGGAAGTCCTCCGTCCCGCACGCGAGGAACAGGTCGGGGAGGTCGGCCGTGCGGCCCTCGGCCTCGGCGCGCCGCAGCAGGGCGAGCAGGTCGTCGTCCGAGCCCGCGATCTCGCGGTCGCCGAACACCCGCTCGATGTCGGGCAGGCGACGCTCGCGGTACGACTCGTCGGCGAGGTCGAGGACCCCGGACAGGCTCGCTGCCGCCGCGAAACGCTCGGGGTGGCGCAGCGCCCACCGGAACGCGCCGTAGCCGCCCATCGACAGGCCTGCGACGAACGTGTCCTCGCGGCGCGACGACACCCGGAAGAACTGGTCGACCAGGCTCGGCAGCTCCTCCGACAGGAAGGTCCAGTACCGGTGGCCGTGTGCCTCGTCGGCGTAGAAGCTGCGCTCCACGCGCGGCATGACGACGGCCAGCCCGCGGTCGGCCACGTACCGCTCGATCGACGTCCGGCGGGTCCAGATCGTCTCGTCGTCGCTCATGCCGTGCAGGAGGTACAGCACCGGTGCGCCCTCGGCGCGGGCGCTCGCGGACCCGGACATCCCGATCTGGGTCGTCGTGGCCTGCGGGAGCACGACGGTCATCGTCGTGCTCACCTCGAGCACGTCGGAGTAGAAGCTGCAACGGACGAGGGCCACGGGGTCGCCTCCAGGGGGTCGAGCGGTCGCCCGGGCCGGGTGCCCGACGGCGCCCGCCCAGTCTGCCGGACCGCCGTCAGGACGCGGTGCGCGCCGGGTGGTCGGCGCGCCCACGGGCGAGGAAGGCCAGCCGTCGCCCGAGGACCGGCTCGTGCCCCGTGAAGGCCACCGCGAAGAGGAACGTGACGATCACGCTCAGGGCGAGGAGCTCGCCGCCGTCCTCGAGCGTCGTGAGGGGGACGTCGAAGGCCGGGACGTCCAGGACGGTGTGGTGCACCGCGTCGAGGACGATCCCGAGCAGCACGAGGACGCCGAACAGCACGACGAGCACCGCCGACACCGCCCGGTCCCGCGCACCGGCGCGCACGTGGGTGACGGCGACGATCGTCAGCAGGACGAGGCCGACGCCACCGGTCCAGACGAGCTCGCCCACGTCGTTGGCGAGGGACCCGAGGGCGGGGACCCGCGCGGCGAACGCGGCGCCGAACCGCTCGTGCAGCTGGAACCAGTCGTCCGCGAGCAGGTACCCGCACACGAGCGCCCAGGCCGCGAAGACGGCGGCCCGACGGCGGACGGCGAGCAGGGCCGCGAGCGCGCCCGCCCAGAGCGACTTCAGGTACTGGACGAGCTCGCCGTACCCGCGGTCGACACCGAGGTCGAACGTGTAGCCCGACGGCTCCCCGAAGATCTTGAGCGACAGGTGGAGGCCGATGAGGGCGAGGTCGGCGAGGAGCAGGAGCGCGAGCAGCCCGCCGACGGGCGCGGCGCCCGTCCCGAGAAGTGCTGCGCCGACGGCGCGTCCGGGCACGGGCATGGGGTCCTCCTGGTCGTCCTGCGAGGGCCGGGCTCGTCGCCCGGCGCGGGTGCCGACGATGGCAACAGAGCATGAACGAGAGATGAACGTCCTGCCGCGAGGAGGTCACGGTCGCCCGACCGGGCCCCGCGGGCGCCGCCGGGCGAGGCGGACGTGCCTCAGCGCTCCGGATGCGCCAGAGCGTCCAGCAGGCGCCGGACCGACGTCCCGAGTCCCCACCGCTCGGTGAGCTCCGCGAGCCCGTCGGGGTCGGCGGGGGCGGTCGGCAGCGCGTCCCGGACGTCCCCGACCGGGGCGTCCGGAGCGACGCGCACCACGAGCGGTGCGACCTTCAGGTACGAGGCCGCCTCGGTGAGCCGACGGCGCTGGGTCGCCGTCAGGCCCGGGTCTCCGGCGTCGCGCGCGGCGAGCACGCCCGCGAGGTCGCCGTACCTCCCGAGCAGCGCGACCGCCGTCTTCTCCCCGATGCCCGGGACGCCGGGCAGGCCGTCGCTCGGGTCGCCGCGCAGCACCGCCATGTCCGCGTACGCCGCGCCCGTCGTGATCCCGTACCGCTCCGCGAGGCGCGCCTGGTCGACGACGTCGAGGTTCTTCACGCCCTTCGTCGGGTAGAGGACGCGCACGCCCGCGGCGTCGTCGACGAGCTGGAACAGGTCGCGGTCTCCCGTGACGACCTCGACGGCGGCCCGGCCCGACGGGTCCGGCGCCACGTCCTCGGCCCCGCGCCGCGCGACCTCGCGCGCGGTGAGCGTGCCGATGATGTCGTCGGCCTCGTAGCCCGCCGCGCCGACGCGTGCGATCCCCAGCGCGGCGAGCACGTCGACGATCACCGGCACCTGCGGGACGAGCTTCTCCGGGACCTCCTCGACGCCCGTCGTCCCGGGGACCTGCTCCGCGACCCGGTGCGCCTTGTACGACGGGATGGCCTCGACGCGGAACGCCGGGCGCCAGTCCACGTCCCAGCACGCGACGAGGCGCGACGGGCGACGGTCGGCGACGAGCGTCGCGATCATGTCCAGCAGCCCGCGCACCGCGTTGACGGGCGTGCCGTCGGGTGCCTTGATCGAGTCGGGCACCCCGAAGAACGCGCGGAAGTACAGGCTCGCGGTGTCGAGGAGCATGAGCTCCCCGCCCGCGGCCGTGCCGCTGCCCGCCGGGTCCCCCGCGGGGCCGCTCGAGAGGGCGCCGTCGTCCGTGCTCTGCGTCATGCCGCCATCCTGCCGCACGGCCCCGACACCCGGCCTGCCGTGGTGCCGCGCGCCCCAGCCCTCGCCGCAGGACGGCGCGCGCGGTTCACTGGTGCCGGAGGTGAGCGTCATGTCCACGACGACGCGACGAGGAGCCGGTGCGGCTCTCGCCATCGCGGTGGTCCTGCTGCTGGGGGCCTGCGCGGCCGGGCCGAACCTGGAGGCGAACCCGGGCGGCTACGGGTTCTGGTGGGGCCTGTGGCAGGGGATGATCCTGCCGTTCACGTTCATCGTGTCGCTCTTCACGGACACGGTGAACATCTACGAGGTCGACAACAACGGGAACTGGTACGACGTCGGGTTCATGCTCGGCATCGCGCTGTTCTCCGGCCCCGTGATCGCGCTCCGGGGCCGTCGGTCCTGACGGTCGGCGCGCTCGCTCAGGCGCCGTCCGGTGCCGCGGTACGCGTCTCGGAGCGCCCCGAGACGAGGAAGATCGCCACGACGGCGGCGACGACGAAGACGATGTTGAAGATCCCGGCGAGCGCGACGAGCGACCCGGTCCCGCCGCTCGCACCGTGCGTGTCGACGCCGCCCGTCGCGAGGATCGTCGTCGGGTCGGTCGCGGCGTGCAGGAGGATCGCGGGCACGATGCTGCCGGTCACGCGCATCGAGAGGTACATCATCGTGCCGAACCCGAAGGCGAAGACGATCGTGGTGCCGACGGTCACGAGCTCCTGCCCCGAGAGCGCGTTGCTCGCGTGGAGGAAGGCGAACAGCAGCGACGACAGGACCATCACCGCCTTCTCCCCGTAGCCCGCGCGGCGCAGCATCGTGACGGCGACGCCGCGCGTGAGGACCTCCTCCGAGAACCCGACGCACAGGCCGAGGAACAGCACTGTCAGGACGACCGTCGGGCTGTAGGACGACCAGCTCGTCCCCGCGACGTGCAGCACGATCGGGACGAGGACCAGGACGACCGCGACCCACATCCACGGCCGGCCCGCGACGGGCTGCGGCCCGAACACCTCGCGACGCCACCGCACGCTCCGGACGAACACGACGAGCAGGACGCACATGACGAGGATCGGCAGCACGAGGCCGAAGAAGACGTGGCCAGACGAGTCGAGCATCGCGTCCGAGCTCGGCGGTCCGAGGTGGAGGAGCCCGACGAGCAGACCGACGCCGAGGTACACCGCGATGTAGAGCACGGCGAACAGGAAGGCACGCCACCAGCCGCCGCGGCCCCAGAACCGCTGCCACCCGGACGACGGTGTCGTCTGCTCGATCGATCCCGTCAGGTCGGTCATGGTGCTTCCCTTCGTCCCCCGCACGGTGGTCGACGACCACGACGGCGCGAGCGACCGGCACCGACAGAGCGAGAGTAGGGAGGTGCGGGGAAGAGCGCGCGTCGAGGACGACCCGCGGCCCCTGCGGGCGTGGCCCGGCGCCCCGCGTGACCCGGGTTCACGCGGATCGCGTGATGGCTCCCGGCCCGCCTGGCGGCTCTGATGGATGACGAGACCAGACAGGTCGCCGTCCCGGAAGGAGCACCCGATGACCGAGCTGAACGTCGAGGCGGAGGACGACGTCGAGCTGGGGCCGATCGACTACGTCGTGATCGAGCTCCCCGCCGGCGAGCGCCGTCTGACCGGGGAGATGGCCATCGAGCTGGCCACCCTGGTCGCGGACGGCACCGTCCGCGTGCTGGACCTCGTCCTCGTCCACAAGGGCGACGAAGGGTCGATCGAGGTCGACGAGGTCGAGGACCTCGAGGACCTGGGGGTGCTCGGCACGGTCGAGGCGACCCTGGCGGAGCTGCTCGCGGAGGAGGACCTGGTCCACGTCGCGGCGGCGATGGAGCCCGGCAGCAGCGCGGGCGTGCTGGTGTGGGAGAACACGTGGGCGGCGCCGTTCGCGGTCGCGGCCCGTCGCAGCGGCGGCCAGCTCATCGCGTCGGGGCGCATCCCGACGCAGGCGCTGGTCGCGTCCATGACGAGCGGAGGGGAATGACGATGCCGATCGGGATCGGACGGGTCGGGCGGGTCGGGATGATCGGCCGCCCCGTCGCACGGACAGCAGCGGTGGTCGGCACCGCGAAGGTGGTCTCGAACGGGGTCGACCGGCGGCAGGATCGCCGGCAGGACCGGCGGGACGACCGACGCGGTCGGCGCTGACCGCGAGCTCGAGGAGAGAAGGTCGATGAGCATGAACGCCCGTTCCGGGTACAACACGCCGGTCCCGGTGCAGATCACGACGCCCGATCGGGTCGCGACGAGCATCGGCGAGCTACGGTTCGACGACGGCGTGCCGACCGCCGAGACGACGGTGCGCCTGTACGACCACCTCGACCTCCTGCGGGGTGTCGAGGTGTTCCTCAACTGCGTCCCGGCTGCGTCGTTGGAGGGCATCCGGCGGGGGATGGTCGAGGTCGCAGGGGACGCGTGCCACCAGGGCGTGATCACCGACAGGCTGCTCGACTCCGACCCGCTCCTCCTCACGGGCAACACCGACACCGTGTACGCCATCGTCATGCTCGACGTCGAGCGTGACGGCCCGACCGTCATCGAGGTGCCGCCGGGGTGCGGTCCCGGCACGGTCGACGACGCGTGGTTCCGGTTCGTCGTGGACCTCGGCGCGCCGGGGCCGGACCGTGGGGCAGGCGGGACGTACCTGATCGTTCCGCCGGGCTACGACGGGGAGCGGCCGGAGGGCTGGTTCGTGGCCGAGTCGCCGAGCGCGGTGAACCTCGTGGTCCTGCGCGGGTTCCTCGTCGACGGCCGACCCGACGCCGCCGTGCAGAAGTTCCGGTCAGGCGTCCGGGTCTACCCCCTCTCGCGGCGGGACGACCCTCCGGCGATGGAGTGGACCTCGCTCTCGGGCGTCCCGGTGAACACCGTCCACGCGAACGACACCGGCCATGGCGTTGAAGATGGTCGGTAAGGGGTCGCAGTACGCGCTGGCCACCGTGGACGTGGACGATGCTCCGCTCGACGGCGGGAAGGCGTACCGGCTCCGGCTCCCGGCCGGCATACCGGCCGCGGACTTCTGGTCGGTCGTGGTGTACGACCCGCAGACCCGCTCGGAGCTCCAGACGGGCCAGCCGCTGCCGAGCCGCAACAGCAAGCGCGACGACCTCGTCCGCAACGACGACGGCTCCGTGGACATCGTCTTCGGGCCGGACGAACCGCAGGAGCTCGCCTCGAACTGGGTCCAGACCGTGCCGGGCAAGGGCTGGTTCGTCCTCCTGCGCCTTTACGGTCCGCTCGAGGCGTGGTTCGACCGCACCTGGCGCCCCGGCGACATCGAGCGGGTCTGAGCCGGTCAGGCTGACGTCGTGGCTCGACGTGGTCGCACGGGGAGGTCCAGCGGTCCCGACGCTCAGGCTTCGGGCACATCTGCTGCTGGCGGCGGTCCGCGACCGATGAGCGGGAGAGCCCGCGCCGGTCGACCCTGGGGAGAGCGGGCCGCCCGGCCCGCCCCGACCCCAGGAGGCGACATGCTCGGCAAGGCGTTCAGCGGGTTCTCGGTCGACGACGTCGAGGCGGCGCGGCACTTCTACGGCGACCTGCTCGGGCTCACCGTCGAAGGCGACGACCTGCTGTGGATCCGGGTGCCCGGCGACTCCGGCGTGCTCGTCTACCCGAAGGGCGACGCGCACGAGCCCGCGTCGTTCACCGTCCTCAACTTCCCGGTCGACGACGTGCCCGGCACCGTCGCGACCCTGCGCGAGCGCGGCGTCGTGTTCGAGCGGTACGAGGGGACGCCGGTCGAGACCGACGACGACTTCGTCTTCCGCGGCGGCGGCCCGCTCATCGCGTGGTTCACCGACCCGGCGGGCAACGTGCTGTCGATCATCCAGGAGGACGAGGGCTGACCGGCCCTTCGCCGAGGACGGCGGACCGCGGTTCGCCCCCGTGACCACGGTTCTACCTCGCGGTGCCCAGACCCTCCTCGCGGGCCCGGACGATCGCGGCGGCGCGGTCGCGGACGGCGAGCTTGGCGAGCACGTTCGCGACGTGGTTGCGCACGGTCTTGGGGCTGAGCACGAGGCGCCGCGAGATGGAGGCGTTGTCGAGGCCGGCGGCGACGAGGTCGAGCACCTCGCGCTCGCGGTCGGTGAGCTGCGGGAACGGCACGCGCGCCGCGGCGCGACCGCCCACGACGTAGGCCATCGCCCGGTCGGCGACGGACGGGGAGAGGATCATCGCGCCGTCGGCCACCGCGCGGACGGCGCGCTCGACCTCCGCGGGGCTCGCGGACTTCACGAGGAACCCGCGCGCCCCGGCACGCACCGCGGCGACGACGGCGTCGTCGTCCTCGTGCATCGTGACCACGAGCACGCGCGCGCCGGGGTCGGCCCGCACGAGCTCGCGCGTCACGTCGACGCCCGAGCCGTCGCCGAGGTCGAGGTCCATGAGCACGACGTCGGGCGTCGTCCCCGCGCCGTCCGCGCCGTCCGCGCCGTCCGCGCCGGCCCGCTCATCCGGCGGGGCGAGGCCGAGCAGCGACCGCGCCTGGGCGGCCGACGCCGCCTGCCCGACGACCCGGACGCCCTCGAACGAGTCGAGCAGCGCGGCCATCCCGAGCCGGAAGACCGGGTGGTCGTCCACGACCGCCACGCGGATCACGACGCCCCCTCGCGCGCGAGCGCGCCGGACGGGAGCAGCGGGAGGGTGGCGCGCACGCGCGTGCCCGGGCGGTCGCCGTCGGGCCGCACCGCGGTGACGTCGAGCCGCCCGCCGAGCTCGTCCGTGCGCTCGCGCAGCGACCTGGAGCCGACGCCGCGCGTCGCGTCGGGCGCGATCCCGCGCCCGTCGTCCTCGCACGCCACGACGAGGCAGCGGTCGCCGAGCCGCACCGTCAGCCGGCACTCCTCCGCGCCGGAGTGCCGCGCGGCGTTGACGACGCTCTCGCTCGCGATCGCGTACGCGGCCGCGGCGACGCGCGGGTCGAGGCCGTCGCACGGGTCGCACCGCACGTCCACGACGAACCCGCCGAGCGCCTGCCGGCCCGCGAGCTCGCCGAGCGCGACCTCCAGGCCGTGCTCGTCGAGCGACGGCGGCAGGAGGCTGCGGGAGAGGGCGCGGACGTCCTCGACGCGCTGCGCCACCTCGGCGCCGAGGGCGTCGAGCACGGCGGCAGCCGCACCCGGGTCGGTCTCGAGCGTGTTGCGCGCCCCCTGCAGGCCCAGGCGCAGGCCGACGAGCCACGGCCCGACGCCGTCGTGCAGCTCGCGGCGGATGACGCGCCGCTCGGCGAGGCGGGCACGGGTCGTCGCGTCGCGCGCCTCCTCGAGCTCGCGCGCGCCCTGGGCGAGCGCGAGGCCCGCGCCGAGCACGGGCAGGAGCTGGTCGAGCGCATCCCGGGTCCGCGCGTCGAGGCGCTCGCCCGCCCGCGCGACCACGTGGACGCGGCCGAGCACCCGCCCGCCGTGCTCCACAGGGAGCGACACCGTCCGGCCGGTCGCCGGGCCCACCGGGCCGTACCAGCCGGGCTCGGACGCGACGTCGAGCACCGGGCCACCGGGCGTCGTCGGGCCCGCCGCGGACCGTTCGATCGTCACGCTCTCCAGGCGCAGCGCCTCCCGCACCCCGACGGCGAGGCTCACGACCAGGTCGTCGGCGGTCGACGCCGACGACAGGTGTCGACCGACGCTCAGTGCGGCGCGGCCCGGGTCGTTGCCCTCGCCGTAGACGAGCGTGCGGACCCGGTGCCGCAGCCAGGTGTGCAACGGCTGCACCGCGAGCGCGACCCCGACCGCCGCGACGACCTGCGCTGCCGGGCCGTCCACGACGGTCGTCGCGAGCACGACGACGACCGCGTAGACGACGGCGAGACCCACGGCCAGCATCGCGGCGACGGTCGCGCGCGACAGCACGAGGTCGATGCCCCACAGGCGGTTGCGCAGCACGCACACGAGGATCGCGGCGGGGAACAGCGCCTGGCACGCGAGGTGCGTGAGGGGCAGCGCGAGGAGGACGTCGGGGTTGGCCCAGGTGCCGAGCAGCGGGAGGAAGGACAGGGCCATGAGCGCCGTCCCGAGCGCGAGCAGCCCCAGGCCGCGGCGCTCGTCCGCGGGCCCGTGCCGCCAGCGCCACGCGGTCGCGGCGGCGGTGACGAGCCCCATGACGACGACGCCGGCGATCGCGGGGCGCGGGTCGTCCGTGGGGGCGAGGACGAAGAACGCGACGGACGCGACCCCGCCCGCGACGCCGCACCACGCGCCCGCGCCGAGCCGCCCGCCGCGCACGAACCACGGGACGAGGACGAACAGCCCGACCGTCCCGGGGACCCACGCCCACCCGTAGGCGTCCGCGAGCGGCGCGAGCGGCGGCAGGCCGGGGTGGGTCGAGGCGTAGCTGCGCCAGGCCCCGCCCAGGGCGGCGACCCCGCCGCCGATCCCCGCGAGCGCGACGAGCCACCCGACGACGTGGGTCCGTCGCACGAGGATCACGGCGGCGACGGTGCCGTAGACGAGCGCGACGGTCGCGTCGACGACGACGAACAGCAGGTCGCCCAGCAGCAGGGGCACCCCGGAGGTGAGCTGGAGCGCGAGCGCGGACACGCCGAGCACCCAGGCGAGGACGCCGATCGTCCAGCCCGTGCGGGGCATCCCGGCGCGGCCGGGCCCGGGGTCGGCCACGGGCCCACGGTAGGGCCGCGGCACGCGCGGCGAGAAGGGGCCGGGAGGGAGATCACCCGGCCGCGGGCGGCGGCGAGACCGGCGGTCCGGGCCCAGGTCGGCGGTCAGGTCCGCCGACCTCGACCGGACGCGCCGATCTCGCCGCGTGCTGCCGATCGCGCCGGTCGTGCTCAGCGCCGGTCCCCGAGCGCGAAGCCGAGCGCGGTGACGACGAGCCAGATCGGCCCGACGAAGCCCGCCATGTACTGCAGCGGCGAGACGCCCGTGAGGAGCGCGAGGCCGCCGAGCACGAGCCCGACGACGCCGATCCAGCGGGGCGCGGCCGCGTGCCGCAGCGCCGCGACGGCGAGCGCGACGCCCGACACGCCGGCGCCGACCCACAGCCACGGGATCGTCGCGACCCAGTCGGAGTAGAACGCGCCCGACTCCGGGACGATGAGCGCGGTGTCGCCGAGGCCGAAGAGGAACTGCGTGTCGAGGCCCGAGCCGAGCAGCCCGGCGACCGAGACGAGCACGAGCCCCCAGCCCGCGACCGTCGGCAGGAGCGACCCGGCGGGAGCCTGCGCGTCGAGCCGGCGCTTGAGGCCCGCGGCGAACACGAGCACGAGCAGCGCGCACGCGATCGTCGCGGTGTGGAAGAGGATCTGCGTCCCGGTGCGGCCCGCGAGGTCGGCGACGATCGCGTCGGCGTCCCCGGCGGTCTCCTCCCAGTTCACGCCGAGGGCCATGGACGACTGGATCGACAGGAGGCCGAGGGCCCCGGCGACGACGCCGGTCCAGGCCCACGCGCGCGGCGACGTGCCGCGAGCGCGGCGGGCGGGTTCGCCGGCGAGCGGCGACGGGGCGGTGAGCGAGCTGTCCTGCATGGGACGACCTTCCGTTCGAGGCCGCCTGATCCCGCGGCCGGGGCCCGCCACGTGCCGCGGCGGTCCCCGCAGCGTCGACCGGGCGGCGTCCCGGGCCCCAGGGGCAGGTGTCCCGACCGTGCGGGCGGATCGCGCGGGTCCCCGTGGGTCCCGTCGCGACCGGTGGTGCCTCAGCGCGCCTTGAGGACCGCGATGAACTCGTCGGCCATGTCGAGCTTGCGCGCGAGGTCGGCCCGGCGCTCCTCGGCGGTCCCGACGTACACGGCGAGGCGCTCCCGCAGCCGGGAGTCGACGTCGCCCGCGGCGAGCCGGTCGGAGATCTCGAGCAGGTCGGCCATCTCCTCGAGCGTGAACCCGAGCGGCTTCATGCGGCGCACGACGAGCAGCCGCTCGACGTCCTGCTCGGTGTACAGGCGGAAGCCGCCGTCGGAGCGACCCGAGGGACGGACGAGCCCCACCTCGTCGTAGTGGCGCAGCGTGCGCAGCGACAGGCCGGTGCGGGAGGCCACGGCGCCGATGTGCATCGTGGCCGGGAAGGTACCGGTGGGCTCGTCCATGGTCCCGATTCTCTCGTGCCGCGGGCGGGCTCCGACCCTACCCTCACGTTAGGGTAGAGTTCCGAACGGCTCGACTCCTCCGCTCCCCGCTCCCGAGGACCCTCGCCGCCGCCCTCATTCTTCGCGCGCAGCGTGGCGTGCCCCCGTCCTGTCCGACGGGACCGTGCCGCCCGGCCCGGCCCCGGGGCGCGCCGCGCCCGTCGACCCTGAAGGAATCTCCGCGTGCCTGACGACGTCCGCGCCACCCAGCCCGACCCCACCCAGCCCGACCCCACCCCGACGCCGCGGCCCGTCTCCGGCGCGCCCGAGGCGGACGAGTCCTTCTCCGTCCTCGCCGCGCTGAGGTCTCCGCGGCGGCTCAAGACCGAGGTCCTGGCGGGCCTGGTCGTCGCGCTCGCGCTCATCCCCGAGGCGATCGCGTTCTCGATCATCGCCGGGGTCGACCCCCGGATCGGTCTCTTCGCCTCGTTCACCATGGCGGTGTCGATCGCGTTCCTCGGTGGACGCCCGGCGATGATCTCCGCCGCCACGGGCGCGGTCGCGCTCGTCATCGCCCCCGTCGCGCGCGAGCACGGGATCGACTACCTTGTGGCCACGGTGATCCTCGCGGGGGTCATCCAGGTGGTCCTGGGGCTCCTCGGGGTCGCCCGGCTCATGCGGTTCATCCCGCGCTCGGTCATGGTGGGCTTCGTCAACGCGTTGGCGATCCTCATCTTCCTGTCCCAGCTCCCGCACCTGCAGGGCGTGCCGTGGATGGTCTACCCGCTGGTCGCCGTCGGCATCGCGATCATGGTGCTCCTGCCGCGCTGGACGACGGTCGTCCCCGCGCCGCTCGTCGCGATCGTGCTGCTCACCGCGGCGACCGTGCTCGCGGCGATCCACGTCCCGACCGTGGGCGACGAGGGCGAGCTGCCCGAGTCCCTGCCCTCGCTGTTCCTCCCCGACGTGCCGCTCAGCCTCGAGACCCTCCAGGTCATCGCCCCGTACGCGCTCGCGATGGCGCTCGTCGGCATCCTCGAGTCCCTGCTCACCGCGAAGCTCGTCGACGACGTCACCGACACCCACTCGAACAAGACGCGCGAGGCCTGGGGTCAGGGCGCCGCCAACATCGTCACCGGCTTCTTCGGCGGCATGGGCGGGTGCGCCATGATCGGCCAGACGATGATCAACGTGAAGGTCTCCGGGGCGCGCACGCGCATCTCGACGTTCCTGGCCGGCGTCTTCCTGCTGATCCTCGTCGTCGGCCTCGGCGACGTCGTCGCAATCATCCCCATGGCCGCCCTCGTGGCCGTGATGGTCATGGTCTCCGTCGGCACGTTCGACTGGCACTCGGTCCGGCCGAGCACCCTGCGGCGGATGCCGAAGTCCGAGACCGCCGTCATGCTCGCCACCGTCGTCGTGACCGTGTGGACCCACAACCTCGCCTACGGGGTGGTCGTGGGCGTCCTCGTGGCGACGGTGCTCTTCGCTCGCCGCGTCGCGCACCTCACCACCGTCACGCGCCTGGACGCCCAGCCCGGACCGGGGGCCGACGACGGCACCCGCACCTACGCCGTCGAGGGCGAGCTGTTCTTCGCCTCCTCCAACGACCTCGTCTACCAGTTCGACTACGCGGGCGACCCGCCGCGGGTCGTCATCGACATGAGCCGGGCGCACGTCTGGGACGCCTCCACCGTCGCGACGCTCGACGCGATCCGCTCCCGGTACGAGGCCAAGGGCAAGACCGTCACCATCGTCGGCGCCAACGCCGACACGACCGAACGCCTGGAACGGCTCGCGGGACGGGTCACCGCGGGCCACTGACGGCGGCGCGGCCCGCCGCCGCTCGGCGCCGTCAGGTGCCGGCCGTGGCGACGAGCGCCGCAGCGACCTCGTCGACGGCGCCGGGCACCACCGCGTAGTACGCCCAGCGGCCGCGCTGCTCGCGGGAGAGGTAGCCGGCGTCCACGAGGATCTTGAGGTGGTGGCTCACCGTGGGCTGGGAGAGGCCGACCGGGGCGGTGAGGTCGCAGACGCACGCCTCGCGGCCCTCCTGCGCGGCGACGATCGCGAGCAGCTGGACCCGGGCCGGGTCGGCGAGCGCCTTGAACGCGCGGGCCAGCCCGCGGGCCGCCTCGGGGTCGACGGCGGTCGTCGCGTCCGGCGCGCAGCACCCCGTGGCGCTCGCGGTGGGCGCGAGGGGGAGCTCTGTCGTCGTCATGACCACCATCGTCGCACAGATTGACAAACATCGATATGTGGCCTCACGATGCTCGCATCGACAGTCTTCAATGTGTGAGGAGCGGTGATGAGCGAGGTCGTGCGGGACGAGCTGCCGGTCGTGGTGGTCGGGGCGGGTCCGGTGGGTCTGGCGGCGGCGGCGCACCTGCTGGAGCGGGGGCTCGAGCCGGTCGTGCTGGAGGCGGGCGAGGGCCCGGGTGCGGCGATCGCGTCGTGGGGGCACGTCCGGTTGTTCTCGCCGTGGCGGTACGACGTGGACGCCGCCGCGCGGCGCCTCCTGAAGCCGACCGGCTGGGTGGCGCCGGACCCGGACACCCTGCCGACAGGCGGGGAGCTCGTCGGGCGGTACCTGGCCCCGCTGGCGGCGACGCCGGAGATCTCCGCGCGGCTGCGCACCGGGGTGCGGGTGCTCGCGGTCGCCCGCGACGGGGCGGACAAGACGCAGTCGCTCGGGCGGGAGCGCCGCGGCTACCGGGTGCGCACGGTCGACGGTGACGGCGTCGTGCGCGACGTGCTGGCGCGCGCGGTGATCGACGCCTCGGGCACGTTCGCGACCTCGAACCCGTTGGGCGTGTCCGGTCTCCCGGCCGCCGGGGAGGCGCAGGCGGCCGGGTTCGTGACGGGGCCGCTGCCCGACGTCCTCGGGTCCCAGCGCGACCGGTTCGCCGGCCGGGACACGCTCGTGGTCGGGATGGGGCACTCGGCGGCGAACACCCTGCTGAGCCTCGTCGAGCTCGCCGAGGCCGAGCCGGGGACGAGGATCACGTGGGCGATCCGGGGCGGGTCCGCGCGTCGCCTGTTCGGCGGTGGGTCCGACGACGAGCTCCCCGCGCGCGGCCTGCTCGGCACCCGCCTGCGCGCCGCCGTGGAGGCGGGGCGCCTGACCCTGCTCACGCGCGTCTCGATCGAGCGCCTCGTGCCCGACGGGGAGACCGTCCAGGTGCTCGGGACGGCCCGCGACGGCGCGCTGCACCTCGACGTGCACCAGATCGTCAACGCGACCGGCTTCCGCCCGGACCTCGACATGCTGCGCGAGGTGCGCCTGGACCTCGACCCGGTCGTGGAGGCGCCGTCGGCGCTGGCTCCGCTCATCGACCCGAACCAGCACTCCTGCGGGACGGTCCCCCCGCACGGCGAGCAGGTGCTGTCCCACCCCGACGACGGCTTCTACCTCGCGGGCATGAAGTCCTACGGGCGGGCGCCGACCTTCCTGCTCGCCACGGGGTACGAGCAGGTGCGCTCGATCGCCGCGGCCCTCGCCGGGGACCGCGCCGCGGCCGACGCGGTCGAGCTGGACCTGCCCGCGACGGGCGTCTGCTCGAGCGACCTGGCGCTGGAGGCCGACGGCGAGAGCGCGGGCGGGTCGTGCTGCGGCACCGCGCCGGCCGAGCCGCAGCTGGTCACGCTCGGTGTCGGGGCGCCGGCCGGCGTCGGGTTCGCGACGGGCGTCGCGCACGGGCGCTCGGGCGACGGCCAGGAGGCGTGAGCCCGACTCCTCGGACGGGTGTCAGGCGGTCGCGTCCCGGACGGGCGCGACGCCGAGCTCGTCGAGCAGGGTGAGCACGCGGCCGCGGATCTCGTCGCGGATGGGGCGCACGGCCTCGATGCCCTGACCGGCGGGGTCGGCGAGCTGCCAGTCCTCGTAGCGCTTGCCGGGGAAGATCGGGCACGCGTCGCCGCAGCCCATGGTGATCACGACGTCGGAGGCCTGCACGGCCTCGGTCGTGAGGACCTTGGGCTGCTCGGCGCGGAGGTCGATGCCCTCCTCGAGCATGGCCTCGACGGCGACGGGGTTGATCTGGTCGGCCGGGGCGGACCCGGCCGACCGGACCTCGACGGCCCCGCCGGACAGCGCGCGCAGGTAGCCGGCGGCCATCTGGGAGCGGCCGGCGTTGTGGACGCAGACGAACAGGGCGGACGGCTTCGTGGCGGTGGTGTCGGTCATGGTGGTCTCCCGGGATGAGGGGGTCAGGCTGCGGGCAGGTTGAGGTCGGGCAGGAGGTCGGTGAGCAGGGTGCGCACGCGGGTGTCGAGCTCGGCGCGGATCGCGGCGACCCCGGCCGGGGAGGCGAGGGCGGGGTCGCCCACGAGCCAGTCCTCGTACCGCGTGCCGGGCAGGACCGGGCACACGTCGCCGCAGCCCATGGTGATCACGACGTCGGCGGCGCGGACCGCGTCGTCGGTCAGCGGCTTGGGGTAGGCCTCGCCGTCGGTGGTGCCGAGCGCGGCGAGCTCGGGGCGCACGGCGGGGTGCACGTCCGCGGCCGGGGTCGAGCCGGCCGAGCGGACCACGACCCGGTCGCCGGCGTAGCGGCGCACCAGGGCGGCGGCGAGCTGGGAGCGGCCGGCGTTGGCGACGCAGACGAACAGCACCTGCGGGCGGGCCCCGGCCTCGCGGGTGAGGTCGGCCAGGCGCTGGCGGGCGAACCGCTCGGTGAGGGTGAGCAGGTGCGCCGAGACGGTGGCCGAGCGGGCCAGGGCCGTGTAGGACTCGCGCACGGTGGCCAGCACCACGTCGGCCCCGAGGCTGGGGTGGTGGGCGGTGAGGTCGGTCGCGAGGTGGTCGAGCGCGGCGTCGACGTCCTCCAGGCCGGTGAGCTCGTGCGGGGCGACCAGGGCCTCGAGCGCGGCCGGGGCGAACGACTCCAGCAGGGTGGAGACCGCGGCCTTGTACCCGGGGGTGATGCGGTACCAGACCCAGGTGCCGCGCCGGTCGGAGGCCAGCACCCCGACGTCGCGCAGCACCTTGAGGTGGTGGGAGACGGTGGGCTGGGACACGTCCGTCAGCGCGGCGAGGTCGCACACGCACGCCTCCCCGGCGGGTGAGGTCGCGATGAACGACAGCATCCGCAGGCGCAGCGGCTCGGCGAGGGCCTTGAGCGTGACCGCGACGGCACCGGCGACCTCGGTCCCGATCGCGTGCGCCTCGATCTGCGGGGCGCAGTCGGGGTCCGCGACAGTCAAGGGAATGGTGGTCATGACCTCACCTCTTCCAGCTCGCGTGCAGGGGTCGTGGTGGCGTAGGGGTCGATGGCGAACCAGCGGCGCGCGACCCACAGCGAGACGTAGACGAGACCCACCAGGACGGGGACCTCGATGAGCGGGCCGACCACACCGGCCAGAGCCTGGCCGGAGGTCGCGCCGAAGGTGCCGATGGCGACGGCGATCGCGAGCTCGAAGTTGTTGCCCGCAGCGGTGAACGCGAGCGTGGTGGATCGTGCGTAGCCGAGGGTGAGCATCTTGCCGACGACGACGCCGATGCCCCACATGGCCGCGAAGTACACCAGCAGCGGGAGCGCGATGCGCGCGACGTCGAGGGGGTTGGACGTGACGGCGTCGCCCTGCAGGGCGAACAGCAGCACGATCGTGAACAGCAGCCCGTACAGCGCCCACGGCCCGATGACGGGCAGGAACCGGTCCTCGTACCAGGCCCTGCCCTTGGCGCGTTCGCCGACCAGGCGCGAGGCGAACCCGGCGGCCAGCGGCAGGCCGAGGAAGACGAGCACGTTGAGCGCGACCTGCCCCACCGACACGTCCAGGCCCTGGGTGTCCAGGCCCAGCCACCCCGGGAGCACCGTGAGGTAGAAGTACCCGAGCAGGGAGAACGCGACGATCTGGAACACGGAGTTGATCGCGACCAGCACCGCGGCCGCCTCCCGGTCTCCGCACGCCAGGTCGTTCCAGATGACGACCATGGCGATGCACCGGGCCAGGCCGACGATGATCAGCCCGGTGCGGTACTCGGGCAGGTCCGGCAGGAAGACCCACGCCAGGGCGAACATCAGCGCCGGCCCGACGAGCCAGTTCAGCACCAGGGAAGACACCAGGAGCTTCTTGTCGCCCGTGACCGCGCCGACGCGGTCGTAGCGGACCTTGGCCAGCACGGGGTACATCATCACCAGCAGGCCGAGGGCGATGGGGACGGAGATCCCACCGACCTCCATCGCCGCGAGGACGTCCGACAGCGCCGGGACGAACCGGCCCAGGACCAGGCCCGCGACCATCGCGAGCCCGATCCACACCGGCAGCCACCGGTCCAGCGTCGACAGGCGCCCGCGCGTGGTGGCGGCCCGGTCGCTCACGCCAGGACCTCCTCGATCTCGGCGACCAGCGCCTGCTTCGGCCGCGCACCCACGATCGACTTCACGAGCCGGCCGGCGGAGTAGAAGTTCAGCGTCGGGATCGACACGACACCGGCCGCAGCGACGGTCCTCGGGTTGGCGTCGGCGTCGAGCTTGGCGATCGTGATCCTGCCGCCGTACTCCTCGGCGAGCTCCTCGAGGATCGGTGCGACCTGGCGGCACGGGCCGCACCACGTCGCCCACACGTCCACCAGGACGGGCGCTCCCGAGGCCAGGACCACCTCGTCGAAGGTGTCGTCGGTGACCGTCACGGTGCTCATCGGACCGCCTCCAGCGCCTCGGGCAGCTCGTCGGGGTTCGGGGTCTGCGGGGTGCCGGCGAGGTCCGCGAGGCCGGCGGCGTCGGCGAGCTCGGTGAGGTAGCGCTGCGCGTCGAGCGCGGCGGCGCACCCGGAGCCGGCCGCGGTGATGGCCTGGCGGTAGGTGTGGTCGACGGCGTCGCCGCACGCGAACACGCCCTCGAGGTTGGTCGCGGTGGTGCGTCCGAGGACCTGGATGTAGCCCTCGTCGTCCAGGTCGATCTGACCCTTGACGAGCTCGGTGCGGGGCTCGTGCCCGATCGCGACGAACAGGCCGGTCGCGGGCAGCTCGCGCTCCTCGCCGGTCACGGTGTCGCGCAGCGTGAGGCCCTCGACCTTGTTCTCGCCGCCGATGCCGGCGACCTCGCTGTTCCAGGCGAAGTCGATCTTGGGGTCGCCCAGCGCGCGGTCGGCCATGATCTTCGACGCGCGCAGCTCGTCGCGGCGGTGGACGAGGGTGACCTTCTCGGCGAACCGGGTCAGGAACGTGGCCTCTTCCATCGCGGAGTCCCCGCCGCCGACGACGGCGATGTGCTGGTCGCGGAAGAAGAACCCGTCGCACGTCGCGCACCAGGACACCCCGCGCCCGGAGAGGCGCTTCTCGTCGTCCAGGCCGAGCTCGCGGTAGGCGGACCCGGTCGCGAGGATGACCGCGCGGGCGCGGTAGGTCTGGCCGTTGCCCGTCACGACGGTCTTGACCGGTCCCTGCAGGTCGAGCAGCGTGGCGTCGTCCCACTCGATGCGCGCGCCGAACCGCTCGGCCTGCTTGCGCATGTTCTCCATGAGGTCCGGGCCCATGATCCCGTCGGGGAAGCCGGGGAAGTTCTCCACGTCCGTCGTGTTCATCAGCGCACCGCCGGCGGTCACGGAGCCCGCGAGCACGAGCGGGGCCAGCCCCGCGCGCGCCGCGTAGATCGCCGCGGTGTACCCCGCGGGACCGGACCCGACGACGATCAGGTTCTGTATCGACATGTGTCTATATTGACACCCATCGATATGAGTGTGCAAGGCCGGCCCGTAGATGACGTCCAAGTTCGGCGTCGTGATGATCGTGTTCGGCTTCAGCCGCTGCTCGGTCACCTCCACGACGTCGTAGCCGGTCCCGCCGGCGACGTCGGCCCGGGACGTCGGTGGCGCCGTCCTGGGCGCCGTTCTACTGTTCGAGCCGCCACGGGCGACGTCCCGTGCCGTCCCCGTGGAGGCGCCATGCCCGACCCCGTCGACCTCGGACCCGCGCCTGCGCCGCACCGGCCGGCAGAGCAGCAGGGGCGTGTGCTGCGACTCCTCGTGCCCACCGCGCAGCGACGACCGCTCGCGAAGGTCGCGGACCGGCTCGACCTCGACGTCGGCGACGTGCGCGCAAAGCGCTCCGCCTTCTGGACGATGCTCGTCCTGTCCGGCGTCATCGCGGTGGCCGGGGTCGTCACGGACTCCACGGCGACGGTGATCGGCGCCATGATCGTCGCGCCGCTCTCCACGCCGATCCTCGGGGTCGGGCTCGGCGTCGTCGCCGGCGACCGGTCCCAGGTGCTGCGATCGGTCGCGTACGTCGGGGGCGGGCTCGTGACCGTCGTCGTGTTCGGCCTGCTCGTGACGCTCGTGCTGCCCGCCACGTCGGACGTCGTGACCAACTCCCAGGTCACGGGGCGCACGTCCCCCGGCATCGGGGACCTCGCCGCGGCCTTCGCGACCGGGTTCGCCGGCGCGATCGCGCTCGCGCGCAGGGACCTCGCCGACGTCCTGCCGGGGATCGCCATCGCCATTTCGCTCGTGCCGCCGCTCGGTGTCGTCGGGGTCTGCCTCGGGGAGGGCCAGCCGGCGCTCGCGGCGGGCGCGCTCCTGCTGTTCGTGTCCAACGCCGTCGCGCTCGTCGTCGCGGCGACCGTCGTCTTCTCCGGCGTCGGTTACCTGCACGACGCGCGGGCGGCGCGGGCAGGTGCCGCCGCACCCCGGCGCCGGACCGCGGCTGTCGTGGCCCTCGTCGCGGTGCTGGTCGTCGCCGTGCCGATGGTGGCGAACACCGTGCAGGCCGCGCTGTCCGAACCTCTGGCTCAGCCAGAGCCGCGCGGCCGCGGAGGCGTGGGTCGGCGAGACGGACGGCGCGACGGTCGACGACGTGCGCTGGCAGGGCCAGGACCTCGTCGTCGAGGTGCGCAGCCCGGGCGGCCTGCCGGACGTCGGCACGCTCCAGGACGGGTCGACGACCTCGTCCCGTGGCAGCCCGAGGTCGTCGTCGTCCACACCGTCGGTGAGCGCGTCGACCCGTCCGCGGGCTGACCCGCCGGCCCGACTGTTCCGGATGCACGATCGGGACGGCGCTGCGATGCTCCGAACCATGTCGACTCCGAAGCCAGCGACGCCCGCGATCGTCGCGCAGAACACTGCTCTCCTCCAGACGCTCCCCTTCTCGGACACCCGCGACTTCGACGACGCGACGCGCGGCCTGGTGGCGCGGCGCGAGCCCAACGCGATCACGGCGGACGATGGCCGGGTCGTCTGGGACAACGACACCTACGCGTTCCTCGAGGGCGACGCGCCGGACACGGTGAACCCGAGCCTGTGGCGGCAGTCGAGGCTCGTCGCCGAGCAGGGTCTCTTCGAGGTCGTCGAGGGGATCTACCAGGCGCGCGGGTTCGACCTGTCCAACGTGACGTTCATCGAGGGCAGCACCGGTGTGATCGTGCTCGACCCGCTCATCTCGACGGAGACGGCCGCTGCGGCGCTGGCCCTGTACCGCGAGCACCGGGGCGATCGGCCGGTCACGGGGATCATCTACACGCACTCGCACGTCGACCACTTCGGCGGTGTCAAGGGCGTCACGACCCAGGAGGACGTCGACTCCGGCCGCGTGCCCGTCGTCGCGCCGGAGGGCTTCACCGAGCACGCCGTGGCGGAGAACGTCTACGCAGGGACGGCGATGTCGCGGCGCGCGGGCTACATGTACGGTGCTGCGCTCGCGCGGGGTCCGCAGGGCCAGGTCGGCGCCGGCCTGGGCCAGACGACCTCGACCGGGACCGTCACGCTCATCCCACCGACCCTGTGGATCACGACCACCGGGCAGGAGGAGATGGTCGACGGCGTCCGGATGGTCTTCCAGATGGCGCCCGACACCGAGGCGCCGTCGGAGATGCTCATCTGGTTCCCGGACCACAAGGCCCTGTGCGCGGCGGAGGACGCGACCCACACGCTGCACAACCTGCTGACCCTGCGGGGTGCCGTGGTCCGAGACCCGCACGTGTGGTCGCACTACCTCACCGAGTCGATCGACCTGTTCGGCGGCGAGGTCGAGGTCGTCTTCGCGTCGCACCACTGGCCGACGTGGGGCAACGAGCGGATCCGCGAGTACCTCTCGTTGCAGCGTGACCTCTACGGCTACCTGCACGACCAGACGCTGCGCCTGTTGAACCAGGGCCTCACCGGCCCGGAGATCGCGGAGCAGATCGTCCTGCCACCCGCGCTCGAGAACGCGTGGCACGCGCGCGGCTACTACGGATCCGTGAGCCACAACGTCAAGGCCATCTACCAGCGCTACATGGGGTGGTACGACGGCAACCCCGCGCACCTGTGGGAGCACCCCCCGGTGGAGAAGGCGAGGCGCTACGTCGATCTCGGCGGCGGTGCAGACGCCGTCGTGGAGAAGGCGCGAGTGGCGTTCGACGCCGGGGACTTCCGCTGGGTCGCGGAGCTGCTCAACCACGTCGTGTTCGCCGAGCCGGACCACGCCGCGGCGCGCGACCTCCTCGCCGACACGTTCGAGCAGCTCGGCTACGGCTCGGAGAACGGGACGTGGCGCAGCGTCTACCTGTCGGGGGCCACCGAGCTGCGCGACGGCGCGTTCGGTACTCCGACGGCGACGTCGGCTCCCGACATCGTCGCCTCGCTCACCCCGACCATGCTGTTCGACGCGCTCGCCGTGCAGGTCGACGGCCCGCGCGCGTGGGACGAGGACCTGTCGGTCGACGTCGTGCTCACCGACGCCGACGAGCGGTACCGCCTCTGGCTGCGCCACGGCGTGCTCACCTACAGCGGCGCACCACAGCGCGGCGACGCCGACGCGACGCTCACCACGACGAGGGCCGCGCTCCCGGCGCTCGCCGCCGGTGCGGCGACGCCGGACGCCCTCTCTGCCGCGGGGATCGAGGTGTCGGGCGATGCCGGCGTGCTCGGGCGTCTGACGGCAGTCCTCGACGCGGGCGACCCGAACTTCGCGATCGTCACGCCCTGACCGACCGACGCCCGCGTCACGAGCCCCGACGACTCGCGACACGGCGTCGTCGTGCCGGGACCACGGTCCCCGGCGGCTGTCCCCTTCGCCGCGACGAAGTGAAGGCCCTGTGTCAAGGTCGTAGCGACGAGGCGCACGCTGGCGTGCGCTCAGGGGCAGGCGTGACCGGAGGGCGACAGCATGGCGAACGCGTGGGCGAGCGACGGGACGACGCGAGGGACGCGCGGGCGGGCCGAACGGCGGGCCAGACGCCTCCGGCGCACGTGGGCGACCCTCGGTTCTCTCCTGCTCGCGCTGCCGCTGGTCCTCGTGCCGACCGTTCCGGCGTCGGCCGCGACGTGGGGCATCCAGAAGGTCGAGCTCAGCACCGGGCCCTACGAGCCGGGGCAGCAGGTGCAGTGGGTCGTGACCGTGTCGTGCTCCGACCCGAACGCGGCGCCCTGCGTCCCGACCACGATGACCGACCCGATGCCGGACAACATCGAGCTGGTGAGCGCGTCGATCCAGAGCGGCGGTGGCGCGACCGGCGCGAACCTCGTCGCGGACACGGACGCCGACACCGTGACGTACACCGCAGACAGCGTGCCCAACGGCGGCCAGGTGCAGATCCTCATCACCGCCCAGGTCTCCGAGGACATCCCGTACTCGGCCAACGGCGTGACGATCACGAACACGGCGACCGTCGTCTCGGACAACGCCGCGCAGAACCAGGCCAGCGACGACATCACGCCGGTCGTTCCGCTCGTCCTCGACTCCACGACGACCAAGACGATCGAGCCCGAGGGTGCGCTCGCCGCGCCCGGCACCCCCGCGACGATGACGATCG
Organism: Cellulosimicrobium cellulans; assembly: GCF_042723955.1. Classification (GTDB taxonomy): domain Bacteria; phylum Actinomycetota; class Actinomycetes; order Actinomycetales; family Cellulomonadaceae; genus Cellulosimicrobium; species Cellulosimicrobium cellulans_H. Next base: position 34,616 of record NZ_JBHXIC010000012.1, on the reverse strand, counting down.
GGTCGACGAACGAGTCGAACGACCCCGTGGACACCCTGGTGATCCAGGACCCGGTGGACCCGACCGCCGACCCGAACCCGTTCACGTACCTCGAGTACGTGAGCACCGGCGACATCACGCTGCCCTCGAACGCCGACACCGTGACCGAGGAGTACTGGGACGGCGACTCGTGGGAGCCGCTCGACGACTCGGTCGACCCGGCGACGGTGCAGGGCGTGCGCTACACGTTCAGCGGCGACATCCAGCCCGGCGCGACGGCGACGATCCCGGTGAACGTCCAGCAGAGCGACGCGGTCGAGGACCTCACCGACCCGACGACCGTCACCAACGACACGTCGTCCTTCGTGACTCACCCCGAGGGCCAGTCCGACCCGACGACCGCGGAGGACGCGTACGTCATCACGCCCCCGAACAACTCCGTCACGGCGTCGAAGACCTTCGACCCGGCCACGGTCAGTGCGGGCGAGCCGACGACGGTGACGCTCGGCGGCACGAACACCGGCACGCCCGTGACGTCCCTGACGATCACCGAGCCAGCGCCGGGCACGCCGAGCCCGTTCGAGGGCGACGACCCGATCACGTTCACCGGCTGGGGCACGGACGGCGCCGGCGCGGGCGTGCAGTGGCCGTCGAACGCGACCGCGGCAGCGGTGACGTTCACGTGCGCCGACGGCACGACGACCGACCCGATCCCGGCGACCGCGCCGAACACGCTGCCGGACCCGCCCGGCGGGTGCGAGGTCGTCGGGTTCAGCGTCGAGTTCACCGGGAACATCGTCACCGGGGGAGCCGCGGTCATCCCGTTCACCGCGGACACCGACCCGGACCAGGACCCTGAGGACGTCACGCACCCCAACGAGATCTCCGCCGAGGTCCCCAACGCGAACACGACGGCCGACGCCGAGCTGGTGACGCTGAACGACCGGCTCGCGACGAGCACGGACAAGCTCATCTCCCCGTCGACGATCCCCGCGGTCCCGGGTCAGAGCGTCATCGTCCAGCTCCCGAGCCAGCTCCTGCCCTTCGGCCCCGACGGGTCCACCACGAACGCCGACCAGGTCGTCATCTCCGACCCGACGGACCCGAACGACCCTGACGCGTTCTGGGACCACTTCGTGGCGACGTCGGTGCGGAGCACGGACGTCCCCGCTGGCTCGACGCTGACGGTCAACTACTGGGACGGCTCGGAGTGGGTCGAGGCCCCCGACTGCGGGAGCCCGATCACCGGCCCGACGACGGTGAGCTGTGACCTGCCCGACGGCGCGCAGGGCGTCCAGTTCGTCTACGACTCCACGGCGGACGGGTTTCCGCCGGGGACCTCCTTCCAGCCGAACTTCGTCGCGGAGTTCACAGGCCCCGAGGGTTGGGACGACCCGGTCGAGAACTGCGGCGCCTCCAGCGCGTCGTCGGGCACCGTCGACCCCACCGAACCCGCCGAGGGCTGCGCCACCGTGGACCCGTTCCCGGTCGACGGCGACGGCCCGGGCGACTTCATCGACAAGGCCTTCCTCGGGGAGCAGCCCGTGAGCGTGCTGGCACGCTCCGACGACCAGGTGACGGCACAGATCACCTGGTCGACGGGCGGCTTCACGGGAGTGGACCCGATGGTCGTCTCGGACATCCAGAACCCTGAGACGACCGACATCGCCGACTCCTTCTACGACGCCTTCGACCTCGTGAGCGTGGCCGTCGACGACCCGCTGATCCAGTACGACCAGGTCGAGAGCGTCGAGCTCTTCGTCGGCGGCGCCTGGGTCCCGGCCTCGGGCGACCCGTGCCCGTGCGACGGCGGGTTCCCCGGGTACACGCTGACGCCGCAGGAGCAGGAGGACGCGACCTCCGTGCGCCTGACGTACACGGAGTCGCCCTCCCGGTCCGCCACGCCGAGCGACCCGCTCGCGCCCGCGGCCGGCGACGGTGTGGCGCGGTCGACCCAGGCGGACGGTCGCCACCTGGACCTGACGTTCGACGTCCGGGACGACAAGCGGAGCGACGGCTCTCCCGCGCTCGGCTCCACGAACGGCACGCTGTACAACACCGACGACCCGGGACTCGTCAACGACGTCGCCGAGGGCACGGCGACGTTCGACGGCGAGGAGTTCACCGACGCGGACGACGACAACGTGCTGATCATCGACCAGCCGCTCAACGTCACGGTGACCAAGGACTGGACGGGCGGCCCGATCTCCGTGCCCCCGCCGGACACGCCGGCCGAGTTCTACCCGTCGACCACGGTCACCGTCACGGGCACCAACGCCTCGAACGCGAAGGTGGACCAGCTCCGCCTCGTCGACCCCGCGGACCAGGGGTCGGGCACGGTGCAGACCGCCCCGGGGACGCACCCGTTCGACACGTTCACCCTGACCGCGCTCGCGCTCACCCCGCCGGAGGGTGCGACGTCGACCACGGTGACGTTGACCAACGCCCAGGGCGAGACCGCGACGTTCGACGAGGCGGAGGCCGAGGCGCTCGCGCCCGGTGTCCTGGCGGACGTCGTCGGCATCGAGGTCGCCTACGACGGCCTGGTGGAGCCGGGCGCCTCGGGGTCGATGATCCTCACGCTCCAGCTCCGCGAGACCGATCGGTACACGGGCGAACCGGTCTACGGCGACGACGGTGTGATCGTCGTCGACGAGAACCCCGTGCCGAACGGGTCCGCGGCGACGATCAACGACCCCGGCGGCACGGACCAGGACGTCCGCCTCGCGAACGACGACGCGGACATGACCCTCCAGACCGCGGGCATCGAGCTCGCGGTGGAGAAGTCCTTCGACCCCGCCACGGTGGTCGAGCCCTTCCACGGCGCGAACCAGTCGGAGACGCCCGTCGTCATGACGCTCACCGGCCAGCCGCTCGGTCCGTCGCGCGCCGTGGAGATGGTGCTCACCGACGACGAGCCGCAGTTCTGGAACCAGTACGACGTCGTCGGCTTCGACCCGAGCGCCGCCCTGGTCACCCCGATCGACCAGGTCCAGGTGGACGCGTTCACCGGAGGAACGTTCACGGGTGACGCCGACGGCGTCACGGTGACGGGGGGCGCCTGGGTCACCGGTGAGCCCGCTGGCACGTTCGCGCTGCCCGACGGCGTCGAGCCGTCGGAGGTGCAGGGCCTGCGGTTCACGTTCACGCGCGCCGACGGCGCCATCTGGGAGAACCCGGCGACCCCGACGCAGCCGATCCCGATCCAGATCCTGCGGCGCGACGACCTCCGTACGGGGGGACCCGTGCTGCCCGACCTCGCGGCGAACGCGCCGGCGCCGGGGGAGGACGCCCCCGGTGTGGCGAGCAACGACGTCCAGGGCACGGTGACCGGGGCCGACCTCGTCGTCGACCCGGGCACCGGTGGGACGGTCCCGGTGTCCGACGACGACGACGCGGCCGCCTCGATGCTCTACCAGCACGCGACGAACGGGGTCCAGATCGTCAAGGACTTCGACGGGACCGTCACGGGCGGGACCGAGGCGCCCGACGCCGTCGTGCCCATGCACATCGCCGTGACGAACACCGGGGACCGGGCGATCTACGACCCGGTGATCCTCGACGACCCGATGCCCGCCGACGCCGACGGGCCGCAGCTGCGCCTGGCGGACGTCGCCGAGCCGTTCTCCTACGCGCTCGCCGGGGACGCGCCCGACCCCGCCAACGGCACCCCCATGCCCACAGACGCCGCGGACGTGACGGTGGACCAGGACGGCAACCTCGCCGGCCTGACGTTCACCTTCCCCGAGGGCACCGTCCTCGAGGTGGGCCAGACGTACACGATCACGGTCCAGGTCCAGTTCCGCGTCACGCTCGACGCGGGCACGGTGGTGCGCAACACCGCCGGGGTGACCGGCGACCGCCCGTGGGACGAGTGCGTCACCCGGCTGAACGAGGAGACCGGGGCGTGCGAGGCCGACTCGGACGTCACGACCATCCCGGGCGCGGCGATCGCGCAGTCGAAGTACGTCAAGGCGACGGACGGCCAGTACCCGCTCGGCTTCATCGTCGACCCGGCGCAGCCGCCGCCCGGCGGTGTGGGCGCCGAGGACTGCGAGCCCGTGGACGCGGACGGCTTCTACGCCTACCCGTGCACGCCGATCATCCCGCCGGGGCAGAACGAGACCTGGCGCATCCGCGTGGACAACGTGGGCAACCTGCCGCTCGACAAGGTGGTGCTCTACGACCGGCTGCCCGCGGAGGGCGACACGGGCTCGTACGCCGTCGACGAGGCCCGTGGGTCTGCCTGGGCTCCGCTGCTGACGAACGACCCGCCGCCGACGATGGTCAACGCGCCGGAGGGCAGCACGACGACGTTCTACTACACGACCGTCGACGACTACTGCATGGACGACATCAACGACCCGCTCAACGAGCCGCTGTGCCCGACCGACGACCCGACGACCGGTTGGGTCGAGCTGACTGCCGGTACCAGCGCCGACACGTATGCGCAGATCACGGCGATCAAGGCTGTGGTCGAGATGGATCCGGACAACCTGTTCAGGCCGGGCCAGTTCGTCGCGCTCGAGGGAACCACGACGACGCCCGCCGAGGTGCCCGAGGCCGGCGACCGGTCCATCGCGTGGAACTCCGCCGGTGCGTCCGGCATCGCCGTCGCGCCGAACGGCACGGAGTTCGCCATGCTCGCCACCGAGGGCACCAAGGTCGGTGTCGCCACGGCGACCGGGCCGCTCGAGGTCAACAAGGTCGTGACGGGCGAGGGCGCCGAGAACGCGCCCGACTCCTTCGCCCTGACCGTGCAGTGCACGTCGGCGGTCGGGACCTGGGTGGAGACGGTGCTGGACCCGATCCCCATCACGGTCGTCCCCGGGACGCCGGTCGTCGTGCCGAACCTCCCCTACGGCGCCGAGTGCACCATCACGGAGGACGGGACCAACGGGCAGACCGAGCTGATCGTCGGCACCGTGACGATCGACAGCCAGGATCCCGAGGACCCGACGACGATCACGGCCACCAACCGCTACGACCTGTCGAGCATCGAGATCTCCAAGGAGGTCGTCACCGACGCGGTGGACCAGGACGGGAACCCCGTGCCGTTCGGGCCGTTCGCGGTCGACGTCGAGTGCACCTTCCTCGGGCAGGACGTCTACGCCGAGGGGTACGACGCCGAGAACTCGATGACGAACATCCCGATCGAGGACGGCGAGACCGTCGAGCTCACGGGCCTGCCCGTCGGCTCGGTCTGCATCGTCACCGAGTCGGGCACGGGCAACGCGTCGTCGGTGACGATCACCGTGGACCAGGGCCTCCCGGGACACCCCGTGACGACGGACGGTCCGACGACCGACGTCACGCTGACCCCGGACGTGCTCGGCGCGAGCACCAACGACGTGACGCTGACCAACACGTACGACGTCGGGGCGATCGGACTGCAGAAGGTCGTGGACGGCGCGGGCGGCCCGGCGTACGGGACCGGCCCGTTCACCGTCACCGTGGTCTGCACGTACGACGACGACGGCGACGGGCCGGGCGAGCCGCGCACGGTCTACGACAGCCAGGTCGTGCTCGGCGGCGCCGGGCCGCTCACGGCACAGATCGCGAACCTGCCGACCGGCGCAGTGTGCGAGATCGAGGAGATCGACGACGCCGGAGCCACGGGCTCCGTCGTCGTCCCGGACACCGTCACGGTCGGCAGCGGCGACGTCGCGAACGTCGTCATCACCAACACCTTCGACATCGGTTCCATCCAGGTGGACAAGGAGCTCGCGGGTCTCGGCGCGCTCTACGGGCCTGGCCCGTTCGAGTTCACGCTCGAGTGCCTCTACCAGGACGTGGCCCTGACCATCCCGGGGGGCGCGGTCCGCGAGGTCGACGGCGGCGCGAGCGTCGTGTACGACGGGCTGCCGGTCGGGTCGGTGTGCTCGCTCACGGAGTCGGACGACTTCGGTGCCTCGTCGACGCAGATCACCGTCGACGGCGGGGAGCCGGTCGACGGGTCGAGCGTCGAGGGCATCGTCGTCCCGCCCGCGGACGACGGCGATCCGACGACGGTCACCGTCGCGGTCGAGAACACGTTCACCACGGCACCGCTCGTCGTGAGGAAGGTGGTCGACGGTGACGCGGCGGAGTTCGCGCCCCCGATGCCGGAGCTGCCGCCGCTGCCCGAGGTGCCCGACGGCCCGATCGACCCGGAGACGCTGCTCGAGCTGCTGGAGCAGCTCGAGGAGTACCTGGCGGCGGTGCCGTTCGACGAGTTCCCGTACGCGGTGACCCTGGAGTGCACCACGTCCCAGGGAGCTCCGGTGACCGTGATTCCGGGAGGCCCCGACCGCCGGTTCGGGCCCGGGTTCCCCGCGCTCTACTTCGGGCTCCAGGACGGTGACACGTGCACCGTGACGGAGACGGAGACGGGCGGTGCCACAGGGGTGACCTACGACCCCAACCCGGTGGTGATCACGGGGACGTCGAGCGCGCTCGACCCCGTGGAGGCGGCCGTGACCAACACCTACGACGCCGGCGCGATCGAGGTCACCAAGGTCGTGGACGGCGACGGTGGCGAGGCGTTCGGCGCCGGACCCTTCACGGTGACCGCGGAGTGCACGTTCCTGGGTGAGCCGATCGAGGTCCCGGGTGGCGCCGAGCGCACGATCTCCGGGGGCGAGGTCGCCGTGTTCGACGGCCTGCCCGTCGGGGCGGAGTGCGTGGTCACGGAGACCGCGACGGGAGGTGCGTCCTCGACGACGGTGTCCGCGTCCGTGGAGGGCGGCGAGCCCGGGGCCGCCACCATCGGCGCCGACCCCGCCCAGGTGACGGTCACGAACACGTTCGACGCCGGTCAGGTCGTCGTGACGAAGCAGCTCGCCGGGCCGGGGGCGTCCCAGCACCGCGACGACGAGTTCGTGGTCACCCTCGCGTGCACGTGGGACGTCGACGGTGTCGAGACCGACGTCGTGATCCCGGGCGGCGCGGAGCGCACGCTCTCGGCCGACGACGACTGGACCGCCGTCTACGCGCTCGTGCCTCAGGGCGCGACGTGCACGGTCAGCGAGACGGACGCCGGCGACGCCGAGGCCGTGACGCTCACCGTCGCGGGCGGCCCCGGCGTCACGGTCGACCCCGACGACGGGGCCCCGACGTCCGAGGAGTTCACCGTCCCGACGGGCGACGCGGCCGAGGTCGATCTGAGCGTGACCAACGCGTTCCGCGCCACCGGCGGGGGCGGCCTCCCGCCGACCGGCGCGAGCGTCGGCGCGCTCGCGGTGCTCGCCGTCCTGCTCAGCGGGACCGGCGCGCTCCTCGCCGACGCGCGACGCCGCGGGACGCGGGCGACGCGCCACGTCTGACGCGCGGCAGGGGGGCCCCCCCCCGGGGGGCGGGCCCCCGGGGGGGGGGCGGTAGACAGGGGGGGGGCGGGGTCGCATATAAAGTGAGTGGGG
>NZ_JBHXIC010000012.1:26535-27230 GCF_042723955.1 Cellulosimicrobium cellulans | reverse complement strand
GTCCGCCCCTGCCGATCCCCGGCCCCGGGCCCCCTCCCCCCCCCCGCGCCCCCCGGGGGCCGGCGGGGCCCCCGCCCCCGTGCCCCCGGGCCCGCCCCCCCCGGGGGGGGCCCCCTGCCAGCGGTTGCGGAACCTGACCAGTGGCGGGACCGTTACCGCATGATCCGCTTCCTGCTGAGCTTCGCGATCAACGTGGTCCTCGCCGCAGTGGGCCTCCTCGTCGCCTCGAGCCTGTTCGACGGCGTCACCGTGCACGCCTCGGGCTTCGTCGTCGCCGTGCTGATCTTCGCGGTGGCCCAGGCGATCCTCGCGCCGTTCGTGTTCAACGTCGCGCGCAAGTACGCGTCGGCGATCCTGGGCGGGATCGGCCTCGTGTCGACGTTCCTCGCCCTGTGGGTCGCGACGCTCGTCGGGGACGGGCTCGAGATCTCGGGCGCGTCCACGTGGATCGGCGTGACGGTCGTCGTCTGGCTGATCGGTGCGCTCGGTGGCTGGCTCCTGGGGTGGCTCGTGCTCACCCGCTGGTGGGACCGCCGTCAGGAGCAGAAGCGGATCCGCGAGGCCACGGCCAAGGGGTGACGGCGACGGCTGCCTCCGACGGGTCGCAGGCAGCCGTCCGCGCTACCGGAGCAGTGCGTCGACCTGTGTCGTATACACATCTGACGCTGGCGTCCAGATTTGTGGTGTTGATATCG
>NZ_JBHXIC010000012.1:13070-26525 GCF_042723955.1 Cellulosimicrobium cellulans | reverse complement strand
GCGGGGGGGCGGCGGGCCCGCCCCCCGCGGGGGCCCCCCGCCCGCGCCCGCGCCCCCCCCCGCCCGCGCCGGGCGGCGGGGGCGGGGGGGGGGGGCGCCCCCCCCCGCCCCCCCCCCCCCCCTCCGCTCTACCGGAGCAGTGCGTCGACGTGCTCGACGCTGTCGGGACCGCCCCGCACGCCCTCGTGCACGACGAGCCGGGCGAGCTCGCGCAGCGGCACGTTGCGGTTGTTCGACGCGCGCTTGAGGCGGGCGAACGCCTCGTCGGGGTGCACGCCGTAGGCGGCCACGACCACGCCCTTCGCCTGCTCGATCGCCCCGCGTGTCTCGGCGGCGGCGGCGATGTCGTGCCGCGCCCGCTCCTGCGCGCTGTCGGCGACGGTCCGTGTCACGTCCACGAAGTACCCGACGAGCTCGGTGACCTCGCCCGTCTCGCGGTCGCGGCGGCCCTGGCCGACCACGACGAGGAAGCGTTCACCGCCGTGGGCGTCCATGATCCGGTGCACGCTCGAGAACGGCTCGCCGGTGAGCCGTGCGTCGTCGAGGATCTGCCGGACCCGCTCGCGGTCGTCCGGGTGCTTGTGGGCGAGGACGAGGGCGGTCGTCGGCACGACGTCGCCCGGCTCGAAGCCGTGCAGGCGGTACGTCTCGGGTGACCACCACCAGACACCCGTGCTCAGGTCGAGGCGATACTGGCCGATCTGCTGCTGCGCGCCTCGAGCGAGTGCCTGCTCGATGGCATGGTCGTCCACGGACATGCTGGCCTCCGGTGATCCGGTGGATGAGGAGCCAGGTCCAGACTCGACCTTCCGAGCCTACCGCGGTTCGTCCGCCTCGGAGCTCTCGGCCGCGATCGCCGCGTCGACGTCGCGGTAGATCCGGGGGCGCTCGTCGGGACCGACGGCGGCCCGCAGCTCGTCGCGGACCTGGCCGACGTTCCGGGCGAGGACGAAGGTCGCGCCCTCGCGCGCGACGTCGGTCCGCAGCGTGGCGAGCATCTCGGCCGCGTCGACGTCGATGAACGGCACGGTCTCCGTGTCCAGCACGACGAGCCGAGGCGACGACGCGGCGACGAGGTCGCGGACCTGGGTGCGGACGGCGTCGGCGTTCGCGAAGAACAGGCCGGACTCGGGGCGCACGACGAGCACGCCGGGGACCGACGTCCCGCCGTCCTTGTCGAGCACGGCGCGCCGCTCGGCGTCGACCCACAGCCCGTGAGAGCTGCGGACCAGGGTCGCCAGGTGCGGCCGGGACGCGCGCGCGAGGAGCAGGAGCAACGAGAGCAGGACGCCGATGACGAGGCCGGGCAGCGTGTCGAGGACGAGGACCCCGACCATGGTCGCGGCACCGGCGTAGAAGTCGTCGCGTGCGGCGTTGCCGTACAGGCGCCGCATAGTCGGGGTGCGCAGGCCGTAGAGCCGGCGCAGCGCGCGCACGTCGACGAGCTCGATCACGGCGGCGATGACGACGGCGGCGAGCGTCGCCTCCGGCAGCGACTCGAACACGGGCGTGAGGAACAGCAGCGTGAGCACGACGAGCACCGCGGCGGTGAGCCCCGACACCTGGCTCTTCGCCCCGGCACCCCCGTTGACGGCCGTCTTCGACAGGCTGCCGTTGACGACCATGCCGGACGCGAGGCCCGACCCGAGGTTCGCTGCGCCCATGCCGATCAGCTCGCGGTTGGGGTCGATGTCGTAGCCCTCGCGTGCGGCGTACGTCTTGGCGGCGCCGAGGGCCTCGGCGAACCCGACGAGCATCACGCCCGCGCAGGGCCCGACCAGCGCCGTGTAGTTGCCCCAGTCCATGTCGGGGAGCCCGAGGGCGGGCAGGCCGGCGTCGATCGGCCCGACGATCTCGACCCCGTCGTCGTCGAGCGAGAACGCGAGGATCGCGACGATCCCGATGAGGACCGCGACGAGCGACCCCGGGACCCGGGGTGCCCAGCGCCTGAGCGCGATCAGAGCCGCCAGCGTGCCCAGGCCGAGCACGACCGTCGCGCCGTTCGCGGTGCCGAGCTCGGTGAGGATCGTCCACAGCTTCTCAAAGAAGTTCCCCTCGCCCTTCTCGACGCCCAGCAGCGCGGGGACCTGGCCGATGATGATGACGAGCGCCATGCCGACGATGAAGCCCTTGAGCACGGGCTCGGAGATGAACGCCGCGACGAACCCGAGCCGGGCGATCCCCGCGACGAGGCACAGCACTCCCGTCACGAGCGCGACGCCCGTCGTGAGCGCGGCGAAGAACGCGGCGTCCCCGGGGGCGAACACCGCGACGACCCCCGCGGAGAGGGCGGCCGTCGCGGACATGGGCCCGACGACGAGGTGGCGAGAGCTGCCGAACACGGCGTAGAGGATGAGGGACGGCACGGCGGCGTAGAGCCCGACCACGGGTGAGACGCCGGCGATCGTCGCGTAAGCGAGCGACTCCGGGACGAGCACGGCCCACACCGTGAGCCCGGCGACGAGGTCGCCCTGGAGCCACGCCTTCTGGTACCCGCGGAGCGACCCGAAGAGGAACGGCGTCCGGGCGCTGCGTGCGGCGCCGCGGCCCGGGGAGATGCCGCCGGAGGGTCGCGCCGTCGTGTTCCCGGGTCCTGACATGACCAGCCTCCAGGCGCTCGATGACATTCCGTGACCGATCATCCCGACCTCGCGTGGGACCGCCACCGGAGTCGCCGCAGCTCGACGCGCGCAACCGGGCGGCCAGGGATACGTTCGACGCGTCCCGGGGCGCAGCGCCGCGCTCCCGTCGTACCTAGAGCGGAACGAGAGGTCTGACGTGGCAACCCTGACCGTGTGGAAGTTCGACACCCCCGAGGGCGCGCAACGCGCCGAGGACGCGCTGCTCGGGCTCCAGAAGCAGGAGCTCATCCAGGTCCAGGACGCGGCGATCGTGTCCTGGGAGGAGGGCAAGAAGAAGCCCCGGACCCGGCAGGGCAACAGCACGACGGCGGTCGGGGCGCTCGGCGGCACGTTCTGGGGCCTGCTCTTCGGTCTCCTCTTCTTCGTCCCGCTGCTCGGTGCGGCGATCGGCGCGGCGTCCGGCGCGATCGCCGGCGCGCTGACCGACGTCGGCATCGACGACGACTTCATCGACTCCGTGCGCAGCAAGGTCACGCCAGGCACGTCGGCGCTGTTCGTGCTGACGTCGGGCGCCGTGCTCGACCGCGTCCACGACGCGCTCCGGGCCGAGGGCGTCCACGGCGAGCTCATCCAGACGAACCTCTCCGCCGACGAGGAGGCCAAGCTCCGCGCGGCCTTCGACGAGAACGCCTGAGCCTGATCGACGCTGGCGGGTGAGGTGCCCGACGCCGGTACGCGCCACCCCCACTGCGCGTCCCTCGCCCGCGGGGGGGGGGGGGGGCCCCCCCCGCCCGCCCCCGGCGGGCGCCCCCCCACCTCACCCGCACCTGTACTCCCTGCGTGTCACCCGCGCCCTGCCACGAGGCGGGCCGAAGCTCCGAAGGAGGCCGCCATGGGCGCGGCGATCGGTCAGTCCCTCCCCGTCGCGGTCGGCGTGCTCATCAGCCCGCTCCCGATCGTCGCGGTCGTGCTCATGCTCGTCAGCGGCCGGGCCAAGGCGAACGCGTTCTCGTTCCTCGTCGGGTGGTTCCTCGCGGTCGGTGCGGTGACGCTGCTCGTCGCGACGCTCGCGGGGGCCGCCACGCCGGACGACGACGGCCTGCCGCTGTGGGCCGCGATCCTCAAGATCGTCCTGGGCGTCCTGCTGCTGCTCCTCGCGGTGAAGCAATGGCACGGCCGCCCGCGCGCGGGCGTCGAGCCGCCGGCGCCGAAGTGGATGGCCGCGATCGACGCGTTCACGCCCGTCAAGGCCGCCGGGCTCGCGGTCCTGCTGGGCGCCGTCAACCCCAAGAACCTGCTGCTCGTCGTCTCCGGCGGGGCGGCGATCGCGTCGGCCGCCCCCGACGACACGAACGCCCAGGTGGTCGCGTCCGTCGTGTTCGCGCTGGTCGCGAGTCTCGGCGTCGCGGCCCCGGTCTTCATCTACCTGTTCATGGGCTCCCGCGCCGCGGCGATGCTCGACGAGCTCAAGGCCTGGATGATCCACAACAACGCGGTCATCATGGCCGTCCTCCTGCTGGTGCTGGGCGCCAAGATGCTCGGCGACGGCGTCGCGAGCCTCTAGGAGCCGGGATCCGGACGTCGCACGCCTGCTACTCGATGCCCTCGGCGCGGCGCTCGTCGACCGTGCGCTCGGCCGCCAGGTTGGCCTCGCGGTTCTTCCGCTTCCGCCACGACGTCCCGCCGTCGCCGTCCTTCCCCTTGCCGTGGGGGTGGTGGCCCTCGGAGTCGGGGTCGTGCAGCATGTGCGACTCGATGAGCTCGTGCCGCTGGAGGTACGTGTTCGCCACCGCCTGGATCGTGGCAGCGATGGGCAGCGCGAGGAACGCGCCCAGCGCGCCGAAGACCGCGCCGAACGCGAGGACGACGACGAAGCTCACCGCCGGGTTCATCTCCAGCGCACGGGCGGAGACCTTGGGGGAGAAGTAGAGGTTCTCGAGCTGCTGGTAGCCGATGATGAACGCGAGCACGCCGAGTGCCTGGGGCAGGCCCTGGGACGTGAGCGCGACCGCGACGGGCAGCGCGCCGCCGATGTACGTACCGATCGTGGGGACGAACTGCGAGACGACGCCCGTGAACACCGCGAGCGGCAGCGCGTAGGGGGTCTGCAGGATCAGCAGGAACACGAACGTGAAGACGCTCGAGAGCGCGGCGAGCACGATGCGCGAGTTGATGAAGTCGGAGACCTTGACCTGCGTGATCTCCCACAGCCGCAGCACCTCCTCCTGGCGGTTGGGCGTGAGCCAGCGGCACACGGCCGCGCGGAACTTGGGCCCCGCCGCGAGCAGGTAGTAGGTGACGAGCATGATCGTCAGGCTCGCGAAGATGCCCCCGACGATCGTCGTGGTGACGACGAGCGCGCCGGAGGCTACGTCGTCGCCGAAGTCGGCCAAGACCTGACGGATCAGGTCGTCCGAGTCCGGGACGACGACGTCGAAGCGTTCGGCCACGAAGTCCTGGACGCTCGCGTAGAGGTCGGGGACCGACTCCACGAGCTGGACGAGCTGCTGGACGAACAGGTTCCCGAAGAGCGCGAGCACGACGAGGATCGCGACGATCGACCCGAGGAGGGCGACCGCGGCCGCGGCCCCGCGGCGCCAGCCGTGCCGCACGAGCCACACGACGATCGGCTCGAGCGCGAGCGCGACGAAGAACGCGATGAGGATGTTGACGCCGAGCGCCTTGAGCTGGCCCAGCGCGTACCAGGCGAAGATCCCGACGAAGACCGCGACGACGGCCATCGCGAGCGCTCGCGGGACCCAGCGCGGCGGGCGCCGGGAGTCGTGCTGGACGGGACGCGTGCCGGTGTCCGGCACGTCCGACCACGGGTCCTCGGCGGGGGTCGGCGTCGTCATGGCCACGAACCTAGTGGCGCGGACGAGGCGCGGCCCGGCGGGCGCGCCGTCGCTTCCGGATGCCGAACCCGACGCCTGGTGCCACGATCGACGCGCACGTTCGTCCGGTCGGGGCTCGACGGTTCTCAGGAGGATGGCATGGCACGCTCGTCGCAGGTGACGGCTTGGGTCGGCTGGGTCTGGTTCGCTGGGATCGTCCTGGTGACGATCGGCTTCTTCAACGCGATCAGCGGGCTGGTCGCCGTCTTCTCCCCCAACAGCCTCGTGGGCGTCACCGACGCGGGCATCGTCGTCCTCGACGTCTCGACGTGGGGCTGGATCCACCTCGTCATCGGGGTGCTGCTCGTCCTGACCGGTTTCGCCCTGCTCTCGGGCAAAGGCTGGGCGCGCATGGTCGCCATCGTCCTCGTGGTGATCAACGCGATCGCTCAGTTCACGACGCTCCAGGTGACCCCGTGGTGGTCGCTGATCACGATCGTGCTCGACGTGTTCGTCCTCTGGGCGCTCGTCGTCCACGGCGACGAGGCCGAGCGCGCCGCGCGCTGAGGTCCTCGCCTCCTGTGGCACCGCAGGTCCGTCCCCACATCCCGAGGAGCAGCTTCATGGCAACGTCCACCTTCGGTCCCGTCGAGATCGTCGCGATCGCGTTCCCCACGGAACGCATCCCGCACGGCGTCCAGGCCTCCGTCCTCGAGGTGCTCGCCGAGGGCACCGTCACGCTGCTCGACCTCGCGGTCGTCCGGCGCTCGGAGGACGGTGACGTCGAGGTCGTCGAGGTGACCGACCTGGGCGACGAGCTGGAGATCACCGACGTCGAGCTCACCGGCGCCGGCCTCGCGGGCGAGGAGGACCTCGACGAGGTCGCAGCGGGCCTCGCGCCGGGGACGTCGGCTCTCGTCCTCGTCGTCGAGCACACGTGGGCGCGCGGCGTGATCGCGGCGACCAGCGCGGCCGACGGCGTCGTGCTGCTCAGCGAGCGCATCCCGGCCGAGGTCGTCAACGAGGTCGCGGACCTCGCGCTCGTCGAGGACTGAGCGCGCGCTCGACCGGCCGCGCGAGGCGGCACCAGCCAGCAGAAGACCGAAGAACGAGGAGAACGACATGCCCATCCGTCGCATCGGCCGTCCCGGCCTCATCGGCACCGCTGCCCGTACCGCGGTCATCGCGGGCACGGCCCAGGCGACCGCGGGTGCCGTCGCGCGCCGGCAGAACACCAGGGCGCAGCAGTCGTGGGAGGCGCAGCAGGCGGAGGCCGCGCAGGAGCAGGCGCGCCTCGAGGCGGCGGCCCAGCAGGCTGCCGCGCAGTACGCCCAGCCCGCGCCGGCAACGCCCGCCGCCCCCGCGCAGGACGATCTGCTCGCCCAGCTCGAGCGGCTCGGCCAGCTCCACGCATCAGGCGTGCTGGACGACGCCGAGTTCGCCGCCGCCAAGGCCAAGCTGCTCGGCTGAGGAGAGGAAGACAACGATGGCCACGTTCACCGTCTGGAAGTTCGAGTCGCCCGAGGGCGCGGACACCGCGTCCCGGATCCTGCACGACTCGGCCTCGGAGCACGCGATCCGCATCATCGACACCGCCGTCGTGTCGTGGCCCGAGGGCGCGACGAAGCCGACGACGCGCCACGGTCACCAGGACGAGTGGCGCGGCACCGGGTGGGGAGCGTTCTGGGGGCTGCTCCTCGGGTCGCTCTTCTTCGCGCCGGTCCTCGGCGCGGCCGCGGGCGCCGCGATCGGCGCGTCGTCGAAGGCCATGGCCGCGGTCGGGATCGACAAGGACCAGCTGGAGCGCATCCGCGAGGGCGTCACGCCCGGATCGTCGGCGCTGTTCGTCGTCACCGAGGACGGCGACCTCGACCGCGTGGGCGAGCGGTTCCACGGCGTGCACGGCAAGCTCGTCGCCACGAACCTCACGGACGCCGAGCGGAGCACGCTCCTCGAGACGTTCGACTGACGGCCCGGCCCCGCGCCTCCTCAGTCGTCGAGGCGCGCGGGGAGGCCGAACAGCGGAAACCACGAGGCCGTGTCGAGGAACGCGTTGATCGCCGTCACCCGCCCGTCCGCGGTCTCGACGACCTGGAGAGCCCAGGGCTCGTGCCCGCCGCCCGCCGCTCGACGGTACTGGCCGAACGCGATCGTGCCGTTCGCCGCCACCGGCACCATGCGGGACCCCTCGCACTCGTGGCCCGGTCCCGTCATCCAGGTGACGATGTCCGCGGTCCCCTTCATCCACAGCGGGTACGGCGGCATGGACAGCGTCGCGTCCTCGTGGAGGATCGCGACGAGCGCGTCCATGTCGTAGCGCTCGAACGCGTCGAGGTAGCGCTCGAGCAGCAGCCGCTCCTCGTCGCCGAGCCCGGCGTTCGACGCGACCGGTGCGGGCGCGGGCTCGGCGTCGTCCGTGAGCCCCGAGCTGTCCCAGTGGGCCCGCGCCGCCATCGTCGCGCGCGCTCGCTGGAGCGCGCTGTTCACCGACGCCACCGACGTGTCGAGCAGCTCCGCGACCTCGCTCGCCTGCCAGCGCAGCACCTCGCGCAGCAGGAGCACCGCGCGCTGCTTGGGCGGCAGGAACTGGAGCGCGGCGACGAACGCGAGCCGGATGGTCTCGCGGCCCACCGCGACCTGGGCCGGGTCGCCGTCGTGCGGCAGCACGCGGTCGTCGGGGACCGGCTCGACCCACGTCTCCTCCGGCAGCACCTGTCCCAGGTTCTCGACCTCCGGTGCCTGCGGCCCGCCGAGGCCCATGGGGCGCTCGCGCCGCTTGCGCGCGCCGAGCGCGTCGAAGCACACGTTCGTCGCGATGCGGTAGAGCCAGGAGCGCAGCGACGAGCGACCCTCGAACCGGTCGTAGGAGCGCCACGCGCGCAAGAACGCCTCCTGCACGGCGTCCTCCGCCTCGAACGAGGAGCCGAGCATGCGGTAGCAGTACCCCGTGAGCTCCCGACGGTGGCCGTCGAGGACGGCGTCGAGCTCGTCGGGGCGGGGCAGGGGGGCGCGGGCGGTCACGCCTTCGGTCGCGGTGGCGTCCGGGCGCAGGGTCGCGGGGGTCGCGAGGTCGGTCATGGTGCTGCCTCTCAGGACTCGAGGGTCTCGACGTGCACGAGGGGTTCTTGAGGGGTCACGGGCGAACGCGTGCCGGACTGGCGGAGTGGCCCACCTCACACACGCTACCTCCGCCCTCCGACACGGCACAGGGGACGGCCCCCGGCCGAACCGGGGGCGGTCCCGGCCGGCGTCGTGGTGAGCGGAAGCCCTGAGCCCGGCGACCGGGCTCAGCCGTCGAGGTCGAGCTCGAACCACACGGTCTTGCCCGGGGCGCCGTCGAGGGCGTCGACGCCCCAGCGCGACGCGCAGCGCTCGAGGAACTGCACGCCCCGGCCGCCCGTCTCGTCCGGGCGCGGGGACCGGAGCCGGGGGAGCGCTGCGGAGCCGTCCCGCACCGCGACGCGCAGGACGCGGTGCCCCACCTCCAGCTCGGCCTCGACCGGGGCCGCGCCGTGCTGCACCGCGTTGGTGAGCACCTCGCTCGTGAGGAGCATGGCGATGCGGCGGACCGACGGGGAGACGTCGCAGCTCTCGAGGACGTCGTCCACCCAGCGGCGGGCGGGTCCGATCGCCGACGACACGTGCTCGACCTGCCGCGTCAGGACCGACGGCCGCCCCGGGCCCGGCGGGCGCGCGACCGTGTGCCGCACGCGCAGCGCGAGGACGGCGACGTCGTCGCGCTGGTCGGACACGAGCCGGCGCACGAGCGCGTCGGGCAGCGCGGACGTCGCGGTGGCGGTGTGCTCGGCGAGGGCGGCACGCACGGCGGCGAGCCGCTCCGCGTACGAGGTTCCGCGCCGCTCGACGAGGCCGTCGGTGTAGAGGAGGAGCGTGTCGCCGTGCGCGAGGTGGGCGCGGTGGTCGTGCCGCGTGGTCCCCGGCAGCACGCCGAGCATGAGGTCGGCAGGCGCGTCGAGGGTCTCCACGCTGCCGTCGGCGCGCAGCACGAGCGGGGCGGGGTGCCCGGCGTTGGACCACGTGACCTCGAACCCGTGCGGGGTGCGGTCGAGCCGCACGACGACCGCCGTCCCGCTCGAGTGCAGCGCGAGACCGCGGTTGGCCCGGTCCAGGAGCCGGAGCAGGACGGCGGGCGGCTCGTCCTGGCACCACGCGAACGTGCGCAGCATGGAGCGGAGCTGGCCCATCTGCGCCGCGGCCCGCATGTCGTGGCCGGTGACGTCGCCGATCATGAGGACGCACGCGTCGTCGTCGAGCACCACCGCGTCGTACCAGTCGCCGCCGACCTGGTCGGTGCGGGTCGCGGACGCGTACGTCGCGGCGAGCTCCGCGCTGCGCACCGACGGGAGCTCGGTGAGCATCGCCGCCTGGAGCGTCGTCGCGACACGGTGCCGCTCCTCCAGGAGCCGCACACGGTCGAGCGCGTGCGCGACGTACGACGCGATCGCGGTCTTCGTCTGCACCGCGTCGTCGTCGAACTCGCGCGCCGCCTCCCAGGCCAGGGTCACGACGCCGAGCAGCCGTTCACCAGCGAGCACGGGCAGGAACGCGCGGGCCTCGACGCCGTCGGACGCGATGAGGGCCGCGGCCTCGGGCAGCCGCGCGGCGTACTGGGCGTGGTCGCGGAAGAACAGGGGCTCGCGTGTGCGTGCGGCGATCGACGCGCCCCGCTCCGCGTCGAGGCGCATCCGGCGGAACGATGCCGGGACGCCCGGCTCCAGGTGGTCCAGCGTCGTGTACTCGAGCCGGGTGCCGCTCGCGTCGAGCACGGCGAGACCCGCGTAGCGCGCGCCGATCCCCGTGCCGACCGCCGAGAGCCGCTCGGCGACGTCGCGCACGGAGGTCGCGGCGGCGAACGACTCGGAGAGCTCCAGCAGGAGCCGGGACCGCCGGTTGGCCGCGAGCGCGACGCGCTGCATGCGCTTCGCCCGCGCGCGGGCGAGCCGGAGCCGTAGCTCGGAGGTGCACGCGGACGCGAGGTCGGCGAGGGTCGCGAGGTCCTCGTCGGACCACGGGCGCGGCCGCCCGTCGAACGCGCACAGCGACCCGACGGCGCGGCCGTGCGGGTCGAAGATCGGGAAGCCGGCGTAGGACACGACGCCGATGTCGTCGACCGCGCGGAGCGAGGCGAGGTGCGGGACGACCCGGGCGTCCTCGACCACGAGCGGTCGAGCGTCGCTCGTGACGAACTGGCAGAACGTGTGGCTCAGGGGCGTGCGGCGCTCGGACTGGTACGGCTCGGGCAGACCGAGCGCACCGGGCAGCACCGCCTCGTGGTCGAGGACGAGCGTGACCAGCGCCGACGGCACCCCGAGCTGCCGCCGCACGAGGCGCGCGAACCGGTCGAACGACTCGTCCGCCACCGGCTCGGCGAGCCCCGCCTGCGCGAGCTCGTGGATCGCCTGGGCGTCGGTCATGGTCCAGTATCACCAGGACGAGGTCGGTCAAACAGTGCAAGCCGCGCCAGCCGGGCGCGGAGGCGGGTGAAATCGGGAAGAAGGGAACGTCGGGCGGGGGTACTGCGTGTACCGCTCGTGACACCACGACACGACGGCGGGCGCGGCCCGCGAGGGGCGGCGACGTGACGGCGACAGGTTCGGCCGGACCCGTCGGACGGGCCGGGAGGCTCGAGCTGCTGCTCGACGTCGCAGCCGACCGTGACCGGGACGACGACCGGACCGGTGGTCGGGCCGACGAGCCGGACGACTCGTCCGTGGTCGAGATCGACCTCGTCGCCCGGCGCACGCGCGACGAGGAGTTCTCGGCGTTCATGCGCGAGGCACGCGACCCCCTGCACCGCATGGCGTACCTGCTGTCCGGGGACCGGCACCGGGCGGAGGAGCTCACGCAGCACGCGCTCGAGCGGACGTACCGTGCGTGGTCGAGGGCCCGCGAGCGCGACCCCCTCGCCTACGCCCGCCGCGTGCTGGCCAACCTGCGCGTCGACACGTGGCGCCGCACGCGGCGGGAGGTGCTCGCCGGGCCCGACGAGCTCACGCAGGCGGAGGGTGTCCGACGACCGGACCGTCGCGCCGCCGGGGAGCAGACGGGCTCCGTCGACGACCGCGACGCGGTCGTGCGGGCGCTCCTGACGCTCCCGACGAAGCAGCGCCGCGTCGTCGTGCTGCGGCACCTGCTCGATCTCAGCGAGAGCGAGGTCGCCGCCGAGCTCGGCATCCCCGTCGGCACCGTGAAGTCCACGGCCTCCCGTGGCCTCGCCCGTCTCCGCGAGCTGCTCGCCGCGCCCGACGGCGCCGCTCCCGGCCCGACCGCGCCGACGACCCCGACCTCCGCGACGACCCCGTCCTCCTCGACGACCCCGACCTCCCCGACCGCCCGGACCTCCGGAAGGACACCCCGATGAGCCCCGCGAACGGACGCCCGGCGCCCACCCCGCCCGAGGACGACTTCCTCGCCCGGCTGCGGCGCACGGCCGACGACGCCGTCCCGCCCTCGACGCTCGACCTCGACGTGGTCCTCCGGTCCAGCCGCCGCGGCGTGCAGCGGCGCCGGTCGCTCGCCGGCGTCGCGGGCGTCGTCGCGCTGGGGCTCGTCGGCACGGGCGTCGTGACGGCGGGCGGCCCGGACGGGCTCCGCGACCTCGCGCGCGAGGTCGTCACCGGGTCGCCCGGGTACGAGGTCGTCACGGCGGAGGCCACGCTCGTCGACGTCGCGCCGGGCGTCGTCGCGGTCTCCGAGCCCGCGACGTACCTGCGCGACGACGGCACGTACGTCCTCGACCTCGGCCTGCCCGCGTGGGACGGCGGCGACCGGTTCCTCGTGGAGGTCGGCGTCGTGAACGACCTGGGCCACCTCTCGACCGACGTCACGCTCCGCGCGGGCGACGACGGCGACCTCGCCGCGCTGCGCGCCGGGCGGTCCGCGGGCACGGTGCTCGACGACGGCGGGCGTGCTGTCGTCGTCGACCCGGAGAGCGGCCGGACGATGGTGGTGGGCGTCGAGCCCGGCAACACCGTGGCCGGTGACCTGAACCAGACGTTCGTCGGTCTGACGGCGGACATCGCGGACGAGAGCGGCGGCCGGGCCACGTCGCTGGAGCTTCCCACCGCGCAGGTCGTCGACGGGCCGACCGTCGTCCTCGACGTGTACGCGGCCCTGCTGGACGCGGACGAGCAGAGCGCTGCCCAGGTACGAGGGGTCATGTCGTACGGCACCAACACGCAGTGGACCGTCACGTGCGAGGCTCTCCGGCCGGACGAGGCGGACGAGCTGGCGTGCGCGGTGCGGTACGACGACGCCACCGGGCTCGTCGAGGTCGACCGGGACTACCCCACGCCGGTGGACGACCCGGTGCTCGACATGCTGCGCGTGGAGGCGGTCGGCATCGACCTCCCCTCGGGCGACGTCGGGCTGTTCGACGCGTGCCTCGCGGGCCGCGGTGTGCCCGACGGCTCGACGACGCTCGACCTCAGACCGTGGAGCGAGGGGCC
The DNA here is from genome assembly GCF_042723955.1 of Cellulosimicrobium cellulans. Lineage (GTDB taxonomy): Bacteria > Actinomycetota > Actinomycetes > Actinomycetales > Cellulomonadaceae > Cellulosimicrobium > Cellulosimicrobium cellulans_H. Next base: position 13,640 of record NZ_JBHXIC010000012.1, on the reverse strand, counting down.
GCAGGGCGATGCCTGGCGGCGTTGCGCGCTCGACCTCCTGGAGCTGCCGACGTTCATGGAGCGGTGAGGGACCACCGACGTGGTCAGGTGCCCCCGCGGGCCCGGAGGTCCGTGATGGCGTGCTCGGCGCCGTGCGCATCGAGGTAGGTGCCGCCGCGGACCTCGGGGACGAGAGCGGCGTCCGGCCCCGCCGTGAAGCGGTGGACGAGCGGGTGCCCGGTGGGGACGTCGAGGTCCTGGACCTCCTCGGGCGTGAGGTCGTCCACGAGCACGGAGAGCGCGCGCAGCGAGTTGCCGTGCCCGACGACCAGGACCGCCTCGCCCCGGGAGAGCGCCGTGCGGGTCGCGGCCCAGAAGGGGCGCAGCCGCTCGACGACGTCGGCCAGCGACTCGGCGTCCGGGCGCAGGGCGGCGCGCGCGCCGTCGGGCAGGCGCAGCAGCGTGTCGTCGACGAGCGGGCGCGCGGGGGGGTGGGGGGGGGGGGGCGGCGGGGCGGGGGGGGGGGCGGGGCGGGGGGGGGGGCTGGCGGGCGGGCGCGCGCACGGCTGCGCGCGCGGCGCGCGCCCGCGC
>NZ_JBHXIC010000012.1:6662-13060 GCF_042723955.1 Cellulosimicrobium cellulans | reverse complement strand
CGGGGGCGCGGGGCGCGGGGGGCGCGCGCGCGCGGTGGGGGCGCGCCGCACGGTCGGGTCGCCGGGGCGCGGGGGGGGGGCCGGGCCCCGCGCGCGGCGGCGGTCGGTGGAGGTACGAGCGGCGGTAGCGCCAGTAGGCCGCCTCGCCGTAGTCGCGGCGGACGACGTCGCGCGGCTTGTCCGTGAAGGCGCCGTAGTGACGCTCGACGAGGCGCCACTCGACCGCGAGCGGCGGCGGGCCGGGCAGCGCGTCGGCGACGATCGCGGCCGTCGTCGAGGCGCGCACGAGCGGGGACGTCGTGACGCGGCGCGGAGCCAGCGCGGGCTCGCGCGCGACGGCGTCGGCGAGCAGCCGTGCCGCGCGCCCTGCCTCGGCGACCCCGACGTCGGAGAGCGGCACGTCCAGCAGGCCTGTGAACCGGTCGCCCGCGTTGAACGTGCTCTGCCCGTGACGCACGAGCACGAGCGTGCCGGGCGAGGAACCCACGCGCGTCAGACCTCGAGCAGCCCGCGCTGGTGCGCGAGCGAGACGGCCTCGGCCCGCCCGGACGCGCCGAGCTTGGCCAGGACGTTGGACACGTGCACGCTCACCGTCTTCGCGGAGATGAACAGGCGCTCGCCGATCTGCCGGTTGGTCAGGCCCTGGGCCACGAGCAGCAGGACCTCCTCCTCACGCTCGGTGAGGACCGCCGTCGTGGACCGGCGGACCCCGGGCAGGTCGAGCCGGCCGCGGCGCCCGAGCGCGCGCACCGCGTCGGCGAGCGGGGCCGCACCCATCGCCTCGGCCTCCTCGAGCGCCTGCGCCGCCTCGATCTCGGCCGCGTTGCGGTCGCCCGCGCCGAGCAGGGACTGGGCCCAGCGGAAGCGCGAGCGCGCGACCTCGTACCGGTAGCCGTAGTCGAAGAGGCGTGTCGTCTCCTCCCACAGCGCCGGGTCGTCTTCGCCCGTGAGCCGCGAGTGCTCGGCCGCGGCACGCGCGAGCCAGGCGCGACCCTCGGGCCCGAGGCGACCGCCGCGCGGTCGGCCGCGCTCCGCCGTCGTGCGCGCCGCCTCCAGCAGCTCGTCGCCGCGCGCGACGAGCGCCGCGACCTGCCCGGCACCGGCCGCGCCCTGAAGACGCGCCGCCTCCGCGGCGTCGGCGAGCGCGGCGAGCGCGAGCGCCGAGATCCAGATGCGGCCCAGGAAGTAGTCGCTCCACGTGCGACCCAGGTGGTCCACGAGCTCGACGGCGAGCGCGACCGCCTCCTCGTCGCGCCCCGCCCACGTCAGCGCGTCGATCGAGCACCCGCCGGAGATGAGCGCGATCTGCCCGTCCCGGAACCAGTCCCGCCGCAGGGCCGTGCCGCGCGCGAGCGCGTCGGCGTCACCCCGCGCCACGGCCGCGTAGAGCTGCACGCAGGAGAGCTGCGGGGCCGACCCCTCCGGCATGGTCTCGCCCGTGGTCTCGGTGGGCGTGAGGTCACCGAGCACGTAGCGCACGAGGTCGCGGAACAGGCGCAGCTCCACGCCGTACGCGCTCCAGCCGAGCCCGGTCGCGCGCGCCCGGTCGAGGCCGTCGGCCGTCACCCGCAGCGCCTCGTCGATGCGACCCGCGTAGTAGCGGTTCGCCGCGATGTTGTACCAGCAGCGGAGCTCGGTGAGGATGTCGCCCGCCTCGACGGCGCGCTCCCGGGCCTGGGCGAGCAGCACCGCGGCCCGGTCGTCGTCCGCGACCTCGAGGATCGCCATCGTGGTGAGCACGTCGGCCTCGACGTCGGGGGCGTCGAGCCGGTGCGCGACGTCCAGGGCCTGCGCGGCGACCTCCGCGGCGAGCTCGTCGAGGTCGGCGTTCATCGCGGCGCGCGCCCGCATCGCGAGCGTCCACGCGCGGTCGAGGGACGGCGGCTCCTCCGGGAGCACGGCCAGCGCTGCCTCCGTGTGGGCGAGGGTCTCCTCGACCTCCTCCGTGCCGAGCAGGTAGCGGGACAGCACGTGGCGCAGCGACGCCTGGCGCATCGGGTCGCCCGCCGTGCCCTCGACGACCTTCCGGGCGAGCGCGACCGCGCGGTCCGGCTCGCCCGCGCGGCTCGCCGCCCCTGCCGCGGCGAGCGCGACGGTGACGCGGTCCTCGTTCAGGAGGGACGCGGCGTCGGGCACCGCCTGCCACAGCGCGAGCACCTGCTCGAGGTGCCGCAGCTCCTCCGCGGGCGCGAGCACGCGCGCGGCCTTGCGGGCGGCGGCGCGCGACGCCGTCAGAGCGGCCGGGAGGTCGTGCGCGGCGAGCGCGTGGTGCGCGCGCAGCGCGGGGGAGCCGAGCGTGGGGTCGTCGTCGAGCGCGGCGAGGTACGCGCGGTGCACGCCCACGCGCTCGCCCGGCAGCAGGTCGGACGCGACTGCCTCGGCGAGCAGCGCGTGACGGAACACGACCGTGTCGCGCGCGCCGTCGCCCTCGACCGCGAGGACGTGGTGCGCGATCGCCTCGCGCAGCGCCGCGTCGAACGAGCGCCCGGTGGCCGTCTCGCCGTCGGCGGCGTCCCGTGCGAGCGCGGCGCGCAGGAGCGGCTCGCTCACCTGCCGCCCGGACACCGACGCGACCCGGACGAGGTGCTGCACGGCCGGGTCGAGCACCTCGAGGCGGGCGCGCAGGACGTCCGCGAGGGACCAGGGCAGCTCGTCGTCGAGGCCCGACTCGACGAGCTCCTCCGCGAAGTACGCGTTGCCCTCGGAGCGCGTCCGGACGGACTCGAACGCGTCGGGCAGCAGGGGAGCGCCCGCGAGCGCGGTGGTGAACTCGCGCAGCTCGCCCTCCGTGAAGGGCGAGAGCTGCACGTGCTCGACGCGCGGGTGGCGCAGCAGCTCCGCGAGCACGGGGCGCAGGGGGTGGCGGCGGTGCAGGTCGTCCGCACGATAGCTCGCGACGACGAGCACGTGCTCCGCACGCAGGCGCGCGACCACGAAGCGCAGGACGTCGCGGCTCGACGGGTCTGCCCAGTGCAGGTCCTCGACGACGAGCACGAGCGGGGCCTCGGCCGTCCCCGACGCGGCGAGCGCGGCCGCGACGCTCTCGAAGAGCTGGAGGCGTTCGCCCTGGCTCTGCTCGTCGTCCGCCGGCGTGCCGGCGTCGAGCAGGCGCGCGAGCGCGGGTCGTGCGGCCACGGTCTCGTCGACCGCGGGGTGCTGGGCGCGCAGCGTCGTCAGCGCCTCGGAGAAGGGGAGGTAGGGGAGGCCGACCTCGCCGAGGTCCACGCAGTGGCTCCAGACGACGGTCGCGCCGCTCCCGGCGGCGAGCTCGGCCGCGCGCGTGAGGAGGCGGGTCTTGCCGACCCCGGCGTCGGCGCCCACGAGCACGACCCCGGGCTCGCCCCGGCGCGCGCGCTCGACCGCCGCGGAGAGCGCGTCGAGCTCGGCGGCGCGGGCCACGAAGGGCGCGCGCGAGGAGGGTCGTGGCACGGCTCCCATCCTCGCAGCGTGCACCGACACGTGACCAGCGGATAGACCACCGGAGCCCGCGCCGGATACGACGACGCCGCCGACGAGAGGGTTCTCGTCGACGGCGTCGGGCGGCGCGGTCACCGCGCCGGGCGGTCGTGGCGCTGACGGCGTCCCCGCCACCAGTGCAGCAGCGAGGGCTCGTCGTGCCGGAAGTCGTCACGCAGACGCTGCGTGCGGTAGGTGAGGTCCGCCTCGAAGGTCGGATCGAACTGTGCGCTCATGGTCGTCCCCGTCTCTGCAGGCACCCTGCCTGTCCGACACTCACGTTCGTCCTGAGCACCGGACCGTCGCATCGGACGACCGCGCACGGTTGGGGGGAGGGTGCCTTAGGCGGTGCCCGTCCACGGCCCTGAGGCGTCTGAGGTGGGTCGCCGCGACTAAGGCACGGGACCCCTCCCGCCGACGCCCGCGCCCGAATTCCGGTGGACGGGGCCGACCCGTGGGGACTATCACCAGGCCATGACGACCACGGCGCCCTCCTCGTTCGACGTCCGGCCGCTGGAGCAGGAGGACCGTGACCAGGCGCTGGACGTGGTGTGGCGGGCCTTCGGGTGGGGGTACCGGCAGGACGTCGTCGGCACCGCCAGCGCGTACTCGCTGCGGATGACGATGCCCGGCGGGGGTCTGCTGCCCGTCGCGGGAGTGTGGATGGTGACCGTCGCCCCGACGTACCGCCGTCGCGGGGCCATGACGGCGATGATTCGCCGCCAGCTCGCCGACCTCGCGGCCGGGGGCGAGGCCGTGGCCGCGCTCTGGGCGACGGAGGCCGGCGTCTACGGACGCTACGGCTACGGGATCGCGTCGTGGCGCCAGCCCATCGAGGTCGACCTCTCGCGCGCCGCGTTCACGACGCACGCGCGGGATCTCGCGGCACGGTCGTCGGCCCGCCTGCACCTGATGTCCCTCGCCGACGCCCTGCCCCACCTGACCGCCATCCACGACGACCTGCTGGGCACACGGCCTGGGACGCTCGCGCGCGACGCGGGCCGCTGGCAGTTCTTCCTGGGTGGCGGCGACGGTCGGCCGCCGGCCGAGATCGTCGTCGCGGTCGGCCCCGACGGACCCACCGGGTACGCGGCGTACCGGGTCCGCGAGGGGAAGCCCGGGCTGGTGCCGACGGGCGTCGTCGCCGTCCAGGAGGTGAGCGCCACGGACCCGGCCACCCACGCCCAGCTCTGGCGCTACCTGCTCGACCTCGACCTCATGAGCACGCTGGCGTGCGAGTCGCGCCCCGTGCCGGACCCTCTGGCCCACCTGCTCGTCGACCACCGGCGGATGCATGCACGCCTCGACGAGGCCCTGTGGGTCCGCGTGGTCGACGTCAAGCGCGCGCTCGCCACGCGTGCCTTCGCCGCGCCCGTCGACCTCGTCCTCGACGTCACCGACGACGTGGTCCCCGCCAACGCCGGGCGGTGGCACGTCGTCGTCGGCGAGGCGGGCGGCACGGCCTGGCGTGCCGGACCGACGCGCGAGACGACCTCTCGATGGACGTCGGCGACCTGGGAGCGGCCCACCTGGGTGCCACGCCGCTGCACGTCCTCGCGCTGGCCGGGCGCGTCGTCGAGCGCACGCCCGGCGCGGTCGCCGCCGCGTCGGCGGCCTGGTCGTGGTCACCGACCGCGCACACCGCGGAGATCTTCTGAGCCGTCGCGTCCGCAAGACGTGACCGGGGTCACTCCTCCCGTTGCCAACGGCCGAGGCCCGGCGCAGACTGGACGCAGGACCGGACCCGCCTGTGGGGGTGACCTCGTGACCGACACCTACGACATGCTGCCGATGCTGGGCCGTGGCAAGCACCGCAACCCGAAGAAGGGCGCGTGCTTCATGGAGCTCGCGTCCTACCTCGCGGGGGAGCGGTGGAGCGACCATCCACGGTGCACGCACCCGCTGCTCGCGATGCTCGCGCGCGCCGTGAACGACCTCACGGTCGACCCGGAGCGTCCCAAGCTGGCGCCGCTCATCCCGTCCGTCATCGGGCTGACGAGCGACGACCCGCACTGGGACGTGCGCATCGCGCTGCGCGCCGCGGTGGCGGCGTTGCCGATCGCCCCGGCGGACCGGCAGCAGACGCTCGCCGTCGCGATCATCGGGGCGGAGAAGATGCTCGACGTCCTCGACGACCGCCCCGCGGGCACGCTGAGCGCCGAGTCGGCGGACGCGCTCGCGAGCTGCCCGCGCACGGCGCGCTGGGCGCAGCGGTTCTGCGAGGGTGCGCGGCTGCGGCCGAGCCGGTTCGTGCGCGACGCCGCGCCGAGCATCATCTCCGCGGCGGTGCAGGGCATCGCCGAGGCGTGCGTGCCGGACCCGGACGAGCGCCTGCGCGCGCTGCTCGCCGCGACGATCGACGACTGCCGGGCCTGGGACGACGCCGAGCCCGCACCGGCGCTCGACCCCGAGTCGTGGGCCCCCGTCGTGCGGCCCTCCGCCGTCGGGACCCGGTGAGCCGCCGGTGAGCGTCACGGGGGACGGGCTCGACGAGAGCCTGGGCGCGCAGCTCTGGGCCGCCGTCGACCCGGCGGTCCCGCCCAGCGGGACGGGCTGCGCCGAGTGCGACGCCGACGGCGGGTGGTGGGTCCACCTGCGCCGCTGCGCGACGTGCGGCCACGTGGGGTGCTGCGACACGTCGCCGGCCCAGCACGCGACGGCGCACTTCCAGGAGACCGGTCACCGGCTCATGCGGTCGTTCGAGCCCGGCGAGGACTGGTACTGGGACTACGAGACGTCCCAGGTGCTCGAGGGGCCGCACCTCGCCGCGCCGCTCTCGCGCCCGCCGGAGCAGGGCTCGCCCGCGCCGGCCGACCGCGTGCCGTCCGACTGGACGTCCCTCATCCACCGCTGACGCATCCCACCCCGTGGGGGGGGCCCGCGGGGGCCGCCCCCGCTCAGCAGACGGGCGGGGGCGGGGGGAGGGGGGGGGGGGGCGCCGC
>NZ_JBHXIC010000012.1:2601-6652 GCF_042723955.1 Cellulosimicrobium cellulans | reverse complement strand
GCCCGCCCGGGGGCCGTCCGACTGCCCCTCCCTCACCCCCCGCTGACCCACCCCCCCCCGTCGCCGAACCCGGGGTCGCTCCTCACCTGAGCCGTCGGGTGAGGAACGATCCCGGGTTCGGCGTCTCACGGGGTCCACCGGGCGGGGTGGAGATGTGGCGTGCTGTGACCTGTTGTCTTTTTCTGGTGGAAGTTGTTTGATTCTGGGGAGACGTCGTGCGGTGCGCCAAGGAGGGTGACCGCCGGACACGGGTGCCCGGTATGCCGCCGCGTCGGAGCAGTCCCTGGATTCACTCGACGAGGAGGAAGCACGGATGCAGTCCATGACAGCGGTAGCACCCCCGCGGGGCAGACCGGCGAGGATCGTGGCGGCGGCGTTGGCCGCCGCGCTCACGGTCCCCCTGGCCGTGGCGACGGCGGTCGGGGCGACCGCGACCCCGGCGGCCACGACCACGGACGAGGCGGGCGCGCAGGACGTCGCGGCCCAGGACCTCGCGCTCGACAACGGGCTCAAGGGCGAGTACTTCCTGTCCGGCGGCCCCGGCTGGCCGCTCACCGACCTCAAGGCCACGATCCCCGACCAGCGGATCGAGTTCCCCAACCTGGTCCCGACGTTCGCCGAGCTCACTGGCCGCGGTGAGCGCACGTCCGCGCGCTGGACGGGCCAGATCACGCCGGACTACAGCGAGGCGTACACGTTCTCCGCGATCGGCGACAACGGCTTCCGGCTGTGGATCGACGACCAGCTCGTCATCGACCACTGGGTCGACGACTGGGACGTCGAGCAGACCTCCGCTCCGGTCCAGCTCCAGGCGGGCCAGGAGTACTCGTTCCGCATGGAGATGTTCCAGAACACCGGCGGCGCGCACCTCCGGTTGCGGTGGCAGAGCCCGTCGCAGGAGCGTGAGATCGTGCCGACCGACGCGTTCACCTACCCCGACGACTTCGTCGTCTTCCCCGCGCAGGCCGCGCTCGAGAGCGACGGCACGAGCCTCAACGTGACGTTCCAGGGTGCGGCGGGCGGCGTCGACGAGAGCCTCGTCGACCACCTCAAGGTCCAGGTGGACCAGCTCGCGTGGCCCGTCGCGCAGGTCGCGGCACAGGGCGACGTCCTGGGCATCACGCTCGCCGAGCCCGTCGACCGCGCGTCGACCGCGCGCCTCGTCTACGACGGCGAGGGCGACCTCACCGTCGGTGGCGAGAAGGTGGGCTCGCTCAACCTGCCGATCACCAACGGGTCCGACTTCCGGATCCAGACCCCGTGGGCCGACGACTTCGACCCGACCAACCCCCTGCCGGAGTACCCGCGCCCGCAGCTCACGCGCGACGCGTGGCAGAACCTCAACGGCGTCTGGCAGTTCGAGGCGGCGGAGTCCGACGACGCCGTGCCGAGCGGCCGCGACCTCGACGAGGAGATCGTCGTCCCCTACGCGGTCGAGTCCGCGCTGTCGGGCATCGAGCGGCGCGAGGACGACATGTTCTACCGCCGCACGTTCGAGGTGCCGCAGGGATGGGACGTGGGGCAGTCGTCGTCCGGAGCCAACCGCCTGCGGATCAACTTCGGCGCGGTCGACTACGTTGCCACCGTGTACGTCAACGGCACCGAGGTCGGCACGCACCGCGGCGGGTACGAGGCGTTCTCGGTGGACGTCACCGACGCGCTCGTCGAGGGCGCCGAGCAGGAGCTCGTGGTGCGCGCCGTGGACACGACGGACGGCAGCAACCAGGCCGTCGGCAAGCAGACGCTCAACCCGGGCGGCATCTTCTACACCCCGACGTCGGGCATCTGGCAGACGGTGTGGATGGAGCCGGTCCCGACCGCGGCGATCGACGCCGTGGTCACGACGCCCGACGTCGAGGCGGGCGTGCTCGCGGTGACCGCGCAGTCGGCCTCCGCGTCCGACGACGCCGAGGTGACCGCCGTCGTGCGGGACGCCGAGGGCGCCGAGGTCGGCACCGTCACCGGCGCCGCGAACGAGCTGCTCGCGGTCGAGATCCCGGACGCGCACCTGTGGTCGCCCGAGGACCCGTACCTCTACGACGTCGACGTCACGCTCACCGACGGCGGCTCCACCGACACGGTGGCCTCGTACGCGGGCATGCGCTCGATCGAGGTCTCCGAGGTGGACGGCGTCCAGCGCATCCTGCTCAACGGCGAGAACACCTTCCTCATGTCGACGCTCGACCAGGGCTACTGGCCGGACGGCATCTACACGCCGGCGTCCGACGAGGCGTACGTGTTCGACATCCAGGCCCACAAGGACCTGGGCTTCAACACCCTGCGCAAGCACATCAAGGTCGAGCCGGCGCGGTTCTACTACCACGCCGACACGCTGGGCCTGATGATCTGGCAGGACATCCCCAGCGGCTGGTTCAACAACGGCGACACGAACCCGGCGTCCCGCGTCTTCTGGGAGCAGGAGATGAAGGACATCATCGACCAGCACCGCTCGGTGCCGTCGATCGTCGGGTGGGTCACCTTCAACGAGGGCTGGGGCGAGTGGAACCTCGGCGACACGGCGCGGATCGGCAGCACGATCGACGAGTACGACCCGAGCCGCATCCTCAACACGCACTCGGGCTACAACTGCTGCGCGTCCAAGGGTGACTCCAAGACGGGCGACATCATCGACTGGCACCAGTACACCGGCCCGGCACTGCCGAAGCCGGACGCCACGCGCGCCGCGATCGACGGCGAGCACGGCGGCTTCTCGATGAGCGTCCCGGGCCACATGTGGCCGGGCGTGTCCGCCAACCCGTACGGCGGCGTCGCGAACAGCGAGGCGCTGACCGACGCGTACGTGCAGAACACGGAGAAGCTCGTGCGGCCGGCGCAGTGCTACCTGTCCGGCTCGGTGTACACGGAGATCTCCGACGTCGAGAACGAGCTCAACGGCTTCTACACGTACGACCGCCGCGTGCTCAAGATGGACGCCGCGCGCGTCAAGGACGTCAACGAGCGCGTCATCGAGGCGGCGAAGCAGGGCTCCGCGCCCGTCGACCCGGGCACCCCGGGCCTGACCGGCACGGGCCGTTGGTCGTTCGACGAGGGCCAGGGCACGACGGCGGCCGACGGCGTGGGCGACCACGCGGCGTCGGGCACGGGCACCTGGGTCGCCGGTCACGGCGACAGCGGGTCCGCGATCAAGCTCAACGGCACGAACCAGTCGTTCACGACCGAGGGGCCCGTCGTCGACACGACCGGCTCGTACACCATCTCGGCGTGGGCGCAGCTCGACAAGACGCCCGGCGGCGCGTGGTCGACGATCGTCGGCCAGGACTCGTCGCTCGGCTCGAGCGCGTTCTACCTCCAGTACGGCGGCGGCGGCCGGTGGGCCTTCTCCTACGAGGGGGAGCCGCGGGCGGAGTACGTCGTGCAGCCCGTGCTGGGCGACTGGTACCACGTCGTGGGCGTCCGCGACGCGGCCGACCAGAAGCTCAAGCTCTACGTCAACGGCGAGCTCGTCGGCCAGTCCGACGTGTGCGGCGGCACCACGCCGTCCGGCCCGCTGACGATCGGGCGCGGCCAGTGGAGCGGCAACCCCGTCGACTACTGGCCGGGCACGATCGACGACGTGCGCGTCTTCGACCGCGCGCTGTCCGACGCCGAGGTCGCCCAGGTCTACGCCGGCGACGACGGCGAGGAGCCGACGCTCGACGTGACCGTCACCGCGCAGACGCGCTGCCTCGCGGGCAAGGCCTACGTGGCCGTGCGCGCGACGAACGGCGAGGAAGTCCCCGTGGACGTCGCCCTCGCCACGCCGTTCGGGACCAAGGCGTTCAGCGCCGTGGCCCCGGGGGCGAACGCGTACCAGTCGTTCGCGGTGCGCGGCACGTCCGTCGAGGCGGGCGAGGCGACGATCACCGCGTCGGCCACGGTCGACGGCGAGCAGGTCACCACGGAGCTGGTCGCGCCGTACGACGCGACCACCTGCGGCTGACCGGTACTGCCGAGCCCCGGGGGGGGGGGCCGCCCCGCGACGCGGCCGGGGGGCCGCCCCCCCCCGGGGGGGGGCGCGGCCCCGCGGCGGCGGGGCGGCGCGGCGCGGGGA
>NZ_JBHXIC010000012.1:0-2591 GCF_042723955.1 Cellulosimicrobium cellulans | reverse complement strand
GTCGCTCCTCGCCCGAAAGTCGGGGCGGGGAGCGACCCCGGGCTCGTCGTGCTCGCAGCCGACGATGCCGTGAACCGGATCGCGGCAACTTCTGGCATCTCCTGGTGTCGGGCGGCACCCTCTGACAGTTTCGCGAGGAGCGCCCCACCACGACGGGCGCGTGGCAGGCTCGACGAGGAGGACCGCCATGGACGTGCACGGTAGGACGGGCGACGGACGCACGGGACGCAGGAAGGTCCGCGTCCGGCGGATCGCGGGGGCGCTCGTCGCCGCACTGCTCGCGCTGGCCGGGGCGCCGTCAGGTGCCGCCGTCGCGGCGCCCGAGAGCTCGTCGCGTGCCCTCGTGTCCGGGGCCGAGGACGCGGGGTGGGTCGGGGCATGGGGCACCGCCCTCGCGCGGTCCGGGGGTTCGTGCGCCCCGTGCACGATCCGGAGCACCGCGCACCTGAGCATCGAGGGGTCCGCGGTGCGCGTCACCGTGTCGAACGCGGTGGGCGAGATCCCCCTCGTCGTCGGGCGTACGACGGTGTCGCTGCCGTCCGTCCCGAACGGCGCGGGCGCGCTGCCCGGGTCGGTCCGGGAGGTGACGTTCGGCGGGCAGGCGTCCGTGACGGTGCCCGTCGGCGAGGTCGTGCGGTCCGACGCGGTCGTGCTCGACGTGGAGCACGGCACCGACCTTCAGGTCTCGACCTACCTGCCGCAGGCAGGTACGCGCATCGGCGTGCACGCCGCGGCGCACCACACGTCGTACTGGGCGACAGGCCCGGACCAGGCCGGGACCACCGACCCCGCACCGTTCACGAACAGCAGCTCGTCCGGGTACGTCGTGTCCGCGGTGGAGGTCGCCGGCTCGGGCGCAGCCGGGACGCTCGTGGCGTTCGGCGACTCGATCACCGACGGCTCGGGCTCGACCTTCGCGGGCAACGACCGGTGGGTGGACCGGCTCGCGGCCCGCATGGACGCCTACCCGCCGGCCGCGCGCCTCGGCGTCGTCAACGCCGGGATCGGCGGCAACCGCCTGCTCGTCGACCAGGTGGACAGCGGGCTGGCGGGCCCGAACCGCTTCGCGCGCGACGCGCTCGCGCACGGCCCGACGACGATCCTGGTGCTTCTCGGCATCAACGACGTCTGGCGGGCTGCGCAGGAGCCCGAGGACGACGCGGTCACCACCCAGCGGGTGATCGATGCGCTGACGGACCTCGCCGACCAGGCGCACGCTGACGGCGTACGGATCGTGGCCGGCACCCTCCCGCCGTTCAAGGGGTGGCCGCAGTTCGGTCCCGAGTCGGAGGCCGTGCGGCAGGCGGTCAACGGATGGATCCGCACGACGACGGTGCTCGACGCCGTCGTCGACCTCGACGTCGCCGTGCGCGACCCTGCGGACCCGACCCGGCTGCGTCCCGACTACGACTCCGGCGACGGGCTGCACCCGGGGCCGGCGGGATACCGGGCGATGGCTGCGGCGATCGACATCGCCGACCTGCTGCCCGCGGAGCGCACGGGCACGGTCGCTCTCGACGCCCCGCCCCGGGTGCCAGCGACCGGACCCACGACGGTCCGGGCCACCGTGACCCCTTCTCGGGACGTCGCTGACGCCGAGGTGCGGCTCGGCGCGCCGGTCGGCTGGGAGGTCGTCGAACCAGCGCGGAACCTCGGGACGCTCGCCGCGGGCGAGCAGGTGACGGTCGCGTGGGAGGTCGTGCGGGCCCCCGGTAGCGCCGCCCGCGGCGAGCTCGTGGCTGACACGCTGCTCGACGGGGCAGCGACCTCGGTGAGCGCCCAGGTCGACGTCGTCGGCGCGGGCCTCAGGGGTGAGTACTTCGCGTCAGAGGGCCCGGCGTGGGTGTTCGAGGACCTGCGGACCACCGTCGTCGACGAGACCGTCGACTTCCCTCGCTTCTTGCCCTGGCTCGCCGATCGCGCAGGCCGGACCGAAGGCGCCGCGGTCCGGTGGACCGGCACGCTCACGCCCGAGGTCGGCGGCGACTACACGCTGTGGGTGCGCGTCGACGACGGTGGGCGGCTCTGGCTCGACGACGAGCTGCTGGTCGACCGCTGGGTCGACGGGTCGCGCGAGGCCGCGTCCCGCGTGCTCGCGCTGGAAGCCGGCCGGTCGTACGCCGTGCGCTTCGAGACCTACCAGAACGCCGGCAACGCGCGCGCGGTCCTGGGCTGGGAGAGCGCGGCGACGGGCAAGGAGGTCGTGCCCGCGCTCGCCCTCGCTCCGCCGTCCGATGGCGAGGAGCCGGAGCTCGACGTGACGGTCACCGCGCAGGCGCGTTGCCTCGCGGGGAAGGCCTATGTGGCGGTGCGCGCGACGAACGGCGAGGACGCCCCGGTGGACGTCACCCTCACGACGCCGTTCGGGACGAAGACGTTCGCGGGTGTCGCGCCCGGGAAGAACGCGTACCAGTCGTTCCCGGTGCGCGGCACGTCCGTCGAGGCGGGCGAGGCGGACGTCACCGCCACGGCCACGGTCGACGGCGAGCAGGTCTCCACGGAGGTCGCCGCGCCGTACGACGCGACCACCTGCAGCTGACCGGCACGCGCTGACAGCAGACGCCAGGCCCGCCCTGTCCGGTTCTCCGGAC
>NZ_JBHXIC010000011.1:43007-74005 GCF_042723955.1 Cellulosimicrobium cellulans | reverse complement strand
CGTCCGTACGGACGGCGCCCCTCGTCGTGCCGCGAGGTGCCCGTGGGGCCGCGGGCGACCGGTCAGTTGACCTCGGACGGGTGCGCGCTCACGCGGCCCGAGCCGTCACCGGTGTCGAGGGCGTCGATCGCCGCGACCTCGTCGGCCGTGAGCTCGAACCCGAAGAGGTCGAAGTTCTCCGCCATCCGCTCCTTGCGCGACGACTTGGGGAAGACGATGAAGCCGCGCTGCAGGTGCCAGCGCAGGACCGCCTGGGCCGGGGTCACACCGTGCGCGGCCGCGGCGTCGACGACGGCCTGCCGCTCGAACAGCGGGTACTTGCCCTGGCCGAGCGGCCCCCACGCCTCGATCTTCATGCCGTTCGCGTCGGCCCACGCGAGCACGTCGCGCTGCTGGTAGGCCGGGTGCAGCTCGATCTGGTCGACGGCGGGGACCACGCCCGTGTCCGCGACGAGCCGGTCGAGGTGCTCGGGCAGGTGGTTGGAGACGCCGATCGAGCGCGCCAGGCCGGCGTCGCGGATCTCGATGAGCCTGGCCCACGCGTTCGTGTACTGGTCCTGGGCGGGCGCCGGCCAGTGCGTGAGGTAGAGGTCGACGAACTCGAGGCCGAGCTTGTCCAGGCTCTCGCGGATCGCGTCGTGCGGCTGCTCGCCGGACTGACGGTCGTTCCAGAGCTTGGTCGTGACGAAGAGCTCGTCGCGCGGGACGCCGCTCTTCGCGATCGCGGCGCCGACGCCCTCCTCGTTGCGGTAGATCGCGGCCGTGTCGATGTGGCGGTAGCCGACCTCGAGGGCCTCGCTCACGGCCTTCTCCGCCTCGTCCGGTGGGACGAGGAAGACGCCGAAGCCGAGCTGGGGGATGGTGTGACCGGAGTTGAGCGTCACGGTCGGGACTGAGGGAGCGGTCATGCCCTCCAGCCTAGGAACCGGCCGTCCAGGCGTCCAACGACCGCCGGGCATGCGACTCAGCGCTCGTGCTCATGAGTCTCTGACCTGCTGCGCGAGATCCGGGCTGGACTTTGCAGATCACGGTTTGGTTACATGGGCCCGGTCCTGACCACGAACGAACCGGAGCGCACCATGTCCCGAGGCCGCCACAGCGCCGCACCCGCAGCGCCGGCGCGCTCCCTCCGGCGCCCTGCCCTGCCGTCGTTCCCGGCGCTCCCCGCGCGCGCACTCAAGCTCCCGGCGCTCGCGCTCGTCGGGCTGCTCGGCGCCGGCGTGGTCGGCGCGGGCCCCCAGCCCGCCGAGGGGAACCCCGACCTCGCACCGCTGAGCGTCGAGCCCGCCTCCGGATCGACCGTGGAGCGCGGCACGGGCGCCGCCAGCCGCTCCGCCGAGCGCGTCGCTCCCCCGACGGCGACCCAGGAGTCCCCGCTCGTCGAGACCGCGGCGAAGATCACCGTGGTCCCCGCCGCCGAGGTCGCCCCTCCGGCACCGGTCGTCCCCGTCGCCACCGGCCAGCTCTGGACCACCGACGCCGTCAACGTCCGCACCGGGCCGTCGGCCGACGCCGGGCGCGTCGCGACCGCCGCGTTCGCCACCGCCGTCGACGTCACCGGCGCGACCGAGGGCGAGTGGAGCCAGATCGTCTGGGACGGCGCGGCGGCCTGGATCAAGTCCAGCTTCCTCGCGGACTCTCAGCCCGAGGCACCGGCGGCGACCGCCGCGAGCGGCGGCGGGTCCAGCGCGAGCGGGATCTCCGACGCCGCGTGCGCGGTGAGCTCCGGGATCGAGTCGTCGCTCCAGTCCAACGCCCGTGCGGTCTACCGGGCGGTGTGCGCGGTCTTCCCGCAGGTGACCTCCTACGGCGGGATCCGCCCGGGCGACAGCGGGGACCACGGCACCGGTCGCGCCCTGGACATCATGATCACGGGCGACACGGGCTGGGAGATCGCCCGCTACCTTCAGGCGAACGCCGGGGCGCTGGGGATCACGTACCTCATCTATCAGCAGCAGATCTGGATGGCCGGTGACCCCGCCGGCGCGTGGTCCGGCATGGAGGACCGCGGCGGCGCGACCGCCAACCACTTCGACCACGTGCACGTCAGCACGTCGTAGGTCCGCGGCCGCGCGTCACGGCACGACGTTGGAGAACAACCTCCTGCTGAGACCCTCCACGTCCGACCCGTCCCGGGTCAGGCCCACGTAGCCGCTGCGCTCGACGACGACGACGTCGGACGGGACCGCGGCCGTCAGCCGCGACACCCAGGAGCGCTCGTGGCGGAGCACGACCACCTGGACGCCGTCGGCGACCAGACGCAGCACGACGTCGACGAGCCCGGGGTGCGCGGGGAGCGGAGCAGGACCGTCCTCGTCGTCGTACCCGGCGTCCTCAGGAGCCGACCCGCCCGAGAGCTTGAGCGACCGCAGGTGCGGCAACCGCGCGAGGAACGCGCCGTCGGCACCGTCGAGGCTCAGCGACAGCCGCTCGACCGCGGTGCCCCGCAGCGCGGTGAGGTCGGCACCCCGGGTCGTGCCGAGCAGGTGCACCTCCGTGAGTGCGGGCAGCTGTGACAGCGCCTCGACGCTCGTGACGCCGTGGCCGTCGGTGACGTTCACGTGCAGCCGCCGGAGGTCGGTGCACTCCGCCAGGGGCGCGAGGTCGGCCGGCCCGGTGAGGACCATCCCGAGGCCCGTGAGCCCCTGCACCGCGCCGATGCCTTCGATGGTCGCGCACGCACCGAGCTGGAGCGTGGTGCCTCCCGGGCGGAACATCGTCGCGGCGAACTCCCGCCGGTCGAACCTCCCCCACGCGCGGTGCAGCTCCGCGAGCTCGACGTCGGGATAGCCGTCGCGCGCGTACCCGGCGAGCACGTCGAGAGCCGCCGGGGTGCCGATGCTCCCCAGCGCCCGGAGCGCGACCCGCCGCTCGGCCGCCCGCTGCCCCGGACGTGCGGCGAACCACCGCGGGTCCGCGCCGGGGTGCGCGGCGAGCCATGACGCCACCTGCGCCACCTTCTCGGGGAGCACCGGGACGTCGTTCCCTGCGGACGCAGGCGGCGAGTCAGGAGCCTCCGGCGACGCGGGAGCAGCCGGCGAGGCAGGCGCGGACCCCAGCGCCGCCGCGTGCTTCGCGACCGCCCGGCGGATCGTCGCGATCTTCGGAGCGCCCCGCTCCAGCGTCTCGGCCGGGAGCCGGTCGAGGACGGTGACGTCCGCCCGGGCCGCCAGCGCGAGGAGCGCCCAGAGCGCCCGCGCGTCGAGCGCCTCCGCGAGGCTCGACGCGTCGAGGCCGGCGACCGCCCCGAGGTCCGGGTCGTCGAACACCCGCAGCGCCGCTCGCTCCAGGGCGGGGTCGCTCGGGAGGCGCAAGGCCCCCTTGATGGCGTTCGGCTGGTTCGAGTACCGGTCGAACCGGGTCAGCACCTGCTCGGCGCGTGCTGCGCCGATCGCGTCCGCCAGCACGGCGAGGACGTCTGTCGAACCCGGCATGCGAGCCTCCGCTTCCCGTCGGGAGCCCCCGGCCACCGGACGGCAGGACGGGCGGGGCCGACCCTACCGGCAGGCCTCACGGCCGCCGGGGTGCGCGCCGAGCAGGAGAGCCAGAGCCACGACCCGACACAGCACAGAAACGACGAAAGCGGGGCGTCGATGAACGACGCCCCGCTTCGATCCGGTGGAGCTGAGGGGACTCGAACCCCTGACCCCCTGCATGCCATGCAGGTGCGCTACCAGCTGCGCCACAGCCCCGTGGATCTGCGAAGATCCTGGTCAAACACTGGATGAACACTCCCCCGGCCGGTTTCCCGTCCTGCGGAGCGTCGCTAGTCTACGCAGAAACCGGCTCCAGATTCCAATCCGGCCCCGCGTTCCACTCGTCGAGCGGGAACCCGGCTCCGACGTTGTGCGCCACGAGCCGCCACGCGGGCGTCGCCGCAGGGGCAGAGCGATGCAGGTGGGACCAGTGGACGTTGTGCAGCCCGGAGATCCCGCGCCAGCCCTCGGGGTCCAGCCCGAGCAGCGCGGTGACGGCGAGCGTGATCGCGGCGCCGTGGGAGACGACGACGAGCGTGTCGTCGTGCTCCAGCGACTCGACGTGCTCGGTGACGGCCTGGACGAGGCGCGCGGCGACGGCGGCCTTGGTCTCGGCGCCGGCGCGCGTGGGCTCCTCGCCCCGGCGCCACGCCGCATACTCCTCGGGCCAGCGGTCCGCGATCTCCGGACCCGTGAGCCCCTCCCACTCCCCGAAGCCGCGCTCGCGCAGCCGAGGGTCGAGCTGGACCTCCGCGCCGATCGCGCCGGCGTACGCGCGCGCGGTGTCGGCGGCGCGCACGAGGTCGGACGCGACGACGCGCGTCGCGCGGTGCGCGCTGGCGAGCGCCTTCGCGCCGTGCTCGGCCTGCCACTGCCCGACGCCGTCGAGCGGGATGTCGACCTGGCCCTGCAGACGCATCGCGGCGTTGTACGCCGTCCGCCCGTGGCGCAGGAGAACGAGCGTGCCGGCGGTCACGCCAGCGGCTCCCCCGAGAGGCGGATGGCGCCGTCGCCGCGGGTCGTGTCGTCGGCGTCGTCGGCCGCGCCGTCGCCGCCGCGCGCGTCCTCGGGGAGCTCGACGACGGGGCAGTCCTTCCACAGGCGCTCGAGCGCGTAGTAGACGCGGTCCTCGGAGTGCTG
This sequence comes from Cellulosimicrobium cellulans, assembly GCF_042723955.1. Taxonomy (GTDB): domain Bacteria; phylum Actinomycetota; class Actinomycetes; order Actinomycetales; family Cellulomonadaceae; genus Cellulosimicrobium; species Cellulosimicrobium cellulans_H. Next base: position 69,389 of record NZ_JBHXIC010000011.1, on the reverse strand, counting down.
CACGTGCACGACGACGTCGCCGAAGTCGATGAGGACCCAGCGGGCCTCCTGCTTGCCCTCGCGACGGATCGGCTTGGACCCCGCCTTGTACATCGCCTCCTCGACCGCGTCGACGATCGCCGAGACCTGGCGCTCGCTCGACCCGGACGCGATGAGGAACACGTCCGTGAGGACGAGCTGCTCGCTCACGTCGAGCGCGATGATCTCCTCGGCCTTGCGGTCGGACGCCGCCCGCGCCGCGATGACGGCGAGCTCTACGGCTCGTTCGGTGGCAGTCACGTGTCTCCGTTCGTGGTGCGGCCGCTCAGCGGCCGGTGTCGAGGGTGCCGGGGTCGTCCCACGTCGACACGGCGGTCGCCGCGTCGCTCGTGTCCTCGGTGGCGAGACCCGGGTCGTCGCGCGAGACGAGCGTCCACACGAGCAGGCCGAGGACGAAGGCCACGGCGACGAGGATGAGGTAGTGCAGCCACGTGTACGAGGGGCCGCGCGGCTCGTCGTCGAGGTCGTCGTCCGCCTCGTCGTCGAGCTCGTCCGCGCGGGCGCGCACACGGGGGAAGAGGTCGTCGGACGGGCCGCTCGCGGCGGCGGGCGCCGCGGCCGCCTGCTCGCGCACGCCGCCGAAGGGCGAGGCGGGCTCGCGGCCGGCGCTCGCCGGCTCGGGTGCCGAGCCCGACGTGATCGCCGACCACGGGAGCGCGGCTCCCGGGGCCTCGGCGGGTGCAGCCGCGGCGGGCGGAGCCGCGGGCCGCGCGGGCGCCGGCGTGCGCTCGGGCGCGGGCGCCGCGGTCGCACCCCACGGCGACGGGGCGGGTGCGGGAGCAGGCGTGGCGGGGGGCGGCGCGGGTGCCGCCGTGGGGGCCGAGAAGGCCGACAGCCGCTGCGGCTGGGCGGGCGGCGCCTCGGGCGCTCCGACCCGGCCCACCGGCGCGGAGCCGAAGCCGCCCACGGGGGCGGACGGCGTCGGGGGTCGGACGGGGCCGGTGGCGCCCGGCACGGCGGGCCGCGGCGTGCCCGCAGGGGGGCGGGAGCTCGTGCGCGTCGGTACGACGGGGGTCGGCGCCGGCGGGCGGATCGCGACCCGCTCGGCGGTCTCCTGCACCGGGGTGAGCCGGCCCGTCTCGTCGAGGCCGCGCATGCCACCCGAGGCGGCGGGCGGGCGGACGACGGACGGCTGCGACGGGTAGTCCGTCGGACCGGTGGTCTCGCGCAGGGTGCGGCGCGACGGCGGCGGTGTCGCCGGAGCGGCGGGCCGCGCCGGGGCAGGCTGCTGCCACCCGCCGGCGCCGGGCGCCGGGGCGGGTGGAGGCGTGCCGGGCTGCGCGGACCGCTCGGCCGCGGCCGCCTGCTCGCGCTCGCGCATCTCGCGCCGCGTGAGGGGGCGGACGGGCTGCATGTTGCTGCCGTTGTCACTCATCGTGCTGACCTCGATACAAACCGTGCTTGGCGATGTACTGGACCACGCCGTCCGGAACCAGGTACCACACCGGCTGGCCCGCCTCCGCACGCCGACGGCAGTCCGTCGACGAGATGGCGAGGGCCGGGACCTCGAGCATGGTGACCACGCCCGGCGGCAGACCCTCGACGCTCAGGCTGTGGCCCGGGCGGGAGACAGCCACGAAGTGTGCCATCTTCCACAGCTCGTCGGCATCCTTCCAGGTCAGGATCTGCTCGATCGCGTCCGCACCCGTGATGAAGAACAGCTCCGCGTCCGGACGCGCGGCCCGCAGGTCGCGCAGCGTGTCGACCGTGAAGGTCAGTCCCGGCCGGTCGACGTCGACCCGGCTCACCGTGAACCGCGGGTTCGAGGCGGTCGCGATGACCGTCATGAGGTACCGGTGCTCGGCCGGGCTGACGCTCTGGTGCTGCTTGAACGACGGCTTGCCCGTGGGGACGAACACGACCTCGTCGAGGTCGAACCGCGCCGCGGCCTCGCTCGCCGCGACGAGGTGGCCGTGGTGGATGGGGTCGAACGTGCCACCCATCACCCCCAGGCGGGGACGGCGCGGGCTCATCGGGGCGTCATCGGTCGCAGGCGCTTCCGTCGTTCGCTACCGGTCAGTGCCGCGTGCCGACGCTACGGAACGCGTAGGTCACGAGCAGCAGGGCCACGAGCCCACCGAACCCGAGCAGCCCGTAGGCGAGCGGCGGGATGGGCAGGTGCGACGCGGCCTCGGCGCCTTCCTCGGCGGCCAGCACGACGGCAGAGATCACGACGTCCTCCTCGAAGGTCGTCCCCGGGGCGGACGGTGTCGTGCCGCGGTCCGGGGTGGTGCGGTGGATCGGTACACCTGCCGGGACCGGCCCGACGGCGGACCGGACGGGCTCCGGTCGCCGACCAGTCTCTCACGACCGTCCGGCGGCCTGGTCCGGCAGGTATCAGGTACTTGCCGACGAACCGCTCGTCACGGACGAACGTGACCGTCGCCGTGCACGACCCATTTCGTCGTCGTGAGCTCGGCCAGGCCCATCGGGCCGCGCGCGTGGAGCTTCTGCGTCGAGATGCCGATCTCCGCGCCGAGCCCGAACTGGCCCCCGTCGGTGAACCGGGTCGACGCGTTGACCATGATCGCGGCGGAGTCGAGCTCCGCGACGAACCGCTCCGAGGACGCCAGGTCGCGCGTGACGATCGCCTCGGTGTGCCCCGACGTCCACGTGCGCACGTGCTCGATCGCGGCGTCGAGGTCGTCGACGACGCGCACCGCGATCTCCGGCGCGAGGTACTCGGTGGCCCAGTCCTCGTCCGTCGCCGCGAGCACCTCGGTGCCCTCGGGCGCGAGGCCGGCCGTGCGGTCGTCGCCGTGCACCACGACGCCCGCCGCCGTGAGCGCGGCGAGCGCGGCGGGCAGGAAGTCCGGGGCGGCGTCCGCGTGGACCAGGAGCGTCTCCGCGGCGTTGCACACGCCCACGCGCTGCGTCTTGGCGTTGAGCAGGATCTCGAGCGCCATGGCCCGGTCCGCGCTCGCGTCGACGTACACGTGGACGTTGCCGACGCCGGTCTCGATGACGGGGACGGTCGACTCGCGGACCACCGTGCGGATGAGGTCGGCCCCGCCGCGCGGCACCAGCACGTCGACGAGCCCGCGCGCGTGCATGAGCGCGACGGCGCCCGGCCGCCCGTGCCGGTCGATCGACTGCACGAGGTCACCGGGCAGGCCCTGCGCCTCGAGCGCGCGCGCGAGCACGCCCACGATCACCTCGTTGGAGCTCGCCGCCGCGGACCCGCCGCGCAGGATCACGGCGTTGCCGCTCTTCAGCGCGAGCCCCGCGGCGTCGACGGTCACGTTCGGCCGCGCCTCGTAGATCATGCCGACGACGCCCATGGGCACGCGCAGCTGGCGCAGGCGCAGCCCGTTGGGCAGCGTCGAGCCGCGCACGACCTCCCCGACCGGGTCCGGCAGGCCCGCGAGGGCGCGCAGCGCGTCGGCGATCGCGGCGATGCGCGGGCCGTCGAGAGCGAGCCGGTCGAGCAGCCCTTCGCTCATCCCGTTCGCCCGCTCGCGCTCGAGGTCGACGGCGTTCGCGGCCACGATCTCCTCCGTCGCCGCGACGAGCGCGTCGGCGAGCGCGAGGAGGGCGGCGTCCTTGGTCGCGCGCGTGGCCGTGGCCAGCGTGCGCGAGGCAACCTTGGCACGGCGCGCGACGTCCTCGACGGCGGTCGCGACGTCGGTCGCGGTACCGGCGGGCTGGGGCTCGGCGGCGCCCGCGACGACGGGCGCGTCCTCGGTGGTGGTCATGGACCGAGCCTACGTCGGTCGACCGTGCGCCGGGGGCGCCGTCCGACGACCGGTCAGCGTGCTCGCTTGCGGACGAGGACGAGGTCGTCGCGGTGCACGACCTCGCGGTCGTAGCCCTCGCCCAGCTCGGCGCGCAGCTCGCCCGTAGACCGACCGAGGAGGTCGGGGATGTCGCGGGACTCGAACGCGACGAGCCCGCGGGCGACCACGCGCCCGTCCGACGTCACGAGCTCGACCGGGTCCCCGGCGTCGAACTCCCCCTCGACGGCCGTGACCCCGGCCGGAAGGAGCGACGCACGCCCTCCCTGCACGGCCTTCACGGCGCCGTCGTCGAGGACGAGCCGGCCCCGCGTGCGCGCGGCGTGGGCGAGCCAGAGCCGGCGACGCGTCGTCCGCTTGCCGGTCGCGGCGAACCACGTCCCGACGGCGTCGCCCGCGAGCGCGGCCGCGGCGTTCTGCGCCTGGGTCAGCACCACGGGGATGCCCGTGCCCGTCGCGATGGAGACGGACTCGAGCTTGGTGAGCATGCCGCCCGTCCCGACCGCGCTCCCCCGGCCGGTGACCTCGACGCCCTCGATGTCGGCGGCCGAGCGCACCTCGGCGATCCGGCGCGTGCCCGGGCGTGACGGCGGGCCGTCGTAGAGGCCGTCGACGTCGGTGAGCAGCACCATCGCGTCGGCGCGCACGAGGTGGGAGACGAGCGCGGCGAGGCGGTCGTTGTCGCCGAACCGGATCTCGTCGGTCGCCACGGCGTCGTTCTCGTTGACGATCGGCACGACGCCGAGGTCGAGCAACCGCTCGAGCGAGCGCTGGGCGTTGCGGTAGTGCCCGCGGCGCACGGTGTCCTCCGCGGTGAGCAGCACCTGCCCGACGCGCAGCCCGTGCCCGGCGAACGCCTCCGTGTAGCGGGCGACGAGCATGCCCTGCCCGACCGACGCGGTCGCCTGCGCCGTCGCGAGGTCGCGCGGCCGGCTCGCGAGCCCCAGGGGCCCGATCCCCGCGGCGATCGCGCCGGACGTGACGAGCACGACCTGGCCGCCCGCCGCGCGTCGCGCCGCGAGGACGTCGACGAGCGCACGCAGGGCGGTGAGGTCGAGGTGCCCGTCCGCGCCCGTGAGCGAGGACGAGCCGATCTTCACCACCACGCGGTGGGCGGAGGCGATCTCGGAGCGGGAGGACAGCGCGTTCACGCGTCCATCATCGCCGCCCGCCGCTCCCGGGCGCGCAGGATTTCACGGACCAGGACGCCCGGGACCGGCTGTGGGCAGGGAAGGGGCCCGGTCCCCCCGAGGGAACCGGGCCCATTGCCTGCCCACGGCGGACCTACGTCAGTCCGCGTCGGGGTCCGTCCACGTGCCGGCCTCGCGCTCGGTCCACAGCTCGCGACGCGCCTCGGCCTTGGCGTCCATGCGCTCGTGGTGCTCGCGGCGCTTCTCCGTGCGCGTGGGGCGCAGGCGCTCGTCGAGGCGGTTGTCGGAGCCGCGCGGGCCACCGAGCAGCTCGGAGCCGGTCATGAGAGTCGGCTCCCAGTCGAAGACGACGGCGTTGGCGTCGGTACCGATGCGCACCTCGTCGCCACCGACGGCCCCGGCGGCGAAGAGCTTCTCCTCCACGCCCAGGCGGGCGAGGCGGTCGGCGAGGTAGCCGACGGCCTCGTCGTTGCTGAAGTCCGTCTGGCGCACCCAGCGCTCGGGCTTGGCGCCGCGCACCTCGAACCAGTAGTCAGTGGCCCCGCCCTTGCGCGTGACGGTGAACCCGGCCTCGTCGACGGCGCGTGGCCGCAGCACGACGCGCGTCGGCTCGGGCGCGGGCGCCTCGGCGCGGGCCTTCTCGACGAGCTCGGCGAGCGCGTAGGTCAGCGGGCGCAGGCCCTCGTGGCTGGCCGTCGAGATCTCGAACACGCGCAGGCCGCGCGCCTCGAGGTCGGGCTTGACGAGGTCGGCGAGCTCGCGCGCCTCGGGCACGTCGATCTTGTTGAGGACGACGAGCCGCGGGCGCTCGGTGAGCGGCACGCGGCCGCCCTCGATGTCGAGGTCCTGAGCGTAGGCGGCGAGCTCCGCCTCGATGACGTCGAGGTCGCTGATCGGGTCGCGGCCCGGCTCGAGCGTCGCGCAGTCGAGGACGTGCACGATCACGGCCGTGCGCTCGATGTGGCGCAGGAACTCGAGCCCGAGCCCCTTGCCCTCGCTCGCGCCCGGGATGAGGCCCGGGACGTCCGCGACGGTGAACCGTGCCGAGCCCGCCTGCACGACGCCGAGGTTCGGGACGAGCGTCGTGAACGGGTAGTCGGCGATCTTGGGCCGCGCGGCGGAGATCGCCGCGACGAGCGAGGACTTGCCCGCGCTGGGGTACCCGACGAGCGCGACGTCGGCGATCGTCTTCAGCTCGAGGACGACGTCCCGCTCCTCGCCCGGCTCGCCCAGCAGGGCGAAGCCCGGCGCCTTGCGGCGCGGCGACGAGAGCGCGGCGTTGCCGAGCCCGCCGCGGCCGCCCTCGGCGATGACGTACTCCGCGCCGTCGCCCACGAGGTCGGCGAGGACGGTCCCGTCCGTTGCCTTGACGACGGTGCCGTCCGGCACGCGCAGGACCAGGTCGTCGCCGTTCGCGCCGTCGCGGTCGTCGCCCATGCCCTGGGTGCCGGACGTCGCGTGCCGGTGCGGCGAGTGGTGGTACTCGAGCAGCGTCGTGGTCTGCGCGTCGACCACGAGCCGCACGGTGCCGCCGTCACCGCCGTTGCCGCCGTCGGGGCCGGCGAGCGGCTTGAACTTCTCGCGACGGACCGAGGCGCACCCGTTCCCGCCGTTGCCGCCGGAGACGTGCAGGACGACACGGTCGACGAAGCTGGCCATGGAACGATCCTCTCAGAGGTGGGAGTGCGAGAAACAGCAGGAGGGGCGCACCGCGTCGGTGCGCCCCTCCTGCTCGAAGCCTGTGGCTGTCGCTCAGCCCTCGACGGCGACGATGTCGATGACCTTGCGGCCACGACGCGTGCCGAACTGGACCGCACCGGCGGCCAGGGCGAACAGCGTGTCGTCCTTGCCGCGGCCGACGTTCTCACCGGGGTGGAAGTGCGTGCCGCGCTGGCGGACGATGATCTCGCCCGACTTGACGACCTGACCGCCGAAGCGCTTGACGCCGAGGCGCTGGGCGTTGGAGTCGCGACCGTTGCGCGAGGAGCTCGCGCCCTTCTTGTGTGCCATGACGAACCTGCTTTCGTGCTGGTTGCTGAGGGAGGGTGCCGATCGGCGCGGGGCGGCCCGTGGCCGCTACCTCGCGCCGGGCGAGGTCACTTGATGCCGGTGACCTTGAGGCGGGTCAGCTGCTGGCGGTGACCCTGACGACGGCGGTAACCGGTCTTGTTCTTGTACCGCAGGATCGTGATCTTCGGACCCTTCTCGTCCCGCACGACCTCGGCGGTGACCTTGACCTTCGCGAGCTTCGCCGCGTCGGTGGTCACCTTCTCCCCGTCCACCAGCAGGAGAGCGGGCAGCTCGAGGGACTCACCGACCTTGGCGGACACCCGGTCCACCACGACGATGTCGCCGACAGAAACCTTCTCCTGACGGCCACCGGCCTTGACGATCGCGTACACCACGTTGCTGCTCATCTCTCCTAGTCTTGGCGTGCTCGTCACGGCGAGTTCGTCTTGGAGACTCCGGCCACGCCGCGGCGTGCGAGTGCGAGTCGTCCGTGGGCACACGGGACCGGCGCGCCTGGGCGCGCCGACGTTCAAGACTACGGAATTCGACTGGGCAGGTCAAATGGCGCGGGCCGCGGCCGTCGCGCACCATCGCTCGCGCGCGGCGGCCTCGTCCCGCGGTCCGCCGACCGACGCCCTACTCGAGGACGAACGTGATCTCCAGGACGACCTGCCAGGTCGTGATGCGACCGTCGACGATGTCGACCTTCTGCTCCTTGACCCACGCGCCCGAGACGTTGCGCAGCGTGCTCGCCGCGCGCTCGACGCCGATCTTCACGGCGTCCTCGAAGCTCGTGTCCGACCGCGCGCTGATGTGCGTGATCCGTGCCACCGTGCCGCTCATACCGGGCTCCCCCGTCCGAGGCGGGCGCACCGACGCGCCCGCGCACCCGTCGAGCATCCCGCCGCACGTACGCCTACGCCACCGGGACGGGCCGAGCGCGTCCGGCGTCGTCGGGCGGCACGACGGAGGGCGGGCGGCGCGCGCCCGTGCCTACGCTGGCGGTGGAGGTGGTCGCATGCGCCCGGCAGGTCCGGTCGGCGGCAGCCGCCGTCGCGGGCACGACGACGCCGTCGCCGCCGCGATGCGCGCGCTCGACCGCCGCGCGTTCCTCCCCCGGGCGCAGCGCCGCTGGGCGGGCCAGGACCGCCCGCTCGCGATCGGGCACGGCCAGACGAACTCGCAGCCCTCGACCGTCGCGTCGATGCTGCGGCTGCTCGACGTCGCCCCCGGCCACCGGGTCCTCGACGTCGGCGCCGGCTCCGGGTGGACGACGGCGCTGCTCGCCGTGCTCGTCGGGCCGTCGGGCGGCGTGCTCGGGCTCGAGCGCGACCCCGACCTCGCCGCGTGGGGTGCCGCGAACCTCGCGACGGCGCACGCCCCCTGGGCGCGGCTGGAGCCCGCGCGGCGCGGCGCCCTGGGCACCCCGGGCGAGCGCTACGACCGGGTCCTCGTCTCCGCGGCCGCGGACGCGCTCCCCCGGGCCCTCGTGGACCAGCTCACCCCGGGCGGCCGGATGGTGGTCCCGGTCCGGCACACGATGCTGCTCGTCGAGGCCGACCCGGACGCGCCCGGCGGCGCCCGGGTGAGCGAGCACGGCTCCTACTCGTTCGTCCCGCTCGTCGAGGACCCGCCGGGTTCCTCGGGGCCGCCGGCCGGCTGAGGCCGCCACGGCGCGACGGGCAGGTGCGCGCGGCACCGCGCCTCGTAGCTCTCGGCGCCGCCGACGTGCACGGCGGCGGGGACCAGCGGGTCGCGCGGCGCGTCGTCGGCCGTCACCTCCGGAGCCACGCGCACGTGGAACGCCGCGTCCTCACCGCACACCGCGCACACGGCGGTGAGCTTGTCGACGCGCTCGGCGAGGGCCGCGAGCGTCGGCAGGGGCTCGAACGGCCGCGCGTCGAACGTCACGTCGAGGCCCGCGACGACCACCACGAGCCCGTCGTCCGCGAGGCGCTGCACGACGTCGACGAGGTCGGGCCCGAAGAAGTGGGCCTCGTCGACCGCGACGAGGTCGAGCGGGCCGCCGTCGTGCACCAGCCGCACGAGGTCGGCCGCGTCGCGCGCCGTCCGCGACGGGATCGCGAGACCGGAGTGCGAGCTCACCGTGCCCGCGCCGCGCCGCGTGTCGAGGACGTGCCCGACCACCTCGACGCGGCGCCCCGCGACCTCGGCGCGTCGGACCCGGCGCAGCAGCTCCTCGGTCTTGCCCGCGAACATCGGGCCGCACACCACCTCGACCCGGCCGCCCGCGCGGGGCGAAGGGTCCGGGAGACGTGCGGCGCCGCTCATGCGAGCAGTGAACCACCGGACCCCGACGGCGCGCGACGCGGGGCCGGTGCTCCGGTCAGTGGTGCCGGGCCGAGCCGTTCGACGACGGGCGGACGGGCAGCGGCTTGGGCTCCCCCGCCGGGCCGAGCACCGACACGCGGTCGGGCGCGCCCGGGCGCGCGACGTCCCGACGGCTGAGGAGCGTGGTCCCGGTGGACGACGCCGAGCCCTCGGCGTCGGAGGGACGCGCCGCGGGCTCCGGGCTCGTCGCCGGCTCCGGCCCGGCCTCGCCGTCCCGCGGAGCCGCAGGGGCGGGGGCAGCGGGAGCCGCGGGACCGGGGGCCGGCTCGAGACGCTCGGCCTCGCGCGCCGGCTCCGCGGCCGGTACGACCGTCGATGCCCCGGCGAGACCGGCCAAGCCCGCACCACCGATGCCCGGCACGGAGCGCACGAGCGGGAGCTCGCGCGTGCCGGTCCCCCGGGGGCGCCCCTCGTCGGCGCGCGTCGGCGCCGGCTCCTCCTCGGCGTCGCGCTCACCCGTCGGCGCGGCCGGTGCCGGCGGCGTGGCCGCCTCGCGCCGCGTGGGCGCGGGAGGCACGGCTTCGGCCGGGCGCGGGCGCCGGGTGTCGAGCGTCGGGTCCGCGGGCAGGACGCCGCGGTTGAGCTCGCCGTAGGGCACGTGGACCGACGGGGCGACCCGGCGGGTCGCCTCCACGACGGCACGCTGGTCGTCGAAGAAGATGTGCGGGCGCAGCACCTCGAGGACGCCGTCCTTGTCCACACCGCCGAGGAAGAACGCGTCGTCGACGGTCACGCCCCACGACGACAGCGTCGCGACCGCGCGCTCGTGCGCGGGGGCCGAGCGTGCCGTGACGAGAGAGACGTGCACGCGCGGCCGGTACGACGGGTCGGTCGCGTTCCGCTCGCGCTCGACGACCTGCACCCGGTGGATGCCGACGAGCAGCTCGCGCAGGGGGCCACGCCCGAGCGGGACGTCCGCGTTGAGCGCCTCGTGCTCGCGGAACGAGGCGAGGCCGCCGTCCTGGAAGTGGCGCTCGGACGAGTCGTCCGCGAGCACGCCGTCGAAGTCGAACGCGATGCGCAGCTCGTCGCCGGCCTCGTCCGCGAACGTCGGGTCGAGCACGTACCCGGCGGGCAGGCCGAGGTCGACCGCGTCGCGCACGGAGCGCTCGTCGGCGGACAGGAACAGGTCCACGTGCAGCGGGCGGATGAACTCGTGCGGGCTGCGGCCCTGGCGGAAGACGGCGCGCGTGATGTCGAGGTCGTGGTGCCGGATCGAGCGCATGACCCGCAGGCCCGTCTCGGGCGAGTTGCGCGACATGACGATGACCTCGACGAGCGGGTCGTCCGGCGCCGGGGCCAGGTCGTTCAGCGCGAGCAGTCGGCGCACGAACCCGAAGGCGACGCCCGGGGCCAGCGCGTCGTCGCGGTGACGCTCCTGGAAGTCGCGGTACGCCGCCTCCCCCTGCGTGCGGAACACGCGGTCGGACTCGGTGAGGTCGAACAGTGCGGACGAGGCGACGCCGACGACGAGGCGGCCAGAGAGGTCGTAACCCATGGCGGCATGATGCCAGGTGCGGGTGACGCGGACGAAGACGCCTGGGGACGGTCAGGACCGGGCGGTCCATTCCCGGCGCAGCACGCCCAGCACGACCGCGTCGTACCGCACCCCGTCGACGACGCGCGCGTCGCGGAAGCGGCCCTCCTCGACGAGACCGAGCGCTCGGGCTGCGCCGAGCATCGCGGCGTTCCCCGACCACGTCGCGAGGTCGAGGCGGACCCAGTCCGTCACCGAGAACAGGTAGGAGATCCATGCGCCGAGCGCGTCGCGACCCAGCCCTCGGCCGCGCACGGCGGGGTCGTAGAGGCCGATCCCGACCCGTGCCCACTGCGTCTCGGCGGACTCCCAGTACCAGGAGCACGTCCCGACGAGGCGGTCTTCCTCGTCGGCGACGACGACGCGCCGCGGCGGGAGGCCGTCGTCGTCCAGGCCGTCCGGGTGGGCGGCCTGCACGGCCGCAACGCGCGCGAGGCGCGCTACCGCGGCGTCGGACGCGGCGTCGTCGGGCACGGGGTAGTACGGGCCGTCCCACCGGTGCCACTCGTGCTCCGGGCGCAGCCACGCGCGGTACGCCGCGAGGTCGTCCGCGCGCCACCCGCGCAGGCGGGTGCGCGCACCGGCGGCGTACAGAGGTACGCCGCCGGGTGCGGTCCCCGTCACTCCTCGCCGGGCTCCGCGTGCACGTCGTCGCCGGCGACCGGCGCGGGGTCCGCGCCGTCGTGCTCGTGCTCGTGGGCGTGCGCCGCGGCCGCCGCGATCGTCGCGAGCGTGGCCTTCACGGCCTCGCGCGCCTCGGACGAGACCTCCGGCAGGACCGGGACGGCCGGCTGCGGGAGCGTGATCGCGGCGTCCTTGGCCGCCGCCGTGCCGGAACCCGACCCGCGCTTGCGGCGCGACCGCGAGCGCCCGGCCTCGGCCGGCTCCTCCGCGGCCGCCGGACCGCTGCCCTCGCCGTTGCCGCCGTGGTCGTGGCCCCCGCGACCGTTGCCGCCCGACTTCTCGATCGGGTCGGTGTGCACGATGAAGCCGCGCCCGTGGCAGTGCTCGCACGTCTCGCTGAACGCCTCGACCAGGCCCTGGCCCACGCGCTTGCGCGTCATCTGCACGAGCCCGAGCGACGTGACCTCGGCGACCTGGTGCTTGGTCCGGTCGCGGCCCAGGCACTCGACGAGGCGACGCAGCACGAGGTCGCGGTTGGACTCGAGCACCATGTCGATGAAGTCGATGACGATGATGCCGCCGATGTCGCGCAGCCGGAGCTGGCGGACGATCTCCTCGGCCGCCTCCAGGTTGTTGCGCGTCACCGTCTCCTCGAGCGTGCCGCCCGAGCCGGTGAACTTGCCCGTGTTGACGTCGACGACGGTCATCGCCTCGGTGCGGTCGATGACGAGCGAGCCGCCCGACGGCAGCCAGACCTTGCGGTCCATGCCCTTGGCGAGCTGCTCGTCGACGCGGTGCACCGTGAAGACGTCCTGCGTGCCCGTCCACTTGGAGACGCGCTCGCGCAGGTCCGGGGCGAGCTCCTCGACGTACGAGGAGATCTCGCTCCACGCCCCGTCGCCCTCGACGACGAGCGAGCTGAAGTCGTCGTTGAAGATGTCGCGGACCACGCGGATCGCGAGGTCGGGCTCGCCCTGGAGCAGCGCCGGCGCCGAGGCGCTCTTCGACTTCTTCTCGATGGCCTCCCACTGCCCGCGCAGCCGCTCGACGTCCGCGCGCAGCTCCTCTTCGCTCGCGCCCTCGGCCGCAGTGCGCACGATGACGCCCGCGCCGTCGGGCACGACCTCCTTGAGGATCTTCTTGAGGCGGTTGCGCTCGGTGTCGGGGAGCTTGCGGCTGATGCCGGTCATGCCCCCGCCGGGCACGAACACGAGGTAGCGGCCCGCGAGCGTGATCTGCGACGTGAGGCGCGCGCCCTTGTGCCCGATCGGGTCCTTGGTGACCTGGACGAGCACGGAGTCGCCCGACTTGAGCGCCTGCTCGATCCGGCGCGGCTGGCCCTCGAGCCCAGCGGCATCCCAGTTCACCTCGCCCGCGTACAGCACGGCGTTGCGACCCTTGCCGACGTCGATGAACGCGGCCTCCATGCTGGGCAGCACGTTCTGGACGCGGCCCAGGTAGACGTTGCCCGCCATGGACGCCTGCGACTGCTGCGAGACGTAGTGCTCGACGAGCACGCCGTCCTCGAGCACCGCGATCTGCGTGCGGCCCGCGCGCTCGCGCACGACCATCGACCGCTCGACCGCCTCACGGCGCGCGAGGAACTCCGCCTCGGTGATGATCTGGCGGCGGCGACCGGCGTCACGACCCTCGCGGCGACGCTGGCGCTTCGCCTCGAGACGCGTCGAGCCCTTGAGCGCGGTGACCTCGTCGGCCAGGCTGCGCTCGCGCGGCCGCGAGCGGGTCGAGGAGCTCTCGCCGCTCTCACCCCGCCCACCGCGGCGACGGCGGCGCCGACGGCGGCTGCCGCCCGCCTCGTCCTCGCCGGGCTCGGCGTCGGCAGCCTCGTGCTCGGGCTCGTCGGCCTCGGCGGTCGCGCCGGCGTCGGCCGGCTCGTCACCTTCGGCGGGGGTCTCGTCGTTCTCGTCCTGCTCGCGACCGGTGTCCGGGCGACCGCGGCGACCGCGGCCACCACGGCGACGCCGGCGGCGGGGACCGGACTCCGCGTCGTCGGACGCGGCCTGGTCGTCGGTGGCGTCGGGCTCGGCCTCGTCCAGGTCGGCGAAGTCCTCCGGGCCGAACGCGTCGTCGGGGAGCTCGATCCCCTCGGCGACGAGCTCCGACTCGATGGCCTCGATCTCCTCGACCGCGGCGGCGTCCTCGCCCGTGAGGGCGACCTCGACCGTCACGTCCTCCGTGCGCTCGGAGGACACCGGGGCAGCAGCCGCGGACTCCTTCGGAGCCCGCTCGCGCTGCTCGGCGACAGGGGTCTGGGCTGCGGGGGTCGGCTCGACGTGGCGCGGCGGACCGGCCGGGCTCTGTGCCCGGCGGGGACGACGCGGCGCGGCCGCGGGGTCGGGCGCCTGGAAGAGCAGGGCGGTCGTCGCGAGCCGCGGCGTGCTCGTGCCCGCGCCGGTGGCGGCGGGCGAGACGGGTGCCTCGGGTGCGGCCGTGGGTGCCGGAGCGTCGCTCGACGTCGTCTCGGCCGCCTGCTGCGGCTCGTTCGGGGCCTCGGCGGGTGCGGCCTTCGAGGTGGCGCGGCGCGAGCGGCGCGCGGGCTTCTTCGGCGTCTCCTCGGAGGCCGGTGCGTCCGGCGCGACGAGCGGCGCAGTGGCGTCGGCAGCGGCGGGCGCGGCGACGTCGGCCGTCGTGTCCGGAGCCTGCGCGTCCGCGACCTTCGCGGTCGGGGCCTTCGAGGTCGGGGCCTTCGCAGTCGGGGCGCCGGCCGCGGAGGTCGCACGGCGCGAGCGGCGCGCGGGCTTCTTCTCGGGAGCCTCGGTCGCGGCCTGCGCAGGCTCGGTCGGCCCCGCGGGCTCCACCTCGGGCGCCGCGGGCGCGGCGACGTCGTCCGCCGGGGCCGCCTTGCGCGTCGTCCGGGTGCGCTTGGCCTTGCGCGGCGCGTCAGACGCGCCGAGCAGCGCGTCGGCGTCCGGGCCGGTGGCCGCGGGCGTCGCCTGCTCCGCGGCGGGGGCCGCGCTCAGCCCGAACTCCGAGAGCACGTCGAGCGGGGCTTCGGTCGCGACGGCCGCGGGCTTCTTCGCGCCGCCCTGGGCGCGGCGAGCGGTGCGGCCACGGCCCTTCGGGGCGGTCGCCTCCGGCGCAGGCTCGGACTCGGCGGACGCCGGGACGTCGGAGGACGCCGGGGTCTCGGAGGACGCCGTCTCGGCGGCGGAGGCCGTGGGCGAACCGGCGGTGGGGGTCGCGGGGGCGTCGGCGGCGGGCTCGACGGACGCGGACGTCGCACGGGTCGCGCGGCGCGATCGGCGCGCGGGCTTCTTCTCGGCGGCGTCGGGAGCCGCCGCCTCGGCGACCGGCGCCGGGTCGGCGGGCGCCGTGGGCACATCGGCGGGGCTGGGCGCACCCTCTGCCGACGCGACCGGCCCCTGGGGCGGCGCCGCGCTGCGGGTAGCGCGGCGGCGGGCGGGCTTGCGCCCTGCGGTGGTCGGGCTCTCGGTCCGGTCGGGGGTCGCGGCGGCGTCCGCCGTCGACTCTGAGGGGGTGCTGTCGGAGGTGCTGTCGAGCGTCACGCGTCGTGCTCCTGCTGCCACAGGGACCGCCCCGCACCGTGCGGCCCCTCGGGGCGGTCGGTCGTCGCTCGGGACGAGCGCACCGGAGCGCGTCGTCCGGCGACGGAAGTCGTCGGCCACGGCCGCGGTCCGCGTGCGCGGCGCGGGCGCCTGCCACCGGGCCCTTCGCCCCGGTCGGCGCTCCGACTGCCGCGGTCCGCTGGTGCCGCGATCTCGTGCTCGTCGGGAGGGCGATGCGGAGCCCACCCGGCTTCGCCCAGTATCGCACAGGGGCGCGAACGAACCCCGGCGACACGCACCGCCGACCGGGCCGCGGGTCCCGAGGGGTCGGGACCATGGTCCCGACGGCTTGTGAACATGGTCACAAGCGGCGTGTTTTCAGTACTTCGCGTCATCTCCCGCCCCTCCGATGGGGCAGATTGGGCCTAGCGCCGACACGCGGCGGGCCTCCCCGGACCACCGCGACCGGCGCCACAGCTCGGCACCTCCCCCTGAAGCCCGCCGACCCCGTCGGCCCCCCGAGGAGCGCACGTGGAAGCCCTGGATCTCGCCCGGTGGCAGTTCGCCATCACGACCGTCTACCACTTCATCTTCGTCCCGCTGACGATCGGCCTGGCGCCCCTCGTCGCGATCATGCAGACGGCCTGGGTGCGCACCGGCAACGAGCGGTGGCTGCGCCTGACCAAGTTCTTCGGCAAGCTCCTGCTCATCAACTTCGCGCTCGGCGTCGTGACCGGCATCGTGCAGGAGTTCCAGTTCGGCATGAACTGGAGCGAGTACTCGCGCTTCGTCGGCGACGTGTTCGGCGCCCCGCTCGCCATGGAGGCGCTCGCCGCGTTCTTCATCGAGTCGACGTTCCTGGGCCTGTGGATCTTCGGGTGGGACCGCCTCAACAAGAAGGTGCACCTCGCGTGCATCTGGGCCGTGGCGATCGCGACCAACCTCTCCGCCTTCTTCATCCTCGCCGCGAACTCGTGGATGCAGCACCCGGTCGGCGCGATCTACAACCCCGAGACGGGGCGCGCCGAGATGAACGACATCGGCGCCGTCCTCACGAACAACACGCTCTGGGCCGCGTTCCCGCACCAGATCACGGCGACCTTCCTCACGGCCGGCACGTTCGTCACCGGCATCGCGGCCTGGTGGATGGTCCGGCTGGTCCGCACCAGGAAGGCGGAGAACGTCGAGCTCGCGCGCGACGTCTACCGCCCGGCCGTCACGCTCGGCGTCGTCGCGATGCTGGTCGGCGGGCTCGGGGTCGCCGCGTCCGGCGACATCCAGGGCAAGATCATGTACGAGCAGCAGCCCGGCAAGATGTCCTCGGCCGAGGCGCTGTGCCAGGGGCAGGAGGGCGCCGCGTTCTCCATCCTCACGATCGGCGACCTGTCGAACTCGTGCGAGAACGTCAAGCACCTCATCGAGATCCCCGGCCTCGCCTCGTACCTCGGCACGGGCCACTTCTCCGGCCCCGAGAGCTACCTGCCCGGCGTCGAGGACGTCCAGGAGCAGATGACCGAGCGCTACGGCGACGTCACCGCCTCGGGCGACCCCGTCACCTACACGCCGAACCTCGCGATGACCTACTGGTCCTTCCGGCTCATGATCGGCATGGCCGCGGGTTCCGTGCTCCTCGCGCTCATGGCGTTGTGGCTCACCCGCAAGGGCCGGGTCACGGACAACAAGTGGTTCGCCCGGGTGGGCCTCATCGCGATCCCCATGCCGTTCCTCGCGAACTCGTTCGGCTGGATCTTCACGGAGATGGGCCGCCAGCCGTGGGTCGTCGCCCCGAACCCCACGGGCATCGACCAGATCCGCCTGCTCACCGAGCGAGGCGTGTCCACCGTGGTGAGCCCCGGCGTCGTGCTCACGTCGATGATCGTGTTCACGCTCGTCTACGGCGCGCTCGCCGCCGTGTGGTTCACCCTCATGCGCCGCTACGCGGTCGAGGGCGTCCCCCTCGTCGTGCACGACGAGTCGCCGGAGGCCCAGGAACCGCCCGACGACGGCACCGAGGCCGCCGACCGTCCCCTGTCCTTCGCGTACTGACGCGCCCGGACCCGTCCAGAATCTCAGGAGGACACCACCGTGGATCTCGCCGTCGTCTGGTTCGTGCTCATCGCGGTCCTGTGGACCGGCTACCTCGTGCTCGAGGGTTTCGACTTCGGGGTCGGCATGCTGCTGTCGATCCTCCCGCGCGGTGACAAGGAGCACCGCGAGAAGGAGCGCCGCGTCCTCATCAACTCCATCGGGCCCGTCTGGGACGGGAACGAGGTCTGGCTGCTCACCGCGGGCGGCGCGACGTTCGCCGCGTTCCCCGAGTGGTACGCGACCCTCTTCTCCGGCTTCTACCTGCCGCTCCTGCTCATCCTGGTCGCGCTCATCGTGCGAGGTGTCGCGTTCGAGTACCGCGGCAAGATCCGCGACGAGGGCTGGGCGCGCCGCTGCGACGTCGCGATCCAGGTCGGGTCGTGGGTGCCCGCCGTGCTGTGGGGCGTCGCGTTCGCGAACCTCGTGCGGGGCGTGCAGCTCGACGCCGACCACCAGTTCGTCGGCGGGTTCTTCTCGCTCCTGTCGCCGTTCGCGCTGCTCGGCGGCCTCGTCACGCTGAGCCTGTTCCTGCTGCACGGCTCGGTCTTCGTCGCCCTGAAGACCGACGGCGATATCCGCGCCCGCGCGCGCCAGCACGCCTCGGTGTTCGGCGTCGTGGCGCTCGTGCTCGCGGGCGGGTGGGCCGTGTGGGCCCAGGTCGCGTACTCCGTGCCCTGGACGTGGGCGGCCGTCGTGCTCGCCGCCGGCGGACTCGTCGCCGCGCTCGTCGCCAACAGCCGCGGCGCCGAGGGCTGGGCGTTCACCGCCTCGGCGGTGACGATCGTCGCGGCCGTCGTGCTCATCTTCGGCTCGATGTACCCCGACGTCATGCCCGCCGTCGACCCGGCGAACTCGCTGACGGTCCACAACGCGTCGTCCACCGACTACACGCTGACCGTGATGACGTGGGTCGCGGTGATCCTCACGCCGCTCGTCATCGCCTACCAGTCGTGGACCTACTGGGTGTTCCGCCGCCGCCTCTCGACCAAGGACATCCCCGCGCCCGCCGGGCTCTCGCTCAAGAAGGTCCGCGAGGCGGCGTTCGGCGGGGCGTCCTCGGGCGGCTCGGCCGGACGCGGCCTGACCGACGGCGGAGGCTCCGGCTCGTGAAGCCGCTCGACCCGCGGCTCCTGCGCCACGCGCGGGCCGCACGGGGGTACGTCGTCCTGACAGCGGGGCTGGGGTTCGCCACGGCGGCCCTGGTCGTCGCCCAGGCGGTCGTGCTCGCGTCGGTCCTCGCGCCGGCGATCCAGGGGACGGCCGACCTGGCCGACCTCGGGCCGCGGGTCGGGCTGCTCGCCGCCGTCGTCGCGGCCCGCTCCGCGACGTCCTGGGCGCAGGAGCGGTTCGCGCTGCGGGCCGCGACGCGCACCGTGGCCGAGCTGCGCGAGCAGGTCGTCACGCACGCCGTGGCGCTCGGGCCGCGGTGGCTCGCGTCCGGGCGCGGACCCGAGGTCGCCACGCTCGCGACGCGCGGGCTCGACGCGCTCGAGCCGTACATGGTGCGGTACCTGCCCCAGCTCCTGCTCGCCGCGACGGTCACGCCCGCGACGCTCGCCGTCGTGCTCGGGCTCGACTGGGTCTCGGCGGTGATCATCGCCGTGACCATCCCGCTCGTCCCGGTCTTCATGGTCCTGGTCGGGCGGCTCACGGCCGGGACGTCGGAGCGGCGCCTCGTCGTCATGCAGCGGCTCGGCGCGCAGGTGCTCGACCTGCTCGCCGGGCTGCCGACGCTCCTCGCGTTCGGCCGCGCGCGCGGACCGGAGCGGCGCGTGCGCGCGCTCGGCGACGCCAACCGGCGCGCGACCATGGGCACGCTGCGCATCGCGTTCCTCTCCGGCATGGTCCTCGAGCTCCTCACGACGCTGTCGGTGGCGGTCGTCGCGGTGGGCGTCGGGCTGCGCCTCGTGCACGGCGGCATGGAGCTCGAGCCCGCGCTCGCGGTGCTCGTGCTCGCGCCCGAGGTCTACCTGCCGCTGCGCCAGGTCGGGCTGCACTTCCACGCGTCCACCGACGGCATCGCGGCCGCGGAGCAGGCGTTCGCGGTCCTCGACGAGGAGGCTCCCGAGCCCGGGACGACCCCCGCGCCCGCGCTCGCCGGCACCACGCTGGCCCTGCACGGCGTGAGCGTCCGGGCCGGCGACCGCGACGTGCTCGCGCCCGCCGACCTCGACCTCGAGCTCCGGCTCGGGACGTCGGGCCGCGTCGTCGCCCTCACCGGGCCCAGCGGTGCGGGCAAGACCACGACGGCGCTCGTCTTCCTCGGCCTCGTCCGGCCCGACCGCGGCACGGTCACCCTGACCGGCCCGGGTGTCGGGCCGACGGACCTCGCCGACGTCGACCCCACGACGTTCTGGCCCCAGGTGGCGTGGCTCCCCCAGCGCCCGGTGCTCGCCCCGGGCCGGCTGCGCGACGTCGTCGCCGGCGGCCTGCCCGTGAGCGACGCCGATCTCGACCGCGCCGCGCGCACCGCCGGCCTCGACACCGTGCTCGCGACGCTGCCCGGCGGGTGGGACACCGAGGTGGGGCGCGGCGGCGTCGGCCTGAGCGTGGGTCAGCGCCAGCGTGTCGCGCTCGCCGCGGCCCTGCTCGGCGACCCCGCCCAGGTGCCTCTCGTCGTGCTCGACGAGCCGACCGCCCACCTCGACGCGCGCGGCGAGCAGGTGGTGCTCGACGCCGTGCGGACGTTCCGCGACCAGGGCCGGACGGTCGTCGTCGTGGCCCATCGCGCCTCGCTCGTCCGCGCCGCCGACGACGTCGTCGAGGTGCGCTCCGCGCCCCTCGAAGCCACCGCCGTGCGGGAGGCGGGGCGGGACGAGGAGCCGACGCTGCTCGAACCGGCGGGCGCGACGAGCGAGGGGAGGCACCCGTGACCGGTCCCCGTCCTCGCGTCGCGAACGACCCGCTGTGGCGCGCCGTCGGGCTGCTCGACGTGCGCTGGCGCCGCGTCGTGTGGGCCGTCGTGCTCGGCACGCTCTCGCTCGGGAGCGCCGTCGGCCTCGCTGCCGTCGCCGCGTGGCTCATCGCGCGCGCGTCGCAGATGCCGCCCGTCCTCACGCTGTCCGTCGCGGTCGTCGGCGTCCGCGCCTTCGGCATCTCGCGCGGCGTCTTCCGCTACCTCGAGCGCCTCGCCTCGCACGACGTCGCGCTGCGCGGCATGGCCGCCCTGCGCGCCAACCTCTACACCGCCCTGGCGGAGGGATCGCCCGCCGCGCTCGTCGGGCTGCGGCGCGGCGACCTGCTCGCCCGGGTCGGTGCGGACGTCGACGCGGTGGGCGACGTCGTCGTGCGCGCCCTCGTCCCGGCCGGTGTCGCGCTGGCGATCTCCGTGGGGTCCGTGGTGCTCGTCGGGGCGTTCCTTCCCGCCGCGGGCGTCACCCTCGCGCTGTGCCTGCTCCTCGCCGCGGTCGTCGCACCGTGGCTCTCCGCGCGATCGGCGCGCGAGGTCGAGGCGCGCGGTGCAAAGACGCGCGCGGCGATGACCGCGACGACGCTCGAGATCCTCGAGCAGTCCGGCCCGCTCGCCGTCTCCGGCCGTCTCGAGGCGCGCCTCGACGACCTGCGCGCGACCGACCGCGCCCTCGCACGCGTGACCGACGACGGCGCCCGCCCCGCCGGGGTCGCGGCGGGGATCGCCGCGCTCGCGGTCGGCCTCGCCGTGCTCGCGTCGCTCCTGCTCGGCATCCCAGCGGTGACGGCCGGGACGCTCGCGCCCGTGGAGCTGTCGGTCATCGTGCTCACGCCGCTCGCGGTGTTCGAGGCCGCGAACGCGCTGCCCGCCGCTGCCGTCCAGCTCCACCGCTCGCGCCAGGCCGCAGCGCGCGTCGTCGCGCTCCTCGACGGCTCCGCACCCCGCGTCACCGCGACGGCCCGCGCCGCGGACGCTTCCGTCCCCGGCCCGGCGGAGCCGTCGTCCCCCGAGCAGGCGTCGCTCGCTCTCGACGACGTCGCGGCGGGCTGGCCGGGGACGGCGCGCGTCGTCGTGGCGGGCGTGGACCTCGACCTGCGCCCCGGGCGCGCGGTCGCGGTCGTCGGGCCGTCCGGCGTCGGCAAGACGACGCTGCTCGCGACCGCCGCCGGGCTCGTCCCCGCGCTCGCGGGCCGGGTGACGCTCGACGGGACCGACGTGATCGCCCTCCCCCGCGAGGCCGCAGCGCGCGGCGTGGTTCTCGTCACCGAGGACGCGCACGTCTTCGACACGACGGTCCTCGAGAACCTGCGCGTCGCGCGAGGCGACGTCACGACCGAGGAGGCCGCGGCGACGCTGCACGACGTGGGCCTGGACGCCTGGCTCGCCGCGCTGCCGGACGGTATCGAGACGCTGCTCGGCCCGGACGCCACGACCGTGTCCGGGGGCGAGCGTCGTCGTCTGCTCGTCGCTCGGGCGCTGCTGTCACCGGCACCGCTGCTCCTGCTCGACGAGCCGGCCGAGCACCTCGACGCGGCCGGCGCCGACGCGCTCGTGCGGCACCTCGTCGCGACGACCCGCACGCCGGCGGGCTCGCCGTCGGGAGTGGCACGGCGCGGCGTCGTCCTGGCGACGCACCGGCTCAGCGCGCTCGAGGCCGTCGACGAGGTGCTGCTCCTCGGTGTTCCCGACGGTGCGCCGGACGACGCTCCGGCGCGGGTCGTCGCGCGCGGGACGCACGCGGATCTGCTCGGGCTCCCCGCGTACCGGTGGGCGCTCGACCAGGAGGCGCCGGCCCACCGCTGATCGCGGGTCAACCCTCGCCGAGACGCGCGAGGAACAGTGCCTCGCCGACCGCGAGACTCTCGATCTCGCTCGGCGCGACCGACTCGTTCGGGGCGTGGATGAGGCACGCCGGCTCCTCGACGCCGAGGAGCACGATCTCCGCGTCCGGGTACTGCCCGGCGAGCACGTTGCACAGCGGGATCGACCCGCCCTGCCCCGCGGTCACCGTCTCGCGCCCGTACGCGTCCGCGAGCGCCGCCGTGAGCGTGTCGAAGACGTGCCCGCTGGTGCGGGCCGCGAACGGCTGCCCGACGGCGTCGCGCTCCACGCGCATGCGGACGCCCCACGGGGCGTGGGCCTCCAGGTGCGCGACGAGCTTGTCCTGGAGGTCCTGGGCGTCCGAGCCGGGAGGGACCCGAAGGTTGAGCCGGGCCGAGGCGCGGGGCTGGATCGCGGCGGCCGAGCCGACCACGCTCGGCGCGTCGATCCCGAGGATCGTCACCACCGGGCGCGCCCAGAGCCGGTCGGCGACGCTCCCCGTCCCGACGAGGCCGACGCCGTCGAGCACGCCCGCGTCGTGGCGGAACTGGTCCTCGTCGTACGCGACGCCGTCCCACGTCCCGTGCGCGACGGCGGCCGGCACACCGTCGATCGTCGTGTCGCCGTTCTCGTCGCGCAGGCTCGCGAGCACTGCGACGAGCGCGGCGAGCGCGTCCGGTGCCGCCCCGCCGAACATGCCTGAGTGGATCTCGCCGTCGAGCGCCTCGACGTGCACGACGACGTTCGCCGCACCGCGCAGCGTCACGGTGAGCGTGGGCAGGCCGAGCTCGGCGTTGCCCGTGTCCTGGACGAGCATCGCGTCGGCCGCGAGCGCCCCCGGGTTCGCCTCGACCCACCGGTCGAGGCCGCCCGTCCCCTGCTCCTCCGAGCCCTCGACGACGAGCCGCACGCCGACCGGGTAGTCCTCGCCGCCGAGCGCGCGCAGGGCCCGCAGCGCGGTGAGGTGCGTGACGACGTTGCCCTTGCAGTCGGCGGCGCCGCGGCCGTAGAGCCGGCCGTCGCGCTCGGTGAGCTCGAACGGCGGGGTCGTCCACGCGGCGTCGTCCAACGGGGGCTGCACGTCGTAGTGCGCGTAGAGCAGGACGGTCGGCGCGCCGTCGGGTCCCGGGCGGTGCCCGAGCACGACCTGCGACCCGTCGGGGGTGACCTCGAGGCGCGTGTCGATCCCCTCGGCGCGGAACGCGTCGGCGACCCACTGCGCGGCCCGCTCGCACTCGGCGCGCGGGACGAGGCGCTCGTCGGCGACGGACGGGATGGCGACGAGCGTGCGCAGGTCGTCGAGCGCGCGGGGCACGAGGCCACGGACGGCGGCGCGCACCTCCTCGACGTGACCGGCGCCGTCGGGGCGTGCTCCGGTGCCCTGCTGGCTCATGCGTCCTCCTCGATCGGGGTGCTGTCGGCTCCCTCGCCGGCGTCGCTGCCCGGCTTGGTCGTGCGGCCGGGGTCGAGGTCGAGCGAGTCGACGTAGGCGTCGAACGCGTCGAGCTGGTCGGGGCAGTAGACCTCGATGACGAGCCGGTCACCCGCGAGCCGGCGCTCGTCGAGCACGGACGGACGCAGCCCCGGTCCGGCCGCCCCGTTCGCGGCACCGAGGTTCGCCGTCGCCTCGACGAGCGCGGCCGGGTCGGTGCAGAAGCCACCCCCGTCGTCGCCCAGGACGTCGGCGATCGTCTCCTCGCTGAAGGCCGTGATCCCGATCTCGGCGAAGCGGTCGTGCAGCTCGGCGGCCTTCTGCTCGGCCTCGCGCGCGTCGCGGTGGGACCGCACGTCGTCGAAGACGATCAGCATGACCGCGCCGAGCGCGACCAGGAGCAGCGCGGCGGCGGTGTACGTCACCCACCGCTTGGACGAGACCGGCTCGGGCTCGTGCACGGGGACGTGGTCGGGGCGCGTCGAGGTCATGCCGCCTCGCCCTCCCCCGCCTCGTCCGCCGCCGCGATGGCCGCAGCCTCGGGGTCCTTCCAGGACGGCTTGCGCAGCAGGTAGAACAGCGCCGGGACGAGCAGGCCGATGATGCCGAGACCGCCGCCCACGATGAGCACGTACACCCCGACGTTCCCGCTGGAGAACTGGGCAGGCGGCACGAACCCGATGATCATCGCGGCCACCGACGCGCAGAACCCGACGACGCACAGGAGCGTGAGCGCCGGGGCGCGGTACCCGCGCGGGTGGTCGGGTGCACGACGGCGCAGCCGCACGGCCGCGACGAACAGCAGCAGGTACATGACGAGGTACACCTGCGTCGTGATGACGGACAGGATCCAGTAGGCGCTCGAGACGTCGGGGATGAAGGCGTACAGGAGCGCGATGCCGGTCGTGACGACGCCCTGCGTGACGAGGATGTTCTGCTGCACCCCGTGCTTGTTGAGCCGCTGCAGGAACGGCGGGAGGTAGCCCTCCTCGCGGGCGACCGTGAGCAGGCCCTTGGACGGCCCGGCGAGCCACGTGAGCATCCCGCCGAGGGACGCCGCGATGAGCATGAGGCCGAGGATCGGCGTCAGCCAGCTCACGCCGAAGTTGGCGAAGAACGCGTCGAACGCCTGCATCACGCCGGCGGTGAGGCTGAGCTGGTCGGCCGGGATCACCCAGCTGATGGCGACGGCCGGGAGGATGAAGATGACGAGCACGAGGCCGATCGCGAGGAACATCGACCGGGGGAACTCCGTCGACGGCTTGCGCAGGGTCGTCACGTGCACCGCGTTCATCTCCATGCCCGCGTAGGACAGGAAGTTGTTCACGATGAGCACCAGGGACGCGAGGCCGGTCCAGGCCGGGAGCAGGTGCTGGGCGTCCATCGGCGCGGCCGACGGGTTGCCCTGGGCGAGGAACACGATGCCGAGCACGACGAGGATCGCCGCCGGGATGAGCGTCCCGATGATCAGTCCCCAGCTCGACAGCCCGGCGACCGTCTTGGTGCCCTGCGAGGAGAGCCACACGCCGGTCCAGAAGAGCACGACGATGACGATCGCCACGTACAGCCCGTTGCTCGCGAGGCTCGGGTTGATGACGTACGCGAACGTGCTCGCGACGTACCCGAGCAGGCTCGGGTAGTAGAAGATCGTCATCGCGAACTGGCACCAGATGGCGAGGAAGCCGAGCGGCTTGGAGACGCCGTCCGCGACCCACCGGTACACCCCGCCCGACCAGCCGGACGCGAGCTCGGCGGACACGAGCGACGTCGGCAGCAGGAACACGAGCGCCGGGACGATGTAGAGGAACACCGCCGCGAGGCCGTAGACGGCCATCGTCGGCGCGGCGCGCAGGCTCGCGACCGACGACGTGATCATGAACGCGAGCGTGAGCCAGGTGATGTAGTTCTTCGGCGTCCGTGCCGTGATCGCCGCGCGCACCTCCGCGTGCGTCGGCGCGCCCGTGGACGAGCCCATCCCCACCCCCGAAGCCGTGACCCCGCGGGGCCGACCGGGACGGCGCGCGGACGGCGCGTCGTCGGAACATCGCGAACATATCCCCGGGGGCGAGGTCGCGCCTGGGGAGGCCCAGGTGGGAGGCGCGGACGGGGCCACCGCGGACCCGGTGATACGTTCGCGAGGCGACCCGTCCCGCGCCGGGCCGGCCACGACGACGACGGACGACCCCGGGAGCAGCGTTGAAGATCCTCGTGCCCAGCACCATCGCCCTCGACGTGCACGCGGGGCCGGGAGACGAGGTCGTCGGCTACGACGCCGCGGCGCCGTTCCGCTCCGAGGACGCCGATGCCGAGGTCCTCGTCGCGTGGGCGAACACCGCCGCGAAC
Organism: Cellulosimicrobium cellulans; assembly: GCF_042723955.1. GTDB lineage: Bacteria > Actinomycetota > Actinomycetes > Actinomycetales > Cellulomonadaceae > Cellulosimicrobium > Cellulosimicrobium cellulans_H. Next base: position 43,820 of record NZ_JBHXIC010000011.1, on the reverse strand, counting down.
CTCGCGGACGCCGCCGCGCGGCTCTCGCGCCTGCGCTGGGTCCAGACGCTCGCGGCGGGGCCGGACGCGGTGCTGGGCGCCGGCTTCGGGCCCGAGGTGACGATCACGTCGGGCCGGTCCCTGCACGACGGCCCGGTCGCCGAGCACGCGCTCGCGCTCGTCCTCGCGGCGGTGCGGCGGCTCGACGTGCTCGGGGAGGCGCAGCGCGAGCACCGGTGGGACACCGCCGTGAACCGCGCGCAGGCCGACCCCGCGACCGCCGCGCGCTACACGCTCGACGGCGCGCGCGTGACGGTCTGGGGGTTCGGCTCGATCGCGGCGCGCCTCGCGCCGCTGCTCGCGGCCCTGGGCGCCGAGGTGACGGGCGTCGCGAGCAGCCGCGGCGAGCGCCACGGCTTCCGCGTCGTGACGGACGACGACCTCCCGGACGTCCTCGCGACGACCGACGTGCTCGTCTCCCTGCTCCCCAGCCTCGACGCGACCCGGCACGCGTTCGACGCCGCCCGGATCGACCAGCTCCCCGACCACGCGGTCTTCGTCAACGTCGGTCGCGGCACCACGGTCGACGAGGACGCGCTCGTCGCGGCGCTGCGCGACGGCCGCCTCGGCGGGGCCGCGCTGGACGTCACCGAGACCGAGCCCCTGCCGGAGAGGTCACCCCTGTGGGACGCACCCCGGCTGATCCTCACGCCGCACGTCGCGGGCAACCGCCCCCAGCGGGCGTCGGACCTCGTGAACGCCAACCTCGACGCGCTCCGCGCGGGCCGCGAGCTCCGCAACGTCGTCCCCCGCTGAGTGCATGAAATAGTCGCG
>NZ_JBHXIC010000011.1:41189-42997 GCF_042723955.1 Cellulosimicrobium cellulans | reverse complement strand
ACCCCCCCGCCCCCGCGCCGCGATGATAATTAATACTCCGTCTCCGCCACACACCCCCCACAAATATAAAACCCCCCAAACCCGCGGGTTGGGAGCGGGTCACCAGCGGCCGTTGCGCGGGCGTGGCTGGCAGCGCGGGCACGTGTACGACGAGCGGTTCATGAACTCGTCGCGGCGCACCGGCGTCCCGCAGCGCGGGCACGGCTCGCCCTCCTGCCCGTACACCGCGAGCGACCGCGAGAAGTAGCCGGACTGCCCGTTGACGTTGACGTAGAGCGCGTCGAAGCTCGTGCCGCCCTGCGCGAGCGCCTCGGTCATCACCTCGGCGGCGGCGTCGAGCAGGCGGTGCGCCTCCGGGCGGCGCAGCGTGTCGGTGGCACGCGCGAAGTGCAGGCGGGCGCGCCACAGCGCCTCGTCGGCGTAGATGTTGCCGACGCCGGAGACGACCGTCTGGTCGAGCAGCGCGCGCTTCACCCCGGTCCGCCGACGGCGGATTGCGTCGACGACGTCGTCGCGCCGCAGGGCGGGGTCGAGCAGGTCGCGGCCGATGTGCGCGACCGGACCGGGCACGGCCGCGAGGTCCGAGCCGAGGCCGCCGGGTGCGCCGTCGGGCGTGGGCACGAGGTCCTGGACGGACAGGTGCCCGAACGTGCGCTGGTCGACGAAGTCGAGCGCGAGCGCGCCCGCCGGGCCCGCGCCGTCGGGCTCGAGCACGAGCCGCACGCGCAGGTGGGGCGACCGCTCGCCGAGGCCCGGCCCCGAGCGCACGAGGAGCTGGCCCGACATCCCGAGGTGCGCGAGCAGCGCGGCCGCGGGGCCGTCGTCGGGCCCGTCCGTCGGCCCGGCCGGGGTCAGCGGGAGCCAGAGGAACTTGCCGCGGCGTACCGCCGCGTCGAGGCGCTGGCCGAGGAGCTGGTCCCGGAAGTCCGCGGGGCCGCCGTCGTGGCGTCGCACGCTGTAGTCGCGCAGCACCTCGACGTCGACGACCCGGGCGCCCAGGACGTGGCGGCCGAGACCGTCGCGGACGGTCTCGACCTCGGGCAGCTCAGGCACCGGCGTCCTCGGCCGCCTCCGCCGTCGCCGTCGCGTGCTCCTTGGTCGTCTGCGACTCCGCCCGCTCGGTCGCCAGGGCGCGGTAGGCGCGCTCGGCGGCCTCCTGCTCGGCGTACTTCTTCGCGGTCCCGCTGCCGGTCCCGTAGAGGCGCCCGTCGAGGTGCACGTACGAGGTGAAGACGCGCGCGTGGTCCGGCCCGACGGCGTCGCTCGAGTAGGAGGGCGCGCTCAGCCCCGCGGCGGCGGCGGCCTCCTGGAGCGACGTCTTCCAGTCGAGCCCGGCTCCGAGCCCCGCGGCCGCCGACAGCGTCGGCTCCACGAGCCGGAGCACGAGGCCGCGCGCGGGCTCGAGCCCGTGGCTCAGGTAGACCGCGCCGATGATCGCCTCGACGGTGTCCGACAGGATCGAGTCCTTGTCGTTGCCGCGCGTGCGGATCTCGCCCTTGCCGAGCAGCACGTACTGCCCCAGCCCGAGCCGGCGAGCGATCGCGGCGAGCGACTTCTGCGAGACGGTCGCGGCGCGCATCTTGGCGAGCTCGCCCTCCGACAGGTCGGGGTGGCGGCGGTAGAGGGTCTCCGTGACGACGAGGCCCAGGACCGTGTCACCGAGGAACTCGAGACGCTCGTTCGTGGGGATGCCGCCGTTCTCGTGCGCGAACGACCGGTGCGTGAGCGCAAGCACGAGAAGCGGGGGGGGGGGGGGGGGCCGGGGGGCCCGCCCCACCCAGCGGGGGGCGGGGGCGGGGGGCCCGGCG
>NZ_JBHXIC010000011.1:0-41179 GCF_042723955.1 Cellulosimicrobium cellulans | reverse complement strand
GGGGTCCAGATGGACCCCGAGCTTCTCGAGAAGACCGGATGCCGGTGCAGCCGGTGCCACGCGCCTCAGCCTGCGTGCTCGGTGCGCAGCGCCTCGGCGTACTGGCGGCCCTTGTAGGTACCGCACGTCGGGCACGCCGCGTGCGACAGCTTGTCGCCCTTGCACTGCGGGCAGGTGGTGAGGTTCGCGGCGGTCGTCTTCCACTGCGAACGACGCGCACGGGTGTTGCTGCGCGACATCTTGCGCTTCGGAACAGCCACGGCTAGCTCTCTTTCGTCTCGTCGGACACGTTCGAGGTGTCGAACATGCTCTCCAGCGCCGACCAACGAGGGTCGACAAGTTCGTGCGTGTGCCCCGGGTCGTCCGCCAGACGCGCCCCGCACTCGGAGCACAGCCCCGGGCAGTCCGCTCGGCACACCGGACTGAATGGTAGTGCAGTGACGACCGAATCCCGTAGCGCGGGCTCGATGTCCGCGAGGTCGCCGTCGAGGTCGTAGACGTCCTCGGCGTCCTCCAGGTCGTCGCCCGACTCCTGGGCGGCCTTCGCGCGCTCGGGGTAGGCGAAGAGCTCCCCGAGCTCGACCGTGACGTCCTCGTGGACCGTGTCGAGGCAGCGCACGCACTCCCCGACCGCGTGGCCCGACACCGTGCCCGAGACGAGCACGCCCTCCATGACCGCCTCGAGACGCAGGTCGAGCTCGAGCTCGCTGCCCTCGGGGATGCCGATCACGGCGGTCCCGAGGTCGGCAGGGGCAGGCACGGTCCGGCGGACCGTCAGCATGCTCCCGGGTCGCCGACCGAGCTCGTGCGTGTCGAGCACGAGCGGCGACGTCTTCTCGGCGGTGATGGCGGACTCCAGGATCGCCAGGCCGCGGGCGTGGGCGCCCGCGGACGGATGGTCAACGATGGTCGGGGGCCGACGGCCGCTCGACGGCGACTGCCAGGCACAGGCCGACGCGTGACGCGCCGAGCCAAACATCGATCTTACGTCACGCGACGGCCCGACCGCCACCTGCCGCCGGCTGCGCCCCGCGCCCGTCGAGCCGGGCACCCGGCGTCGAGGCGGCGGCGCCGCGCGGCTCCGTCGCGGCCCACGACCTCAGCGCGCGGCGCGCTCGCGCATCGTCGCCGGGAACGGCGACTCCTCCGGCTCGCCGACCCGGTCACCGAGGCGGTCCGCGAGCTTCGCGCGCCCGCCCTGGATCTGGGCGAGCAGCTTGCCGAGGTCGACCTCGAAGTCCGCGAGCCTGCGGTCGCAGTAGTCGTCGGCGTCGCGCCGCAGCGCCGTCGCCGCCTCGTCGGCCTCGTCCACGATCTCCCGGGCCCGCGACTCCGCCTGGACCACGACCTGCTCCGCCTGCACGAGCTCGATCGCGCGCGCACGCGCCGTCGTGAGGATCTCCTCCGCCTGCCGGTGCGCGTCCTCGAGCACGGCGTCCGCCTGGGCCAGCACCTCGTCGGCGTGCGCGAGCTGCTCGGGCAGCGCGCCGCGCAGCTCGTCCACGAGCGCGAGCGCGTCGCCCTTGTGCACCAGCACCGACGCGGACATGGGCATCGCGCGCGCCGACTCCACGAGGTGCGCGAGGTCGTCGAGGATCGCGTTGAGCCCGACCCGCGCCTCCTCCGTCGCGTGGTCCTCGTGCGTCACCCGTCGGTCCTGCTGCTCGCTCACGTACCCGGTCCTTCCCGTCGTGCTCACCTGCTGCTCCCCTGCACCCGTGCCAGCGCCGCACGGACGGCGTCCCCGACCCCCGGCGGGACCAGGTCGTCGACCGGCCCCCCGTGGCGCGCGATGTCCTTCACGAGCGACGACGCGACGTGCAGGAGCGCGGCGTCGCCCGCGACGAACACGGTCTCGACGCCGGCCAGGTGCCGGTTCATGAGCGCCATCGGCAGCTCGGCGTCGAAGTCCGCGCCACCACGCAGCCCCTTGACCACGGCGCCCGCCCCGATCTCCCGGCAGAAGTCCACCAGGAGCCCCGGCACCACCTCCACGCGCACCCCGTCGAGCCCGGCGTCGGCGACCGCCGCACCGGCCAGCGCGACCCGCTCGTCGACGCTCAGGAGCGCCGACTTCGACGCGTTCCGCGCGACGCCGACGACGACCTCGTCGAAGAGCGCGCGGGCACGTCGGACGATGTCGAGGTGGCCCAGGGTGATCGGGTCGAAGGACCCGGGACAGACGGCTGTGGTCACCTCGTCACGGTAGTACACGCGGCCGCGCGGACCCCGGCGGCACGACCGGGCGGGCGCGGATCGGCGTCGCGCGCGACGATGGTCCGCGTGACCGCCCCGGAGGAACCCGCCGTCGTCCCGCTCACGACGCCCGAGCTCGTGCGCTCGCTCCACCGCGACGTGCTCGCGCCGTCGTTCCCGCCCGCCGAGCTCGTGGACGTCGACGAGCTCCTCGACGACCACGCGAGCGGACGCCTGCGCAGCCTCGGGGTGGTGGAGGACGGCCGCGTCGTCGCGGGCGTCGTCGGCGAGTGGTTCCCCGACGCGCGCGTCCTGCTCGTCCTCTACCTCGCCATCGCGCCCGGCCGGCGCGGCGGCGGGGTCGGCGGACGGCTCGTCGCCGCCGCCCTCACCGGCTGGCGAGACCTGGACCCGCTCCTGGTCCTCGGGGAGGTCGAGCACCCCGCGCACCACGTCGGCAGCGAGGCGCACGGCGACCCGGTCGCGCGGCTGCGGTTCTACGCGCGCCTCGGCGCGCGCGTCCTCGCGCTCCCCTACTTCCAGCCCGGCGACGGACCCGGCGGCGAGCGCGTGCCCGCACTCCTGCTCGTGTCGTTCCCCCTCGGGCCGGGCACCCCCGACGACGTCCCCGCCGCGCCGCTGCTCGCGTTCCTCGCGGAGAACCTCCGCGCGAGCGAGGGCACGCTGTCGGACGACGCCGCGACCCGCCGACTGCTCGACGCCGCGTCCGGCGACCGCGTCGCGCTCGTCGACCCGGCCGACCCCGCCGCCCTCGCGACCGTCCCGGTCGGCATCCTCGCCCCGTCCGAGGCCCACGCCCCGACGACCTGAGCAGCCGCCTCGAGGTAGAACCACCCCGGTCCGCCGAGGGAGAACGCCGGTCGCGCGAAGTAGAACGCTGGTCGCGCGTCACGCCGCGCGGCGGCGCGACTGAGCCAGCGAACGCGATCCCGACCGCGAGCACGGGAGCCGCGAGGAACGAGCGGCGCAGACGGTCGACGCCGCGCCACCACCAACCGCTACCACCCACGGGGCAACCACGCGCCGCCGGGCACAGCTCCCACGGTTCTACCGCGCGACCAGGGTTCTACCTCGCGCTACCAGGGTTCTACCTCGCGCTACCAGGGTTCTACCTCGCCTGGCCGGGGTTCTACCTCGGGGGTCCAGGTTCTGCCTCGGCCGGCGGGGCGGGCGGCTACGTCTCGTCGGGGAGCTCGGGGCCGACGAAGTACACCGTCGTCTCGCCGTAGTCCTTGCGCGCGACGACCTCCCAGCCCGTCGGCCAGGTCGGCGCGGGCGTGCGCGTCGAGCGCTCGACGACGACGACGGCGGCCGGGTCGAGGACGTCGGGCGCCGCGAGGTGGGCGAGGACGCGCTCCAGCGCCTCGGCGGTGACGTCGTACGGCGGGTCGACGAGCACGAGGTGGTACGGGCCGTGTCCCGCACGCCCGGAGGTCGCTGCTCCGGACGCCGCCCCGACGGCCGTCCGCTCCGTCGCCACGGCGGCGGCCACGCCCGCGACGAACGCCTCGGCGGGTTGCGCGACGACGCGCACGTTCGACAGGCCGAGGGCCGCGACGTTGCGTCGGGCGACGTCGGCGGCGACCCGGGCCGAGTCGACCAGCGTCACGTCGGCGGCACCGCGGCTCGCCGCCTCGAGGCCGAGCGCGCCCGATCCCGCATAGAGATCGAGGACGTGCGCGTCGTCGACCACACCCAGGTGCTCGAGACGGGAGAAGATCGCCTCGCGGACACGCTCGCTCGTCGGCCGCGTCCCGCGCGGCGGGACCTGCAGCGTGCGTCCCCCTACCGTTCCCGCCACGATCCTCGTCACGCGCCCAGCCTAGACACGCCGCACGGGGATCGACGCACGACGCCGTGGTGCGAGGTCACGATGCGCGGCGCAACGGCCGATGCGGACTATGCCGCACGTTCACGCGCGCTCGAGGAACTCCTCGCGCTCGGGGTCGAGCTGGTCGCGGATCGCGTCGGCGAGAGCGGGGTGGTCGGTCAGGTCGGGGTCGTCCGCGACGACGGCGGCCGCGTCGGTGCGCGCGGTCTCGATGACGTCCGCATCCTTGACCACGCGCAGGAGCCGCAGCGAGCTCGCCCGCCCCGACTGCGCGGCGCCGAGGACGTCGCCCTCGCTGCGCAGCTCGAGGTCGACGGTCGCGAGCTCGAACCCGTCGGTCGTGCGGGCCAGCGTCTCGACGCGTGTCGCGGCGGGTGTGCCCGGCTGCGCCGTCGAGACGAGCAGGCACAGCCCGGCCGCGGACCCGCGCCCGACGCGCCCGCGGAGCTGGTGGAGCTGGGAGATGCCGAACCGGTCCGCGTCGAGGACCACCATGACCGTGGCCTCGGGCACGTCGACGCCGACCTCGACGACCGTCGTCGAGACGAGCACCTGCACCGCGCCGGACGCGAAGTCGGCCATCACCGCGTCCTTGTCCGCCGGGGCCATCTGCCCGTGCAGCACCCCGACCTCGAGCCCCGCGAGGCGCGGGTGCGTGCGCAGCTCCTCGGCGACCTCGAGCACGGCCCGCAGGGGTGCGCGGTCCGACGCGTCCGGGGCGTCGGGGTCGAGGAGGAAGTCGGGCACCTCGTCGAAGTCGTCGGTCCCCTTCGGCGGCCCGTCCGCGTCCGGCTCGTCCGGGTGGATGCGCGCGCACACCACGTACGCGCGGTGCCCGGCGTCGACCTCCTCGCGCACACGCGCCCAGGTGCGCTCCATCCACGCCTCGTTCCCGGCGGGCACGACGTGGGTCGTGATGCCGGCGCGCCCGGCCGGGATCTCCGTGAGCGACGAGGTCTCGAGGTCGCCGAACACCGTCATCGCGACGGTGCGCGGGATCGGCGTGGCGGTCATGACGAGGAGGTGCGGGGCCGTCCGCGCCTTGGCCCGCAGCGCGTCGCGCTGCTCGACGCCGAACCGGTGCTGCTCGTCCACGACGACGAGGCCGAGGTCGGCGAACTGCACGTTCTCGGACAGCAGCGCGTGCGTGCCGACGACGATCCCCGCCGCGCCGCTCGCGGCGTCGAGCAGCGCCTCCTTGCGCGCCGCCGCGCCGAGCGACCCGGTGAGGAGCGCGACGCGCGTCCCGTGCTCCGCACCGCCGAGGAAGCCGCCCTCCGCGAGCGGCCCGAGCAGCGCGCGCAGGGTGCGCGCGTGCTGCGCGGCGAGCACCTCGGTCGGGGCGAGGAGCGCCGCCTGCCCGCCGGCGTCGATCACCTGGAGCATGGCGCGCAGCGCGACGACGGTCTTGCCGGAGCCCACCTCGCCCTGCAGGAGCCGTTGCATGGGGCGCGCGAGCGCGAGGTCCGTCGCGATCTCCTCCCCGACCTCGCGCTGACCCGTCGTCAGCGTGAACGGGAGCGCGGCGTCGAAGTCGGCGAGGATGCTCGGCTCCCCCGGTCCGCGGGGAGGGCGGGCCGTCGCCGGCTCGGCCGCGGCCCGGGCCCGGCGCTGGGCGAGCGCCGCCTGGAGGACGAACGCCTCCTCGTACCGCAGTCGGTCGCGCCCGCGCCGCCACTGCTTCTCGTCGTAGGGCTCGTGCACGTCGCGCAGCGCCTCGAGCCGCGTCCCGAGCCCGTGCCGCTCGCGGACGGCGTCCGGGAGCGGGTCCGGGACGTCCTCCTCGCGCAGCGGGTCGAGCACGGTGCGCACGGCGGGCTGGATCTTCCAGCTCGGGATGCTCGCGCTCGCGGGATAGATCGGGATGGGCCGGCTCGCCTCGAGCACGGCGCTCTCCGTGTCTTCCGCGTCGTCGTCGACCCCGATGATCTTGTAGTCGGGGTGCGTGAGCTGGCGCGTGCCCCGGTACAGCCCGACCACCCCCGTGAAGAGCCCGTGCCGCCCCGGGGCGAGCCGCTGCTCGTGGTAGCGCAGGACGTTGGGGCTCTTGGCGAAGAACGTGAGCGAGAGCTGCTGCGGGCCGTCGGTCACGACCGCCTCGAGGATCGCGCCCGCACGGTTGCGCATGCGCCGGACCGTCGCGCTGCGGACCTGCGCGACGATCGTCACGTGCTCGCCGAGGGCGAGGCCGCCGAGGTCGGTGAGGCGCCCCGGGTCCCCGTAGCGTCGCGGGTAGTGCCGCAGGAGGTCCCCCACGGTCTCGAGGCCCAGCTTCGCGAGCGGGCCCGCGCTGCGCGTGCCGACGGCACGGGTCAGCGGCTCGGCCAGGCGGTCGCTCATCCCTCGGCCTCCACGGTGCGCTCGATGTCGTCGGCCACGGCCTCCGGCCCCTCGACGGCGAGCGTGACGACGCCGCCGTCGCGCCCCGAGCGCAGGAGCACGAGCTCCGCCCCGTCCCCGGTCGCGTGCGCCGCGAGCGCGTCGAGGGCCACGTCCGGCACGTCGTCGTCGGCGAGCACCGTGACGAGCGCCCCGAGGGGAGCCCGGAGCGGTCCGAGCAGGTCCGTCAGCCGCTGCGCCAGCGCCGGGGCCGGCACGCCCGCGGTGTCGAGGCGAGCCCACCGTGCGGCGTCGAGCGCCGACCGGGCCGCCTCGAGCCGCTGCGCGGCACCGGGCTCCACGAGCTGCGCGGCGGCGAGCGCCACCGCGACGTGCAGGTCGCTCCCGGCGGGCAGCACCTCGAGCGTCTCGACCCCGTCGTCGCGCAGGGTCGCGCGCAGGGACTCGACGTCGTCCTCCCGCAGGTCCGCGCCGGGCAGGAGCGCGACGTGCGACGCGCGGGCGTCGACCGCGACGCGGTGCAGGGCGGTCAGGTCGAGGGGGCCGGGAGCCTCTCGCAGGAGCACGACGGCGCCCGCCCGGGCGAGGTCCGCGACGAGCGCGGGCGCCGTGGTCACCGCGACCATCCCGGGGGCGTCGGCGACGGCGGACGCACCGGTCCGGGCGCCGTGCGCCCCGTCGGCAGCGGCGTCCGGGGCGTGGCCCGGCTCGTGGGGTCCCGGGAGGTGGCGGACGCGCACCTGGCGCAGCGCGACGTCGGGCCCCGCCGTGGACGGCGCGCCGACCTCGTGGCCGTCCCGCGCGGACCGCAGCGTCGCGAGCGTGGCTCGCCCGACGGCGACCGCCGCCATCGGGTCGTCGGTGTGGACGTGCGCCTGCCAGAGGCCCGAGCCGTCGTCCCCCGGCCCGCCCACCACGACGACGGAGTCGCCGATCCGCGCGAGCTCCGCGCGGAGCAGCTCGGCGGGGTCCTCGACGGCCACGCCGGCAGGGTGCTCCGCACCGCCCGCCGGGACGTCGACCACGTACATCACCTCGAACTCGCCCCCCTCATGCCCGGACCGCGGCCCGGTGCCCGCGTCCCCGGGCGAGCCCGGCACCGGCACCATGCCGGCCATCATGCCGAGCACCTCCGACACACCCGCTCCCGCGGGCCCGGCGTCGTCGTGCGCGTCGGGCGCGGACCCCGGGGCGCCCACGGCGGCCGAGGGGTCGTTCCCCGCCACGCGGGCGTCGAGCGCCGCGACGAGCGCGCCGAGGACCAGCACGAGGCCGAGGGCTCCGGCGTCCAGGACCTGCGCCCGGGCGAGCACGTCGAGCTCGCCGGTGCTGCGCAGCGCCGCGGCACGCGCCGCGTCCCGGGCCGCGGCCGCGACGACCGCGGGCGCGGAGGCACCGGGCCCCTCCGACGCGGTCGTCGCGGCACGCGCTGCGGCGTCGGCAGCCGTGAGGATCGTGCCGGGTGCGGGGCGGGCGACCGCGTCGCGCGCGGTGCGGGCGGCGCGCTCGAGGCCGGCCGCGAGCGCGGCACCGGTCACGGTCCGGTGCTCGGCGAGCGCGAGCGCGATCCCGCGGAGGTACTCGCTGAGGATGACGCCCGAGTTGCCGCGCGCCCCGACGAGCGCGCCGCGGGCCAGCCGCACCAGCAGGTCGCCGGCGCCGCCCACCGCACCGGCCTCCGCGACTCCCGCCGCGTCACCGCCCGGCAGCGCCCGGACCGCGTCGAGGAGCGTGAGGTACATGTTGGTCCCCGTGTCGGCGTCCGCGACGGGGAACACGTTCACGCGGTCGAGCGACTCGCGCGCGGCGGCGAGCGCGCGGACACCGCCGCGGCCCCACGCGACGACGACGGCGGCGTCGACCACGTCGGCTCCGGGGCTCACGTCGGACCGGCTCCTTGCGCTCGGGGGACGACCGGGCCGGGCGGCCGGACGGTCGGACGGCACCGCGGGCCGTCGGGACCACGGTAGTCAACCGCGCGTGCCGTCGGGGCGCGCGCCGGGGCACCTCCGGGCACCCGAGGGTGTGACGAGCGCCCGGTTTGAGCTCAGGCCCTCGGATCGGCTACCCTGACGAGGTTGCCCGGGTGCTTCGCGCGCCCTCGACACCGTCGAGGAGCCGCCGAGGAACACCGGGCGAGGCACCCTACAGACCATTCAGGACGTCGCCGCTGCGTGCGCGACGTGCACGACGATCAGGAGAAACCGTGGCTGCCAACTGCGACGTCTGCGGCAAGGGCCCGGGCTTCGGGCACAGCATCTCGCACTCCCACATCCGGACGAAGCGCCGCTGGAACCCGAACATCCAGCGCGTGCGCGCCGTGGTCGCGGGGACGCCCAAGCGTCTCAACGTGTGCACCTCCTGCCTCAAGGCCGGGAAGGTCACCCGTCCCGCCTGAGCATCGCGAGACTTCCTGACGAGAGCGTCTGCCGGGTCCCGGCAGGCGCTCTCGTCGTCTCCGCCTCGCGCACCCCGCTCCGGACGAGAGCCCTACCGCTCCCCCGAGATGCGGAGATCTCCTGAAGATCAGGACAAACCGGTTTGGCGGATCCGGGCCGCGGTGGCAGTCTTTGTGCATGGTGACGGAACTGAGCGAGGTAACCATCCGCCCGGCCGCTCCCGCGGACGCGAGCGCCATCGCGGCCGTGCACATCGCGTCCTGGAGAGGCGCCTACGCGGGCATCGTGCCCGACGAGTACCTGGCCTCGCTCGACCACGACCAGCGCGAGCAGCACTGGGTCCAGAGCCTCGCCACCCCCGGCGCCCGCACGTGGCTCGCCGACGCCGACGGCCGCACGATCGGCTTCGCCACCCTCGGCCCCAGCCGCGACGAGGACGCCGAGCCGGGCGACCTCGAGATCTTCGCCATCTACCTGGACCCCGAGTCCTGGGGCCGCGGCGTCGCGCGCGACCTCATGCGCACCATGCTCGGCGAGGTGCGCCCCGGCACGACCGTCACGCTCTGGGTCCTCGAGGACGCGGAGCGCGCGCGGCGCTTCTACCGTCGCCACGGCTTCACGCCGGACGGCGTCGAGCGCCGTGACGACATCGGCGGCAAGGACCTCACGGCCGTCCGCTACCGCCGGGGCTGACCGCCGCGCTCACGCGCGGAAGTGGTCCCACCCGGTCGCGCGGTGCGCGACGCGGCCGTCGACCCGCACCCCGGCGCCCACGCCGTCCACGGTGCGCACCGTGCCGATCGCCCGGAACGCGTCGGGCAGGCCGGCGTCGGCGGGGAAGGTCGCGAGCAGCGCGTGGTCCTCGCCTCCCGAGAGCACCCAGCCCTCGGTGCGTTCGCGGGCGTCCGTCCGGGCGTCGCCGTCCGTCGCCCCGGCACCGTCCCCGCTCGCGCCGTCGAGCGCCGCGGACGCCGCGCGCAGCCGGTCGCGGTCCGCGCCCAGGGCGGCGAGCTCGAGGTCCACGACCACGCCGCTCGCCCGCGCCATCCGGCCCGCGTCCCGCAGCAGCCCGTCGGACACGTCCATCATCGCGGTCGCGCCGGCGTCGGCGGCCGCGGGACCCGCGGCGAGCGGCGGGTCGGGACGCAGGTGCGCGACGACGAGCGCGTCGTCGAGGTCCGCCCGGTCGGCGTCGAGCAGCGCGAGACCCGCGGCGGACCGGCCCAGGCTCCCCGCGAGGGCGACGACGTCACCCGGCCGGGCGCCGGAGCGCAGCACGGGGGCGCGGCCCTCGAGGTCCCCGTGGACCGTGACCGCGACGACGACCTGGTCGCCCCCCGACAGGTCCCCGCCGACCACCGCGGCCCCGAGCGGCGTGCACGCGTCGGCGAGCCCCCGCGCCAGGCCGGTGACCCAGTCGACGGGCAGGTCGCCGGGCATGACGAGCGACACGACGAGCGCCGCGGGGCGCGCGCCCATGGACACGACGTCGGCGAGATTCTGCACCGCGGCCCGCCACCCGACGTCGTACCCGGACGACCAGCGCCGGCGGAAGTGCCGGTCCTCGACGAGGACGTCGGTCGACACGACGTAGCGGCCGTCGGGCGCCGCGACGACGGCGCAGTCGTCCCCCGGCCCGACGAGGGTGGTCGGCGCGGTGGGCAGCAGGGGGAAGATCCGGGCGAGGAGCGCCTCCTCGGGCACGTCGCGGACCAGCAGGGGCGTCTCGCTCACGCCGCCACCCTAGTCGCCGCCCGGGCGGTCACGGGCACCCTCCGCGGGCCGCTACGGTGGTCGCGTGCTCGACGCCGTCCCTCCCGCCTCGCCGTCCACCTCCCCCGGAGCGCGACCGCCCCGCCGCTCGCGACCCCTCGTCCGGGCCCTCGCCGTGCCGGCGCTCCTCGGCGTCGTCGCGGCGACCGCCGCCTGCGCGCCGCGCATCGGCGTCCCGGTGGCGGACGACGCCCAGAACCCGCTGTGCGCGGACGTCGTGCTCGCGCTGCCGGAGACCCTCGGCGAGGACCTGGCGAAGGTCGGCACGACGAGCCAGGCCACCGCGGCCTGGGGCGAGCCGGGCGCCGCGGTGACGCTGCGGTGCGGCGTCGAGGTCCCCGGGCCCACGACGACGACGTGCCAGAGCGTCGAGTCCGAGGGCGGCGCCGTGGACTGGCTCGTGGTCGAGGACCAGGGCACGTGGACGTTCACGACCTACGGTCGCGACCCCGCGGTGCAGGTCGTCGTGCCGCCGGCCGTGACCGAGGGCCACTCGACGGCGTTCATCGCGGACCTGGGCCGCGCGGTCATGGAGGTCCCGCAGACGCGCGCGTGCGTCGGCGCGGCCGACGCGGGCTGAGCCGGCCGGGTCAGCGGGTCAGCGCAGGCCGGTGGGGCGCTCGAGCGCGAGCGCCACGAGCTCGTCGATGAGCTCGGGGTAGCTCAGCCCGGACTTCTCCCACATGCGCGGGTACATCGAGAACGGCGTGAAGCCGGGCATCGTGTTGATCTCGTTGACGACGACCTGCTCGTCGGGCGTGACGAAGACGTCGACGCGCGAGAGGCCCTCGGCGCCGACCGCCTCGAACGTGCGGATCGCGATCTCGCGCACCCGCTCGACGAGGTGCTCCGGCAGGTCGGCCGGGCACGACAGCTCGACCCCGGCCTCGTCGAGGTACTTGGCCTCGAAGTCGTAGAAGTCGTGCGCGTCGCCCGTCACGACGATCTCGCCGGGCAACGACGCGCGCGGACGCGCGCCCCCGCGGCCCCCGAGGACGGCGCACTCGATCTCCCGGCCGACGACGCCCGCCTCGACGATCACCTTGGGGTCGTGCTCCTGCGCGGCGGCGATGGCGGCGGGCAGGTCCGCGAGGTCGTCGACCTTGGAGATGCCGAGGCTCGACCCGGCGCGCGCGGGCTTGACGAACACCGGCAGGCCGAGGGCCGCGACGGTCTGCGTCCACGCCTCCGGGTCGCGCTCGAACGCGCCTGGGCGGATCACGGTGTACGGGGAGACGGGCAGCCCCTCGCCCGCGAGCACGAGCTTCATGAAGTGCTTGTCCATGCCGACGGCGGACGCCAGGACGCCCGCGCCGACGTAGCGGACGTCGGCGAGCTCGAGCATGCCCTGGAGCGTGCCGTCCTCGCCGTACGGGCCGTGCAGCAGCGGGAAGACGACGTCCACCTCGCCGAGCACGCGCGGGACGTCGCCCGGGGTGAGGACGCGCAGCTCCCGGCGCCCGGTGGACAGCGGCAGGATGACCTCCTCGCCGGTCGGCTCGACCTGCGGCAGGCGCCCTTCCGCGATCTCCCAGCGCGCGGGCTCGTCGGCCGCGAGGACCCACTCCCCCGTCGGCGTGATCCCGACGGGGACGACGTCGTAGCGCGACCGGTCGATCGCGCGCAGGACGCCCGCGGCGGTCGCGGCGGAGATGGCGTGCTCGCCCGAGCGGCCCCCGAACAGCACGAGGACACGGGGCTTGCGGGGCGCGCCGGTGGGGTGCTCGTCGGTGGACGGCACGGACCGGTCGGGGCTCTGGCTGGACATCGCGCACGACCCTACCGGACGCCTGCTCGCGCGCCCGACGCACCACCGGGAACGATTCGGGGACGTCCTGCGTTGGGAGTGCCGTGGAAGACACGACTCTCGAGGCCCCCGCGGCCGACGACCCCGACCATAGTCCCGGCCGCACCGGCCCCGGCGACGAGCGGACGCGCGAACGCGTCCCCGACGACCGGAGGGCGGTGCGGGCACGATGACGACCTTCCTCTCCCTCCTGCTCGGCCTCCTCGTGGTCCTCGCGATCACGGCGGCGACGGCCTACTTCGTCGCCCAGGAGTTCGCCTACATGACCGTCGACCGCTCCCGCCTGGGGGCCAAGGCGGAGGCCGGCGACGAGCCGGCCCGGCGCGCGCTCGCCGTCACCCGGCGCACGTCCTTCGTCCTGTCCGGGGCCCAGCTCGGCATCACCGTGACAGGCCTGCTCGTCGGCTACGTGGCCGAGCCCCTGATCGGTGAGTCGCTGGGCACGATGCTCGGCGGCGTCGGCGTCCCCACGGGCGTCGGCGTGGCGGTGGGCACCGTCCTCGCCCTCGTGCTGTCGACGATCATCCAGATGCTCTTCGGCGAGCTGTTCCCCAAGAACCTCGCCATCGCGCGGCCCGAGCCGCTCGCGAAGGGCCTGGCGCGCTCCACGACCGCGTACCTCACGGTGTTCGGCTGGCTCATCGCGGTGTTCGACAAGGCGTCCAACGCCCTGCTGCGCCTGCTGAAGATCGAGCCCGTGCACGACGTCGACAACACCGCGACCGCGCGCGACCTCGAGCACATCGTGGCGGACTCGCGCGAGAGCGGCGACCTGCCGGACGAGCTCTCGGTGCTGCTCGACCGCATCCTCGACTTCCCCCAGCAGGACGTCGAGCACGCGATGATCCCCCGCTCGCGCGTCGGGACGGTGCGGCCCGAGGCGACCGTCGCCGAGGTGCGCGAGCTCATGGCCCGCGCGCACACGCGCTACCCCGTGGTCGACGAGACGGACCAGCCGCTCGGCGTCGTCCAGCTCGCCGACGTCCTCGCGACCGTCCTGCCCGACGACGCTCCCGTCACCGACCTCATGCGCCCGGCCGTCGTGCTGCCGACGACCATGACGCTGCCCGACGCGCTCGCCCAGCTCAACTCCACGCGCAACCAGCTCGCGTGCGTCATCGACGAGTACGGCGGCTTCACCGGCGTGCTCACGGTCGAGGACCTCGCCGAGGAGCTCGTGGGCGAGATCACCGACGAGCACGACCCCGAGCAGCCCGTCACGGTCACGGCCGAGGAGGACGGGGTGTGGGTCATGGGCGGCGACGTCCACGTCGACGAGGCGGAACGCGCGATCGGGCACGACCTGCCGCGCGGCGACCACGAGACGGTCTCCGGCCTCCTGATCGCCCAGCACGGCGCCCTGCCGCGCGCGGGCGACCAGATCGAGGTGCCGCTCCCGGACGACCCGGCCGACCTCGTCCACGACGAGCCGGTGCACCGCACGCTCGTCGTCGACGTCCTGTCGGTCGAGCGGCACGTGCCGCGCCTCGTGCGCGTCCGGCTCGTCGAGCAGCGGGGCGACGCCCCCGCCGCAGACGCGCACCCGGCACCCGAGACCGCCCAGACGGCGGGCACGACGGAGGAGACCCGATGAGCAACCCCTGGGTCGTCGTCGTGGCGACCGTCGCGATCATCGCGCTCAGCGCGTTCTTCGTCGCCGTGGAGTTCGCGCTCCTCGGCGCCAAGCGGCACCGGCTCGAGGACGCCGCGCCCACGAGCCGCGCGGCGCGCGCCGCGCTGCGCAGCTCGAACGAGCTCACGCTGCTCATGGCGGGTGCGCAGCTCGGCATCACGGCGTGCACGCTCGCGCTCGGTGCCATCACCAAGCCGGCCGTGCACCACTGGCTCACGCCCGTCTTCGAGACGTGGGGCGCGCCCCTGTGGGCCGCCGACGTCGCGGGCTTCGTGCTCGCCCTGATCGTCGTGACGTTCCTGCACCTCGTCATCGGCGAGATGGCGCCGAAGTCGTGGGCGATCGCCCACCCGGAGCGCTCGGCCACCCTGCTGGCGCTGCCGATGCGCGGGTTCATGTGGGCGTTCCGCCCGCTGCTGCGCTGGCTCAACGCGCTCGCGAACCGCTGCGTGCGCGCCGTGGGCGTCGAGCCGGTCGAGAACGTCGAGGGTGGCGGGCAGGATGCCGCGACCCTGCGGCACCTCGTCGAGCACTCGGCGAACGTCGGCGCGCTCGAGGCGTCGTACCGCGCGCAGATCTCGGGCGTCATCGAGCTCGAGACCCTCACGGTCGACGCGCTCGTGCCGACCGAGGGCCGGCCGACGTCGGTCCCCGCGACGGCCACGGCCGCGGACGTCCGCGCGGCGTCCGCGCGGTCGGGGCACCTGCGCATCCTCGTCCAGAACGGGAGCGTCGTCCCGAAGGTCGTGCACGTGCGCGACACGCTCCTGGAACCGGACGACCGGCTCGCCGGGGAGCTCGCCCGCCCGGGGTTCGTGCTCGCGTCCGGGACGACCGTGCACGCCGCGCTCGCGCGGATGCGCGAGTCGAGCGAGCAGCTCGCGATCGTCATGGACGGCGAGCGGTTCGTCGGCGTCGTGACGCTCGCCGACGTGCTGCGCCGCATCCTGCCGTCCCCGGAGGAGCCGACGCCGGCGCTCGTCGGCTGACCGGTCCGGCGTACGGTGGAGGGGCCTCGGCGACGCACGTCGCCGGGGCCTCTCGCCGTCCGCCCCGACCGAAGGCAGGCCATGTCCACGCCCGTCGCTCCGCCGTTCGCTCTGCCGTTCCCTCGCCCGCGCGCCCTCCTCTCCGACGACCTGCTCGACGCCGTCCGCGGCCGCGCGGCGGGCTACGACCGCGCCAACGCGTTCTTCGACGAGGACCTCGTCGCCCTGACCGAGGCGGGGTACCTGCGCGCGCTCGTGCCCACGTCGTTCGGCGGCGCCGGGCTCAGCCTGCGCGAGGTCGCGCACGAACAGGCGCGGCTCGCGGGCGCGGCGCCCGCGACGGCCCTCGCGGTGAACATGCACCACGTGTGGACCGGCGTCGCGCGCTACCTGCACGAGCGCGGTGACGCGTCCCTCGACTGGCTGCTCGAGGAGGCCGGCCGCGGCGAGGTGTTCGGCTTCGGGTACTCCGAGGGCGGCAACGACCTGGTCCTGCTCGGGTGCCGCACCGAGGCGCGACCGGACGGCACGGGCGGCTACACGTTCCACGGCCGCAAGATCTTCACGTCCGGCTCGCCCGCGTGGACGCGCCTGGGCGTCCTCGGGCTCGACACGGTGTCCGACGACGCCCCCCGCCTCGTGCACGCGTTCGTCCCCCGGGACGCCGGGGTCGAGGTGCTCGACGACTGGGACACGCTGGGCATGCGGGCCTCGCAGTCCCGCTCCACGGTGCTCGACGGCGCGCACGCGCCCGCCGACCGCGTCGTCCGGCGGCTCGCGCCCGGGCCCACGCTCGACCCGCTCGTCGTCGGGATCTTCACGACGTTCGAGACGCTCCTCGCGTCCGTCTACACGGGGATCGCGGAGCGCGCGCTCGAGCTGGGCGTCGCCGCCGCCCGCCGCCGGACGTCGATGAAGAACGACGGCGCGTCCCTCGCGCAGGACCCCGACATCCGCTGGCGCCTCGCCGACGCCGCGCTCGCGCTCGACGCGGTCTGGCCGCAAATCGACACCGTCGCGGGCGAGCTCGACGCGCTCGTCGACCGCGGCGCCGGCTGGTTCCGCGCGACCGCGGGGCTCAAGGTGCGCGCCACGGAGACGGCGAAGACGGTCGTCGACCAGATGGTGCGCGTCGCGGGCGGGTCGAGCTACTTCGCGGGCAACGAGCTCGGCCGCCTCTACCGCGACGTGCTCGCCGGGATCTTCCACCCGTCCGACGACGAGTCCGCGCACTCTACGGTCGCGCAGTCCCTCCTGGGCCCGCTCGACTGACAGGACCGCCGAGCGGTCGCCCGGGGCACCCGTCGTGCGACCGGGCGTACGCTGCCGCCATGAGCGACCCGCACGGCCCCGCCGCCCTCTCCCCCGCCACCGTCGTCGTCGCCGCGGGGCGACCCGAGCGGGCGCAGGGCGCGCCCGTGAACCCGCCGATCGTGCTGTCGTCGACGTACGTCTCGCAAGGCGTACAGCAGCCTGGTGAGCTCCTGTACACGCGCATGGACACCGAGACATGGCACCCGTTCGAGGAGGCGCTCGCCGCGCTCGAGGGCGGCGAGCACCCCGGCGTGGTCTTCGGGTCCGGGATGGCGGCGATCGCGGCGGTCTTCTCGCTCGTGCCGGCCCGCGGCAAGGTCGTGCTCCCCCGGCACGCCTACCAGGTGACGCTCGGCTTCGCCGACGACCTCGCCGCGCGCGCGGAGCTCGAGGTGGTCCGCGTCGACGTCGCGGACACCGACCAGGTCGTCGCCGCGCTCGACGGCGCCTCTCTCCTGCTCGTCGAGTCCCCGACCAACCCCATGCTCGAGGTCGCCGACCTCCCCGTGCTGCTCGCGGCCGCTCGCGAGCGCGGCGTGCTCACCGCCGTCGACAACACGTTCGCGACCCCGCTCGGGCAGCAGCCGCTCGCGCACGGCGCGGACGTCGTCGTGCACTCGGTGACGAAGTACCTCGCCGGGCACTCCGACGTCGTGCTCGGCGCGGCCGTCGCGCGCACGACCGAGCTCACCGCGACGCTGCGTGCCTACCGGACGCTGCACGGGTCGATCCCCGGCCCGTTCGAGGTGTGGCTCGCGCTGCGCGGCCTGCGCACGCTCGCGCTGCGCGTGGAGCGCTCGCAGGCGAACGCGGCGGAGCTCGCCAGACGCCTCGCCGACCACCCCCACGTCGTCGAGGTGCGCCACCCGAGCCTGCCGACGGACCCCGGGCACGAGCGCGCGTCGCGCCTCATGACCGGGTACGGCTCGATCCTCGGCGTCCGGCCTCGTGGCGGGGCCGCAGGCGCGGACGCCGTCGTCGGTGCCGTGCGCCTGTGGGTCCCTGCGACGAGCCTCGGCGGTGTGGAGTCGAGCCTGGAGCGTCGCCGTCGGTTCGCGACCGAGTCGCTCACGGTCCCCGAGGACCTGCTGCGGCTCTCCGTGGGCATCGAGGACGTCGAGGACCTCTGGCAGGACCTCGACCGGGCGCTACGGGCACCCGCCGGCTGATCTTCCCCGTGTGCGCTACCGCGCCTCGGTGTCCCGGCGCTCGTGCCCCGTCGGGTCCGTCGGGACGTAGAAGACGCCGCCGTCGAGGTCGACGTCGAACGGTCGGCCCTCGGCGGGGCGCTGCACGATGTCGAGGCGCTGGCGCTCCTTCTCCTCGGTGAGGTGCGTGCGGCTCGGCTGAAAGATCTCGACGATCTCGCCGAACATGCCCGACGACGCGCTCTCGCCCCCGCCCGCGTCACGGCGGGCGCGCGCCTCGGCGCCCGAGGTGAACCGTGTGATCCCGACGACGAGCAGCACCGTGAGCACGACCGCGACGAGAGCCCCCAGCCCGCCTGTGCCGATCCCCTGCAGCATCCTCCGAGCGTAGCGTCGACCGTCCGGGCAGGGCCACGAGGGCGAGGACCGGCGCGCCCACGATGGTCGTGACGGCCCCGATGTCCCGCCGAGACACGGCCGTGTCCGGATCGGGACCGGACCGTGCTCTGCCCGCCGTGCGGGTGTGACCTGCGCTTTCTACGATCGGGCCATGAGGACACGACGAGCGGTGCAGACCCGAAGCCGGCGAGGACGACCCGTACCGGCGACGCTCCGGCGCCGCGTCGCGGCCGCCACTGCGGCCGGGCTGGTCGTGGCCCTCGCTGCATGCACGCCGGGCGGGACGGACGACTCCTCGTCGCCGTCAGGCACTCCGACGAGCGACTCACCCAGTCCGACGGGTTCACCGACCGACGAGCCGAGCGAGAGCCCCACCGACGACTCGTCGGCCCCCGCCGACGACGCCACCGAGGCGCCGCTCCCGTTCCCCGCGAACACCGACCCCGACACCCAGGACCCGTCCGCGGACGCGGCCCTGACCGTGACGGACATCCGGGTCGGGCACCACGACGGGTACGACCGGGTCGTCCTCGAGCTCGGCGGGACCGGGACGCCGGGGTGGCGCGTCGAGTACGTCGACCAGCCGGTCGACGACGGCAAGGGCGACGTCGTCGCCGTCGACGGCGACGCCTACCTCCAGGTCATGATCTCCGGCTCGGGGTACCCCATGGACACGGGCGTCGACGAGTACGCGGGACCCAACCCGGTGCGCGCGGGGGACGACGGCGAGGTCGAGGAGGTCCTGCTGCGCGGGGTCTTCGAGGGCTACACGCAGGCGTTCGTCGGGGTCGACGACGAGCGGCGCCCGTTCCGGGTGTTCTCGCTCGAGGACCCGACGCGCGTGGTGGTCGACGTCCGCGACGACGACTGACGACCGCGTCGGCCGCCACGATCGACCTCAGCGCTCGGCCGAGATCCCCTCGGCCTTCTGCGGTCGGGCGAGCAGGCCGCGCGCCATCTCGTCGACCGGCATCCCCTCGTGCAGCACCGCGACGACGCCGGCCGTGATCGGCATCTCGACGCCCACCTTCTGGGCGAGCTCGAGCACGGACCGGCAGGACTTGACGCCCTCGGCCGTGCCGCCGGTGGCGGCGATCGCGTCGTCGAGGCTCAGCCCCTGGCCGACGTGCTTGCCGAGCGTGTGGTTGCGCGAGAGCGGGGACGAGCACGTCGCGACCAGGTCGCCCATGCCCGCGAGGCCGGGGAACGTCTCGGCGTCCGCGCCGAGCGCGAGCCCGAGCCGCGTGATCTCCACGAGGCCGCGCGTGATGACGGTGGCCGTCGTGTTGTAGCCGAACCCGCGGCCCTGCGCGATCCCCACGGCGAGCGCGATGACGTTCTTGACCGCCCCGCACAGCTCGACCCCGACGACGTCGCGATTGGTGTACGGGCGGAAGTACGACGACGAGCAGGCCCGCGCGACATACCGCGCCACGTCCTCGTCGACGCACGACACGACCGTCGCCGTCGGCTGGCGGTGCGCGATCTCCCGCGCCAGGTTCGGCCCGGACACCACGGCGACGCGCTCGGGCGGCAGCCCGAGGGACTCCGCGACGACCTCGCTCATGCGGCGGTCGGTGCTCAGCTCGACGCCCTTCATGAGCGAGACCGCGACGGCGTCGGGTTCCAGGTACGGGCGCAGCTCGGCGAGCGTCGTACGCGCGACCTGCGAGGGGATCGCGACGACCACCAGGCCCGCCCCGGTGAGCGCAGCACGCGCGTCGGTCGTGGCCCGGATGCCCGCGGGCAGCTCGATGCCCGGCAGCCGCTTCTCGTTCCGCCGGGAGAAGTTCACCTGCGCGGCGACCTCGGGGTCGCGGCCCCACAGGCGGACCTCGCAGCCGGCGTCGGCGAGCACGGCGGCGAACGTCGTGCCCCAGCTCCCCGACCCGAGGACCGCGGCGACGACGCGCTCCGCGGCGGGGACGTCGTCGGCGCCGAGCGGCGCAGGGCTGATCTCGACGGTCTGGTCCCCGCTCACCGGCGGCGCTCCGAGCCCGGGTGCTGACGAAGGTCGAAGCGCTCCGCGGGCGCCTTCGCGCCGCGGATCTCCTCGAGCTGGCGCGTGATCGCCGCCATGATGCGCTCGGTCGCCTCGCGCAGCGTCGCGGTGTCCTGCGGGCGGTCGTACAGGTCGGACAGGTCGACGGGCGGGCCCGCGTGCACGGCCACCCGCTTGGGCGGGATCGGCTTGAACACCTTGCCGTACGGCGCGAGGAGCTGCTCGGCGCCCCACTGCGCGATGGGCACCACGGGGGCGCGGCTCGTCAGGGCGAGCCGCGCGACGCCCGTCTTGCCGACCATGGGCCAACCGTCAGGGTCGCGCGTCAACGTCCCCTCGGGGAAGAACACGACGCACTCCCCCTCGTCGAGGCGCGCGGTGGAGTCGACGAGGGACTGCGCGGCGCCCGACGTACCCCGGTGGACCGGGATCATGCCCGTGCGGCGCAGGAGGCCGCCCAGGACCGGCACCGTGAACAGCGACGCCTTGGCCGTGATCTTGGGCGCGCGCCCCTGGTCGTAGAGGAAGTGCGCGAGCGTCACGGGGTCGACCTCGGTGACGTGGTTCGCCGCGGCGATGAAGCCGGTCGGGGGCAGGTTCTCCGCACCACGCCAGTCACGGCGGGTGATCGCGAAGAGGATCGGGCGCAGGAAGAACGCGAGGGTCTTGTAGGCGCGCGGCGTCTCGGGCAGGCTCGGCACGGTCACCGAGCCTACCGGGCGCGGCCCTCCGCTCAGATCCAGCCGTGCCGCCGGGCCACGTGCGCCGCCTCGTGGCGGTTCGCCGCCCCGAGCTTCGCGGCGGCCGACGACAGGTAGTTGCGCACGGTCCCCGGGGCCAGGTGGGCGCGCGTCGCGATCTCCTCGACGGGCGCGCCGTCTGCGGCGAGCTCGAGCACGTCCGCCTCGCGCGCCGTGAGCGGGCTCGCGCCCGCGGCGATCGCCTCGGCCGCGAGCTCCGGGTCGACGTACCGGCCGCCCGCGCGCACCTGGCGCACGACGTCCGCGAGGACGCGCGACGAGACCGTCTTGGGGAGGAACCCGCGCGCTCCCGCCTCGAGCGCCCGCTTCAGGTAGCCGGGCCGACCGTGGCTCGTGACGATCACCACACCGCAGGACGGCAGGTCGCGCGCGAGCCGCTGCGCGACCTCGACCCCGTCCAGGCCCGGCATCTGGAGGTCGAGCACCGCGACGTCGGGCTCGTGCTTGAGCGCCGCCGCGACGGCCTCGGGCCCGGACGCGGCCTGGGCGACCACGTCGAGGTCGTCCTCGAGCGCGAGGAGGGACGCGACGGCGTCGCGGATGAGGTTCTCGTCGTCGGCGAGCAGGATGCGGATCACGCGCGCGTGGTCCTTTCGGGGGCAGGGGCGGGGTGGTCGCGGTCGGGCTGCCGCGACGGGGCGCCACGTGCCGCACCGTCGTCGGGCACGCTCGCCACCAGCCCGTACCGACCGCCGTCGGACCACGTCTGCAGGCTCCCACCGGCCCCCTCCAGCCGCTCCCGCAGCCCGACGAGGCCCGACCCCCCGCCGGCGCGCGACGTCGCGGGCACGCCGTCGTTGACGACCTCGACGACGCTGGTCGCGCCGTCGCGATGGACAGTGATGGTGCAGGCGCTCGCGGTCGAGTGCCGCACCACGTTCGTCACCGCTTCCCGGACGGCCCACGCGAGCGCCTCCTGCGCCTCCTGGCCGACGGGCGTCTCGTCGCCGTGGACCGTCGTCGTGATCCCCGCGGACCGCAGGACGGAACGGGCGCCGGCCAGCTCGGCGGCCAGGTCGGCGGTGCGGTAGCCCGCGACGACCGCGCGCACCTCGCGCAACGCGTCCTGCGCGATGCGGCGCACCTCGAGCATCTGCTCCTCGGCGCCCGGGCGGCCACGCGCCGCGAGCTCGGCGGCGAGCTCGCTCTTCACGGCGACCACGGACAGGGTCCGACCGAAGACGTCGTGCAGGTCGCGCGAGAACCGCAGCCGCTCCTCCGCGACGGCGAGCCGCGCGTGCAGCACTCGCGTGCGCTCCTGCTCCCACACCACGCCGAGCATCCACACCGAGGTGCGGTAGGAGCCGAAGAGGGCGACGAGCATGAGCGCGGTCGAGAGCCCGAGGCCGAACGCCATGCCCGCGGTCGTCGCGGTGATCGGGCCCGTGTCGAGCCACACCGAGCACCCCACGAGCACGGACAGCACGAGCGCCGTGGCGCAGAGCCGGCCGAAGGTGAGCAGCGGCACGAGGGCGAGGACGCCGAAGCCGAGCCCCACGAGGAGCCCGAAGTAGCGCCCGCTCCCCGGGACGTCGTCCGGCGAGCCGACGGGGAAGGCCAGGAGGCCGAGCACGGCGACGGCGACGGTCAGCAGGGCGAGGGCGCCGAGGAGGAGACGCGGGACGCGGGCACCACCGAGGAAGTGCACGATCCCGGCTCGCAGGGTCGCGACGCACACGACGGTCTGCGCGAGGACGGCCAGCAGCCAGAAGCGCAGGGGCGTGGCCTCGAACGTGCCCGACGCCCCCACCACGGCGAGCGCGACGAACGGCTCGAACGCCGAGAGCAGGTACAGCGACCAACGCGTGTAGGCGTCGAACCGCTCGGGCGCGGTGCGGCGGCTCCACACCTCCATGAAGGTGCGCGGGCGGGTGATCACGCGGTCCAGCGTCGCACGCGGCGGGCGCGGAGCGCCGTGACAGTCGTCATGAGGTCGGCGCCACGGGCGGGGCCCCGCCCGCGGCGTCCGTCAGTCGCGGCGGACGTCGGCGCCGAGGGCGACCAGCTTCTCCTGGAAGTTCTCGTAGCCGCGGTCGATGAGGCTGATCCCGCGCACGGTCGAGGTGCCCTTCGCCGCGAGCGCCGCGATGAGGTGGGAGAAGCCGCCGCGCAGGTCGGGGACCTCGATGTCGGCCGCCGCCAGCGGCGTCGGGCCGGAGATCACCGCGGAGTGGTGGAAGTTGCGCTGGCCGAACCGGCAGTCGCGGCCGCCCAGGCACTCCTTGTAGACCTGGATGGTCGCGCCCATGCCGCGCAGCGCGTCGGTGAAGCCGAACCGGTTCTCGTAGACCGTCTCGTGCACGATCGACAGGCCCTTGGCCTGGGTGAGCGCGACGACGAGGGGCTGCTGCCAGTCCGTCATGAAGCCGGGGTGCACGTCGGTCTCGAGCACGATGGGGTCCAGGTCCCCGCCGGGGTGCCAGAACCGGATGCCGTCGTCCTGCACGTCGAACCGGCCGCCGACCTTGCGGAAGGTGTTGAGGAACGTCATCATCTCGGGCTGGGTCGCGCCCTTGACCGTGATGTCGCCGCCCGTGGCCAGCGCGGCCGACGCCCACGACGCGGCCTCGATGCGGTCGCCGAGCGCGGTGTGCGTGTACCCGTCGAGGCGGTCCACGCCCTCGATGCGGATCACGCGGTCGGTGTCGACCGAGATGATCGCGCCCATCTTCTGGAGCACCGCGATGAGGTCCATGATCTCGGGCTCGATCGCGGCGTTCGCCAGCTCCGTGATCCCCTCGGCGCGCACGGCCGTGAGCAGGAGCTGCTCCGTGGCACCCACCGACGGGTACGGCAGCGCGATCTTGGTGCCCTGGAGGCGGCGCGGGGCGCGGATGTGGATCCCGTTCTCCCGCTTGTCCACCACGGCGCCGAACTGGCGCAGGATGTCCAGGTGGTAGTTGATCGGCCGGTCGCCGATCCGGCACCCGCCCAGGTCGGGGATGAACGCCTCGCCCAGGCGGTGCAGCAGCGGGCCGCAGAACAGGATGGGGATGCGGCTCGAGCCCGCGTGCGCGTCGATGTCCGCGACGTGCGCCGACTCGACGTTCGACGGGTCCAGGTCGAGGATCCCCGCGTCCGGGTCGGACTTCACCGCCACGCCGTGCAGCTCCAGCAGCCCCGTCACGACGCCGACGTCGCGGATCTGCGGCACGTTGCGCAGCACGCTCGGCGACTCCCCCAGCAACGACGCCACCATCGCCTTGGACACGAAGTTCTTCGCGCCCCGCACGGTGATCGTCCCGTCCAGCGGGGTCCCGCCGTTCACGTACAGCACGTCGTTCATCTGCTCAGGTCGCCCTCTCGACTGCGGGGTGGTCCGCGGGCCCGAGCCCGGGCCCTCGTGCGCCAACACGGAGCACCCGGAGATTATTCACCCCCTGACGCGCTCTCGACACCGCTCGTGGCACGACGGGCCCGTTCGCGCCACGTCCTCCACAGGACCGTCACACGGTGACTCCGGCCGACGGCGACACCCGCCGTTCATCGAACCTTCCGTTTCAGGGCCGGCGGTCTCGTAATTCCCGGCCACCTTCGGCGGGTGTGATTCCGGTATCGCCAGTCGCGATATCCCTCGGGCCTCGCCCGACCCACCCGAAAGGAACGCCCATGCGCGCCCGCGCCCTCCCCGCCCTCGCCCTCCTCGGCGTCGGCGCCGCCGTCGTGCTCGCCGGCTGCTCGAGCTCGACCGCGGCGGAGCCCGCCACCGATCCCGACGCCCCGATCACGTTCGCGACGACGCCCCTCGGCGACGACCCCACCGCGGAGAACCCGATCGAGGCGTTCGCCGGGCTCGTCGAGGCCGAGACGGGCCGCGCGGTCGAGATCGTCGACGTGCCCGACTACACCGCGGTCGTCGAGGCCCTGCGCAACCACCACGTCGACATCGGCTTCATGAGCGGCTTCCCGTCGGCGCTCGCCGTGAACACCGGCGAGGTCGACTCGCTCGTCGCCTGGCCCGGGAACGACGAGCCCGTCTCGACGTGCCTCGTGCTCGACGGCTCGCCGTTGCGGACGCTCGAGGACATCACGCCCGAGACCGTCGTCGCGTTCGCCGACCCGGCGTCGAGCTCCGGGTACTTCATGCCCGTGGCGATGCTGCACGAGGCCGGCCTGGAGAAGGACGCCGACTACACCGCGACGTTCTCGGGCGGGCACGACATGAGCTTCGTCGCCCTGAAGGAGGGCCAGGTCGACGTGGCCTGCACCTCGACGATCATGCCGACGATGGCGGGGACCGGGAACGGCATGTTCCCGTTCGAGGTCGGCGAGACGCGCTCGATCGGCGAGAGCGCGTCCATGCCGGTCGCGGTCACCGTCCTCGCCGACCAGGACATCGCCGCCGACAAGCGCGAGCTCCTCCTCGAGGCGCTCCCGAACGTCTTCACCGAGGACAACGCCGAGGCGCTCGGCGCGATGATGGAGGCGATGCAGGGCACCGAGCCGGTCCTCGAGCCCGGCGACGAGATCTTCCAGCCGTTCGTCGACATCGCGGCGATCGCCGACGTCGACATCTCGGACCTGGGATGACCACCGTGACGACCAGCCCCGGCACCATCCTGCCCGGTGCGACGACCGCGGCGGGCGGGCCGCCGCCGACCGACGGCCCGCCGCGCCTCCCTCTCGTCTCCGTCCGCGAGCTCCGGGTCGCCTACGGCGACGGGCCGCTCGTGCTCGACGGCGTCGACCTCGACCTGTTCCCGGGGGAGATGGTGGCGCTGCTGGGCTCCTCGGGCTCGGGCAAGTCCACCCTCATGAAGAGCCTCACCGGGTTCGCACCGGTCACCTCCGGGTCCGTGCGGGTCAACGGCTACGACCTGACGAACCTGCGGCACGGGCAGCTGCGCGGCCTGCGCGCGTCCGTCGGGCAGGTCTTCCAGCAGTTCAACCTCGTCGGGCGCCTCAGCGTGCTGACGAACGTGCTCACGGGCGCGCTCCACGACGCCCGCCCGCTCAACCTCGGCGGCGGCTTCACCGGCGCGCACCGCACCCGGGCCCTGGAGCTGCTCGACCGCGTCGGCATCGCGCACAAGGCGACGGACCAGGCCCGGACGTTGTCCGGCGGCCAGCAGCAGCGCGTCGCGATCGCGCGCGCCCTCATGCAGCGGCCGCGGCTCATCCTCGCCGACGAGCCGGTCGCGTCGCTCGACCCGACGATGTCGCGGTCGGTGCTCGACCTGCTGCACCGGATCGCCCGCGAGGACGGCATCCCGGTCCTCGTGAGCCTGCACGTGCTGCCGCTCGCGCTCGCGCACTCCGACCGCATCGTCGGCCTGCGGCACGGCGAGACGCTCGTGAGCGCCCCGACGCGCGAGCTCGACGCCGCATCGCTCGACGTGCTCTACGCGCACGACGAGGAAGGGGGCGACCATGACGCTGACGTCGCCTGAGACGGCACCCCGGTCTGCGGGCGACACCCGACGTGGCCGTCCGGCCGAGCGGCCGCAGCTCGACCCCCACGAGCGCGAGCGCCTGGAGCGCGCCTTCCGCGTGCCGCGCGCCCGGTTCCTGCTGGGCGTACCGGTCGCCGCGCTCCTGCTCGTGTGGTCGTTCGTCGGCGCGGAGTTCGACGTCGCGAAGCTCGGCGAGGGCACGGCCAACATGGGCGAGTTCCTCTCCCGCATGTTCCCGCCCACGTGGGACCAGCTCGGCGTCATCGTCGAGCTGTTGGTCGAGACGCTCCAGATGGCGATCGTCGGGACGGTGCTCGGCGCCGTCCTGTCGCTCGTCGTCGCGTTCGGGGCGTCGTCGAACATCGCTCCCCGCTGGCTGTACTACCCCACCCGCTGGGTCATGAACATCATCCGGTCGCTGCCCGACCTGGTGTTCGCCCTCATGTTCGTCTCCGCCGTGGGCCTCGGCCCGTTCGCCGGGATCCTCGCGATGACCGTCGGCTCCATCGGCTCGATCGGCAAGGTGTTCGCCGAGGCGATGGAGTCGGTCGACGACGGACCCGTGGTCGCCATGCAGGCCGTCGGGGCGTCGAAGCGTCAGGTCGTGCAGTACGGCGTCCTGCCGCAGGCCGGGCCCCTGCTCGTGTCGTACACGCTGCTGCTCTTCGAGGGCAACGTGCGCGGCGCGACCATCCTGGGCATGGTCGGCGCGGGCGGCATCGGCCTGGAGCTCACCACCGCCATGAAGATGTACGACTACGGGCACCTCTCCGCGATCGTCATCTGCATCATCGTGCTGGTCACGGTCATCGACCAGGCCAGCGCCGTCATCCGAAGGAAGATCACGTGACCGTCACCGACACCGTCGACCCCGTCGACGCCTCCCCTGCAACCCCCGCGAGCATGCCCCTGAGCTCCCCCGTCAACCTGCGCGACCTCGGCGGCGTCCGCGTCGCGGGCGGCACCGTGCGCGAGGGCTTCGCCCTCCGCGCCGACGACCTCTCGATCGTCACCGCCACCGACGCGCAGCGGCTCGTCGACGGCGGTCTGCGCGCCGTGGTCGACCTCCGCTCCGTCGACGAGGTCCGCCTCACCGGCCGGGGCCCGCTCGGCGACCGGCCGACCGTGACGTACCACCACGTGCCGTTGATGGCGGACATCGCCGAGGCGGCCACCGACGATCTCGGCGAGATGGTCGACCAGAGCCGGTTCGGGCGGATGTACCTGCGGATGTACGAGGGCGCGTCCGCGCAGGTCGTCACGGCGCTCGCGATCATCGCCCACACCCCCGGCGCCGTGGCGTTCCACTGCGCGGCGGGCCAGGACCGTACGGGCGTCCTCGCGGCGTCGCTGCTCCTGGCTCTGGGCGCCCACGAGGACGACATCGTCGCGGACTACGCCCGCACGGGTGAGAACTCCGGCGCGATCATGGCCCGCATCGCGCCGCTCATGGAGCCGCTGATGCGCCGGTTCGGCATCGACCTCGACGCGGCGGCCCGGGCGGCGGTCCGCACGGAGTTCTCGGAGGCACCGATGCGGGAGCTGCTCGCCGCGCTCGTCGAGCGGCACGGCGACCCGCTCGCGCCGCTGCGCGCGGCAGGGCTCACGGACGGTCTCGTCGCCCGGCTCCGCGAGCGCGCGCTCGTCGCCGCCGACGTCGACGCCACCGCGCCCGCGGCGTGACGACGGTCGACCCCGGGCGCCCCGGGACCGCGGTGGAGCGCCGGGGTCCCGGGCGTCCCCGTGCCGAGGGTCACGACGAGCGGATCCTGGCCGCCGCCGTCGAGCTCGTGGACCGCGGCGAGGACGTCACGCTCAGCCGCGTCGTCGAGCTGAGCGGGGTGAGCCGGGCCGCCATCTACCGCCGCTGGCCGAGCATGACCGACCTCGTCGCCGCGGCCCTCGACCACGGGCGCGAGCCGTACGTCATCCCGCTCGACGGAGACCTGCTCGAGAACCTGCTGGCGGCGTTCGTCCCGACCGCGCACGCCGCGGGGCGCGCTTACCCGGAGCGGCGCTTCCGCCTGCGTCTGCGTCTCGCGATGACGGACCGCAAGATCGCGCGGGCCTACTGGCGCTCGCACGTGTCCCGCCGCCGGGCCGGGCTCGAGGCGGTGCTCCAGGCCGGCATGGACCGCGGGGTCCTGCGCGACGACCTCGACGTCGACGCGTGCATCGACCTCGTCAACGGGGTCTTCTACTACCAGTACGTCGTGCGTGGCGTCGCGCTGGACGACCCCGCGGCCGTGGCCCGGTGCCGCGAGGCCGTCCGCGTCGCGTGGCGCGGGATGTGCGCCGGGTCCTAGCCCGCCGTCGCCTCGAACGCCGCGACGTACCCGTCGATCTCGGCGAGGTACGCCGCGCGCTGGGAGTCGCCCAGCCACGACGCCTCGAACGAGTTGCGCGCGAGCTGCACCACCTCGGCGACCGTGAGGTCGGCCGCCTCGGCGAGCGCGACGTAGTTGTCGGCGACGTAGCCGCCGAAGTACGCCGGGTCGTCGGAGTTCACCGTGACGCGCACGCCCGAGCGCAGCAGCCCGGCGATCTCGGTCGCCTTCATGTCGTCCGTGACGAACGAGTTCGAGATCGGGCAGCACGTGAGTCCGAGCCCTCGCTCGCGCACGACGTCGACGAGCGCCGGGTCCTCGACGACGTTCGTGCCGTGGTCCACGCGGTCGACGCCGATCTCGTCGAGCACGGTACGGATGTTGTCGATGCTGCCGACCTGGTCGATGTCGCAGTGCATCGTCAGCCGGTAGCCGAGCTCGCGGGCGCGCGCGAACACGTCGGCGAACTTCTGCGGCGGGTTGTCGCGCTCGTCCGAGTCGAGCCCGACGCCCAGGATCTTGTCCCGGAACGGCACCGACGCCTCGAGCGTCTCCGCCGCGCTCTCGGCCGAGAGGTCGCGCAGGAAGCACAGGATGAGGTGCGTGTCGATCCCGTGCTTGCCCGGCGCCTCGGCCGCGGCGCGGTGGTAGCCCGTCACGACCGCCTCGAACGGCACGCCCCGCGACGTGTGCGCCTGCGGGTCGAAGAACATCTCGACGTGCTTCACCCCGTCTGCGGCCGCGCGGG
Organism: Cellulosimicrobium cellulans; assembly: GCF_042723955.1. Taxonomy (GTDB): domain Bacteria; phylum Actinomycetota; class Actinomycetes; order Actinomycetales; family Cellulomonadaceae; genus Cellulosimicrobium; species Cellulosimicrobium cellulans_H. The sequence continues at coordinate 12,098 of NZ_JBHXIC010000011.1, read as the reverse complement.
CGAGGTACGCGTCGGCGAGCTCGTAGAAGTCGTCCGCGGTCTGCAGCACCTCCATGGCCGGGTAGTACACGGCGAGGAAGCTCGTGAGCGAGTCGAACGCGTAGGTCGCGCGCACCTCCTCGACCGTCGACTGGCCGATGTCGATCCCGTTCCGCTGCGCGAGGCGCAGCTTGAGGTCGGGCTCGAGCGTTCCCTCCAGGTGCAGGTGCAGCTCCGCCTTGGGCAGGCCGGTGACGAACTCGCGGGTGGGCGTCGTGGGCGCAGGCATGGGTCTCCTTCTCGTGTCGGTGTCCCCCACCCTCATCCTCTCCCGTGCGCGACGTCCAGGGACTCCACTCGGGGCGCACTCGCTCGTGACCGCGATCCCATCAGCTCGGTTGACCCGGAACCCCGTCGTCGCGAGGGGCGCGGGCCAGAATAAGGGCACCCACGATCATCCCGAGCTCCACAACGATGCCAAGCAGTGATACCCAACCGAGCACCGACCCGATGATCTCGTCGTCGAGAATCCCGGATCCTACGAGGATGCCAACGATCCCGACGACAGAGGGGGTCGCCAAGATCGTGCCGAGACAGATGTATCTCAGCACGTGGTGCGTTCGGAGCCTGCACGCGTCGCGGTAGATGACCCACACCGTGGCTGCGGCGTGGCACAGCATGAGGCAGAAGAGCAGCAGAATCGAGCGCGGCACCGCGGTGAGCGGGTCGGACGCCATCATCCAGGCAGTCATGTTCGCGATCCAGAGTGCCGCAGCGGTTCCGGCACCCCACGAGAGCGCACGACGCCAAAACCGGAGCTCCTCCAGCACGCCCGTCGTACCCGCATCAGCCGCAGCCACCTTCGCCGACGCGGTCCTCAAGCGCACCCGCCACGAGGCTTCCACCGCGGCGAGGCGATCACGCTCCCCGGCGCGCTGGAACAGGACCTCGGCGATTCGACTGCGCAACTGCGCGTTCTCCGCGCGACACGTCGAGATGATCAGATGGAGGTCGGGCTCGCAGTCCCCCGGCAACACTCCGGAGGGGTACCCAGCAGCGACATTGCGGAAGTACCGTCGCGACGCCTCCGACCGATCACGGCCCGGATATCGGACGCGTACCCGCGCGAGGGCCGCCGGCGGCTCAGCCCGGTAGTCCGCGAAGGCACCATCAACCGCGCGGGACTCAAGAACATTGCACCGGTTGCACAGCCACCCCCGCACCAACCCGCAGAAGTGACAATGGTCGAGCGACTTTCGTGCCCTTACGTCCTGAAGATCCGTAGCACACATTGCGCAACGGTGCCGCTGTGCGATCAGAAGTTCGTTCACGCCATCGCATTCCGGCCATGACTCGTCCGCATACAGCCTTCGGTATGCACCAACCGCCTCAACCCCCGCCGCCGCAGCGTTCGCGTGGCCCGTACCCGCGGACGTCGATGACACCCGGAGGCCGGCCATCACTGCGTGGATCTGGTGATCCTGTTCGTCGATCGAACCAACCTGCAACGACGGCCCCCTCAGACGCTCGTATTTCTCGCGCACAGGCTAGGGCCAGCCACCGACACACAAACACACAGGCGCTCGTCGGGCATCTGGCCGAATGCCCTTCTCGGCGAGCCGACGGCGCGCGCCGCCCGAATCGATTAGGTCGGTACCGCCGTCGAACGTCCTGCGGCATCGTCACCGTGTTCGACATCCGAGAGCAAAGGAGCTGGAGAGATGCGACGCATTGCAGCGTGGGCCGCCGCGGTGGTCCTCGGCGCGGCGGGCCTGGTGGCGGCCTCGCCGCCCGCCCCCGCCGCGGCCCACGGGGCGGAGGTCTTCCCGGGGAGCCGGCAGTACCTGTGCTGGGTGGACGGCCAGACGGGCAACGGCCAGGTGGACCCGCAGAACCCGGCGTGCGCGAACGCCTACGCGGTCAGCGGCACCTCGGCCTTCTACAACTGGTTCGGGAACCTGGACTCGAACGGCGCGGGACGGACCGCTGGCTACGTCCCCGACGGCCAGATCTGCGACGGCGGTGGGCGCGGCCCGTACGACTTCAGCGGGTTCAACGCCGTCCGGGACGACTGGCCGCGGACGCACCTGACCGCCGGGGAGACCTACCAGTTCCAGCACAACAACTGGGCCGAGCACCCCGGACGCTTCGACGTGTACGTCACCGAGGAGGGCTGGGACCCGTCGAGCCCGCTCGCGTGGGACGACCTCGAGCTGATCGACTCCGTGACCAACCCGCCCGACACCGGCGGACCCGGTGCCCTGAACTACTACTACTGGGACGTCACGCTCCCCGCCGACCGCAGCGGCGACCACATGATCTTCACCCACTGGGTCCGCTCGGACAGCAACGAGAACTTCTACTCGTGCTCCGACGTCGCGTTCGACGGCGGCGACGGCGAGGTCACGGGGATCGGTGACGACGGCGGCGAGCCGACCGAGCCCGCGTGCCCGGACGAGGCGCCGGGCGCCCCGGGATCCGTCATGGCGATGTCCGTCACCGCCACGAGCGCGCACGTCATGTGGGGCGCGGCGGAGTCCGGGTGCGTCACCGGGTACGACGTCGTCGACCCGGCCACCGGGCAGGTGATCGCGAGCACCGACGGGTCGCCGATGGTCGACCTGACGGGTCTGCAACCTGACACCGCGTACACGGTGGACGTCCGGTCGCGCAACGACCACTCCGGCGCCGTCTCGGCCACACGCTCCGTCACGTTCACCACCCTGGAGGACGACGGGACGCCGGAGCCCCTCGGCGACTGCGAGGCCGACTACTCGGCCGCCTCGTGGGGCGGCAACAGCACCGGGTTCACCGCGTCGGTCACCGTCACCAACACGTCGGCCGCCCCGGTGAACGGCTGGTCCGTCACGTTCAGCTACCCCGGCGGACAGACCGTCGACGAGCCCGGCTGGAGCGCCGTGGTGAGCCAGGAGGGAAGCACCGTCACGGCGGCGCACCCGGCATGGCAGTCGAGCATCGCGCCGGGGCAGTCGGTCACGTTCGGCTTCAACGGCGCGGCCACGACCGCCGGCACCCACCCGGCCCCGGTGGGCTTCGCGCTCAACGGCGTGGCCTGCGGCTGACGCGCTCCACGACGGCGGGCCGGCGGCTCACGTGCCGCCGGCCTGCCGTCGTGCGCGGTGAGCCGTCGAGGTCCGCAGCGTCCTACAGCAGCCGGCCCCCGGTCACACCGATGCGGTCGCCGGTGATGTAGCTGGACTCCTGCGACGCGAAGAACACGTACGCCGGAGCGAGCTCGGCGGGCTGCCCGGCCCGGCCCAGCGGCGTGTCTGCGCCGAACTGCTCGACCTTCTCCTCCGGCATGGTGGCCGGAATGAGGGGCGTCCAGATCGGTCCCGGAGCGACCGCGTTGACGCGAATGCCCTCCGGCGCGAGCTGCTGCGCCAGGCCCTTGGTGAAGTTGAGGATCGCCGCCTTGGTGGTCGCGTAGTCGAGCAGCTGCGGGCTCGGCTCGAACGCCTGCACGGACGTGGTGTTGACGATCGCCCCGCCGCGGGGCAGGTGGTCGAGCGCCGCCTTCGTGATCCAGAACAGCGCGTAGACGTTGGTCTTCAGGACGCGGTCGAGCTGGTCGGTCGTGATCCCGCGCAGCCCCTCGTCCTGCGACATCTGGTACGCGGCGTTGTTCACGAGGACATCGAGGCCGCCCAGGCCCGCGACGGCGTCGGCGACGAGCTGCCGGCAGAACTCCTCGTCGCGGATGTCGCCGGGCAGCAGGACGGCCGTGCGGCCCGCGTCCTCGACCCACCGGGCCGTCGTCCGGGCGTCCTCCTCCTCGTCCGGGAGGTACGAGATCGCGACGTCGGCGCCCTCGCGGGCGAACGCGATCGCGACCGCGCGGCCGATGCCGGAGTCGCCCCCGGTGATCAGCGCGCGCTTTCCCTCGAGCCGGCCCGATCCTCGGTACGTGGACTCCCCGTGGTCGGGTTCCTGGGACATGTCGCCGGTGAGGCCGGGCGGCTCCAGCTGGTCAGCGGGCTGCTCGGGCTGCGGCTGCTGCGTGGTCGGGTCCTGGGGCGTGGTCTGGTCGGACATGTGCGGCTCCCCTGTCGACGATCGGCGGAACGTCCAGCGTGGGGGCATCTCCGCCCGCTCGCAGCGCGCCGCTGAGCACCACCTCGCGCCGCGGCCCCGTGCCGTCCTGTCAGGGCTCGGACAACGCAGAAGGCCCGGACCTGCGGTGCGCAGGTCCGGGCCCTCCGTGAAGCACGCGGTACGTGGTGCTCGTCGATCAGAAGTTGATCATGTGCCCCGCGAGGCCGTGGACCGACTCCTGGACGGCCTCGGACAGCGTCGGGTGGGTGTGCACGTTGCGCGCGACGTCGTAGACCGTGAGGTCCCACTTCTGCGCGAGCGTGAGCTCGGGCAGCAGCTCGGACGCGTCGGGGCCGATGAGGTGGCCGCCGAGGAGCTCGCCGTAGGTCTCGTCGGAGATGAGCTTGACGAAGCCGGTCGGGTCGCCGAGGCCGTGGGCCTTGCCGTTCGCCATGAACGGGAACGTCGCGACCTTGACCTTGTAGCCCTCGTCGCGCGCCTGCTGCTCGGTGAGGCCGAAGCTCGCGACCTGCGGCTGGCAGAACGTCGCGCGCGGCATCATGCGGTAGTCGCCGAGCGTGAGGGTCTCCGCGCCGCCGATGGTCTCGGCCGCGACGACGCCCTGCGCCTCCGCGACGTGCGCGAGCATGAGCTTCGCGGTGACGTCGCCGATGGCGTAGATGTGCTCGACGTTGGTGCGCATGACGTCGTCGATCGCGATGGCGCCGCGCTCGGTGAGCTGGACGCCGGTGTTCTCGAGGCCGAAGCCCTCGACGTTGGGCGCGAAGCCGACCGCCATGAGCACCTTGTCGACGACGAGCTCGCCCGGCTTGTCGTCCTTGACGCCCTTGTAGCTGACGGTGACGCCGGCGGTGCCGTTGTCCTTGACCGTCTGGACGGCGGTCGACGTGAGCAGGTTGATGCCGAGCTTCTTGTACTGCTTGGCGATCTCCTTCGACACGTCAGCGTCCTCGTTGGGCAGCGCGCGGTCCAGGAACTCGATGATCGTGACGTCCACGCCGTAGTTCTTGAGGACGTAGCCGAACTCCATGCCGATCGCGCCGGCGCCGACGATGGCGATGGAGCGGGGCAGGTCGCGCGTGAGGATCTGCTTCTCGTACGTGACGACGTTCTCGGACAGCTCGACGCCCGGGAGCAGGCGCACCTTCGAGCCGGTCGCGATGATGACGTTGTCGAACGTCACCTGGTCGGTCGAGCCGTCGGCGAGCTTCACGTCGAGCGTGTGCGCGTCGCGGAACGTGCCGCGGCCGTCGTACTCGGTGATCTTGTTCTTCTTCATGAGGAAGTGCACGCCCTTGACGCGCCCTTCCGCGACGGTGCGCGAGCGGTCGAACGCCGCGCCGAAGTCGAAGCTGACCTCTCCGGAGATGCCGAAGGTCTTCGCGTCGTGCTGGAAGATGTGCGCGAGCTCGGCGTTGCGCAGGAGCGCCTTGGACGGGATGCAGCCCACGTTGAGGCACACCCCACCCCAGTACTTCTCCTCCACGACCGCGACCGACAGGCCCAGCTGGGCTGCACGGATCGCGGCCACGTAACCACCGGGACCTGCACCGAGGACGACGACGTCGTAGTGGGATGCCATGGCGACCAGCCTACTGGCGCGGGATCGGGCCTGGGGTGCCTGGACGCGCGACGTCCGCCACACCCGAGGGACCTCCGAGGGTTGACCCTGCACCGTCGGGCGGGTCACGATGTCCGGGATGCGACACCTGCGGCTCCTCCTTCGCCGGCCGCGCTGAGCCCGCCGGGCGGGCACGCTCAGCGCGGCGATGCCCGCGCGTCCCCACGGGACCGGGCGAGTGCCCGACGACGAAGCCCACCTTCTCGAGGAGCCTCCCCGTGGACGCCGCACACCCACCCCACCCCGCCGCAGCCCTGCTGCCGACCCGTGAGATCGAGGACCGCTGGCAGCGGTACTGGGCCGAGCACGGCACGTTCCGCGCGCGCGACGACGGCGCGCGCCCGCGCCGCTACCTGCTGACGATGTTCCCGTACCCGTCGGGCGACCTGCACATGGGTCACGCCGAGGTGTTCGCCCTGGAGGACGTCGTCGCGCGGTACTGGCGCCTGCGCGGGTACGACGTGCTCAACCCGATCGGCTGGGACTCGTTCGGGCTGCCCGCCGAGAACGCGGCCATCCGCCGGGGCGAGAACCCCGCCGTGTTCACCGAGACCAACATCGCGACGCAGGCCGCGACGGCGCACCGGTACGGGGTGTCGTTCGACTGGTCGCGTCACCTGGAGACGCACCGCCCGGAGTACTACCGCTGGACGCAGTGGCTGTTCCTGCGCCTGCTGGAGCGCGGCCTCGCCTACCGGGCGACGGCCCCGGTGAACTGGTGCCCGGCCGACCAGACCGTGCTCGCCAACGAGCAGGTCGTGGGCGGTCGGTGCGAGCGGTGCGGGGCGGCCGTCGTGCAGCGCGAGCTGACGCAGTGGTTCGTGCGCGTGACGGCGTACGCGGACCGGCTGCTCGACGACATGGACGCGCTCGAGGGCGCGTGGCCCGCGCGCGTCCTGGCGATGCAGCGCAACTGGATCGGGCGCAGCACGGGCGCGCGCGTGCGCTTCGCGGTCGTGCCCGACGGCGGCCCCCGCGCCACCGCGAGCGCCTCGCCCGGGCCGGGCGCACGCCCCGACCACGTCGAGGTGTTCACGACCCGCCCCGACACCCTGCCCGGCGCGACGTTCGTCGCCGTCGCCCCGGACGGGCCGCCCGCGGCGGCGCTGTGCGCGCCGGAGCACGCGGGCGCGCTCGCCCGGCACCGAGAGGCCGCGCTGGCGTCCGGGGAGATCGAGCGGACGAACGCGCAGCGCCCGAGCGCCGGGACCTTCCTCGGCACGTGGGTGCGCCACCCCGCGACGGGCGAGCGGCTGCCGGTCTGGGCCGCCGACCACGTGCTGCCCCACTACGGGACGGGCGCGGTCATGGGCGTGCCCGCGCACGACGACCGCGACGCGCGCTTCGCCGCCGCGCACGGCCTGCCCGCCGGGTCGGGCGAGACGTGGCGCGGCGTCGAGAAGGCGGTCGCGGTGCTGGAGGCCGACGGCGCGGGCGAGCGCGCGACGTCGTACCGGCTGCGTGACTGGCTGGTCTCGCGCCAGCGCTACTGGGGCGCCCCGGTGCCGGTCGTGCACTGCCCGGGCTGCGGCGTCGTGCCCGTCCCCGAGAACGAGCTGCCCGTGCGGCTGCCCGACCTGTCCGGCGACGACCTGCTCCCCCGCGGCCGCTCGCCGCTCGCGTCCCCCGCCGCCGACGCGTGGCGGCGCGTTAAGTGCCCGCGCTGCGGCGCGGCCGCCGATCGCGACCCGGACACGCTCGACACGTTCGTCGACTCCTCCTGGTACTTCCTGCGGTACTGCTCGCTGGGCGACGGCGCGCCCGGCGACGTCCCGTTCCGTCCCGAGGACGCGCGCCGGTGGATGCCCGCGGCGCAGTACGTGGGCGGCGTCGAGCACGCGATCCTGCACCTGCTGTACAGCCGGTTCGTCACGAAGTTCCTGCACGACGAGGGGTGGGTGGACGTGGTCGAGCCGTTCGCGACGCTGCTCAATCAAGGGCAGGTGCTGAACGGCGGGCGGGCGATGAGCAAGTCGCTCGGCAACGGCGTCGACGTGGGCGAGCAGCTCGACCGGCACGGCGCCGACGCGGTGCGGCTCGCGATGGTGTTCGCCGGGCCGCCGGAGGACGACGTGGACTGGGCCGACGTCGACACGGTCTCCATGCGGCGGTTCTGCGCGCGCGTGCTGCGGCTCGCGGACGCCGTCGGCCCGGACTCCGTGCCGGGTGCGTCCGAACTCGGGGCGCGGGACGCCGTCGTGTCCGGGTCGCGCGCGCACGCGCTGCGCCGTGCCACGCACCGGACCGTGCACGAGGCGGAGGACCTGCTCGACCGGAGCCGCTTCAACGTGGTCGTCGCGCGCGTCATGGAGCTCGTCACCGCCACGCGCCGTGCGTCCGAGGATGGCCCGGCGGCGGGCGAGGACGCCGGCGCGCACGCCGCCGCCGTGCGCGAGGCGGCCGAGGCGGTCGCGGTGCTGCTGAGCCTGTTCGCCCCGCACACCTCCGAGGAGGCGTGGCGCCGGCTCGGTCGCGAGCCGTCGGTGGCCGACGCGGCCTGGCCCGTCGTCGACCCGAGGCTGCTCGCCGCGGACGAGGTCGAGGCGGCCGTCCAGGTCGACGGGAAGGTCCGGGACCGGGTGCGCGTGCCCGCGGACGTCGACGAGCGGGCGCTGCACGACCTCGCGCTCGCGACCGGCGGCGTCGCGCGGGCGACGGCCGGCCGCGAGGTCGTGCGCGTCGTCGTGCGCGCGCCGCACGTGGTGAACGTCGTGACCCGCGCCCCGGCGTCCTGACCCCCCGACGCGAGCGGGGGGTGAAGTCGCTACGATGCTGCCGCCGCGTCCACTCGACCAGCGGGCCCGTGCGCGGCGACGCGGGCCGGCGCACGGAGCACCTCCCCATGGCCTTCGGACTCGCTGCCCTCCTGGACGACATCGCGGCGTTCGCCAAGCTCGCGGCCGCGTCGATCGACGACGTCGGCGCCGCCGCCGGGCGCGCGAGCGCCAAGGCGACGGGCGTCGTCATCGACGACACCGCCGTCACGCCCCGCTACGTCGAGGGTCTGGCCGCCAAGCGTGAGCTGCCCGTCGTCAAGCGGATCGCGACCGGGTCGCTGCGCAACAAGCTGCTGTTCATCCTCCCGGCGATCCTGCTGCTGAGCCAATTCATGCCCCAGCTGCTCACGCCGCTGCTCATGCTCGGCGGGACGTACCTCGCGTTCGAGGGTGCCGAGAAGGTGTGGGAGCTCGTCTCGGGCAAGCACCACGCCGAGGTCGAGACCAAGGCCGAGAAGAAGGCCGTCGACGAGGACTCGGTGGTCTCGAGCGCGGTGCGCACCGACTTCATCCTCAGCGCGGAGATCATGGTCATCGCGCTCAACGAGGTCGCGTCGGAGGGCTTCTGGTCGCGCCTCGTCATCCTCGTGATCGTCGCGGTGCTCATCACGGTGCTCGTGTACGGGGTCGTGGCGCTCATCGTGAAGATGGACGACATCGGCCTCCACCTCGCGAAGCGCGACACGCCGTGGGTCCAGTCGTTCGGGCGCGGCCTCGTCGGCGCGATGCCCAAGGTCATGGCCGTCATCTCGTTCGTCGGGATCATCGCGATGCTCTGGGTCGGCGGGCACATCCTGCTCCAGGGCGCCTACGACCTCGGCTGGCACGGTCCGTACGACGTCGTGCACCACCTCGAGCACGCGGTCACCGGCGTCGCGGGCGTCGGCGGGTTCCTCGGCTGGCTCGTCAACACGGCGTGCTCGGCCGTGGTCGGCATCCTCGTGGGCGGCGTCGTCGTCCTCGTCGCGCACTTCATCCCCCGCCGCAAGCACGCCGAGCCGGCCACCACCGAGGCGACGACCGGAGCGACGACCGACGCGTCCGGTGACTCGACGGCGGGGACGGCGACCGAGGCCACCACGCCGGCGGCCGAGCCGCACACCTCGGAGCCGACCGCCCCCCAGCCGACCGACCCCGAGGCGACGGACCCCGACCGGGAGCCCACCGACCGCTGACTCCGCGGCGGGCCGGGCGGCCTGCTTGGATGGAGCATGGACTCCGGTACCTGGGCCAACATCGGCCTCGTCCTGCTCTTCATCCTCGTCGGCGGCGTGTTCGCCGGCACCGAGATCGCGCTCGTGTCCCTGCGGGAGAGCCAGGTCGCACGGCTCGAGAAGCAGTCCGCGCGTGGCGCGCGGGTGGCCGCCGTCGCGCGCGACCCCAACCGGTTCCTCGCGGCCGTCCAGATCGGCGTGACGGTCGCAGGCTTCTTCTCCGCCGCCTACGGCGCTTCGACGCTCGCCCCCGACCTCGCGCCCGCGCTCGAGGACCTCGGGCTCTCGGCGACGCTCGCGGACACGGTCTCGCTCGTCGGGCTGACGCTCGTCATCGCGTACCTCTCGCTCGTGCTCGGCGAGCTCGTCCCCAAGCGCATCGCGCTCCAGCGCTCGGCCGGGGTCGCGCTCGTCGTCGCGCCGCCGCTCGACCGCTTCGCGACGCTCATGCGGCCCGTCATCTGGCTGCTCTCGCGCTCGACGGACGGCGTCGTGCGGCTGCTCGGCGGCGACCCGTCCGCGCGCAGCGAGGAGATGAGCGAGGAGGAGCTGCGCGAGATCGTGCTCGCGCACGAGTCGCTGCCCGAGGACGAGCGCCGCATCCTCGACGACGTGTTCCAGGCGGGCGACCGCTCGCTCGCCGAGGCCATGACGCCGCGCGGCGAGGTCGCGTTCCTGCGCGCCGACACGTCGCTCGACGACGCCGCCGCGACCGTCGCCGCGGGCCCGTACTCGCGCTACCCCGTGACCGGCGACGACTTCGACGACGTCGTCGGGTTCCTCCACGTGCGCGACCTCCTCGGCCGGGACTGCCCCGACCACCCGGCGACCGACCCGGAGACGGGGCGCGCCCTGGCGGTGCGCGACGTCGTCCGCCCGATCCTCGCCCTGCCCGCCACCAACACCGTGCTCCCCGCGATGTCGCAGATGCGCCGCGAGGGCGTGCACATCGCCGTCGTCGTGGACGAGTACGGCGGGACCGACGGGATCGTCACGCTCGAGGACCTCGTCGAGGAGCTCGTGGGCGACATCCGCGACGAGTACGACCCCGACGAGCCGTCACCGGCGCGCGAGCACGGCACCGCGACGAGCGTCGATGCCGGCCAGACGATCGAGGAGTTCGCGCGGCGCACCGGCGTCGAGCTGCCCGACGGCCCGTACGAGACGGTCGCCGGGTACGTCGTCGCGCAGCTCGGCCGGCTCGCGACGGTGGGCGACCACGTCGACGTCGACGACCGCCGCCTCACCGTGACCGACGTCGCCCGCCGCCGCATCGTCCGCCTCGACGTCACCCCGCGCCCCTGACCGCTGAGTGCATGAAATAATCGCGCGCGCGGTGCCGGGACGCGACTATTTCATGCACTCAGCGGTGTGGGTGGTGGGACGTAGCGTCGGGCGGATGAGCGCATCAGCAACGGAGACAGGGTCGGCGATCAAGGTCGGGGTGGTCGGGAGCTTCGGTTCCGCGGCACAGGTGCTGGACATGGCGGTGGGGGCCGAGGAGTCGGGCTGGGACGGGTTCTTCTCGTGGGACGGGTTGAGCCTGCTGTCGATGCCGGTCGACACGTTCGACCCGTGGGCGGTGCTCGCCGCAGCGGCGGTCCGGACGGAGCGCATCGCGCTCGGGGCGATGGTCTTCGCCCTCCCCCGCCGCCGGCCGTGGGAGGTCGTGCGGCAGGCGCTGACCGTCGACCACCTGTCGGGCGGGCGCCTGGTCCTGCCCGTCGGCGTGGGCGTGCTCGACGACGGCGGCTTCTCGGCCGTCCCGGGCCAGCTCCAGTCCTTGCGGGAGCGTGCGGAGCTGCTCGACGACGCGATCGCCTACCTCGACCGGGCCTGGTCCGGGGAGAAGTTCGCCTTCGACGGCACGCACGTGCACGCGGGCGAGATGCTGTTCCTCCCGCGGCCCGTGGAGCGCCCGGTCGTCGGGCACCACGTGCCGGTGTGGCCCGTGGGCGTCTGGGACGCCGAGCGACCGCCGCTGCGCTCACTCGACCGCGCGCTGCGCGCCGACGGGATCGTGCTCCAGCTCCGCGGCGAGCGCGGCTTCGACGTGCCCACGCCCGACGACGTCTCCGCCCTGGTCGCGTGGCTCACCGCGCGCCGCGCGGAGCTGGGCCTCGACGCGGGCCGGCCGTTCGACGTCGTCGTCCAGGGCGAGCTCCCGACCGACCGGACCGCGGCGGCGGACCAGCTCGCCGGCCTCGGCGACGCCGGAGCGACCTGGTGGGTCGAGTCCCGCTGGAACCCGGACACCGCGACCCCGGAGTCGCTCCTCGATGCGATCCACGCGGGCCCGCCGCGGCCCTGACACGGCGAGAGGCGGGCGCGCGGAACCGACGTGTCGTCGTCCCCGGGGGCGTTTAAACAAATCCGAGCCCACGAGACTTGGCTGCATAGCGGTTTGCGTGTGTGTGTTTTTGTAGTGGG
>NZ_JBHXIC010000010.1:67222-75752 GCF_042723955.1 Cellulosimicrobium cellulans | reverse complement strand
CGCGTCGCAGCTTGTGTGGGTGGGCTTGGTTTTGTGTATAAGAGCGGGGGGTGCCGGGACGTCCCGGCGAGGTGCTGCGCGACCGGACAGTCAGCCGCAGGTCAGCCCTGCACCGTCCAGCGCGGGAACGCGCCGCGGCCCGCGTAGCGCGCGGCGTCGTCCAGCGCCTCCTCGATGCGCAGGAGCTGGTTGTACTTGTTGATGCGCTCGCCGCGGGCGGGGGCACCGGTCTTGATCTGGCCGGCGTTCGTCGCGACGGACAGGTCGGCGATCGTCGTGTCCTCGGTCTCGCCCGAGCGGTGCGACACCATCGCGGTGAAGCCGTTGCGCTGCGCGAGCTCGACGGCGTCGAGCGTCTCGGTGAGCGTGCCGATCTGGTTGAGCTTGACCAGGAGCGAGTTCGCCGCCTTGAGCTCGATGCCCTTGGCGAGGCGCTCCGGGTTGGTGACGAACAGGTCGTCGCCGACGATCTGCACCTTGTCGCCCACCTCGGCCACGAGCTGCGACCAGGCGCCCCACTCGTCCTCGGACAGCGGGTCCTCGATGGAGACCAGCGGGTAGTCGCGCACGAGCTGCTCGTAGTACGCGATGATGTCCTCCGAGCTCGTCGCCTTGCCCTCGAACTGGTAGGCGCCGTCCTTGAAGAACTCGGTCGCGGCGACGTCGAGCGCCAGGCCCACGTCCTTGCCGGGGACGAACCCGGCCTGCTCGATCGCGACGAGGATCAGGTCGAGCGCGTCGCGGTTGCTCGGCAGGTTCGGCGCGAAGCCGCCCTCGTCACCGAGGCCCGTCGCGAGGCCCTTGCCCTTGAGCACGGACTTCAGGGAGTGGTAGACCTCCGCGCCGGTGCGGAGCGCCTCGCGGAACGAGGATGCGCCGATCGGGGCGACCATGAACTCCTGGATGTCCACGTTCGAGTCCGCGTGCGACCCGCCGTTGAGGATGTTCATCATCGGCACGGGAAGGACGTGCGCGTTCGGGCCGCCGACGTAGCGGTACAGGTCGAGGCCGGCGCTCTTCGCGGCGGCCTTCGCGACGGCGAGCGAGACGCCGAGGATCGCGTTCGCGCCGAGCTTGCCCTTGTTCGGGGTGCCGTCCAGGTCGATGAGGGCGGCGTCGATGAGGCGCTGGTCCTCGGCCTCGAAGCCGATGAGCTCCGGGGCGATGTCGTCGATCACGGCGTTGACCGCGCCCTCGACGCCCTTGCCCAGGTAGCGGGACTTGTCGCCGTCACGACGCTCGACGGCCTCGAACGCACCGGTCGACGCGCCCGACGGCACTCCGGCGCGGGCGAACGTCCCGTCGTCCAGGACGACCTCGACCTCGACGGTCGGGTTTCCGCGGGAGTCGAGGATCTCGCGCGCTCCAACGGCTTCGATGCTGGCCACAGGTGCTCCTTCGGGGCAGGGCTGCGGGCGCATCGAATGGGGTGTGGCCGACCCGGGCAGGGAAACCCGGGACGCCGCGTGCGCGCCCGCGACGGTGGTGGGTTTACGACCACAGCCTAGTGCCCGGATGTGACCTGCGCCGCTGCGTCCGGTCCGTGGGCTGGCAGGAAGGACTTCGGCGGAACGGTCCATGACCTAGGTCCCGGGCGGGACGGGCACCACCCCGACCGAGGCCGCCCCACCGTCCCGATCGGCGACCACCAGCATGCAGGCAAATCATGAACGTTCGTCCAGTTCATGGCTCCTGCATGCCATTGTCTGGCTTTTTTGATTCAACGAAGTTCACCCGGTGTTCACCTGTTGTTCACCTGAGCTCACGGCTACCGTGGCGCCACGAACCGTTGTGCTGCCAACGACGACAGCACCGTTCAAAGGGGTACAACTCGCCATGAAACTCTCTCAAAGTCGCCCTGAAGGGGCGCGGCGATCCCACCACACGAGGAAATTCATCGCCGCATTCTTCGCCTTTCTTCTCGCGGGTACGCTCGTGAGCACCCCGGCAGCCGCCGTCACCGATCCCGACCCGTCGTTCCGCCTGACCGCGCACGACCTCGAGTTCATCCTCCGGCAGATCCAGGTCTCCGAGGCGCACTCCGCGGGCGGCACGCTGCTCTGCGACGACCCGACGGACAAGAGCGGCAAGTGCGTCCCGAGCCCGGCGCTCCCGTTCGGGCTGCGCACCGTCGACGGCTCGTTCAACAACCTGCTCGCCGGCCAGGAGGAGTACGGCAGCGCCGACCGCGCGTTCCCCCGCCATCTGGGGACCACGTGGCGCGAGGCCGATCCCGGTCCGCCGTTCTCACCCCCGAACCCGCCCGGCGCCACGGACATGTGCACGGCGGGCACGACCTGCTACTCGATGTTCGCGCCCGGCAGCTTCGTCTACGACGCCGACCCGCGCATCATCTCCAACCTGATCGTCGACCAGAGCGCCGACAACCCCGCCGCCGTCAACGCGGCGGAGAGCACCGAGGGCGGTGAGGTCCGTCCCGACGGCTCCGTGTACATCCCGAACACGGCGCCGGACGAGGGCCTCTCCGCCCCCTTCAACGCCTGGTTCACGTTCTTCGGCCAGTTCTTCGACCACGGCCTCGACCTCGTCAACAAGGGTGGGAACGGCACGCTGGTCGTCCCGCTGCAGCCCGACGACCCGTTGTACGACCCGGCGTCGCGGACCAACTTCCTCGTCCTCACGCGCGCCACGCGCCTGCCCGGCCCGGACGGCGTGGTCGGCACGGACGACGACCAGCACAACAACCAGACGACGCCGTGGGTCGACCAGAACCAGACATACACGTCGCACCCCGCGCACCAGGTGTTCCTGCGCGAGTACGAGCTGCGTGACGGCGTGCCGCACGACACGGGCCGCCTGCTCGACGGCACGCTCCCCGGCGGGGGGACCGGCGGCCTCACCACGTGGGCCGACGTCAAGCGGCAGGCGAACGAGGTCCTGGGGATCGAGCTCACCGACGCGGACGTGCTCAACGTGCCGCAGGTCGCGGTCGACCTCTACGGCAACTTCGTCCCGGGCCCGAACGGCTTCCCGGTGCTCGTCACCGACGAGGACGGCGACCCCGCGACGGAGGACCCTCTCAACGTGGAGGGGGACGTCGCCGACCCCGTCCCGACGACGAACGCGCTCGGCACCGCCCACGCGTTCCTCGACGACATCGCACACGGCTCGACGCCGCTGTTCGACGCGGACGGCAACCTCGTCCCGCAGCAGTTCGACGAGCAGGGCAGCCCGATCCCGCCCGGGATCCCGCTGTTCAACGCCGACGGGTCGCCCGTCACCGACCAGTCCCTGGCCGGTTACGACAACGTCGCGCTCGACGAGCACTTCGTCACCGGCGACGGCCGCGGCAACGAGAACATCGGGCTCACGGCCGTCCATCACGTGTTTCACGCGGAGCACAACCGGCTCGTCGGGTACATCGACGGCGTGCTCGCGGAGAACCCGGAGCTCCAGAAGGCCTACCAGGGCCTGGAGCACCAGTGGCCGACCAAGCGGTCGGGCGACGAGCTCCCCGGCCCGGAGGACGACGACTGGAGCTACGAGCAGCGGCTCTTCCAGGCAGCGCGCTTCGCGACGGAGATGCAGTACCAGCACCTCGTCTTCGAGGAGTTCGCCCGCAAGATCCAGCCGAACGTCGACCCGATCGTGTTCAACGAGAACAGCTATGACGCGACGGTCGACCCGGCGATCGTGGCGGAGTACGCGCACGTCGTCTACCGGTTCGGGCACTCGATGCTCACGGAGGAGATCGACCGCCAGGGGTTCGGGACAGAGGGGGTCAGCCTGCTCGACGGCTTCCTCAATCCCCGGACGTACGACGACGACGGGACGCTGACCCCCGAGCAGGCGGCCGGCGCGGTCGTCAACGGCACGACCAACCAGGTGGCCGGGCAGATCGACGAGCACGTCATCGGCACGCTGCGCAACAACCTGCTCGGCCTGCCGCTCGACCTCGCGACGATCAACATGCTTCGGGGTCGTGACACCGGGACGCCCGGTCTCCAGGAGGCCCGGCGGACGTTCTTCGCCGCGACCGGGTCGCCGACGCTCGAACCGTACGAGAGCTGGTTCGACTTCGGGCTGGGACTCAAGAACGGCGACAACTTCGGCCGCGGCGGGAGCAACGCGTCCCTGACCAACTTCGTGGCGGCCTACGGCACGCACCCGACAATCCTCGCCGAGACCACGGTCGAGGGGAAGCGGAACGCGGCGTCCCTGCTGGTCAACGGCACGCCGTCCGGCGAGGGGTTCGTCCAGCGGTTCGCCGGCGAGACGCGTTTCCACACGGCGGCCCAGATCAGCAGCTCCCACTTCGCCACGCCGGCGGCAGGCGGGCCCGGGGTGCCGGTCGTCTACATCACGACGGGGCACAACTTCCCCGACGCTCTCGCGGGCGGACCTGCGGCGGCCGCGGGGAACGGCCCGATCCTCCTGGTCGACAGGCACGGCGTCCCGGCGGCCACGGCCGCCGAGCTCCTGAGGCTGCGGCCCCAGACGATCGTCGTGCTCGGCGGAGAGCTCGCCGTGCTCGACAGCGTCGTGACCAACCTGGACGGTTACACCGACGGGCCCGTCACCCGGGTCGCCGGTGCCACCCGGTACGACACGGCCGCGCAGATCAGCAACGCCCTCGTCCCCAGCGGGACCGTCGACACGGTGTACGTCGCGACCGGGGAGAACTTCCCCGACTCGCTCGCCGCGTCCGCGTTCGCGTCGCGCGACGGGCACCCGATCCTGCTCACCGCGCACGGCAGCCTGCCGTCACCGACGCGTGCCGAGCTGGTCCGGCTCGCCCCGAACCGGGTCGTCGTGCTGGGTGGCCCGCTCGCGATCAGCGCGACGGCGGAGTCGCAGATCCGGTCCGCCGTACCGGGCGCCACGGTCACCCGCGTCGCGGGCGCCACGCGCTACGACACCGCCGCGATGCTCGCCCTCGACGAGTTCACCGGCCCGGTCGACACGCTCTACCTGACGACCGGGACGAACTTCCCGGACGGTCTCGCCGTCGGCCCGGTCGCGGGCCTGACGGGGTCACCCGTCCTGCTCGTCCCGCCGACCGGGGCCGTCCCGCAGGTCGTGCTCGACGCGATCGAGCAGCTGGACCCCGGCCGGATCGTCGTGCTGGGTGGCACGATCGCCGTCTCGCCCGAGGTCGAAGCCGTGATCGCCGGGCTCGCACCGCTCGCGCAGGACGCCCCGGCCGACCGCGTCGACTTCGTGCACAGCACGGGCGCGTGGGCCGACCAGCCTGACGGCCTGACGACCACGGGGCTCGAGAACGTCGACTTCTGGACGGGAGGCCTCGCGGAGGCGCTGGACCCGTTCGGCGGGATGCTCGGCTCGACGTTCAACTTCGTGTTCGAGAAGCAGCTGGAGAACCTCCAGTTCGGCGACAGGTTCTACTACCTGTTCCGCAACCAGGGGAACCAGCTCTTCGCGGCGCTCGAGGCGAACTCGTTCGCCAAGCTCATCCAGCGCAACACGGACGCGTCGCTGCTCCCGGCGGACATCTTCTCCGTCCCGGACCCGGCGCTCGACCTGGAGAACCTGCCCGACCCCTGGCCTGAGCAGCTGACCCAGACGGGCGACGGCACGTACCGGTGGGACGGCGACGAGCACGTCGAGATCCACGGCAACCGGACCGAGGCCGACGGCATCCGCGGCGGCCAGGGCGACGACGCGCTGTGGGGCTACGGCGGGGACGACCGTATCGAGGGTGGTTCCGGCAACGACGAGATCATCGGCGGGCCGGGCGACGACATCCTCACGGACAGCTTCGGCGACGACAACATCAAGGGTGGCCTCGGGAACGACGCCATCAACGGTGGTGCCGGCGTGAACCTGCTGCTCGGCAGCCATGGGAACGACTTCATGGTGGGTGGCAACGACACGCCGAACGACATCTTCTCCGGCACGGGGAACGACGTGGTGCTCGGCGGCGCCGGGCGCACGAACGTCTTCGGCGGCGAGGGTGACGACTGGATCCAGGGCGGCACGCACGCCGACCTCGCACAGGGCGACAACGCCAACCAGTTCCAGAACGACACGATCGGAGGTAACGACGTAATCGTCGGCGGTCCCGGCAACGACGACATCGAGGGCGAGGGCGGCGACGACGTGCTGGTCGGCCGAGCCTTCGGCACCGACCGGCACGAGGGCGCCATCGGCTACGACTGGGTGACGTACTACGGCGAGAACAGCGGCGTGGACGCAGACCTGCGCTTCACGACGCTGCAACGCCCGGACGTCCAGGCGGTCCGCGACCGGTACGACCTCGTCGAGGCGCTCTCCGGGGGCGGTGGCGACGACGTCCTGCGGGGGCAGGGCTTCGGGGTCGACGACATCCCGGACAACGAGGTGCCGCTGCACAAGATGACGCAGGAGACGCTCGACCTGTTCCCCGGCCTGGAGGAGATCCTCCGACCGGGTGGCGGGCACGAGGACTACGCGCTCCGGTTCATGGACGACCCCCTCGCGGCCGACCAGGACGGGCAGAGCAACCTGCTGATCGGCGGTCCCGGCAGCGACCTCGTCGAGGGCCGTGGTGGGAACGACTTCATCGACGGCGACGCGTACCTGCGGGTCCAGCTCGCCGTCGGGGACGAGCGCTTCGACAACGCGTCCCAGCTCCAGACCCGGGTCTTCTCGGGCGAGATCAACCCGGGCGACATCTCGATCGTCCGCGAGATCGTGGAGGACGACGAGGCGGACGGCGTGGTCGACACGGCGGTCTACCAGTTCGACCGGGAGGCGTACGAGGTCACCGACCTCGGCGACGGCTACACCGCCGTCGAGCACACGGGCGCCGCGGAGCTCGAGGAGAGCGACGGCCGCGACGTCCTGCGCAACGTCGAGATGCTGCAGTTCGGCGACGGCTGCCTCGTCCTGGCCACGATGGAGGCGTGCGCGTCCTTCGGGACCGTCACCTTCGCCGGCCAGATCGATCCGCCGACGGAGGACCTGCCGCTCACGGCGACGGTCGTGCTCGACGAGTCGCTCGTCCAGAACCCGACGAACATCCGGTTCGCCTGGCAGCTGGGTGAGGGCGGCGAGGAGTGGGAGCCGTCCGCGACCGGGGACACGATGCCCGACGCACCGAACGGGCGTGTCGACACGTTCGTCCCGGGCGACGGGGACGGCGGGATGCTCCTGCGCGTCGTGGTCACGTTCCGCGACGACCAGGGTCAGCTGCGCTCGATCGTCTCGGACGCGCTGCCGGCGGTCGTCAACGTCAACGACGTCCCGACGCAGCCCGTGCTGTCGCCGGAGGTCGTGACGGTCGGGAGCGGGCTGAACCTCGGCGGGTTCACCGACGGCGACGGGCTCGAGGAGTCGTCCGAGGCCGGCATCACGTACGCGTGGCAGGCGTCGACCGACGGCTTCGCCACGGTCCGCGTCCTGGAGAACGTGGTGCCGACCGCCTACCAGGTAACGGCTGCCGAGGCCGGGCACCAGATCCGGGTGGTGATCGGCTACACGGACGACCAGGGCACGGTGGAGACGGTGATCTCGACCGTCTCGACCGTGACCGGTGGCCCTTGACCGGGTAGAGCGGCCCGTGGGGCCCGGCCGGCACCGGGTTCCCCTCTCCACCGGTCCGCCCTCCTGACGACGAGGGGGTCCGCCGCTCCGGCGGCGGGCCCCCTCGTCGTGCCCGTCACCTGCTCAGGCGCCCGCGGCCTCGGCGGCCTCGATCTCTCCCTCGACGCGTCGCAGCTCGATGCGCAGCGCCGCCTCGGCGTCCAACCCGTCCGCCTCGGCGCGCGCGACGAGCGCGAGGAGCTCGCGTCCCAGCCGCTCGTCCGCCGTCGTGCTCGCACCACCCGCGGCGACCCCGCCCGGGGTGCCGGGCGACGCCGCCGCGAGCGCCGCGCCGACCGTGTCGCCGAGTCCCCCGCGCCCGGCCCGGGAGAGGACCTTCTGGGCGCGGGCGAGCGCGCCCTGGGTGTGCGAGATGCCCTCGAGCACGGACGAGCGCTGCTTCTCGGCCTTCTTGATCGCGTCCCACTGCTGGTGCAGGTCGGTGACCTCGGTGTCCGCGAAGGTGTCGGCGAACACGTGGGGGTGGCGTCGCACGAGCTTCGCCGCGAGGTCGGCCGCGACGTCGTCGACCGTGAACGGGTCTGGCTCCTCGCTCGCGATGCGCGCGTGGAAGAGGACCTGGAGCAGCAGGTCGCCCAGCTCCTCGCGCATCCCCGCGCGGTCGCCGGTCTCGATGGCGTCGGCCAGCTCGTGCGCCTCCTCGAGCAGGTACCGCACGAGCGACTCGTGCGTCTGCTCGCGGTCCCAGGGGCACCCGCCCGGGGAGTAGAGCCGGTCCATGACGGCGACGACGTCGCGCAGCGGGTCGGTCGCGGGGTCGTGCGCGGGCGCGGGCTGAGGGGCCGAGGGCTCGGGTGCGGTCACCGGTTCATCGTAGGTTCGGCCGAGCAGGCAATGCCCTCCCTCGACTTCCGCTCGACCAGCGCGGCCGCGGGGGGGGGGGGGGGGGGGGCGCGGCCCGCGCGCGGAAAACGCGGGGCGAGCGCGGTGGGAGGGGGGGCCTCGCGCCGGGCGCGCCGCGCGC
>NZ_JBHXIC010000010.1:11225-67212 GCF_042723955.1 Cellulosimicrobium cellulans | reverse complement strand
GGCGGAGCCCCCCCGCGCGCCCCTCCCCCCCGCCGCGGGCCCCCCCCCCCCGCGGGCGCGCCCCCCGCCCCCCCCCCCCCCCCCCCCCCACGACCACCTGCTCGGCGGGTCAGCAGGTGCGCGCCTCCACGGCGATCTCACGCGGCGAGCCGACCCCGCCGCCGTCGAGCACGGCCGTGACCGTGGCCGTGCCGGCCGGGACCGACGACGCCCGCACGGCGAACGACTGGTACGCGTTCGCGCCCGGTGCCACGGCGGTGAACGTCCGCGACCCGTACGGGGTCGTGAGCGTCACGTCGACGGGCACGTCCTCGCGGTTCGTCGCCCGGACCGCGACGTAGGCCTTGCCCGCGAGGCAGCGCGCCGACGCCTCGACGTCGAGCGCGACCTCGGGCGCGGCCCCCGCGCCGACGAGCCGTGCGACGCCCCAGCGGGCCGTCGACTGGTAGCCCGCCCCGGACGGGTCCGCCCAGTTGCGGATCGCCGTGCGCGTGCCGTCCGACGCGTCGTTGACCTGGAGGTCGAGCCCGTGGAACGTGCCCTCGCCGCCCTGGTCGGCGAGGTCGACCGCGAGCTCGACGACGTACCCGTCGGCCGTGCGCGTCGTCGCGCTCGTGACGCGCGCCCGCTGCGCCGCCTCGTCGCCCGTACCGAACGACACGGCGTTCTCGGCGCTCACGCGGATCTGGGTGTCCAGGTCCCGGTAGGCGCCGTTCTTGGCGTTGCCCGCGTCGACGTAGACCTCGACGGAGTCCTGCACCCACGGGTCGGAGCCGCTCACGTCCACCACCGGGTCGACGACCTGGGCGAGCACGTAGAGCGTCCGGTCGCGCCACAGGGTGCGGACGGTCGCGACCGCGCCGCCGCTGCCCTGGACCTCCTTCGCGGTCGTCACGGGCGCACCCGCCTCCGCCCACACGGCGTCGACCTCGCCGTCGACCGCGGGCGCGGCGGACGCGTGCGCGACCTCGAGGTACGACAGCTCCTCGAGCAGGCGCAGCGTGCCCGTCGCGCCGGGCGTGTTCCACGCGGACGTGGCGCCGCCGTCGGTCCCCGCGTCCGTGACGCGCACGTCGAGCGCGAGCGTGTCGCCCGCGGCGGCGGCGTCGTGCGGGAGGTGCGCGACGACGTCGTACCCGCCCGCGCGCTCCGTCACCTCCGCGGAGACCCCCGCGCTCGTCGCGCCGTCGCGGCCGACGACGTGCTCCGTGCCGTCGAGCGCGAACGTCACGGCGTCGGCGGTGTCGTCGGTCGCGTCGTCGACGCTCGCGAACGCCGTGAGGTGGTCGGGAGACCAGCGGAGCTGGAACCCGACCTCTCCCCCGGCGGCCCCACCCGGCGCGGCGAACGTGTGCAGCGGGAGCCGCTGCCAGTCCGGGGCCGCCGCGGCGTCGCCGTCGAGCGGGACGTCGCCGGCGAACACGTCGGCCGTGCGCAGGCGGGCCGGGAGCTCGCCGTCGACCACGCCGTGGTACGCGGGCTTGGCCTTGAGGGCGTCGTCGAAGACGAGCGGAGCGCCGCTGTCGACGCGCCAGCTCCGGCCGTCGGTGAGGCCCCACACGGTGACGGAGTACAGGTCGTCGGCGTGCGCGCGGAACACGCGGAACGCGTCGCGGTAGTAGTACCCCTGCTCGACGAGCGACGCCTGGGTGACCGGGGTGCCGGTCGTCACGTCGAGCTCGGTGACGGCCTGCGTCACGGGCAGGTCGGCGAACCGCTCGATCGCGCCCTCGAGCGCGGAGACCGGCATCGCGAGGCTCACGTGGAACTGGTGCCCCACGCCGTCGACGGGCACCCCGCGCGCGAGGAGCCGCTCGACGAGCGCGTGGTACCGGTCCTGCTTGCCGCCCTGCTCGGTGTTGTAGTCGTTGATGAACAGCGCGACCGGCCGCTCGCCGCGCTGCTTCGCCGCGGGGTCCGCGTAGACGTCGTTGAACGCCTCGTCGGCGTACGCGAACGCGAGGTCGAGGTACTCCTCGCCGAGGATCCGGAACCACTCCGAGCGGCGCAGGCCGTCGGGGTTCTCCGCGCCGTCCGACACGACCTCGTTCACCACGTCGAACGCCGTGAGCGGGTTGTCGCCGCCGAACGGGCCGTAGGCGTCCGCGAGCGCCTGCGCGACGGAGAAGACGTGCGTCCGCAGGCGGTCGCGCAGGACCTGCCGGTCCGCCTCGGACGTGGTCAAGGGCGCGCCGTCGGCCCCCTCGAAGAACCAGGCCGGCGTCTGCGAGTGCCACACGAGCACGTGGCCGTAGACGCGCAGGTCGTTCGCGGCCGCGTGGTCCATGAGCGCGGTCGCCTCGGGGTGCGTCCGGAAGGTGCGGTCCTCGTCGTACCAGGCCTCGGGCTTCATGTGGTTCTCGGCCGTGACCTGGTCGAAGTGCCGCAGCAGCAGCTCTGACGCCGCGCCCGAGGTCTCCCGGCTGTCGATCGCGACCCCGACCGGGACCTCGACCGTCTCCTTGATGCCCGTGAGGTCCTCGACGGCGGGCGGCGGCGGGACGCGCAGCACGACGTCGTCGACGAGCAGGTCGCTCGTGTTGTCGCCGTTGTAGTCCGTCTCCAGGTAGAGCAGCGCCTCGTCCGCGGCGGCGCCCTGGAACGTCGCGGTGATCTGCGTCCAGCCGGTGCTCGTGATCCCCGAGAGCTGGGCGAGCGTCGAGTACGACGTCGCCCCGTCGACCGTCCGCGCGATGCTGAGCCACACGTCGTCCGCGGGCTGCCCCTCGGCGAAGCGCACCCACGCGCTGAGCTCGTACGTCGTGCCTGCCGCGAGCAGACCGGTCACGTCGTGCCCGATGCCGTCGCCCTGACCGTCACGGCCGGAGATGACAGCGGCCTGCGTGCCGCCGTGCGCCACCTCCGTGAGGTCCAGCGACGGCGTCGTCGCGTCTCCCGCGCGCGGCACCCAGCCGCCGAGGCCGTCCTCGAAGCCGGTCTCCAGGAGGACCTCGCCGCCGCGCAGCGGCGTGCCGACGGGGAACGTGAACTCCCAGCCGGCCGCGAGCCGCTCGGCGACGACCGTCTCGACCGCGGCGAGCGTGCCCGCGCGGTCGCCGCCGCCGTCGTGCGCGAGCACGACCTCGCCGGGCTTCATCGCGGCGCGCAGGTTCGCGGTGAGGGTCGCGACGTCCTGGGTCTCCCAGTCGGAGATCGTGTTGACGACCGCGAGCGGCTGCATGCCGAGCGCGACCGCGACCTCGGGGGTCGCGCCCCACGAGCCGTTCGGCGCACGGAAGAACGGGACGGGGTGCTCCGGGTCGCCGAGCGCGTCACGCAGGATGCCGAGGTTCTCGACGAGGTCGGCGCGCACCTGGTCGGCCGACCACGCGCCCATGTCGGCGTAGCCGGTCGAGTGGTTGCACAGCACGTGCCCCTCGTCGACGATGCGTCGCAGGAGCTCGGCGCCGCCCGGTGCCTGGACGTTCTGGCCGATGACGCAGAACACCGCGTGCAGGTCGTGCTCGGCGAGGAAGTCCAGGAGCGCGGGCGTCGTGCCGGGGTTCGGGCCGTCGTCGAACGTCAGGGCCGCGACGTCGCCGGTCCCCTCGGCGAGGCGTACGGGGGTCGGGACGGGGTTGACCGCTCCCCCGGGCACGACGGCGCCGGGGTCGGTCACGACGGTCGTCACGCGGACGTCGTCGAGCAGGAAGGACGGGTGCGCCCCGGCGACCGGCGCGGCCTCGACGTAGAGCGAGGCGGCGGTGAGCCCGGCGGGCAGGGTGTACGTCCCGCCGATCTCCACCCAGCCGTCGGCCGTCGTGGCGACGGCCCCGCCGACCCACGTGTACGCCGTCCCCGACGCGCCCGTCTCCTGCACCGTGAAGTGGACCCCGGACGACCCCGTCGTGCCCGCAGGGAGCTTGACCCACGCCTGAACGTCGTACGCGACGCCGGGCTCGAGCAGCGCGAGCGCGTCGGTCGCGACGCCGTGCCAGTCCGCCGTCCGACCCGTCACCGCGAGGCTCGACGACCCGCCGTGCGCCTCGGCGTCGGTCACGGCGACGGTGATGGGCCCGCGCGCTGTCCACGGCGCCGTCCCTGCCAATTCGAAATCGTTCTCCAGAACGATATCGATATCGATATCGACTCGGCCAGGCGTCTGCGCACCCCTCGCATCCATCCCCACTGCCGCGCTCGCTCCCCCTCCCGCCACGAGGGCGGCGAGCACCCCCGCCACGGCGGTCCTCCACGTGCGTCTCATCGTCGTCGCTCCCTTGCGATCGGCTGGGGCACATCGCCCCCGGGGCGCACCGGCGCGCCCGGGCCACACCCTAGGGGCACCCACCAGGTTCAGACAATGGTTGAACTATTTCCCCCCACCCCTCCGCCCATGCCGACCGGCACCTGAGGTGAACTCTGGCGATTCGCAGCTCCATCTCGACCGACCGACCACGGTTCTCCCTCACCAACCACGGTTCTACCTCGGCGGTGGGCGAGAGCCGACAGCCGACCATCGCCACCACGACAGAAGGCCCCGCCCCGGTCTGGGTGAGACCGGGGCGGGGCCGGGAGTGCGAGGTCACGACCTCCAGGTGTCCGACAGCGTCACCGAGCCGTCCGGGCCGACCGTCGCGGTGCGGTTGCCGCCGCTCTCCCAGATAACGTTCCCCCCGCCGTCGCGCTTCACGTACTTGTACGCGAACGTCGTGCCCGCCGGGAGGTCGAGGGTCGCGGTCCAGAGGGGGTAGCTCGCGGCCGAGAGCGCGACGCCGTTCGCGGGCGCCCAGGATCCCAGCGCGGGGATGCTGCCGACGACGACCACGCTCTGCCCCCAGGTCGTCGTCGCCGTCACGGCGAACGACGCGTCGCCCTGACCCTCGACGGGACCAGGCCCCTCGCCGTCGTCCTCGCACGGGTCGCCCGCCGTGACCGTCCCTCCCGAGACCGCGACGGCGGCGCCGCTCAGGGCGTAGTCCTTGCCGCCGTTGTTGTCCCAGGAGCCCGCGCCGTTCGTGAACGCCGCCGTGACGGTCGCGGCGGCGCCGGTCGCGCCTGTCGGCAGGGCGATCTCCTTCGCGACCCAGCCGGTGCAGGCCGCGGTCATCGCGACGCCGGGCACGGCGGTCCAGGCACCCGTGCCGACGCGGTAGTGGACGTTGTACGCGTTCCAGCCCTTGTCGGTCGCGTAGTAGACGGTCGTCGTGCCGCTCGGGTCGACGGGACCGGGACCGCCGGTGCCGCCGTCGTCCACAGCGCCGACGTGCAGCGCGAGCGCCCCGTACGCCGGGACCTTCGCGGTGAAGGTGCCGGAGCCGGAGACGGTGACCGTCTTCGCGCAGTCCTTCGACGCGACGACGTCGCAGTACGTGCCGGCGGGGAGCGACGTCTGGTAGGTGCGCGTCACGGCGTCGGCGGAGTTGTTGATCGTCACGTACCCCTTGCCGCCGCGACCGTACGCGACGTGGTTGTTCCCGTCGTCCCACCAGCTCGTCACCGCGGTCCCGGCGACCGTGTTGTGGAAGCCGACCATGCCCACGATCTCGGTCCAGCGCTGCGTGCAGACCCACGCGCTGCTCGAGCAGCTCGCGTCCGGAACGGACGTCGCGGAGGCACCGGGGGCACCGGCGTCCTTGTCGCTCCACGTGTAGCCCGAGTAGACGCTCGGCGCGCCATACGGCCACGAGAGCATGAACGCGTTGGCGAGCCGGTACTTGGCTCCCCACTTGTAGTTCATGGTCTCGCCGTTGCGCTCGGTGTCGTGGTTGTCGACGAAGACGCCCGCGCGGTCCGAGGGGAGCTTGTTGTCGCCGATGGTCCGCAGGTCCTTGATCTGGCCGTCGAACCGGGACTTGAGCTCGCGCGCGTAGAAGAACTCGTGCGAGTCACCGGAGCCGAGGTACTCCGAGGGCTGGATGGGCTCGCCGCTCGCGCCGATGACCTCGTGCACCCAGAAGACGTTCGGGTTCGTGAGCCGCGCCTTGATCGCCGCGAGGTCAGCGGCGGGGATGTGCTTCGCGGCGTCGATGCGGAACCCGGAGACCCCGAGCGAGATGAGGTCGTTGAGGTAGCCGGCGATCTTGCCGCGCACGTAGTCGGAACCCGTCCGCAGGTCCTGGAGCGAGACGAGGCGACAGTTCTGGACGTTGTACCGGTCGCCGTAGTTGCTGATGTTCGACCGGCAGTCGTTGAAGTCGTTCGGCCCGTACGGGACGCCGG
Organism: Cellulosimicrobium cellulans; assembly: GCF_042723955.1. Classification (GTDB taxonomy): domain Bacteria; phylum Actinomycetota; class Actinomycetes; order Actinomycetales; family Cellulomonadaceae; genus Cellulosimicrobium; species Cellulosimicrobium cellulans_H. Next base: position 61,053 of record NZ_JBHXIC010000010.1, on the reverse strand, counting down.
GGAAGCTGTCCACGGAGTAGCTCGTCCCGCCCGTGCCCGTGCCGGAGCCGGTGTCGGCGCCCGCGGTGTGGTTGACGACCGCGTCGACGACGACGCCCACGCCCGCCGTCTTGCACGTGCTCACCATGTGCTGGAACTCCGCGCGGGTGCCGAGCTTGGACTCGAGCTTGTAGCTGACCGGCTGGTAGGAGGTCCACCAGGCCGTGCCCTGGATGTGCTCCTGCGGCGGCGAGACCTGGACGTAGCCGAACCCGGCCGGGCCGATGGTGCTCGTGCACTCGGCGGCCACGGAGTCCCACGTCCACTGGAAGAGGTTGAGGATCACGTCGCCCCGACCGTTCGGGGAGTCGACGACGGGCGTCGGCACGGGCGGTGCCGCCGCGGCGGACCCCGCGACCGGCACCGTGGCGGCGAGCGCCGCCCCGAGCGCGAGGGCGGCCGTCACCGCGGCCGCGACGAGACGCCGCAGACGGCCGTGACCGGACGTCGGGGTGGGTGCCGGCGGACCGGCGGGGTCGGTGGTGCGCGTCATTGCTGCTCCTTCGAGGTGCTTCGGCCTCCGGCACGCTCGGCATCGAGCGCGGGAGGGCCACGCGGTGCTGACTACGCCCAGGGTGTCGGGCGCGCGTCCGGGACTCGGCGGCTTTGCAGAGAGTTTCCGGATGTTTCAGCAACCTTACAGAGCACGGTGCGCCCTGTCACGACCCCGTGAGGCGCTCGTCCGCCGCGGGGCCGCCGCTCGCGCGCCGCGACCACGGGCGGCCCGCGGGCCGTGCATCGTGGGCCCGGACGGCCTAGCGTCGAGGGGTACGCACCACGGGAGGAGACGACGACATGGGGACCAAGCGGCGCTGGAAGGACCTGACCAAGGGTCAGAAGATCGCCGTCGGGGTCGTGGGCGCGGCCCAGGTCACGCTCACGGCCGCTGCCTACCGCGACCTGCTGCACCGACCGGCGGAGCAGGTGAACGGCACCAAGCTCGCGTGGGGCCTCGCGCTGCTCGTCAACTGGGTCGGCCCCATCGCTTACTTCCTCGACGGCCGCAAGGACTGACGGCGACGGGCCGGGCCGCGATCCGCGAGCAGGTGGTCGTGGCCAATCCCGGCGTCGGGACGGGCCACGACCACCTGCTCGGCGGGGGTTCGGGCTCTGGTCAGCGCGCGCCCGACGACGTCCCGACCGCGGCGGCGGCACCGACCTCGCCGAGGACCACGGCGTCGATGAGCTGGCGCGCCCAGGTGAGCACCTCGGCCCCGCGCAGCGGCCGGCCGCCGATGCGCGCCGTCGTCGGGTACGGGACGAGGAACGCGCGGATCGCCGGCTTGAGCAGCGTGCCCGGGTACAGGCGCTTGAGCCGGAGCTGCGCCGACTCGGCGAGGTCGACCGGCGCGAACCGGATGAACTTGCCCTGCGCGGTGACGTCCGTGAGCCCCGCGCGGCGCGCGTGGTTGCGGAAGTCCGCGACGTCGAACAGCGCCGACGCGACGTCCGGCAGCGCCCCGTAGCGGTCGACGAGCTCGGCCCGCACCTCGGCGAGCTCGGGCGCGTCGGTCGCGGCGGCGATCTTCTTGTACGCCTCGAGCCGCAGCCGCTCGGTCGCGATGTACGACTCGGGCAGGTGCGCGTCGACCGGGAGCTCGATGGAGATCTCGGGCTGCTCCTCCGGCCCGTCGCCCCGGTAGTTCGCGACGGCCTCGCCCACCATGCGCACGTACAGGTCGAACCCGACGCCCGCGATGTGCCCGGACTGCTCGCCGCCGAGCAGGTTGCCCGCGCCGCGGATCTCGAGGTCCTTCATCGCGACCTGCATGCCAGCACCCAGGTCGGTGTGCGCGGCGATCGTCGCGAGGCGGTCGTGCGCGGTCTCGGTGAGGGGCCGCTCGGGCGGGTACAGGAAGTACGCGTACGCGCGCTCGCGCCCGCGGCCCACGCGGCCGCGGAGCTGGTGGAGCTGGGAGAGCCCGAGCATGTCCGCGCGCTCGAGGATGAGCGTGTTCGCGTTGGAGATGTCGAGGCCGGTCTCGATGATCGTCGTGCAGACGAGGACGTCGAGCTCCTTCTCCCAGAACGCGCGGATCACCTGGTCGAGCTGGTTCTCGTTCATCTTGCCGTGCGCCACACCCACGCGGGCCTCGGGCACGAGCTCGCGCAGCTTGGCCGCCGTCCGGTCGATCGTCTCGACCTTGTTGTGCACGTAGAACACCTGGCCCTCGCGCAGCAGCTCGCGGCGCAGGGCGGCGGCGATCTGCTTCTCCTCGTACGCGCCCACGTAGGTGAGGACGGGGTGCCGCTCCTCGGGCGGCGTCGCGAGCGTCGACATCTCACGGATGCCCGTGACCGCCATCTCGAGCGTGCGCGGGATCGGGGTCGCGGACATCGCGAGCACGTCGACGTTGGTGCGCAGCTGCTTGAGCGTCTCCTTGTGCTCGACGCCGAACCGCTGCTCCTCGTCGATGATGACGAGCCCGAGGTCCTTGAACCGGACGTTGCCCGTGATGAGCCGGTGCGTGCCGATGACGACGTCGACCGTGCCCTGGCGCAGCCCTTCGATCGTCTCCTGGGACTCCTTGGCCGTCTGGAAGCGCGAGAGCGCCTTGACGGTCACGGGGAATCCCGCGTACCGCTCGGAGAACGTCTCGAAGTGCTGCTGGACGAGGAGCGTCGTCGGCACGAGCACGGCGACCTGCTTGCCGTCCTGGACGGCCTTGAACGCCGCGCGGATCGCGATCTCGGTCTTGCCGTAACCGACGTCGCCGCACACGAGGCGGTCCATGGGGACCGTCTTCTCCATGTCGGCCTTGACCTCGTCGATGGTCGCGAGCTGGTCGGGCGTCTCGACGTACGCGAACGCGTCCTCGAGCTCGCGCTGCCAGGGCGTGTCGGCGCCGAACGCGTGGCCCTGCGTCGCCATGCGGGCGCTGTAGAGCCGGATCAGCTCGCCCGCGATCTCCTTGACGTGCTTGCGTGCGCGGGACTTCGTCTTCGCCCAGTCCGACCCGCCCATCTTGTTGAGGCTCGGCGCCTCGCCGCCCGTGTACTTGGTGACCTGGTCGAGCTGGTCCATCGGCACGAACAGGCGGTCCCCCGGCTGGCCCCGCTTGCTCGACGCGTACTCGATCACGAGGTACTCGCGTGTCGCGGCGTTGCCGCCCGTGCCGAGCGTGCGCTGCACGAGCTCGACGAAGCGCCCCACGCCGTGCTGCTCGTGCACGACGAAGTCGCCCGCCTTGAGCTGCAGCGGGTCGACGACGTTGCGGCGCCGGCTCGGCATCTTGCGCATGTCACGCGTGCTCGTCCCCGCGCGGCCCGTGAGGTCGGCCTCGGAGAAGACGGCGAGGCGCAGCTCGGGCGCGACGAAGCCCTTGCCGACCATCGCCGGGGTGACGAGGACGATGCCGCCCTCGGGCTCGCCGTCGAGCCGCGGCACGAGACGCGCGGGCGTGTCGACCGCGCCGAGCTGCTCGACCATGCGCTTGGCCGGGCCGTGGCCCTCGGTCGTGAGCACGAGGCGCCAGCCCGCGTGCTGCAGCCCGCGCACGTCGTCCAGCGCGCGCGAGACGTCGCCGCGGTAGGACTCGACGTCCCGCGCGCCGATCGTGAAGGTCGGGACGCCGTCCGCGCTCTCGCCCACGTGCGCGGCCGTGGTGCCCGACGACGCGCCCGCGGCGTCTGTGGCCCGCGCACCTGCGTCGGGGGCCGCGTCCGTCGGCAGGTCGAGGTCCGGGTTGTCGAGCGCGAACGACGACAGCGTCCACCAGCCGAGGCCGCGGCGCTGGGCGACGGCGCGCACCTCCGCGAACGTCTCGAACGACGCCGCCGACAGGTCGAGGGGCGACGTCCCGCCCGCCACCGCGCCCGTCCACGCCGCCGCGAGGAACTCCTCGGTCGTGGCGACGAGGTCGTGCGCGCGCCGGCGCACGCGCTCGGCGTCGTCGAGGACGAGCAGCGCGTCGTCGGGCACGAGCTCGAGCACCGGGACCATGCGGTCCACGAGGACCGGCGCGAGCGACTCCATGCCCTCGACCGCGACGCCCGCAGCGAGCTTGTCGAGCATCTCGACCGCGCCCGGCAGCTGCTCGACGAGCGCCGACGCGCGCGCCCGCACGGACTCGGTGAGCAGGATCTCGCGGCACGGCGGCGCCCACAGCCCGTGCTCCGCGATCTCGAGGCTGCGCTGGTCCGCGACCGCGAACCAGCGGATCTCCGACACCTCGTCACCCCAGAACTCGACGCGCAGCGGGTGGTCCTCGGTGGGCGGGAACACGTCGAGGATGCCGCCGCGCACGGCGAACTCACCGCGGCGCTCGACCATGTCCACGCGCGTGTACGCCGCCGCGACGAGCCGCTCCGCGACGTCGGTCAGGTCCGCCGTCGACCCGGCGTGCAGCTCGACCGGCTCGAGCTCGCCCAGCCCGTCCACGACCGGCTGGAGGAGCGCGCGCACCGGCATGACGAGCACGCGGACGGGGCCCGACGGCCCGACCTCCGGGTCCGGGTGCGCGAGGCGGCGGAACACCGCGATGCGCTTGGCGACCGTGTCCGCGCGCGGGCTCAGCCGCTCGTGCGGCAGCGTCTCCCAGCTCGGCAGCACCGCGACCACGTCGGCCAGCTCGTCCGGCAGGTACGCCCGGACGCTCGCCGCGAGCTCGTCCGCGTCTCGCCCGGTCGCCGTCACGACCACGAGAGGGCGCGAGCCCGTGGCCCACGCGGCGCCCCCCGCCGTGCCGCCCGACGCCACCCCGTCGACGGGGCCGGTGGCCCGCGCCCCCGCCATCGCGGCGAGCAGCGGCGGGCGCGCGCCGGCCGGACCGACCACGTCCGCCTCGCCACGGGCGCGCACGTGCTCGACCGCCGCCGTCGCGGCGGGGTCGGCGAGCAGCGCGGGCAGGATGCCGGTGAGGTTCATGCGGTGGGGTCCCTCCGAGGACGATGGTCGGTTGCGTCGGCGGCCGCGCGAGGCGGGCCCGGGTCGAGGACGGTTCCGGGGCTGGTCGAGGACACGACGGGGCAGCACGAACGGCCCGGACCGAGCTCACCAGAGGTGGCGAGCGGGTCCGGGCTGGAGCCGTGCGAGACGACGGCTCCCAGCGTACGCCCCGGCGCCCACACGTCGACCGGCGGCGGCGCGACGGGCACACGGCCTTTTCACCCGGCGTCACCCGCTCGCGACCGGTGACACGGTCCCCGCCGCTCCGTCATGCTCGGGGCGTGTCCACGTCTGCGGTGCCGGCCTCCGTGCCGGCCCGGCCCCGCTCGTCCGCGCTGCTGGTGGTGCTCGTGCTGCTCGTCGCGGCCTTCGTCGCGCTCTGGGCCGCCTCGCACCTCACCGTCGCGGGCCAGCAGGCGGACGCCGGAGCGTTCCGGACCCTCGCTCCCCTGCACGACGCCGGCCGCGACCTCGCGGGGGCGCTGCGCCGGGGTCTCCCGGTGGCGTGCGCGGCCGTCGTCGCCGTCCTGGGCGTGGTCGCGCTCGTGCGCCGCGCGTGGCGCGACCTCCTGGCCGCGGTCCTGGTCGTGCTCGGGACGGTCGGGATCGCGCTCGGGCTCCGCGAGGTCCTCGTGCGGCCCGACCTCGGGGAGCACGGCTACGCCTACCAGACCTTCCCGAGCGGTCACGTCGCGGTGGTCGGCGGCCTGTGCGTCGCGATCTGGCTGCTGTGGCCGTGGCCGGGGTCGCGTACGGCCGCGGGCTGGGCCGGGCTCGGCGTGACGGCGGTCGCCGCCCTCGCCTCCGTCGTGACGTACGCGCACCGGCCGAGCGACGTCGTCGGCTCGCTGCTCGTCGCGGCGGCCGTCACGGTCGCCGTCGTGTGGCTGCTCGACGTCCCGCGGGGAGCCCGCGCGGCCAGCACGCCCCCGGCCGCGCCTCCCACCGTCACCGACGGGACGCCCGAGCCTCCCCGGGTCGGCGACCCCTCGGCCTGACTGCGGGGAGCCCCGCGTAGAGGTCCTCGTACCGGTCGACGACGCGCTCCCACGTGAAGTCCTCGACCCGCCGACGGCCGGCGGCCCCGACCCGCTCCGCGCGCTCCGGGTCGTCGAGCAGGCTGAGCACGGCGACCGCCAGCGCCTGCGTGTCCTGGGGGTCCACGAGCACGCCGTCGACGCCGTCGGTGACGATCTCCGGGGGTCCGCCCCGCACGGTCGCCACGAGCGGCCGGCCCGACCTCCACGCCTCGAGGACGACGAGCGGGGCAGCGTCCGCGCGGCTCGGCACGACGACCACGTCCGCAGCCGCGAGGCGGGCCGCGACCTCGGACGGGTCCAGCCGTCCGGGGAGCTCGACGCGGTCCGTCAGCCCCGCCGACGCGACCCGGCGGCGCAGCGCACCCGCCTCGCTCCCGTCGCCGACGACGACGAGCCGCGCCCGGTCGCGCAACGGCGAGGACGCGAACGCGTCCACGAGCAGGTCGAACCCCTTGACGTGCTCGATCCGCCCCACCGCGACGACCACGGGCTCACGCACGGAGCCCGACCGCGCGGGCTCCCCCTCCGCGGCGTCCTCCGGACGGTGCTCGGCCACGTCGTGCCCGGCCGCGTCGTGACCGGCGAGGTCGACGCCGTTCGGGACGACCACGGCGTCAGACGCCCCGAAGCGGACCAGGTCGTCCGCGACGACGCGCGAGCACCCCGTCACCGCGCCCGCGACACCGATCGAGCGCTCGAGCGCCGCGCGCAGCAGCCGCGAGTGCTCGAACACCGCGTGGTCGTCCGCGAAGGTCTCGCCGTGGGAGCTGACCACGAGCGGCGTGCGCGTGAGCGTGCGCAGGCCGAGGGCGTACGCGCCGTTCGGGCCGAAGCACTGCACGTGCAGCACGTCGGGCCGGAACGCCCGGAACGCCCGGCCCCAGGCGAGCGCGGCCCCCGGCGCCGCGAGGGCGAACCGGGCGACGTCGCCGGGCCGGCTCGACGGCTGCGGGGTCGGCAGGTAGCGCACGAGGACGCCGTCGACCCGGCGCGTGCCGAGCCGCTCGCCGCGGTCGACGGTCCAGACCTCCACCGCGCTCCCGCGGGACGCGAGCACGCGCGCGACGTGGCGCACGTGCGACTCGACGCCCCCCGTGTGCGGGTCGAACGAGCTCGCGACCAGCGCCACCCGACGACGCGCTGCCATACGTCCCTCACCCTCTCGCGGGACGTCCCGCGCCCGGTCCACGATCACCCGCTCATCACCCGCTCCCGCAGGTCCGGCGGGGCGTCGGCGCCACTAGAGTGGGCCACTCTACCGACCGCTCCGGTCGTCCCGACCGTGCCGCACCCGCCACGCACCACGCCCCGAGGGGGACCCTCCCGATGCCGCAGCTCGTCGTCGCGACCGTCGCGGTCGAGGTCCCGATGGGGGCCCAGGTGTACCAGGAGGAGGTCGCGGCGCGCGCGGCGGGGGCGCTCGCGGACGGTTCCGCCGGCGCGACCGGCAGCTGGTCCGTCGACCGCGCCGTCTTCCGCTCGCTCCGCTCCCCGCTCGCCGGGACCCACCGGCTCCCGCTCGGACGCCTCGGCTCCGCGAGCGCCGCGGTGCGCCGGGCCGTCGGCCGCGCGGTCTACCCGCGCGGCGCCGTCGTGCACCGCGTGGGGCTCGACCTGCCGCCGCACCCGACGCGCGACGTCGTCGCCGTGCAGGACGTCGTGTCGTGGCGCTACGACGACGAGTCCGCGCCGGTGCGCGCGGCCGCCGCGGAGGTCCGCCGCGCGGCGGCCGTCGTGTGCGTGTCGGAGTTCAGCGCGGACGAGGCGGCCGACGTCCTCGGGCTCGCCGAGCGGCCCTCCGTGGCCTACAACGGCGTCGACCCGGTCTACTTCTCCGCCGCGCCGCTCCCCCGCGAGCGTCTCGCGGCGCTGGGGGTGGACGGCCCGTACGTGCTGCACGCGGGCGGCGCGTCGCGGCGCAAGAACCTCGAGGAGCTCGCGGTCGCGTGGACCGCCGTCCGCTCCGCGCGCCCCGACCTCACGCTCGTCATGAGCGGGCCGCCGCACCCGCGGCGCACCGCGCTGTTCGCGGACCTCCCCGGCACGCGGCTCGTCGGTCGCCTGCCGGGCGAGCTGATGCCGGGGCTCGTCGCAGGCGCGGCGGCCGTGGCCGTGCCGTCGCGCTACGAGGGGTTCGGGCTGCCCGCCCTCGAGGCGATGGCCGCCGGCGTCCCCGTGGTCGCGGCGCGCACCAGCTCGCTCCCCGAGGTCGTGGGCGACGGCGGCGTGCTCGCCGAGCCGGACGGCGCGAGCCTCGCGGAGGCCCTGCTGTGGGTGACGACGCGCGACGCCGAGGTCGAGGCGCTCGTCGGGCGCGGGCGCGAGCGCGCCGCCACGTTCACGTGGGAGCGCAGCGCCTCGCAGCACGCCGCGATCTGGCGCGCGGTCGCCGCGCGCGGCTGACCGCGCCCGCGACCCGGTGACGGCGCTCACCCCGCCGGCTCCCACGCCTGGACCCCGCTGATCGTCGCGATCCACTCGCTCTCCGTCGCGAGCGGGACGAAGTCGGGGTGCAGCCCGCCGACGATCCCCGTGTAGTTCGCCGCGAGCACGGGCACGTCGCGCTCGGTCGTCATCGGGAGCGTCACGCGCACGGCCGTGACCTGGACGGGCTCGAACGTGAAGAGCGCGACGCGGTCGAGGAACTGGTCGGTCTGCTGCGCGACGTCGTGCCAGTCGCCGTCGGGCGTCCGCACGGAGACGGTGTAGTCGCGCAGTCCCGACGTGCAGCAGCGGATGCCGGCCGTCGCGACGGCGACGCGGTCGATCGTGCGCGGGCCGTCGGTGGCGACCTCGACGCCGGGGGCCTCGTCGACCGACCCGTCGGCCAGGCGCCCCGACCGCCACGGCTCGCGCACGGCGAAGGTCCCCGACGTCACGACGTCGGGACCGCTCGCGTCCTCGTGGGTCGACGTCGCGGTCACCGGCCGGCCCTCGAGCACGTCGTCACCGAACGGCTCGACGGGAGCGACCTCGAGCGCCGTGCCCGCGGGCGCGACGAGGAGGACGGGCGCGCCGTTCACCGGGACCTCGACGCCCCCGGAGGGGACCTCCAGGCCGCGCTCGGCGCCGTACGGGTCGCGCGCGGTCACGGTGACCGCACTGCCCGGCGCCGTCAGCCGCACGGTGGTGGACAGGTCCTCGCTCCACAGGGCGAGCAGCTCGGCGTTCCCGACCTCGACCGTCCCGGGCGCGCGCACGGCGTGGACCCCGGGCGTCCCCGTCTCGACCGCCTCGGGCGGCCCGAACCCGTCGAGGAACGCCGCGCTCGCCGCGAAGGCGGCGCCGGCGGGCTTCACGTACTGCCCGTACTGGAGCAGCGACCACGAGTTCCCCGCTTCGCCGAACCCGCCCTCGGAGAAGAAGTACGTCCACTCGTCGACGTCCTCGAGCCCGTACCAGAGGAGCTTGCGCACGACGTCGGACCCGCCCGCCCAGAAGTTCGCGACGCCGTCGGACCACCACCCGGTCTCGGTGTCCCACACGGGAACGTCCCCGCACGGACCGATCGCCTCGCGCAGCCGGTCCAGCTCGGCGCCGTCCGCGGAGAACCCCTCCTCCTCCCACGACCGGTTGAACCCGGTGTAGGGGTGGATCCCGACGACGTCGAGCGAGTCGCAGCCGCCCGCCGCGACCAGGTCGGCCCACCACGCGGGCTCGATCCCGAGCGTGTTGCCGCCGACCACGACGACGTCGGCCGACGCGTCGCGAGCGCCCGCCGCGAACGGCGCGCCGACCTCCTCCTCGTACGCGGCCGCGTCCTCGTAGCCCGTGTTGTTGGGCTCGTTCCACGGCTGCCAGTAGCGGATCTGCGGCGCGTGCTCGTGGACGGCGGCGACGATCTCGCGCGTCCACCCCTCCCAGGTGCCGGCCTCGACCGCGGCCTGCTCCGCCTCGCCGCCCGAGCCGAGCTGGAGCGTGAGGATCACGCCCGTCTCCTCGGCGAGCTCGGCGGCGGCCGCGAGCTCGGTGAACGGGTCGACGTCGGCGGGCTCCTCGCCCTCCTCCTCGTCGGGCGCGAACGCCGCGTTCGGCAGCGAGTCCCAGACGAGCGCGGCGGCGTCCGGCTCCGCGGTCGGGTCGGGCACGATCGCCCCGAAGTCGAGCTGCGTGCGGTGGCTCCCCACACCGAGCTGGTCCGCGAGCTCCACGCCGCGCAGCGGTCCCGCGCCGCCCCAGTCCGCGCCGTCCGCGAGCGCCGCCGGGTCGAGCCCGCTGCCCGCGGCGGCCACGGTGTAGCGCAGGCACGTCCCCGAGACCGCCTCGCCCGTCGCGGCGTCGACGAGCGCGGCGTCGACCTCGTACACCCCCGGCCGGGTCGGCGGCAGGTCGAGCGGAACCTCACCACCCTCGGCGGGGAGATCGACGACGGTCTCCTCGCCGACCATCGGGTCCCACACGCGCGGGTCGCCGCGCACCTGGTAGCGCAGACGGTACGTCCCGGCGGCGGCGCCCCACGCGTCGTCGAACGCGGCGACCACGCGCGGCGCGGTCCCGTCGGGGAAGACGCCGTACGGCGCGTCCACGAGCAGCCCGGCGCCGAGCCCGAGCCCGCCGAACAGCTCCTCGTTCGCCGCGTTGTACTTCACCGGCGCGCCGAGCTGGTACGCCATGCGGTCGGCCGAAATCTCGGTGAGGGCGAACCCGCCGTCCTCGCCGTGCGTGAGCACGTAGTAGGGCGCGTCCCCGGCGGTGCCGTCGCGCAGCACCGGCGTGCTCTCCCACAGCGCGAACGGCTGCTCGAGGTCCTTGTGCGTGTCCGGCCACACGCCCCGGAACACGCCGTCGCTCCCCCACCACCGGAACCCGAGGTTCTCGTCCGCGACGACGAGGCCCTCGCCCTCCGGCCCGGCCGACGGCCCGGTGGTCGCGCCCGTCGTGTCGTCCAGCCACGGCACGCGCGGGACGCCGAACGCGCGCCCGCGCACCCACGAGGCGCCGAGGTGGAAGCCCGGGACGTCGCCGTCCGGGCCGACCGCGCGCAGGTCGAGCGCGCGACGATCGCCGACACGCACGTCCGTCTGGACCAGCGCCGTGCCGTCCGGGAGCTGGGCGAGGACCGCGCCCTCGAACGGGGTCTCGGCAAGGAGCTCTCCGCCACCCGACACCTCGTGCAGGACCTCGCCCGCCTCCTGGACGCCGACGACGGTCCCGCCGTCGTCCGTCCAGCGCACCGTCCCGTACAGGTCGAGCAGGTCGCCCGCCGTGTGCTCCCCCTCGGGGATCGTCGTCGACCAGGCCGTCGTCCCGTCGGGCGCGACCTTGAGCAGGTCGCGCCGGTGCATGAGCGTGTCGAGGAGGTAGACGCTCCCGTCCGGGTCGACCTCGAAGGAGTCCGTGCGGAACGTCTCGCTCGCGCCGTCCCAGTCGAGCTCGACCGGCGTCGTCGCCTCCGCGTCCCCGGTCGCGAGGTCGTAACGCGTCACGGTGTACGTCGCCTCGCGGTCCCACTCGAGCACGTACGCCGCGCCGTCGAGCACGCGGAACGTGACGAGCTCCCCTTCGTCGAGCGTCACGACGTCGTCGACGACGGTACGGATGCCGTCCAGCGACTCGGTGTCGACGCCGTCGTCGGTCACCTGCTCGAGGCGGGGGAACCCGCACAGGGGCAGCGCGCCCGTCTGCGTCACGGGCGCCGCCGCCGGGACCGGGGACGGGGTGAACGGCTGCGCGCCGGACGTCGTCCCCGCCCCGGTGCCGCCGATCGCGACGGCCGCGACCAGCCCGAGGATCGCGGCGACGACGCCACCCACGACCGTGGGGTCCGCGCCGCGCCGGGGCCCCTCGCCGTCCTCGTCCGAAGCCATCTCGCCGCCCTGTCGTCGTCGGGCCCTGCTCGGGGTGCCGCTCTCGCGAGCGTAGGTCCGCGGAGGGTCGGCGCCGAGGGTCGGCAGGCACTTTCACCCGCGTTCGTCCGGTTCCGGGCGCGATTCACCCGTTCGACCCGGCCGCAGGCGCGAGCAGGACGACTATCTTTCATCTGTGCAGGCGACCACGGAACCCGCGATCCGCGTCGCCGGGCTGGGCAAGACGTACCGGCTCGGTGCGTTCGGCGAGCGCCCCTCCACGGCGGCGGCCGCCGCGATCCAGTGGGTCAGGTCGACCGGCAAGCAGAAGTACACGCTGTTCGACGCCCTGGACGACGTGTCGTTCGAGGTCCCGCAGGGCGAGGCGCTCGGGATCGTCGGGCGCAACGGCGCCGGCAAGTCGACGCTCCTCAAGATCCTCACGCGCGTCACGGCCCCCACCCGCGGGCGCATCGAGCTCACCGGGCGCGTCGGGTCGCTCCTCGAGGTCGGCACCGGGTTCCACCCCGAGCTCACGGGCAAGGAGAACATCTTCCTCAACGGCGCGATCCTCGGCATGACGCGCAAGGAGATCACCAAGCGCTACGACGAGATCGTCGCGTTCTCCGGCATCGAGAAGTTCCTCGCGACCCCGGTCAAGCGCTACTCGTCCGGCATGTACGTGCGGCTCGCGTTCTCCGTCGCCGCCCACCTCGACACCGAGATCCTCGCGATCGACGAGGTCCTCGCGGTCGGCGACGCCGAGTTCCAGCGCCGCTCGATCCAGAAGATGCGCGAGGCCGCCCAGGGCGGCCGCACCGTGCTCTACGTGAGCCACCAGCTCCAGACCGTCCAGGCCCTGTGCACCTCGGCGGTCCTGCTCGACCGCGGGACGCTCACCTACTCCGGCAGCGTCGACGGCACGCTCCAGGCCTACCGCGACAGCTTCGAGAGCTTCGCCGCCGCGCAGTCCGACCCGAGGAAGCGCCCGGGCAACGGCAACCTGCGGCTCTCCTCGGTCCGCATGGAGGACGAGTTCGTCAAGTCCTCGCAGGACATCGTGGTCGACTTCGAGGCTCCGCCGAGCAAGGACCTCATCGGAACGTACTTCGTCTCGATGCACATCAACAACGACCAGGGGACCGTCATCGCGCAGTGCGACTCGCGGCTCGTCGGGAAGTGGTTCGACCCGGAGCAGCCCCAGAAGGGCCGCCTCGTGGTCCGGGACCTGTGGCTCAAGCCCGGCCAGTACACGGTCGACGTGTACGCGTGCCAGGCGGGCGTGCTCGACGCGTGGGAGGGGGCGTGGCGCTTCGAGGTGCTGCCCGACCTCCCGTACCCGGAGTTCACGGAGTCGTCGGGCACCGAGAAGGGCATGGTCTTCGTGAACTTCGACTACGAGGGAGGCTGACGTGGAGCAGACCGTGCAGCGCACCGTCATCACGCCGCCCGGCCGCCTCAACCTGCCGGCGTGGCGCGAGCTGTGGAACGCCCGCGAGGTCGCGGTCCGCCTCGCGCTGCGCGACGTCATCGTGCGCTACCGGCAGACGATCTTCGGCATCACGTGGGTCATCGCGCAGCCGCTCGTGAGCGCGGGCATCTTCACGGTCGTGTTCGGCGAGATCGCCGGGCTGTCGACCGGGAACGTCCCGACGTTCCTCTTCACGCTCGCCGGCATGCTCGCGTGGAACCTGTTCAACGGGTCCCTCGGCCGGGCCTCGAGCTCGATGGTCGGCAACCAGTCGCTCGTCCAGAAGGTGTTCTTCCCGCGCCTCCTCGTGCCGATCTCGAGCCTCGCCTCCGTGGTGCTCGACTTCCTCGTCGCGCTCGTGCTCGCCGTCGTCCTGCTGTTCGTGTTCGGGATCAACCCGGGCTGGGCCGTCCTCCTGCTCCCGGTGTGGGTGCTCCTCATCCTCATGATCGGCACAGGCATCGGCCTCGCCGCGGCCGCCTACATGGTCAAGTACCGCGACGTCGGCTACGTGCTGCCGTGGCTCGTGCAGATCTTGCTCTACGCGAGCCCGGTCGCCTACGCCCTCTCGTCCGTCCCCGAGAACCTCCGGTGGTTGTTCGACATCAACCCCGTCACGTGGTTCCTCGAGACGTTCCGCTGGTCGCTCGTGGGCACCGACTTCCCCCCGACGTGGCAGGTCGTGGCCCTCGTCGTCGCCGCGCCCCTGATCTTCCTGGCCGGCACGCTCGTCTTCCAGAAGAACGAGCGCGAGTTCGCGGACTTCATCTGATGCGTCGTACCGCGTACGCGCTGGTCGCCGACCCGAGCTTCCTCGCCTCGAGCCTGCGCTCGTACTACGCGCACGTGGACCGCGTCGTCCTGTCGTACGACGAGACCGCGACGTCCTGGACGGGGACCCCCCTGCCGATCGACGAGTGCCTCGCCGTGATCGACGCGCTCGACGTGGACGGCAAGTGCGTCCGGGCCCCCGGCGCCTATGCCCGCCCGGGCGAGCCGCCCCTCGACAGCGAGACGCTGCAGCGCCAGGCGGCGCTCGACCAGGCGTCCGAGGGTGCCGAGTGGGTGCTCCAGCTCGACACGGACGAGGTCGTGCTCGACCCGGCGACGTTCGTCGGTGCCGTGCGGCGCGCCGACGCGGCAGGTGCGTCGGGTCTCGACTTCCCGTCGCGCTGGCTCTACACGCGCATCGCTCCGGGCCGCTACCTCGAGGCGAGCACGCGGTTCGGCCGACCCGCCGCGTCCTACCCCGGTCCCCTCGCGGTCCGGGCGGGGACCCGGCTCGCGCACGCCCGGCAGGCCGACGTCCCGCTGTACCGCGTGGACCTCGGGCCGTGGAGCACGGACCCCGCACGACGTCGCGACACCATCGTGCACGAGGTGGTCGACCCGGGCTCGGCCGTGCTGCACTTCTCGTGGGTGCGGCGACCCGAGACCATGCGCCAGAAGTTCGGCTGGTCCGGGCACACCGCCCACTACTCGCGGCCCGGTGTCTACGAGACGTGGGTCGCGCGCACGCGGCACCCGCGGCGCACGGCGCTCACGTCCCCGCTGCGCCGTCGCGACTGGTACCGCCTCGTGTCCGTCCCCGAGCCGCCGGGAGGCGAGCCGTGACCCTCACCGTGAGCGTCGTCGTCGTCACGTACGGGCGCCCCGACAGCGTGCGCGAGTGCCTCGAGCACCTGCGGCGGCTCGACACGCCCCCGCTCGAGGTCGTCGTCGTCGACTCGACGCCGGCGGACACCACGAGACGCCTCGTGCGCGAGAAGTTCCCCGAGGTCCGCCTCCTGCACAGCACCCTCGGGCGCGGTACGACGCCCGAGTCGCGGCAGGCGGGGTACGCCGTGACACGCGGTGACGTCGTCGCGTTCGTCGACGACGACGCGTACGTCGCGCCCGACTGGCTCGACGAGCTCGTCGCCCCGTACGGCGACCCGGACGTCGTGGCCGTGGGCGGGCGCGCCGACAACGGCATCCCGGGCGAGGAGTCCGAGGGCCTCGACCGCATCGGACGACTCCTCCCGGACGGTCGCCTCACCGGCTACTTCGCGGCCGACCCGGGCCGCGTCGTCGAGGTCGACCACCTGCTCGGCGCGAACATGTCGTTCCGGCGCAGCGCCCTGGAGGCGATCGGCGGGATCCGGGGCAACTACCCGGGCACGTGCCTGTGCGAGGAGTCCGACATCTCGCTGCGCCTGCGGGCGACCGGCGGGCGGCTGCTCTACACGCCGACCGCCGTCGTGCGGCACATGGCCGCGCCGTACGGGATCGGCGGCAAGCGGTTCGACCGCCGCTACCTCTACTACGCGCGGCGCAACCACGTCGTCATGCTCGTGCGGAACTTCGGCTGGCGCGACCCGATGGTGCGCCGGTACGCCCGCACGACGTGGCGTGCCCAGTCGAGCTACCTGTGGGCCGTGCGCAGCCGTCTCGGCCCGACGATGGCCGACGGCACGCCGCGCTCGCTCCTGCGCCGCGTCACCGCCCCGGTCGTGCTCTCGCGCGCGGCCGCCGAGCTCTGGGGGCTCGTGGCCGGCGTGCCCGCGGCGTTCGTCGCGACCCGTCGCGACCGCGCGGACGGGGTCGCGACGCCATGAGCGGGGGGACGGTGCGGTCGCGGCGCCTCGTCCACGTCATCACCCCGGGCGACCACTTCTCCCCCCGGACGGGGAGCGCCGTCCCGACGGTCGTCGACGGGCTCTCGCGCGCCGCCGCGCCCGGGTCACCCGTGCCGCGCGTCGTCGTCGCCGCCGGGACGTACCCCGAGCGCTACCCGAGCGCCAGCGCGCTCGAGTACCCGCAGGTGCACGCCCGCCGCACGGACCGCTACGTCGACGCGGCGCTCTCCCGCGCAGGGCTCCCCCGGCGGGGCGCGCGCCGGGTGCTCACCGCGACGACGCGCACCCAGGGGGCGTGGGACCCGTCCTGGGTGCTCGCGCACAACGCGCCCGCCCTCGTGCCGCTCGTGGACGCACGGCGGCACGTGCCGCTCCTGTACTGCCACAACCAGGTCCTGCGGACGTACACCCCGCGCGAGGCGGCACGCGCACTCGGCCCGGCGGCCGCCGTCGTGTGCGTCAGCGACCACCTCGCCGAGCAGGTCCGCGCGCGCCTCCCCCGCGCGCTGCGCGACCGTGTGGTCACCGTCCGCAACGGTGTCGACGTCGAGGCGTTCGCGGTTCCGCGCAGCCCCCGGGGCGACAGGCTGCGCGTCGTGTACGTGGGACGCGTCATCGCGGACAAGGGCGTGCACGTCCTCCTCGACGCGGTCGCGCGCGGCGGCCGGCACGACGTCGAGGTCACCGTGGTGGGCCGACCGGGGTTCGCCGCCGACGCGCCGCTCAGCCCCTACGAGCGCGAGCTGCGCTCGATCGCCGCCCGGTCGCGGGCCTCGGTCCGCTTCGCGTCGTTCGTCGACCGGACGCGGCTGCCGGCGCTGCTCGCGGCCGCCGACGTGCTCGTCGTGCCGTCGGTGTGGCCCGAGCCGTTCGGCCTCACCGCGCTCGAGGGCATGGCCGCGGGAGCCGCCGTGGTCGCGTCCGACGTCGGCGGTCTCCCCGAGGCGGTGGGCACGGCCGCGACGCTCGTGCCGCCCGGGGACGTCGCCGCGCTCGCCGACGCCCTCGCCGCCCTCGCGGACGACGGCGCCCTCTCCCGCGCGCAGGACGCCGCCCGGGCGCACGCGCGGCGCAACGACTGGGACGTTGCCCGCGCGCGGCTCGACGCCGTCCTCGAGGACGCCCGGCGCGGGGTGCGAGCATGACCGGCCTGCGTACCCGCACCCTCGCGCTCGCCGCCGTGACCCCGGACGACGTCGACCGGTGGGCCCGTCTCGTCGACCGCGCCCTCGAGCCCAACCCGTTCCTGTCGCCCGCCTACCTCGCGACCGCCGCCCGGCACCTGCCCGAGGCGCGCGACGTCGTGCTCGTCGTGGTCGAGGACCAGGATCGTCTCCTCGCCGTGCTGCCGCTCAGCAGGGACCTCTCGCCGCGCTCCGGGACGACGTTCGCCACCACCGCGGGGCCGTTCCTCGGGAGCGACTCCCCGCTGTGCGCCCCCCTCGTCGACCGCGACCGGCCGGACACCACGCTCGACGCCCTGATCGATCACCTGCGCTCCCGGGCGAACGGCTTCCCGGGGCTCGTGGAGCTCACCCTGGTGCCCGTGGACGGACCGCTGTGGGACGCGCTCGCCCGCGCGTGCGCGCGCAACCACGTGCCGGTCTTCGAGCGGTACCGCATGGAGCGCGCCGTGCTGCGGCGCGATCCCGACTCTCCCGGCCCCCGCGAGGCGCTCAGCACGTCGCGCCGCAAGCACGTCGACCGGATGCGCCGGCGTCTCGAGCGCGAGGTGGGACCGCTCACCGTGACCGACCGGGGCGACGACCCGACGGCGTTCGAGGACTTCGTCCGGCTGGAGGCCGCCGGCTGGAAGGGGACGACCGAGGACGGCGGCGCGCTCGCCGTCTCGCCGGGACGCGAGGACTGGTTCCGCGAGGTCGCCGCGCGTCTGCGGGAGCGGGGTCACCTGCACGTGCTCAGCGTGCAGGCCGGCGACGAGACCGTGTTCATGTCCGTCGCCCTCGGCGCCGGCTCGTCCCTGTACGGGCTCATGGACACCTACGACGAGCGGTTCACCCGCTGCAGCCCGGGAACGGTCGGGCGCGTGCTCGAGCAGGAGCACGTGCTGGAGCGCACGGACGCCCTGCTCTTCGACCCCTGCCTGCACCCGACCAACGTCGTCCCGACCGGGCTGTACCGCTCGCGGCGGACCCTTGCCGGGGTCGTCCTCGGCACGCGCCCCGCCGCGCGCGGGCTGCTCGCGGTGGCCCGGGCACGCCATCGGCTGCGCGACCTGCGGCCGGGGCGTAGCGTCGAGGAGCCCGGCGGCACGGGAGCGCCTCCGGACGCACCGCGGGAGGCGGGGCACGATGGTGTGGACGCATAGGGTCCTGGCGGTCGCGACGGCTGGCGCGCCGGAGCTGCGGGCGTGGTCCGACCTCGGCGAGCGCGCCGCCGACCCCAACCCGTACTTCGAGCCGGCGGTGCTCGTCCCGGCGGCGCGCCACCTCGACCGTCGCGGCGCGCTGCAGCTCCTCGTGGTCGCCGACGGCGACGGTTGGCGTGCGGCTCTCCCGTTCGAGCCTGCGGAGCGCCGTCGGGCGCTGCGCGGGCGGACCAGCACGGGCGGCTCGCTGCTCGGCTTCGTCTCCCCCTACGGGAACCCGCTCGTGCGCGACGAGGACACCGCCCGGGGCGTGGAGCAGCTCGTGCGGGCGCTCCTCGCCCGGCACCAGGAGCTCGGCGGCCTCGTCGACCTGGTCCACGTCGACGGTGCGTCCCGCACCGGGCACGCTCTCCTGGGCGCGCTCGACGGCCTCGGCGTGCCCCACCGCACCTGGGACCAGTTCTCGCGGGGCGCCCTCGAGACTCCGGACGGGCGACCCGTCGACGCGCTCGCGGTGCTGTCGCGGTCCCGTCGTCGCAGCCTCCAGCGGTCCCGACGCGCTCTCGAACGCGAGCTCGGGGACGGGTTCCGGACGGTCTGGGCGACGGACGCCGACGCCGTCGAGCGGTTCCTCGCGCTCCAGGCGGCGGGCTGGAAGGGGACTCCCGCGCGCGGCGGCCAGGCGCTGATGCTCCACCGCAGCACGGCCGCGTGGTTCCGCGCGCTCGCCGAGGGTGCCGGCGACCGGCTGCGCGTCTTCGAGGTGCGGTGCGGGGCCGACCTCCTGTACTCCGGCACCGCCCTCGTGCGCAGGAGCCGGTCCTTCCTGCTCCTGGACGCGTTCGACGAGCGCTGGGCGCGGGCGAGCGTCGGCTCGTGGGGGCAGGTACTCATGGCCTCGGAGCTGTCCGCACAGGGCTTCTCGGTGGACAGCTGCACCGACCCCCGTGACCACCCCGTCAACACCTCGCTGTACCCGCACCGCCGCGGGCTGCGCTCGATGACGTGCGCCGTGGGCTCGCGCGCCGAACGGTTGCTGTTCGGCGGCGTGGACCGCGCCCTCACCGCCCGACGCGCCGTCATCGAGCGGGCGCGCCGCCTCACCTCCCGCGCAGCAGCCGCCCTGCACGCGGTCCTTCTCCCCGTCCTGAGCGAGGTGCCGTGCGTCGTCGTCGTGGTGTGAGCACCGTCCGTTCGCGCGTGCTCCGGGTCCGGGACGTCGACGGGACCGACCTCGCCCGTTGGCACGCCCTCGCCGCGCGCCCGCTCGAGGCGAACGTCTTCTACACGCCCGACTTCCTCGTCCCGACGGTCGAGCACTTCGACCGGCACGGGGAGGTGCGCCTCGTCGTCGTCGAGGACGACGACCGGTGGCTCGCGCTGCTGCCGTTCGAGACCGTGCACGCCGGCCGCCGCTGGCCCCTGCGCCACGGGTCGACCGACGGCCCCGTCCTCAACCTCGTCACGTCGCTCGGCTCCGCGCTCGTGCTCGCCGACGACGGCGCGGCGAACCTGCACCACCTCGCGCGCGCGCTGCGCGACCACGCGCGCGCGCTCGGCGGCGCCGTCGACATGGTGTACGTGGCGGCCGACGGCGCGGCCGGTGGGGGCCTGCGGCGGGCGCTCGAGGAGCAAGGACTCACGGTGCACGAGTGGGGCCGCGACGACCGCGCGACCGCGGACCTGGAGAGCGTCCGGCACGCACCCGAGGGCTTCGCCCACGTGCCGTCGTCCCGGCTGAAGTCCGTCCGGCGTCGCACGCGCCGCCTCGGCGAGGAGCTCGGCAGCACGGCCGAGCTCGGGACGCTGCGCCTGGACCGGGTCGACGACGCCGACGAGTTCCTCGATTTCGAGCAGCTCACGTGGAAGGCCGACGCGGCGAGGGACGGCGTCGGGCTCTCCCGGCTGCCGGGGGGCACGTCCTGGTTCCGGGACGTGTCCGCGCGGTTCGCGCGGCAGGGCGGCTCCTCGGTCGTCGCGCTCCGGGTGGCGGGGAACACCCTCTACATGGCGGCGTTCCTCCTGCACGGCGACATGGTCTTCGCCTGGTACGACGAGTACGCCGACCACTGGTCCCGCTACGCCCCGGGCGTCCTGGGCCGGCTGCTCACGGTGCCGCACCTCGCGGCGACGACCCGGGCGAAGAGCCTGGACACGTGCATGCACCCCTCGCTCTACCCGGACCAGAACGAGCTGTACCCGGGTCGGCGCACGATCGTGTCGTACACGGTCGCGCTGCGCCGCGGCCCCGCGGCATGGGTCTTGCGCGCCCTCCCTGTCGCGGGCCGGGTCCGGCGCGGGCTGGGCGGCGCGCGCGCACGGCTCGCCGAGCGCCACGGGTCAGCACACCGGCCGGCGCAGCCTCAGGACGTGGGCGCGGCGAGCGCCCCCACCTCTGCGGCGGAGAGCGCCCGGTCGTAGACCGTCACCTCGTCGACGGCGCCGCGCAGCGCGTAGCCACCACCGGGCTCGTTCCCGACGAGGAGCGGCAGGGCGTTCGCCCCGACGGTCGCCGGCCCCGGAACCGACCCCTGCTCGACCCCGTCGACGAACAGACGCACCCGGCTCCCGTCGAACGTGCCCGCCAGGTGCACCCAGCGCTGGCCGTCGCTGGGGTACGCGCCGGTCGAGTCGACGCGATGGGCGTTGCCCGCGCTCGCCTGGTTCACGCGGAAGAAGGCCTTGCCGGCGGCCGAGAGGCCGAGCTCGTAGCCGTCGACCTCGTACCCCTGCGCCTTCTTCACGACGTACTGCGTGGCCACGCGTTCGGGACGCACCCACGCCGAGACCGTCAGCGCGGCCCCGGGGTCGAGCGCGTCCGCGTCGGGGACGGTCACGAGCCCCGACGCGCCGTCGAGACGGACCGCGCCGCCGTGCACACCGGCCACGCGCGACGCGCCGCCGGTCAGCGTGCCCGGGCGCGCCCAGCCCGACGAGTCCGCGACGGTCGTGCCCGACGCCTCGCCGAAGCTCCAGACACCTCGGACGCCAGGAGCGAGGAGAACCTGCACGCTCACCGTCGCGGGCGCGGACCACACGGTGCCCGACCCCGCGCGCACGGTGAACGTGTCCGTACCGACGGCCCCCGCCGCGGGCACGTAGCGCAACGTCCCCGCCGCGGCGTCGACGACCTCCACGGTCCCGGCGTCCGGCCCGTCGACCACCTCGACGGCCACCGCGTCCCCGCCCTCGGCCGAGATCGCGAGGGTGCCCTCCACGGGAGTGCCGCTCGTCGTGCTCCACGACGCGTCCTCGACGACGGGCGGCGTGGTCGGGGCGACGGGGTCCGGGTCCGTGGGCTCCGGCGTCGGGTCGACCGGCGTGGGCTCCGGCGTCGGGTCGACCGGCGTGGGCTCCGGCGTCGGGTCGACCGGTGTGGGCTCCGGCGTCGGGTCGACCGGCGTGGGCTCCGGCGTCGGGTCGACCGGTCCGGCGGGCTGAGCGTCCCCCCCGGCGGAGAGCGCAGCGACCTGCTGCGCCGTGAGAGCCCGGTCGTAGAGGCGCACGTCGTCGACCGCCCCGCGCAGCGGGTACCCGCCGGCGGGCTGGTCCCCGACGACGAGCGGGAGGGCGTTCGTCCCGACGCTCGCCGGGCCGGGCACCGAGGCCGCCTCGACGCCGTCGACGTACAGGCGCACCCGGGAGCCGTCGAACGTGCCGACGAGGTGCACCCACGTCCCGTCGATCGGCAGCGCCGCGCCCGCGTCTGCCCGGTAGGCGTTCGCGGAGCTCGCCTGGTTGACGCGGAAGAACGGGCGACCGGTGCTCGCGATCGCGAGCTCGTAGCCGTCCACGTCGTACCCCTCCGCCTTCTTGACGACGTACTGGGTCGCCGCGCGCTCGGACCGGACCCAGGCGGAGACGGTGAGCGCGGAGGAGACGTCGAGCGCCGCGGCGTCGGGCACCGTGACCCGGCCCGAGGTGCCGTCGAAGCGCACGGCCTGGCCGATCGCCCCGTCGACCCAGGTCGTCCCGCCCGAGAGCGTGCCGTCGAGGTCGCGGCCGGACGAGTCGCCCGCCAGGGTGCCGCTGCCCTCGTCGAGCGTCCACGCACCGCGCAGACCGGCCTCGGCGAGGACCGACACCGAGACCGTCGCCGGGGCGGACCACGTCCCGCTCCCCACCCGGACCCGGAACATGAACGCGTCGGTGCCGACGAAGCCGGCCGTCGGCGTGTACGTGAACGTGCCGGTCGACGCCCCCGTCAGCGCGACCTGGCCGGACGCAGGGCCGGAGACGAGCTGGAACTGCGGCGTGCCCGAGGGGAGCTGGGCCTCGAGGACGCCGCTCACGGGCGTGCCTGCCACCGTGCTCAGCGCGCCCGGGAGCGCGACGGGCGTCGCGGGCGGCGGTGTCGTGCCGGAGTGCAGGGCCGCGACCTCGGCGGCGGTGAGCGCCTTGCCGTAGAGCCGCACCCCGTCGATCGCGCCCCGCAGGGGGTACGCCCCGCCCGGCTCCCCGCCGAGGACGAGAGGCTGGTCGTTGAGCTCCACCGCGTCCGGCCCGGCGACCGAGCCCTGCTGGACCCCGTTCACGTAGAGCCGCACCCGGTCCCCGTCGAACACCCCGACGAGGTGGACCCACGTCGACCCGTTGCTCGGGTAGGCGCTCGTCGCCTCGGCGCGGTAGGAGTTCCCGCCCGACGCCTGGTTGAGCCGGAAGAACGCCCGTCCGCCGCTCGACAGGCCGATCTCGTACCCGTCGGTCTCGTACCCGACGGCCTTCTTCACGACGTACTGGGTCGCGACCCGCTCGGGTCGCACCCACGCCGACACCGTCATGGCCCCTGTCACGTCGAGCGCTGCCGAGTCGGGGACGCTCACGCGGCCCGAGGTGCCGTCCAGGCGCACGGCCTTGCCCGCGACGCCGGCCACCCAGGTGGCGCCTCCCGAGAGCGCCCCCTGCCCGCCCCACCCGGAGGCGTCGGCGGTGAGGGTCCCGCTTCCCTCGTCGAGGTCCCAGCGGCCGCGCAGCCCCGACTCGTCGGTGACCGCGACGCCGACCCGCGCGACGTTCGACCAGACCTGGGCGGAGCCCACGCGGAACGTGAAGGAGGCCGGACCGACGTAGCCGGCCGCCGGCGTGTAGACGAACGTGCCCGTCCGCGCGTCCGTGACCTGGACGGTGCCGGACGCAGGCGGCGACACGATCTCGAACCGGTCGTCGGCGGTCGTCCCGGTGGCGGCCAGCGTCCCGGCCACAGGCGTGCCGCGGGTCGTCGCGACAGCCCCGTCGGAGGCCTGCGGCGCGCCGGACCGGGTCCACGACAGTCGCGCGGTCCCCGCGCTGCCGGTGGAGGCCGCGAGCACGAGCGTCTCGCCCGGGACCTGGTCCTTCGGGCCCGTGACGTTGTTGTACGAGCCGTCCAGCACGACGCGAGACGTCACGGCGAAGTCGAGGTCGTCCAGCGGCACGACCTTCTCGAGGATGTCGTCGAGCTGCTCGCTCGCCGTGTACACGACGCGCAGCGAACGGGTCGCCTCGTCGATCTCCACGACCGGCCGGGTGCCGCGGCGGTCGACCTCGCGCAGCGGGTCCCACGCGCCGGACGGGCGACGTACGAGCAGCCCGATCGTCGTCGCCGACGGCGAGTCGTACGACGTCTTCACCGCGGCGTACAGCGTCCCGTCGGACGCGAGCGCGACGTTCAGGTGGTCGTCGGCCATGCCGTCCCCGACGTCGAGGGCGGACGCCGCCGCCGGCGACTCGTCCGCGGTCCACGTGGTCGGGCTCGTGCCGTCGACGTGGGTACGGAAGCCGAAGCGCTCGGTCGCCTGGTTCGACCAGAGCACGCCCACGCGTCCGCCACCGAGCCGGGTCACGAGCGCTATGTCGTCCTCCACGATGCCGCTCGCGAGGGTGACCGGCGACGAGAAGGTCGTGTACGGCGCGTCGCTCCACCGGGCGACGACAGTGGTCGCCGTGTCGGCGACGAGCCACATGCGCCCCGTGGTGTCGACGTCGATCGTCGCCGTCTCGCTGCCCGGCAACGACACGGCCGTCGCGCCCGTGCGCTGGGACCACGGTGCGTACGTGTTCGACGCGGCCACGTGCTGGAGGGACACGAGCGACGACGACGGCCCGTGCAGGAGCACGTGGACGACGTCGCCGACGGGTCGGACGTCGGCGCGCACGTCCGTCCGGCTCGACACGAGCGTCACGGCCGTCCAGGTCGCGGCGCCCTCGTCGTAGCGCCACACCCAGGTGCCGACGGGCGTCGTCGCGGTCGAGGCGAGCACCGCCCACCACGTGCCGTGCGCACGCCAGACCTTCGACTGCGGCTTCTCCCCCGTGTTCCCGGCGATCGGGATCTGCGGGGCCGTGAGCGTCGCCGCCGCGGGGGCGTCGGCCCCGGGCTCCGCGGGCGGGGCGTCCGCCGCCTGGGGTCCGGGCTGCCACGACAGGTTGAGGAGACCGCCGTCGGGGTCCTGCGCGCCGACCTCGACGAGGTACTGCTCGCCCTCCTCGGCCTCGAACGTGACGCGCGACGTCGCGACGTCGCCGTCGTCGTCGTTCGCCGCGACGACCGGTCCGTCGGCGGAGCCCGTGCGCACCTCGAGCGTCGTCGCGAGCTCGCTGCCCGCCGTGGTGAAGGTCACCGGTCCGCTCGCGGGCGCCGTCCAGGACCACCAGAGCGAGCGTGCGACCGTCGCCGCCGGACCCGGCCCGCGGTGCTGGGCGGGGAACGTGGCCGCGACGTCCTGGCCGGTCGCGCCGCCGATCGCCCGGGCCTCGTCCGCGACGTCGCCCTCGACCTCGGGCGCGGCGGCGACGGCGACGGGCACGTCCCACGGAGCCGGCCCGGACGCAGCGACCAGTCCGGCGACGAGGGCCGTGGCCGCGACCGCCGCTGCGAGCCGCCGGGGGCGGGGATGCGTGCGCGACGCGACGCTCGGTGCCATGCGATGGTTCCAGGTTCTGCTCGACGGGCTGTCTTCGGGGCGACGGCGCGGTGCCCCCGTGGTGCTCCGTCTAGGAGAATCGAAGCATCCGGACGGCCCTCTGGGGAGCGTCTGGGCACAAGTTCACCCGCCGGAGTGGTTCTTCGAGGTCCGTGGGCCGCCGTATCTTGCTGGGAGCCGGTCCGTCGGCGGACGGTGCGCGGCCCCGGCCGGACATCCCACCGTCTCGAACCGACCTTGGAGGACGCATGGCGCGTGACCAGTCCGTGGCCGTCGGCGTGCCCCCCACGCCTGCCCCGCCGCTCCCCGGGACGGTGGACGTCGCGACGTTCACGCCCTCGGACCTGGAGCTCCGGTGGGTCCCGGACCGGCGCGCGTTCGCGCACCAGTACGACCGCGACCTGCAGATGGTGGCGGTCTGGTCGAAGGCCCGCGTGCACGAGGACGAGATCCTCGACATCCTGCGGCGACGCTTCCGGCTGCTCGCACAGGTCGAGGTGCGCTGGTCGCCCGACCGCGTCGTGACGAACTTCGAGCGCCTGTACGGACAGGGGCTGTGGGGGACGTCGCCCAAGCCCGCCGAGGTGGGTGCCGACCCGTTCCTTCTCGTCGTGGTCGAGGACCCCGAGCCGCGCTACGCCTACCGGCAGAACGTCTCGGGCTACCTCGAGCTCACCAACGTGCACGTGGCGGAGGCCAAGGCTGCGGCCCGGCGGATCGCGGGCGGCTACACGGTGCACTCGAGCAACAACCTGCGCGAGTTCTTCCGTGACACGACCGTCGTCCTCGGTCCCGCACGGCTCGACGAGATCCTCGCGCGCGACCCCGACGTCGAGCACCACCGCGAGACCCTGGACGCCGACCTCGTAGGCGACGCGGGCTGGTCGGGGCTCGACGAGGTCGCGGCAGTGCTCCGGCGCGCGAGCGAGTACGTGGTGCTCCGCAACTTCGAGGGGTTGCCGGGGGCGCTCGTCGACGACCCCGAGATCGACGTGCTCGCGCGCGACCAGGCCGACCTCGCGGCGCTCCTCAACGCGCGGCCGCTCGACCACGACGGCACCGGTGCGCGCTTCGGCACGACGGTCGGGGGCCTGCCCGTCGCGTTCGACGTCCGCTGGGTGGGCGACGGCTACCTCGACGTCCGCTGGCAGGACCACCTGCTGCGGCGCCGGACGTGGACGCCCGACGGCCTCGCGGTCCCGCGCGGCGACGACCACCTGTTCTCCCTGCTCTACCACGCGAAGGTCCAGAAGCCCGCGGTCAAGCCCGCCTACGTCCCGCGGCTCTCGGCGCTCGCGCGCGACCTGGACCTGCCGGCCGGGCTGGCCGGCAGCATCACCGACGACGAGGTCGCGGCGCGCGTCCTCGACGGGTTCCTCTCCGGCCACGGCTACACGGTCCCGCGCACGGTCGACCGGGGCGTGCACCGCAACGACGCGTTCGTCGCCGCGCTGCGCATGACCGACGTCGAGCCGTCGCCGGTCGACGAGGCGCGCGCGGAGCTCGTCGCCGCCGCGCGCCGGTCCCGGGTCGGTGAGCTCGCCGCCCGCTCCGACCTGCTGCGAGCGGCGTACCGTCGCGTGCGCGACACCGCTGCCGCGCTCCTGCGCCGGGTCCGGCGATGAGCGACGACGGCGTGGGCGAGGGGTCGACGTCCACGCGCTCGGGCGCACCCGTCGGGCGGGACGTGCGGCCGGAGCCGGGGGTGCGCCGGTCCCTGACGAGCCGCGTCGTGGGCCGCGCGAAGCTCGTCCGGCTCTTCGGGTCGCCCGTCAGGGCGACCTTCGTCAAGGACACCGACTACGCGGTGACGGTCTACACGACCACGCGCGGGCGCCCCACGGTCGGCAAGTACTTCGCGCGCTCCGAGCTCGGCCGCGCGGGCTTCGCCGCCGAGCGGCTCGCCGACGACCTGTTCGGCGACCGCCCGTGGCACATGCCCGTGGCGCGCTGGCACCGGCGTGGGTTCACCGTGCCGCGCCTGCGCGACGAGGACCGGCTCGACCTCGCCGCCCGGTCGATGAGCCGGGACGAGCGCGTCGACGCGAGCGTCTGGGCGCTGACGGTGCTGCTCGAGATCTACCGTGCCGGGTACCTGCACGGCGACCTGCAGCCGCACAACGTCTGGCTCCTGGACGGGCGCCTCGTCGCGACGGACTTCGAGACGTTCGCGCCCCGCACCCCGGGCGTCCCGTTCCTCGACTCCGGGGACGTCACGGGCAACGACCCCGCGCCGCGCGCACGGCCGCTCGACCCCGCCTTCGACCCGGACGACGACTGGTCGTTCCACCACGTCGTGGGCGTCAGCCTGGGGGAAGCCGTGCACGCGCTGCGCGCACGGTTGCTCGCCGACGGCGGGGACGAGGCGGGCCGGCTCCTCGACGCGCTCGACGGCCGCACGACATGATGCCCACCCCCACCCGCAGCACGAAGGGGCGACCGATGCCCGACCTCGTGGTCCGCCGTCGCGACATCGAGCGCGACGACCCGCCCGCCGGGGCGTTCCGCTCCGTCGCGTACGCGCGCGGCCTGGTGCCGGGACTGCTCACCCGGTCGCTCGGCACGTTCTGCGTCGACACCACGGAGCGCGTGTTCTCGCTCACCTACGACGACGGGCCCGACCCCCGGAGCACCCCGGGGGTGCTGGACGCCCTCGCGCGTCACGGCGCCCGGGCGACGTTCTTCGTGCTCTCGGAGCCCGCGCGCCGCCACCCGGACCTCGTGCGACGGATCGTCGCGGAAGGTCACGAGCTCGCCTTGCACGGCCGGGACCACTCGTCCCTGCTCACGAAGGAGGACGCGGCGGCGGTGGCCGAGATCCGGGACGCCCGCGCGGCCGTGGAGGACGTCGCGGGCGTGGCCCTGAGCCTGTACCGGCCGCCGTACGGCGAGCACACGTGGGCCCAGGCCCGCGGCGTCCGGCGCCTCGGCCTGGAGCTGACCCTGTGGTCGGGGGACGCGTTCGACTGGGTGCACGACGAGGAGGCGGAGGTCGCGCGGCGCGCGGTCGCGTCCGTGTTCCCGGGAGCCATCCTCCTGCTGCACGACACGCGCGCCGACCCCGAGACGCTCGGGCCCGGCGAGCGGCTTCCCGCGTTCGACCGCGCCGACGTCCTCGACCGGATCCTCGCCGCCACCCGGGCGCAGGGCTACACGGAGTCGACCTCGGGCGAGCTCACCGCACGCCACCGGCGTGTGCGCAGCCTCGCCCGCGAGCGGATGGCGCGACGGTGAGCGGCACGGACGGGACCGCCCCCGAGCTCTCCGTCGTCGTCCCGGCCTACGACGCGGTCGAGTGGCTGCCGACCCAGCTCGAGGCCCTGCTGGCCCAGCGGCCGCCCTGGCCGTGGGAGGTGCTCGTGTGCGACAACGGGTCGACGGACGCCACGGCCGACCTCGTGCGGTCCTGGGCGGCGGCCCGCATGCCGGAGCTCCGCCTCGTCGACGCCTCGGCCCGGCGGGGGCCGAGCGCAGCGCGCAACATCGGCGTCGCCGCGGCGCGTGCGCCCCGTATCGCGTTCTGCGACGCGGACGACCAGGTCGGCGACGGGTGGGTCGCCGCGATGCGGCGTGCGCTCGACGAGCACGAGTTCGTCGCGGGCCCGTTCGAGGGCGCCCGGCTGAACGCCGGGTCGCGCTCGGCCGTGAGCTGGACCGCGCAGGCGCACGGGCTCACGGTCAAGCCGTTCCTCCCCCAGTTCGTCACCGCGGGCTCCGGGAACATGGGTGTCCTGAGAGCCGTCTTCGAGGAGTCCGGCGGGTTCGACGAGGGCGCGCGCACGGCGGAGGACGACGACTTCTGCCTGCGCGTACAGCTCCACGGCCACGAGCTCGTCTTCGACCCGGCGATCGTGCTGCACGTGCGGCGGCGGGACGGGCTGTGGGAGGTGTGCCGCCAGGCGTACTCCTACGGCGCGGGCGAGCGCCGGCTCATGCACCGCTACGCGGAGTTCGTCACGGAGGCGGAGGCGGCGCGGGCGGCGGAGCCTGCGCAGACAGGCCCGGGCCCGCAGGACGCCGAGGGGACGGGCCACGACGACGGGCCGAGGCCGGACAGCGCACGACGGGTGGCCGGGCGCGCCGCGGCGATGCTGCGCCGCGTCGGCCGCGTCTCGGGTCGCGTCGTGCGCAAGGCCGCGACCGTGCGGCATCCCGGTGACCTGTCCGACGTCGCGTGGCGGGTCTGCTGGTCGCTCGGGTGGAGGCTCGCACGGGTCGACCCCGCGACACCGCAGGTGAGCCGTTCACGGCCCGCCTCGTTGCAGGGCGATCTGCGGCGATGAGCCACGCCGTCGCGCGCGCCCGCGCCGCCGTCACACGCTGGGACCGGGTCGGGTCCCGACGCCGTGCCGCACGAGCGGGAGCGCTCGGCCACGCCGATCTCCTGGCCCGCGGCGTCTTCGTCTGCACCGACGACGGAGTCTGGCACCGGCTCGGCACGCGCCTGCCGCGGCACTTCCGTCGGTCGCGCCAGCACCTCGACCCGGCGGGTGCGCCCGCGTCCGGACGCCGGGTCCGTGACGCCCTCCTGCGCGCCGCGAGGCGGCTCCCGCCGCCCTGGATGTTCGTGAGCGGCAGCCCCTCGGGCCCGTACACCGTGGTGACCTCGACCTTCGAGGGCGGGCTGCTCCTGCTCGATCCCGGCCGCTCGGTCGCGCGGACCCTCGGCCCCGACGTCGCGCGCGACAGGTACACCGCGCTGCGCCGCCGTTTCTCGGAGCACGTCCGCTGCCCGTCGTACCGGTTCGTGGACGACCTCCTGGTCGAGGAGTTCGTCACGGGGAGGCACCCGCTGGAGCTGACCGACCACGAGCGCGTCGACCTGACGCGCGCGCTCGTCCGGGACTACGCGCGGCTGGTCCGGCACGAGGGCGAGGACGATCCCCGGCGGATCGTGGAGAACGCGGTCGCGCTGCTCGACGGCGTCCTGCTGCCGACCGGGTTCCCCCCGCAGGCGGACCTCGCCGCGTTCGTCGCCCGCACCCCGCGGTGGCGCACCGTGCCGTCCGGCGCGGACCCGCAGGTGAACAACCTCGTCGTCGCCCCCGACGGGACCCCCGTCCCGATCGACCTGGGCGTGATGGTCCTCGCGCCGTTCTTCGTCTTCCCGGTCGGGATGATCGCCTCCGCCCACGGCGCGGTGCTCGCGGCGTACCTCGCGGGAGACCTCGACGCCGACCTGCAGGACCTCTTCACGGGCGCACGGGCCGCACTCGATCCGGTGCCGGGCGACCGGGTCCTGCTGCTCGCGCTCTGGGCGGCGGTCACGTGCTGGTACGAGGCCCGTCGGCTCGATGTCGTCCACGACCGACCGCGCGTCGAGTCCCTGCTCGCGGAGCAGTGGGACGACCTCGGCCTAGCGGGATCCGCGGCCTAGCCTCGCGGCCAGGACCCGGACGGGCGTGGAAGGCGCGAAGCGCACCGCCCACGCGGCGTCGGCGAGCGCGGTCCCGACGGCGCGGCCGGTCAGCGCGGTGCGCGCCGCGCGTCCCGCGCTCCACCACGCGAACCGTTCGTTCGCCCGCAACCGGTCGTCGTAGGCCCTTACGAGGTCCCGCCGCCCGGCGGCGAGCGCGTCCCCGCGGTGGCGCCGCAGGATCACCCGGATGCTCGTGGCGAGGTCGCGGTAGGACCTCGTGGTGTTCGTCGCGTGGTGCCGGTAGTCGACGAGCACGTCGTCGACGAACGCGAAGGGCCCGAGAGCCGCGGCACGGAGCACGAGGTCGAGGTCCTCCCCCTGCCGGTACCTCGGGTCGAAGCCGCCGACCGCGTCGAACGTCGCCCGGCGGATCACGAGGTTCGGGAGCATGACGCCCGGCCCGCGGATCACGTCCCGCCGGTCGTGCGCGGCGCGCTGGTCCGCGGCGACGAGCTCGGCGCCGTCGGCGTCGATCGTCCGCATGCCGCAGTAGCTCACCACGACGTCCGGCCGTGCGGCCATGGCCTCCGCGTGCCGCCGGAGCCGGTCAGGGTGCCAGCGGTCGTCGTCGTCGAGGAACGCGACGAGCTCCCCGGACGTCTGCGCGACCCCGGCGTTGCGGGCGGCGGACACGCCCGAGGCCTCCTGTCGCACCACGCGCGGACGCGGGGCGGCGGTGCCGCGCGCCGTGTCCTCGACGATCCGGAGCAGGACCTCGGGCTCGGGCGAGCCGTCGTCGACGACGACCAGCTCGGCGGCGGGGTACGACTGGGCAAGGACGGAGGCGAGCGCCTCCGCGAGGAACGGCCCGCCGCGGTTGGTCGCCACGACGACGCTCACGCGCGGGAGGACGGCGCCGCCGTCGCCCGCCGGACTGACCTCGCCCACGTCGCTCCCTCCTCCGCACTCCCGTCCAGCACGGCCACGCGTCACCGACCGACGGACGGATGGGGTGAAATCGGCGGATTCCTGCGGGATCCGCGGCCTGCTGGGGGACAATCTCCCACATGAGGGTCCTCCGCGTCTCGCACAGCGCCGTGGTCGACGCCTGGCGCGAGCGCGAGCGCGAGCTGCGCGCGCGGGGGGTCGACGTCCGGCTGCTGTCGGCGTGCGCGTGGGACGAGGGCGGCACGACCGTCCGGCTCGTGCCGCGTCCCGGCGAGCCGGTGCGGGGCGTGCGGACGTTCGGGTCGCACCCGGCACTCTTCGTCTACGACCCGGTGCCCCTGTGGCGCGCGCTCGGGCAGCAGTGGGACGTGCTCGACGTGCACGAGGAGCCGTTCGCGCTCGCGACCGCGGAGATCCTCCTGCTGCGCCGGCTGCGCGCCGCCGTGTCGCGTCGCCCGGCCCCGCCGTTCGTCCTGTACTCCGCGCAGAACCTCGACAAGCGCTACCCGTGGCCGTTCCGGTCGTTCGAGGCACGTGCGCTGCGTGGCGCGGCGGCGGTCTCGGTCTGCAACGACGAAGCCGGTCGGATCGTGCGCGCCAAGGGCGCCCGGGGTCGCGTCGACACGATCCCGCTGGGCGTCGACCCGGAGGTCTTCGCGCCCGCGCCCGACGCCGGTCGGGTCGACCTGGACGCGGACCGCCTGCGCGTGGGGTACGCGGGACGGCTCGCGCGGCACAAGGGCGTCGACGTGCTCCTCGCGGCGGTGGCGGGAGACGACCGGCTCGACCTCGTGGTCGCGGGCGACGGACCGGACCGGGTGGCGCTCGAGGAGGCGGCACGCCCGCTCGGCGACCGGGTCCGGTTCGTCGGCGCGCTCGAGGGCGACGCGCTCGTCGCGTTCTACCGTTCGCTCGACGCGCTCGCCGTCCCGTCGCGCGAGACACCCGGCTGGGTCGAGCAGTTCGGGCGCGTCGCGGTCGAGGCCATGGCGTGCGGCGTCCCGGTCGTGGCGAGCCGCACGGGTGCGCTGCCCGACGTCGTGGGCGGCGCGGGTCTGCTCGTGACCCCGGACGACCCCGCCGCCCTGCGTGCCGCGCTCGGGCGCCTCCGCGACGACGGCGGCCTGGCCGACCGCCTGCGCGCGGCAGGGGCCGAGCGCGCGGCGTCGTGCTCGTGGGCCGAGGTCGCGCGCCGCTACGAGGAGCTCTATCTCGCCGCGGTCCGGGACGGGTCCGCCCGGGCACGCACGACCGTCGCCGACCGGGGTGACCCGTCCGCGGACGTGCCGCCCGAGGTCGTGGTCGTCGCCTACGGCTCGCCCGCGATGGTGCGCGACGCGCTCGCCCCGCTCGCCGGGAAGTATCCGATCACGGTCGTCGACAACTCGTCGCTGCCGGAGATCCGGGAGGTCACCGAGCTCGCGGGCGGACGCTACCTGGACCCGGGCCGCAACGGCGGGTTCGCGGCGGGTGTCAACCACGCGCTGGCCCACAGGGAGTTGCCGGGGGCCGACGTCCTGCTGCTCAACCCGGACGCCGTCGTCACACCGGAGGACGTCGAGACCCTGCACCGCGCGCTCCACGCCGCCCCGGGGACCGCGAGCGTGGGGCCGGAGCAGGTCGACGACGAGGGCGTCCGGGCGCGCGTCGTCTGGCCGTTCCCGTCCCCGGCGGCCACGTGGGTCGAGGCGGTCGGGCTCGCGCGGCTGCGCCGGACCCCGGCGGAGCGCTCGTTCGTCATCGGCTCGGTGCTGCTGCTCAACGCCGCCGCGGTGGACGACGTGGGGGGCTTCGACGAACGCTTCTTCCTGTACGCCGAGGAGACCGACTGGGCGTACCGCGCGGTCCGCGCGGGCTGGCGGCACCGGGTCGTGCCCGAGGCGCGCGCCCTGCATCTCGGCGGCGCGACGAGCACCGACCCGACGCGCCGGGAGACGCACTTCCACGCGTCGCAGGAGCGCTACCTGCGCAAGCACCACGGTCGCGCCGGCTGGGCGCTCGCGCGAGCGGGCGCGGTGGTCGGGGCCGCGGTGCGGTCCGTCGCGCTGCGGGGCGACGGGCAGGACACCGCCCGGCGCAGGCTACGGCTCTACCTCACCGGGCCGGTCCGCGCGGAGTCCTCCCTGTGAATCTCCCCGACGTCCGCCTGCCGCGACGGCGCCCCGTCCTCTACCGCGCACCGCGCGTCCGAGGTGCCGCGCTCGCCCGGACCCGGACCGTGGCGTCCTGGGTCGCGGGCGGGGCCGTCGTCGTCGCCCTGCTCGCCATGCTCGGGTTCGTGGTTCCCGCGCTGCAGACGGCGGCCGTCGCGGGCGCCCTGCTCGTGCTGATCGTCGGTCTCACCGCCTACGAGCCGGTGGCACTGCCGATCCTCGCGATGCCGGCACTCGTCGTGGTCCAGCGCGTCGGCGGCGGCGGCGTCGACCTCTCGCTCAGCGACTTCGCGCTGTTCGGCGCGTTCTGGTTCGCGCTCTTCTTCTCGCCGCGGCCCTTCTCGAAGCCCATGCGGGCGATGCTCTGGCTGTCGTTCGTCTACCAGGTCGCCACCCTCTTCACGGTCGTCGTCAACCCGTTCACCGCGAACGTCGTGGAGTGGTTCCACGCCTGGGTCTCGGTCGGGGGGGCACTCGTCCTCGGCTGGGCCGTCGGACGGTCTGGACGCGCGCGGCTCGGGCTGACGCTCTTCCTGGTCCCCTGCCTCGCCATCGCGGCGCAGACGTGCCTCGTCGCGCTCCAGCAGCTCGCCGCGGGAAACACCGGCCCGGTGTACATCGACTCGCCGATCGCGATGCACAAGAACTTCATCGGGTGCGTGCTCGCGTTCGCCGCCTTGACGGCCTACGCGAGGCCCTGGTGGGTCGGGTGGCCGCGCTGGTTCTCGCTCGGCGCGTTCTGGCTGTGCTCGCTCGGCGTGCTCGCGGCGCAGGCGCGACAAGCCCTCATCGGACTCGCGATCGGCATCATGCTCATCACGCTGCGTGGTGACCCCGACCGCAAGCGCTCGAAGCTCATCCTGCTCGCGGCGGTCCCGGCGATCTACTTCGTCGTGCTCGCGGTGCAGGAGCAGCTGGCGTCGGGGAACGAGTTCAACTCCGCCAACCAGCGCCTCACGTGGTACGCGGACTCGATCGACGTGTGGCAGCGCAGCCCGTGGGTCGGGATGGGGCTGCGCTGGTGGACCGCGGGGGTCACGGAGTTCGTCTTCCAGCCGCCCAACGTCGAGCTCGAGGTGCTGACGTCCGCCGGGATCGTCGGGCTGGTCGGCTTCCTCGTGCTGTTCCTCGGGGGGATGGGCGTGCTCTGGCGGATCAACCCGCGCTTCGGGACCCTCGCGTTCTCGATGCTCATGATGCGCTTCGTCCAGGGCCAGTTCGACCTGTTCTGGGTGTCCGTCCAGGTGACCGTCCCGTTCGTGATCGTCGGCGTGTGCCTGGGCGCCGAGTCGTACGCCGGGTCGCGGCAGCGCGCCCGCGACGTGACCGGTCGGGAGCTCCCTCTCGACGAGCTGCGATCCGTGCGGGAGATGGCCGAACGATGACCGACCTGCGGATCCTGCAGATCGCCCCCGAGATCGCCCCGGGAAGCGGCGTGGGCGGTGTCGCGCACCACCTGGAGGAGGCGTTCGAGCGCGCCGGCGTGGCGACCGGACGCTTCACGCTCGCGGACGCGCGGGGGGACTGGTTGCCCGAGCCCGGTCCGGGCGTGCGCGGGCGGCTCGTGCTCCTCGCTCGGGTCGTGTGGTTCTCCACGGTCGGGAGCGTCCTCGCGCGGCGCAGGATCGCGCGCGAGCGCCAGGCGCTCCGCGGCTCGGCGGACGCCCTCGTCTCGATCTGTCACAACGACGTCCTCGCCGGCGACGTGTACGTGAACCACGGCATCCTCCGGGTCGCCATGCGGGCGCGCGGCGGGTACGCGTGGCGCATGGTCCGCAACCCGCTGCACCTCTTCACCGCCGCCCGCGACGCGGTCCGGTACCGCGGCAGCTCGCACCGCGTCGTCGTCAACCTCACGCGGTCCGAGCGCGACGCGCTGCGCGGCACGTACCCGCGCCTGCGCGCCCGCACGGTCGTGATCGGCAACGGCGTGGACGTCGCGCGGTTCGCGCCGCCCGCGCCCGCCGAGCGCGCCCGCGCCCGCGCAGCGGCCGGCGTCCCCGAGGACGCCGTGCACGTGGTGTTCGTCGGCCACGAGTTCGACCGCAAGGGCCTCGACCTCCTGCTCGCCGCGGCCGCGGACCTGCCCGCCGTCCACGTGAGCGTCGTCGGCGGGACGCCCGACATGCTCGCCGACGTCCGGGCGCGGGTCGCCCGCCTCGGGACGACCGACCGCGTGCACCTCTCCGGCCGCGTCCCCGACCCGCTCCCCTGGCTCCACGCGGCCGACGCCCTCGCCCTGCCGAGCGCCTACGAGGCGAACGCGCTCGTCGTGCTCGAGGCGCTCGCGTGCGGCGTCCCGGTCGTCGCGACGCCCGTGGGCTACGCACCCGACGTGATCGAGGACGGCGTCACCGGGTGGTTGGTGGAGCGGACGGTCGACGGCGTCCGCACCGGTCTCGCGGCGGCCGCCGCCCTGGACGACGACGCGCGCCACGAGGTCGGCGCGAGGTGCCGCGCCGCCGCCGAGCGCCACGACTGGGACGCCGTCGCCCGCCGGTACCTCGAGCTCGCGACCGCCCTCACGACCCCACGATCGGAGCCGCACCCGTGAGGATCCTCCATGCCGTCCGGTCCGACGGCTTCGCCGGTGTCGAGCGGCACGTCGCCCGGCTCGCGCGCGCACAGTCGGCGGCGGGCCACGACGTGGCGGTCGTGGGCGGGGCGCCCGAGGGCATGCGCGCGACGGTGGGCGACCCGACCGTCCCCCTCCTCCCTGCTGCCTCGACCGGCGACGTGGTGCGCGCGCTGCGCCGTCACGGGGCCGCGGCCGACGTCGTGCACGTGCACATGACGGCCGCGGAGATCGCCGCGGCCGTCGCCGCCCGGACGACGCGCGGGCTCGCGCCCGTCGTCTCGACGCGCCACTTCGCGCGACGACGCGGCACCGGCGCACGCGGGCGGCTCGTCGCCGCCGTGGCGTCGTCGTCCGTCCGAGCGCAGATCGCCATCAGCCGGTACGTCGCCGAGCACGTCGAGGGCGCGAGCGTGGTCGTGCACCCGGGCGTGGACGACCGCCCGGACGGCCCCCGGGCGACCGAGCGCGACGCGGTGGTGCTGGTCGTCCAGCGGCTCGAGGCCGAGAAGCGCACCGACCTCGCGCTCGAGGCGTTCGCGGCGTCCGGGCTCGGGGGCCGCGGGTGGCGGCTCGAGGTCGCGGGCGACGGCGCGCAGCGGACGGCGCTCGAGGACCTCTCCCGGTCGCTCGGCATCGCCGGCGTCACGTCGTTCCTCGGGGCGCGCGACGACGTCGACGTCCTCCTGGGGCGCGCCGGCCTGCTCGTCGCGCCGTGCCCCGTGGAGGGCCTGGGCCTGAGCGTGCTCGAGGCGATGGCGAGCGGGCTGCCGGTCGTCGCCTCGGCGGCGGGCGGGCACCGCGAGACCCTCGGCGGGATCGACCCGCTCACGCTCTACCCCGCGCAGGACGCGGTCGCCGCCGGCCGTGCCCTGGTCGCCCTCGCGACCGACCCCGCGCGCCGGGACGCCTGCGCGGCTGCCGGGCGCGCCGCCCAGCGCGAACGCTTCACGCCCGCGGCGCAGGTCGCCGGGACGGACGCCGTCTACCGCACGGTGCTCGCGTGACGGGCGGCACGGGCACGGGCGACGTCGTCGTCCTGTCGCTCGAGCGCTGGGACGAGGTCTGGCGACGCAACCAGTACCTCGTCGCAGAGCTGTGCCGCGTCGACCCGACGGCTCGGGTCCTGTTCGTCGAGCCGGCGGCCGACCCGCTGCACCGGCTCAGCCGGCGCGGTGTCCCCCGCCCTGGCCGGGGGCTGCGCGCCGCGCTCGACCTGGACGGCGTCGCCCCGGGTCGAGTGCTCCTCCACGAGCCGACCAAGTGGCTCCCCCGCAAGGTCGACCCGCGCGTGGACTCTCGTCTCGCCCGGTCGGTCGAGCGGGTCGCGGCACGCGCAGGGCTGCGCCGTCCCGTGCTGTGGGTCAACGACCCGTCCGGCGCCGCCGTCGTGCGCCGCACGGGATGGCCCGCGCTCTACGACGTCACCGACGACTGGCTCGCGGCCGACCGCTCCCCCGCCGAGCACGCACGCCTCGTCGACGACGAGGCGACGCTGCTCGACCGGTGCGCCGAGGTGACGGTGTGCTCCGCCGGACTGGTCGACCGCAAGGGGGCGACCCGCGACGTGACCCTCCTGACGAACGGCGTCGACCTCGACCGCTACCGCCGCGCGTACCCCCGACCGGCCGACCTCCCGGCGGGCAGGGTCGCGCTCTACGTCGGGACCGTGCACCCCGACCGGTTCGACGTCCCGCTGCTGCTCGCCACGGCCCGGGCGCTGCAAGGGAGCGCCCGGGTGGTCCTCGTCGGGCCGGTGGTGGACCTCTCCCCCGCCGAGCACGCTGACCTCGCACGCGCGGGGGTGGCGCTCCTCGGGCCCCGCCCCTGGACCGACGTGCCCGCCTACCTGCGCCACGCCGACGTCCTCCTCGTCCCGCACGTCGTCGACGCGTTCACGGACAGCCTTGACCCCATCAAGCTCTACGAGTACCGAGCGGTCGAGCGGCCGGTGGTGTCCACGCCGGTGGCGGGGTTCCGGGACGAGCCCGGGGTACGGGTCGCGGCGGGCGAGGAGTTCCCGACGGCGGTGCTCGGCGCGCTCGACGGCGCGGCGCCACCGCGACCCGACCAGCTCGACACCGACCCGCCCGACGTCCCGACGTGGCGCGGTCAGGCCGCGCTCATGCGCGACGCGCTCGTCCGGACACGGTCGTCCAGACGTCCGTGAGCACGCGCGCCGTGCGCTCGACCGGAAACCGGCGCAACGCCGCCGTCCGCGCGCGCAGCGCACGCTCGCGGGCCGCGACCGGGTCGAGCAGCACGTCGAGGACGGCGGCGGCGAGCGCGTCGGCGTCGCCCGGCGGTACGAGGAGCCCGAGCGAGGGCGTACCCGCCTCGGGGTCGTCGAGGATCTCCTCGACGCCCCCCGCGCGCGTCGCGACGACCGGCACGCCGCGGACCATCGCCTCGACGACGACCTGCCCGAACGGCTCGGGCACGGGCGACGCGTGCACGCACACGGCGGCGCGATCGAGCTCCGCGCGCGGGTCGGGGACGAACCCGAGAAGGTCGACGTGGTCGTCGAGGCCGAGCCGCGTCACCTCTGCCCGGACCTGCGCGGCGTAGTCCTCGGCACCGAACGCCGGCTCGCCGACGACCCGCAGCCGAGCCGTCGGCGCGGCGTCCACGACCGTCCGCAGGGCGCGCACCGCCTCCAGCTGGCCCTTGGTCGGACTGATCCGGCCGACCATGACGACCACGGGGTCCGGCACGTCGGGTCGTGCGGCGAGCGCGCCCTCGGCGCCCGCCGCCTGCGCCGGCGCGAACCCGGGGTACGCGACCGCCGTCGTCACGGGCAGCGTCGCCGCCGTCGCGCGCGAGTTCGCGACCACCGCCGCCGGGACCCGGCGCGCCAGCCCGCGCACGACCCGGACGAGCGGGCCGGGCAGGTAGTCGGGAGCGATGCGGTCGTGGACGTGCCACACGAGGGGCCGGCGGGAGAGCGTCGCGGGCACGATCCCCAGGAGGTCCGCCTTGAGCGACGTGGTGTGCACGACGTCGGGACGCAGCACCCGCACGCGTCGCGCGAGCCGCCAGAGGAAGGGGATCATGCGGAGGGCGCCCGTGACGGTCGCGGCGGACAGCCGTCCCGCCGACTCTCGGTCCGCGGTCGCCACGGAGGGCGAGAGCGGCACGACCTCGACCCGGACCCCGAGGTCCTCGAGGTGCGCACGCAGGGGGCCGTCGGCGAAGAGCAGCACCCGGACGTCCACGTCGGGCCTGAGCGCCGCGCACGTGCGCACGAGCGCGAGCTCAGCCCCGCCCAGCTCCGCCGTGTGGTCGAGCACGAGGACCCGGAGCGGTGGACCGCCCGGGACCGTCACCACCGGAAGGGGCGCTTGCGCTCGTCGGGTGCGCTCTCGTCACCGGTCTCCTCCGGCGTGGCCGGCTCGACCTTGCTCCACGCCGGGGCCAGCACCGCGCGCCGCTTGCCGCGGGCATGCGGCTCCCCGGGGTCGGTCGCGCTCTCGGGCACCGGTGCACCACCGACCGGTGCGGCGGGCGGCGTTGTCGAGCGACCCGACGTGTCGTCGACCGGGACCGCGGCGGCGGCGACCGACGCGCGTCGCGTCCCGACGGGCTGCTGTGCGTCGTCCCCGGCAGGCTCGGTCTCCGACGTGCCGGAGCGCACCGGCACGGACAGCGCGAGCGCCACCTCGGCACCCTCGGCGAGGCCCGCCTCGGCGGTGCTTCGCGTGGTGGAGGTAACCGGCGCCGCGGCCGCCTGGACGACGCCCTCGCCCACCTCCTGCTCGGCGTCGTCGCCGTACGTCGAGGCGTAGAGCATGCGCCGGTCGCCCGTGACCCCGGTCAGCGCGATGCCCAGCAGCGGGACGTTGCTGACGCGCAGCCGCTCGACCGCCTCGGCGAGCACCGCACGGTCGGTACGACCCGCCGAGGCGATGAGGACGACGCCGTTCGCGTAGCCGCCGAGGATCGTCGCGTCGGCCGCCGCCAGGACGGGAGGCGCGTCCACCACGACGACCTCCGCGTGGTCGCGCAGGCTCCGGACGAGTCCTCGCGCCCGCTCCGTGGCGAGGAAGTCGGCGGGATCCATCTCCTCCTCGGGCACCGGCATGACGCGCAGGTTCGGCACCGCTGTCGGGCGCAGCTCCTGGTCCTGCCCGGCCCAGTCCTCGGGGGCCGGGAGCATGCGGTCGAGCTGTGGGCGCCGCAGGTCGCCCGACAGCGCCACGGTGCGTCGCCCGCTGAGCGCGAACGACGCCGCGAGGTTGGCTGTGATGAACGAGCGCGGGGCTGACGGGTCTGCCGCCGTGACGACGACGACCGCGTGCTTCATCCCGGCCGTGGAGACCTGCACGGCGGTGCGCAGCTCGCGGATGGACTCCGTGAACGGCGTCGCCACCTTGCTCGCGACGGGCAGCGCGTGCGTGTGGGCGAACTCCTTCTCCGCCGGGCGCGTGCCGTAGAGCTCCGCGAGGACGGGCGTCTCGGTGAGCCGCGTGGACTCGGCCGCGCTCCGGACGCGGACGTCGAGCCCGCGACGAGCGAACGCGAGCCCGATCCCGGCGACCAGGCCGACGAGGATCGCGAGCGCGAGCACCGTGGCGCGGGACAGGCCGAGCGCCTCCGAACCCGTTGCCGGCATGACAACCTCGCCCGGGACGGCGATCCCGCGCAGCGAGTTGATCTGGACGGTGAGCGCGGAGTAGTCGCCCACGATGATGTCCTGCTCGGCGAGCGCGAGGGGGTCCTCGCCGTCCGCGGCGAGGCGCTGCCGCACGCCCGTGAGCTGCTCGGCCAGCGCCTGCCGGCGTGCCTCGAGCTCAGTGGCCTGCGCCCCCTGGATGATCACGAGCTGGGCTGCGTACGCGTCCGCGAACGCGTTGGCGACCTCCACGGACCAGGCCTCGTCCGGGGTCGTCGCCTTGACGGCGACCGTCTTGCTCTCGCCGTCCACATCGGCCTCCACCAGGGCCGCCAGCTCGTCGGCGGAGCTCGCCGGCTCCCCGAGCGCGGTCGCGGCTGCGGCCGCCACCTCGGGCGACGTCACGTCGTCGGGGTCCGTGGCCACGGTCACCTCGACGAGCGACTCACCGCCCTGCGCGCTCTGCACGCCGTAGAGCTGTACCGTCGCGGTCGCGCGGTACATCGTCTCCTGACGGGCGAGGTAGAACAGCGCACCCGCGACCACGACCAGGACGGCGGCGAGCACGTAGTACTTGCCCGCCCAGATCGTGCGGAGGAACTCCCTGATCGTCATCGCTGTGCTCTCCCCCCGCCGGGTCGGCCCGCGCCGACGGTGCGGTCCTGCTGCTGGGCCACCACGCCGCGCAGCCGCTCGACGAACCGGTCGCGGCCGAACGTCGCGACGTGCGCCGTGACGGCGCCATCATCCCACGGGCGCCCCGCCGCGACCTCGATCGCCTCCGCGACGAGACCCGGACGCGGCGCGTCGAAGAAGACGCCGTTGACGCCGTCCACCACGGTGTCGAGGTACCCGCCGTCGCGCAGGACCACGCTCGGGCGGCCGAACGCCCCGGCCTCGAGCGGCGAGAGGCCGTAGTCCTCGTACGACGCCGCGACGAGCGCCGCCGCGTTCCGGTAGACCCAGCGCAGGGTGGCGTCGTCGACGCGGCCGAGCAGGTGCACGCGGCCGCCCCCGCGGGACGCCTGCGCCTCGAGCCGCGCGCGGTCCGGGCCGTCGCCGACGACGACGAGCTCGCGCCCGGTCTCGAGGGCCGCCTCGACGACGACGTCGACGTTCTTGTACGGCAGGAGTCGTGCCACGCACAGGAGGAAGCCGGGCGCCACGCCGGGGACCGCGCGCTCCTCGCCGTCCGGCAGCATCGCGGGCGGCGGTGCGAGCACCTCGGCCTCGATGCCGTAGGCGTCACGGATCGCGCGTTGCGTCACCGTCGAGTTGGCGAGGTAGACGTCCGCGCGGCGTGCGGCGGCGGCGTCCCAGCGACGCAGTCCCGGGGAGAGGAGGCCGAGGGCGGCGGCCGCGGCCCCCCGTCGCGCGCGGTGCGCGGGAGAGCCCTCCGCGGGCCCGAGGTACCGGTCGCGCTGGTAGAGCCAGCGGGCCGGCGCGTGGCAGTAGACGACCGTGCGCCCCGCCCCGCGGTAGCCGTGGGCCCAGCCCGTGGAGGACGCGAGCAGGACGTCCGCCTCGACGCGCTGCCGGTCGACGGCGGGCGCGAGGAACGGGAGCGCGACCCGGTGGTGGCGGCGCAGGAGCGCGGCCCGGTCGAGGGCGGAGGTGCGCAGGTCGAGGGAGCCGAACTCGGGGAACGTGCCGGCCGGGTCGTAGAGCGTCGTGTACATCGGCGAGCCCGGGAACGCGTCCGCGAGCAGCAGCGCGACTCGCTCGGCGCCGCCACGCTGGGTCGCGTAGTCGTGCGCGAGCGCGACACCGTGGGTCATCGGCCCTCCCTCGCGAACGCAGGCACTCAGCCTAGGTCGGAGGGACCGCCGCAGGTGGGGGACGAAGCGACGTCACCCGGGTGAAAACGGGCGTCCTGACCCGCTCCGTACGACGCTACGCCCGCGTGTGGTACTTCCCCTGGGCGGCGAGCAGGCCCTCGGTGAGCAGCATCTCGACCGCGTCCGCGGCGTCGTCGAGCAGGAACGGGAGCTCCTTGGCCTCGGGGCCCTTGAAGTCCTTGAGCACGAAGTCGGCGGTATCCTGGCGGCCCGGGGGGCGGCCGACGCCCCCGCGCACACGGACGTAATCCTTGGTGCCCAGGGCCTTGCTGATGTCGCGCAGGCCGTTGTGGCCGCCCTCGCCGCCGCCGATCTTCAGCTTCACGGCGCCGAACGGGATGTCGACCTCGTCGTGGACCACGACGACGTGGTCCGGGTCGATCCCGTAGTACTTCGCGAGCCCCGACACCGGGCCGCCCGAGACGTTCATGTACGTCGTCGGCTTGGCCAGGACGACGCGCGGCCCGGGTCGTCCGCCGGGCAGCATCCCGATGCGGGCCTCGGCGACGGCGGCCTGCGCGCGCGGGTGGCGCGCGAACCGGGCGGCGGCGCGTCCCGCGAGGACGTCGAGGACCATGTGGCCCAGGTTGTGGCGGTTTCCCGCGTACGTCGGCCCGGGGTTGCCGAGCCCGACGACGAGCCACGGCTGGTCGGTCATGTCGTCTCTCGTCCTTCGTCCGGGTCCCGCGCGGGGCGGCACGCTGCTGCGGGTGGGTACGGGGCGGTCTGCGGTGCGGGCGCACGGACGCCCGGCACCGTCACGGTACCGGGCGTCCGACGCGGGTCGTCGTGGCGTCAGCCGACGACGGGAGGATCACTCCGCGGCGGCCTCGGCGGGAGCCTCCGCGGCAGCCTCGGCGGCCTCGTCCTCGGTCGCCTC
Source organism: Cellulosimicrobium cellulans (assembly GCF_042723955.1). Classification (GTDB taxonomy): domain Bacteria; phylum Actinomycetota; class Actinomycetes; order Actinomycetales; family Cellulomonadaceae; genus Cellulosimicrobium; species Cellulosimicrobium cellulans_H. The sequence continues at coordinate 17,615 of NZ_JBHXIC010000010.1, read as the reverse complement.
GGCCTGCGGCTCGGTGACCGACACGACGAGGAGCTCGGCGTCCGCGGTGAGCGTGGCGCCCTGCGGGAGCTTCACGTCACCGGCGAGGATCTGCGAGCCGGCCTCGAGGCCCTCGATGGAGACCTCGATCGACTCGGGCAGGTGCGTCGCCTCGGCCTCGATGGCGAGCGTCTGCAGGTCGACGAGGTGGATGGTGCCGGGGGCGGACTCGCCGGTGACGACGACGGGGACGTCGACGGCGACCTTCTCGCCCTTCTTCACGATGAGCAGGTCGACGTGCTCGATGACGTTGCGGACCGGCTCGCGCTGGACGTCCTTGGCGATCGCGAGCTGGGCCTTGCCGTCGAGCTCGATCGAGAACAGCGCGTTCGAGTGCTTGAGCGCCATCATCGTCTCATGCCCCGGCAGGGTCACGTGCAGCGGGTCGGTGCCGTGGCCGTAGAGGACCGCAGGAATCTTGCCGGCGCGGCGGACGCGGCGGGCGGCACCCTTGCCGAACTCGGTGCGGGCCTCGGCGGCGAGCTTGATCTCAGACACGTGGATCACTCCTGGAAGAACGTTGCGGGCCGGCCACCAGTGGGGAGCGGTCGGCTGTCCGGACGGTTGAGAGGGCCACCCGGACGGGCGGCTGCGTCGGCGCGGGACGTGTGACGGGCGCGCAGGAGGACGACCGCCCAGTCGATAACGGAGATCCAACAGGTCTGGCTGACACTCGCGGTCCCGCGCCGCCGGTGTGCTCACCGGTCCAGCGCTGCCGGCCGTCAGACGTCCCTCGCCGAGGCAACCTGACTACTGTACCCGGGCGGGACGGTGGGACGAAACCCGCGCCCGCTCTTCCGTCGTCAGCTCGTCGCCGCTGCCGTCGTGGCGACCGTGGCGCCCACGAGGATCGCCGCGGTGATCTCCTCGACGTAGGCGCGCACGGCCTCGCTCGCCCAGCTCTGCCGCGCGATCTCCTTCGCGCGCGCGTCGACGGAGCGGCGGCGCGACCCGGACAGGCCGACCCCGCCGTCGACGACGGCCGGAGCTCCACGGCCGTCGCCCGCGGCCAGCACGCGGCCCGCCTGCCCGGTCGCGGCGAGGATCGCGACCAGGGCGGCCGTGCGCTGGTCCGGCGCACCGCCGTCGACCAGGACGCGCCACAGGTCGGCGCGGACGCCGTCCTCGTGCCGGGTGTCGGCGGCCGGCCAGCGCGTGGTGGGGAAGATCCCCAGCACGCGCCCCTCCTCGCGGCGCAGGACGCCGCGCTCCGCGAGCGACCCGATCGCGCGGGACGCCGGCTTGAGCTTCGCGAGGGGCGCCACGAGCGCCTTGGGCTTCGACCCCTCGCGCGACCGCACGACGTCGAGAGCCTCGTCGAGCAGCGCGTTGCCCGTCGGTGACGGGTCCCGCACCACGATCCGGCCGACGCGCCCGCCGTCGCCGTCGCCGGCGAGGTCGGCGCGGCCCAGGAGCGCCAGCTCGACGAGGAGCGCCCCCGCGGCGACCTGCTCGCGGTACGAGGCGTCGACGACGGTCTTCCCGGTCACGTCGTCGAGCGTGAGCAGCAGGTAGTCCTCGAGGATGAGCATGGTCCTCACGCTACGGCGCGCGAGGACCGGGAACACCTGCCTTTTGTCATGGCCCGGGCGTGCGGCCCTCACGGTCGCGCGCTCTCCGGGAGCTCAGTCCGCGAGCTCCCAACGCACGGTCACGCTCGCGCGGACCTCCTGCGTGCCGGGCTCGACGACGAGTGCGTCGCTCGCGGCCTTGGCGGCCATCAGGCGCGGCATCGGGCCAGGCCCGCCCGTGTCCTCGCGGACCTCGACGACCGGGCCGAGCGAGCGGCCCGCCAGCCGCGCGTACTGCTCGGCGCGCGAGCGCGCGTCGGCGAAGGCGGCGTCGCGCGCCGCGACGGCGAGCGGTCCCGGGTCGCCGACGGCGAGGCTCGTCGAGTCCAGCCGCGCGACGGGCCCGGCCGCGTCGAGGGCGGCGCGGACGATCTCCCCGCACGCCGCGACGTCGCGCACGGTCGCACGCAGGGTGAGCCGCGCCGTCGTGCGCGGGCCGTCGTCGCGCTGCTCGGTCCAGGTCGACGTCTGCGACGTGCGCACGTCCGCGGGGTCGACGCCCGCCGCGACGAGCGCGTCACGCGCCGCGGCGAGCCCCGTGTTCGCCCGGTCGAGGGCCTCCTGGACGCCGGGCGCGCTCGACTCCGCGCCCAGCTCGACGACCGCGACGTCCGGCGCCGCGGTCACCGCCCCCTGTCCGGTGGTGGTCACTCCCGATGCGCTCATGGCGGCCATGCTCGCACGGGTGGGCGAGTGCCGCCCCGAATTCACCCGCGCGCACCCTGCACGAACGGCTCCCGGCTGCCACTCTCCTGGTGGGGGCACCACGTCGCGACAGCAGAGCGCCGGAGGTCCGCATGCGCCGTGTCCTCATCACCGTGGCCGTTCTGCTCGGAGCCCTCGCCCCGTGCGCCCCGGCGTCGGCCGACAACGCGCCCGACGAGGAACCGCGCACGCCTCATGCGTGCAGCGAGGCGCTCGCACTGGTCGACGGCGCCCGCCCCGGTGACGCACAGACCCTGATCGACGCGTACCGGTCGAGCTCTCTGTCCGGCAGCGGGGTGACCGAGCTCGACGAGGATCGGGCGTGCGACGACGCGTACGCGGCGGCCGGCGCCGCGATCTCGACCGCCCAGGACGTGGCCGACGACGCGAGGCTCCTGGTGCCCGGTGGCGAGCCGCCCGCGTCGGGCTCGTCGGGGTCGTGGGCGGCGGCCACGGCTCGGGCCGAGCAGGCGCTCGCGATCGACGAGCAGAACGTCACCGCCGCCGAGGTGCTCCAGGACGCGCCGCAAGCTGCCACCGAGCGAATCGGCCGGGCATGGCGCACGTTCGTGGAGTCGGTCGAGCCGCTCGGCACTCCTCTGCTCGCTCTCGGGGTCGCGGTCCTGTTGCTCGCCGTGCTCGCTCGCGCCATCTTGCCCACCACGCTGCACTGGCCCGTCCTGACGACACGGCAACGCTGCGCGGCCACCGTCGCGGGCTGGGTCGCCCTCGTGTCCGGTGCCGCGCTACTCGTCTGGGGCCCTCCTGCCGCGACCGCACCGTGGTCTGCCGGCGACGCACGCGCCGGCGGCGTCGTCACCGGAGTGCTCGTGCTCGTCACGCTGGGCGCCGGCATCGCCGCTGCGTGGCTCGCCCGCGACGCGCGTCAAGGCGCGCCCTCCAACGGCACGGCGAGTGCCGGGTGGCCGAGCGTCCTCGCCGCGCTCTCACTGGCCACGATCCTGCTCGGTGGCCTCGGGCTCGCCGCGAGCGTGCTCGACATCGTCGTCGGGGTCCGAGAGCTCGGGCTCGTCGGCACGCTCCTGCCCGGTACGGCTGCCGCGGGGCTCGGGGTGCTGCTGACCGGGACGGTCCTCGCGACCAGGCTGCGACTGACGGTCGACGTCACGTCGGACAGCGGCGACCGGTCGTCGTCCGAGGACGGGTCCGGTGGCGGCCACCTCGTCGCACTTCTCGCCGAGCTCGGTGCCGAACCGCCTCGGGGCCTCGAGACCCCGACGGCCACCGACATCAACACCCTGGGCGGGTCGACGCTCACCGAGCTGCCGCAGCAGGCGTTCGCCAAGGCGGCCCTGACCGTGGTGCAGTGGCTCCTCGGGTCCGTGCCCTGGCGCGTCCGGGTCGGGGTGACCAGTCCCGACAACCTGTCCGTCGTCGTCACGCGCAACGGACGAGCGGCAGGTTCTGCCGTCGTCGACCGTGCCCGCATCCTGGGATCCGAGACCAAGAGCCCCGAGACGGCCGAGGTCTCCGCCAAGATCGACCTGCACCGCGCCGCCGCGGCCGTCGTGCTCATGACACTCTCGCGCCACCACCCCGGCTTCGAAGGACTGTGCGGCGCGACGGAGTGGCGCAGCCTCGCGCTCTACTACGTCGCCCAGACTGACCTCGCCGCGACCTCCGAGCACAAGAGGTCCCTCCTGGCACGGGCGGTAAGCCTCGACCCGGCGAACGACCTCGCCCAGGTCGCGTTCGCGAACGCCACCGCCCGGCGCGACACCACGCGCGAGGACCTGGACGACTACAGACGGTGGCTCGATGCCTTCGTCGGTCGCACAGAGGGGCTCGACGGCTACCGCTCCCTGCGCCTGCGCGCGCTGTACTCGCGCGCGGTCGTCGCGACCAACGCGTGCTTCGCTGCGCACCGAGACACGACACCTCCGGTCGGGCATCTCGACACCGGTGCCAGGAGAGCGGTCCGCGAGCTTCTCGCGTCCCTGGGCGAGGAGCGCGCCGCCGGACGCGAGGACGCGCTCGTGCAGAGGCTCCGGGACGCCGCCGAGACCATGTACCACCAGGCGATCGCCGACGGAGCCGGCAGCGAAGGGGTGTCGGCCCCACGGGCGGGATCGCCGGACCCCGAGTCCGTGCAGGGCGACGACCTGCGGGTCGCTTACACCCAGGCGACGGGCGAGGAGCCGCGGCCTCTCACCACCGCCCCGCGGTTCTGCGCGACTCCCATGGGGGACTACAACCTCGCCTGCACCTACGCGATCCGGCGGCCGTTGCAGGACGTGGACGCGCGGCGCGCCACTGAACATCTGCGCCGCGCGGTCGAGCTCCCGGGGATGCTCGGCTGGCTGCACAAGGACCCCATGCTGACGGCCTACCGGGGACGTCCGGAGTACCTCGACGAGTTCGGCACCGACCCCGCCGGCCTGCTCGACGTCCAGCCGTTCGCACGGCACGCCGACCCGTTGCGCGCCGCGGGCCTCACGACGACGGAGCGGATCCTCGCGCGTCGCCCACCCGTCCTGAGCACCGATCTCGCGACCACGCCCGAGGCGGTCGCGGAGCTCCGCGCGGCAGCGCACCTGGTGGAGGATCTCCCCGAGGCACGAGGCCGCCACGACGTCGCGGACGTGCTGCTCACCCACGACGTGGCCACCGTCAGCCCCACGAACCCCGAGCTGCCCGCGAAGGTCGTCACCGCCGTCCGCGATCGGATCGGGCGCACGCGCCTCGACCCGACCGACCGCGAACGGTGGGCGACCTGGCTGGGACGGACCTAGCTGTTGCCGTCGAAGAGCGAGGTGACCGACCCGTCGTCGAACACCTCGCGGATGGCGCGCGCGACGAGCGGCGCGATGGAGAGCACGGTGAGCTGCGGGAACTGCTTCTCCGCGGCGATGGGCAGGGTGTCCGTGATGACGACCTCGCTCGCCCCGCACTCCGAGAGGCGCTGCGCCGCCGGGTCGGACAGCACGCCGTGCGTCGCGGCCACGATGACCGACCGCGCACCGGCGGCGAGGATGACGCGCACCGCCTCGGCGATCGTGCCACCGGTGTCGATGAGGTCGTCGACGAGCACGCAGTCGCGGCCCTCGACCTCGCCGACGACGCGGTTCGCGACGGCCTGGTTGGGGCGCGTGATGTCGCGCGTCTTGTGCACGAAAGCGAGCGGGCCGCCGCCGAGCTTGGCCGCCCACTGCTCGGCGACGCGGATGCGGCCGGCGTCGGGCGAGACGACCGTGACGTTCGAGGTGTCGACGCGCGTGCGGACGTAGTCCGTGAGGATCGGCATCGCCCACAGGTGGTCGACGGGACCGTCGAAGAAGCCCTGCGTCTGCGCGGCGTGCAGGTCGACGCTCATGAGGCGGTCGGCGCCCGCCGCGGTGAACAGGTCGGACATGAGGCGGGCCGAGATCGGCTCGCGGCCACGGTGCTTCTTGTCCTGGCGGGCGTAGCCGTAGAACGGCTGGACGACCGTGATGGTGCGGGCCGAGGCGCGCTTCGCGGCGTCGACCATGAGCAGCTGCTCCATGATCCACTGGTTGATCGGTGCGGTGTGGCTCTGGAGGATGAAGACGTCGGCGCCGCGCACCGACTCGCCGAACCGGACGTAGATCTCGCCGTTCGCGAAGTCGTACGCGGTCGTGGGCAGCAGGTCGATGCCCAGCTCCCGCGCGACGTCGTTGGCGAGCTCGGGGTGCGCGCGCCCCGAGGCGAGGACGAGGGACTTCTCCCCGTTTCCGGCGATCGTGCTGCTCATACCAGTGGGTTCCTTCGGTGGTGTTTCCGGGTGCGGGGTAGGTCTGAGGAGGTCTCGGCCGGACGCGGTCAGTCTGCCGTGGTCGCGGAACGACCGCCACGCAGCGCCTCGAGCGTGTGCTCCAGCTCCGGGCCGGGGGGCGGCGGGGTCGGGCGCTCGGCCGTCGCGGCGGCGCTCTGGTCCGCGAGCTGGGCCTGCGCCTGCGCGCCGAGCGGCGGGGCCTCAGGGTCGCTCGCGCGCGCGGCGCCCGCGGCCGCCGGGGGGGGGCGGGCGGGGGCGGGTCCCGCACCCCCCCACCCGCCCGAGGGGCGGAGCGCGCGCGGCCCCCGCCTGCGCGCCCCC
>NZ_JBHXIC010000010.1:0-11215 GCF_042723955.1 Cellulosimicrobium cellulans | reverse complement strand
GGGGGGGGGGCGGGGGGGGGGGGGGGGCGGGGCCCGCGCGCGCGGGCGGGGGGGGGGGGCGCGGGGGGGGCGGGGGGGGGCGGGGCGCGGGGGGGGGGGGGGGGGGGGGGCCGGGGCCCCCCCCCCTCGACCCAGCCCTCGATGTTGCGCTGCTGCCCGCCGCTCACGCCGAGCGCGCCCGCGGGCACGTCGCGGCGGATGACGGACCCGGCGGCGGTGTACGCGCCGTCGCCGACGCTCACGGGCGCGACGAACATGTTGTCCGCGCCGGTGCGGGCGTGCGATCCGATCACCGTGCGGTGCTTGTGGACGCCGTCGTAGTTGACGGTGACCGACGCGGCGCCGATGTTCGTGTGCTCGCCGATCGTCGCGTCGCCCACGTAGGACAGGTGCGGGATCTTGGAACCCTCGCCGATCTCCGCGTTCTTCGTCTCGACGAACGTGCCGATCTTGCCCTTCGCCCCCAGCACGGTGCCCGGGCGCAGGTAGGCGAACGGCCCGACGGACGTCCCCGCGCCCAGCACGGCGAGGTTGCCGTGCGTACGGGTCACCGTCGCGCCCGCGCCGACCTCGGTGTCCGTGAGCGTCGTGTCCGGGCCGATCGTCGCGCCCTCGGCGACCACCGTCGCCCCGTGGAGCTGCGTGCCCGGGAGCAGGGTCACGTCGCGCGCGAGCTCGACGTCGACGTCGACCCACGTCGTCGCCGGGTCGACGACCGTCACGCCCTCGCGCATCCAGTCCTCGAGGATCCGGCGGTTGAGCTCCGCACGCAGCGTCGCGAGCTGCACGCGGTCGTTGACGCCCTCGACGATCGTCGGGTCCGCCGAGACGAGCGCCCGGACCGTGCCGCCCTCGGCGCGCGCCGCCGCGACGACGTCCGTGAGGTAGACCTCGCCCTGCGCGTTGTCCCGGCCGAGCGTGCCCAGCCCGCGGCGCAGGACCGCGGCGTCGAACACGTAGATCGACGCGTTGATCTCGCGGATCGCGCGCTCGTCGGCCGACGCGTCCTTGTGCTCGACGATGCGCAGCACGTCGCCCGAGCCGTCGCGCACGACGCGCCCGTAGCCCGTCGCGTCCTCGAGCTCCGTCGTCAGCATCGTCACCGCGTTGCCGTCCACGACGTGCGCGGCGAGGAGCTGGGCGAGCGTGCCGCCGTCGAGCAGGGGGGTGTCGCCCGCCGTCACGACCACGGGACCCTCGAGCCCGTCGCCGGCGCCGCGTCCCTCCTCGCCGTCGGGCACGCCGTGCAGGAGCGCCTGCGCGTGGGCCTTCGCGTCGAGCGCGGCGAGCGCGCACTGCACGGCCCGGCCCGTCCCGGGGATCTCGTCCTGGTCCACGACGACGGCGTCCGGGTCGACCGACACCGCGTGCTCGGCGACACGGTCACGCTCGTGCCGCACGACGACGGCGAGCAGCGCCGGGTCGAGCGAGCGCGCCGCGACGAGCACGTGCCCGAGCAGGCTGCGGCCCGCGAGCGTGTGCAGCATCTTGGGGGTGGACGACTTCATCCGCGTGCCCTCGCCGGCGGCGAGGACGATCACGGCAGCGGGGGCGACGGTGGTGTCGGTGCCCTGCTGAGCTTCCATGGGTGTTCCCCTCGGGATCGGTGGCACGAGCTCCGCCCCCAGGACTCGAACCTGGACCAAGGGCACCAAAAACCCTTGTGCTGCCGATTACACCAAGGCGGATCGGACCCGGCGACGCTCGCGCCCGGTGCGTTCCCGGGCCACGGCGGGCGGGGTGGGTCCAGGAACAGTCTGCCAGGTCGGTCCCCGTGCCCGACGCCGGTCGTGCCCGTCTCGTCCGGTCCGCGCCGCGCCCGGGACGTGGTCCGCACCACACCCAGCACGCGCGCCCGCCCGCAGGGCGCCCGCGCCGTCGGGCCGGGACCCTCCGTCTGCCGGGAGCGGCCGCACGGCATGATGGACCCGTGGCCGAATCCAGACGCACCCCCCGATCCCGCATGACCGCGAGCCAGCGGCGCGAGCAGCTGCTCGCGGTCAGCCGTCGGTTGTTCGCCGAGAAGGGGTTCGAGGGGACGAGCGTCGAGGAGATCGCCGCGCGCGCCGAGGTGTCCAAGCCCGTCGTGTACGAGCACTTCGGCGGCAAGGAGGGCATCTACGCCGTCGTCGTGGACCGCGAGGTCCAGGCGCTCACGGCAGCGCTCTCCGGCGCGCTCGACGAGGGCGGCCACCCCAAGGTCCTCCTCGAGCGCACCGCGCTCGCGCTCCTGTCCTACATCGAGGCGTCCGAGGACGGTTTCCGCATCCTCGTGCGCGACTCCCCCGTCGCCCAGGCTACCGGCACGTTCTCCAGCCTCATCGGCGACGTCGCGACGCAGGTCGAGCACCTGCTCGCCCACCAGTTCCGCACGCGCGGGCTCGACCCCAAGGTCGCGCCCATCTACGCGCAGATGCTCGTCGGCATGGTCGCGCTCACCGGGCAGTACTGGCTCGACGCGCGCTCGCCCAAGAAGACCGAGGTCGCAGCGCACCTCGTCAACCTCGCGTGGAACGGCCTCGCGGACATGGAGAAGCGCCCGCACCTCATCACGACGCCCAGGTCGTGACGGCGCCCTGATGCGTCCGTCCACCGGTCGCCCGGGAAACTTCCCGAAATCCGCGTCATGGTGGCCGGACGAACCCGTCTCTCCTTGCGGAAGCACGAGATCGACGAAGCGGGGCACTTCATGCACGGGCACGACCGGTCCACCGACCGCACGCACGAGGACTGCCGGGACGAGATCCGTCCCACGGTCTGGGGATACTCGACCTGGACGACGGCGCGCTGCCTCCAGGGGGCCGTCGCCGGGGCGTCGGACCGCATCGTCCAGCGCACCGACGTGCTCGTCCCCGGCCTGACGCCGCGCGAGCTCGACCGCGTGCGGCGCCACGCCGAGTGGCACGCGTCGGTCGACGACGTGCGCCTGGGGCTCGTCGCGGGCGCGGCGACCGCGCTCGGCGCGCTCGTCGTCGGGCACGCCCTGGCGCCCGTCGCGCTCGTCCTCGTCGCCACGCTCCTGGGCGTCACCGCCGCGCTCCTCACGCGGGCGCTGCTGCGGGTGGCCGGTCCCCGCCTCTCCCGCGTCGAGCGCCGAGCCCTGCGCGACGCCGTCGAGATCCGGCGCGTGCGGGTCGCCCCGCCGACGTCGGCGGGCATGCGCGTGCTCGTCGCGATGAGCGCCGTCGAGTCGATCTCCGGACGGCTCGACGAGCAGGAGGGCGCGATCGCGCGCGAGCTCCTCTGGGTCGCGCTCGACGCGGTCCGGCGCGACGACGTCGCGGGCGTCGACCACGCGACCGCGGCGATGCTGCGCCTCACCGTGCGCGCCGCGCGCTCGCCCCTGCCGCCCGTGCGCGACGAGCACCGGGGCTGAGCTCCCGCGTCGCCGGGGTGAACCGTGCGACGGGGCCGCGACCTCGGGAGGGGCCTGCACCCGCCGACAGGAGGGGCAGGACGTGACATCTGTCCCGTGCCGCGCGCCGTGCCGCGTGGTTGTGTGGGACGCATGGCGACACTCGAGATCGACTCGCTGACCAAGACCTACGGCGACGTGCGCGCCCTGCGCGGGACGTCGTTCGACGTGCGCGCCGGGGAGATCTTCGGCTTCGTCGGCTCCAACGGGGCCGGCAAGACCACGACCATGCGCATCGTCCTCGGCGTGCTCGCCGCCGACGGCGGTGAGGTGCGCTGGGACGGCAGGCCGATCGACCTCGCCGCGCGGCGGCGCATCGGCTACATGCCCGAGGAGCGCGGCCTCTACCCGCGCATGAAGGTCGGCGAGCAGCTCGTCTACCTCGCCCGGCTGCACGGGTTGTCCGCGTCCGAGGCCCAGGACGCCATGGAACGGTGGACCACGACGCTCGGCGTCGAGGCGCGCCGCGGCGACGAGGTGCAGAAGCTCTCGCTCGGCAACCAGCAGCGCGTCCAGCTCGCGGCGGCGCTCACGCACGACCCCGAGCTGCTCGTGCTCGACGAGCCGTTCAGCGGGCTCGACCCCGTCGCCGTCGACGTCATGAGCGGCGTCCTGCGCGACCGCGCCGAGGCGGGCGTCCCCGTCGTCTTCTCCTCCCACCAGCTCGACCTCGTGGAGCGCCTGTGCGACCGGGTCGGGATCATCAAGGACGGCGCGATGGTCGAGGTCGGCACGATCGACGAGCTCCGCCGGACCGAGACGGAGCGATGGGTCGTGGACGGGCCACCCGGAGCGGGCTGGATCGGCGCCGTGCCCGACGCACGAGCCGTCAGCCTCGAGGGGTCGCGCACCGTCGTGGAGCTCACGCCGGGCGCCGGTGCCGCCGGCGACGGAGCCGTCGACGGGACCAGCGGACGCGAGCAGGCCGTGCTGCGGGCGGCCCTCGCTGCCGGGCCCGTGCACGAGTTCTCGCTCGTGCGACCGTCGCTCACCGAGCTGTACCGCGACGTCGTGAGCGCCGAGGAGAAGCCGGCCGGCACGGCCGCCGAGACCGTGGAGGTGGGGGCATGAGCACGGGGACCTCGTTGACGTCCTGGGGCGCGATCCGCCTCGTCGCGAGCCGCGAGATCATGACGCGGCTCCGCTCGAAGTCGTTCGTCTGGCTGACCGTCATCCTCGTCGGCGCGGTCGTGCTCGGCGGGTTCGTGCTCAACGCCGCGAGCTCGTCCAGCCCGACCGCGGAGCGCGTCGGTGTCACGCCGCAGACCGCTGCGCTCGCGGAGTCGATCACCGCTACGGGCAGCGCGCTCGGGACCGAGGTCGAGACCGTCGACGTCGCGGACGACGCCGCCGGCGAGGCACAGGTGCAGGACGGCGACCTCGACGCCCTCGTCACCGGCACCGCCGACTCCCCCACCGTCGTCGTGGACACCGAGCTCTCCCCCGGCCTCACGGCCGTCTTCACGACGCTCGCCCAGCAGACCGCGTTGTCCGACGCCGTCGCAGACCTCGGCGGCGACCCCGCGCAGGTCGCGGGCGACATCGCGACGGCCGAGCCGACCGTCCGCACGATCGGTGAGCCCAGCGAGTTCGACCCGACCCGCTACGTCACCGGCCTCGTCACCGGGATCCTGCTCTTCATGGCCATCATGATCAGCGGCCAGCTCATCGCGCAGGGCGTCGTGGAGGAGAAGACGAGCAGGGTCGTCGAGCTCCTGCTCTCGACCGTCCGCCCGTGGCAGCTCATGGCGGGCAAGGTGCTCGGCATCGGCCTCGTCGGGCTGGGACAGGTCGCGCTCGTCGTGCTCGCCGGCGTCGGGACCGCGCTCGGTCTGGGCCTGGTCGACACGTCGACGATCGACCTCGGCACCGCGGCCGTCTGGGCGCTCGTCTGGTTCGTCGTCGGGTTCGTCAGCTACGCGCTGCTCATGGCCGGCCTCGGCGCGCTCGTCTCGCGCCAGGAGGACGTCGGCGCCGTCACGACCCCCGTCACGTTCCTCATGATCGTGCCGTACATCGTGGGCGTCTCCGTCGCGCCGTGGGCCCCGGACAACCCGCTCGTCGTGTGGCTGTCGTACGTCCCGCTGTGCTCGCCGCTCCTCATGCCCGTGCGCATCGCGCTCGGCAGCGCCGAGACCTGGGAGGCACTCCTCGCGCTCGGTCTGTCGATCGCCGTCATCCCGGTGCTCGTGTGGCTCGCCGCGAAGATCTACTCCAACGCGGTCCTGCGCACGGGAGCCCGCGTCAAGCTCAAGGACGCCCTGCGCACGACCTGACCCGGGGGCCCCGCGAGGCAGAACCATGGCCACGCGAGGTAGAACCCTGGTCGCGCGAGGTAGAACCCTGGTCGCGCTGCCCGACGGCGTGTGGCAGGGCGGGGTGGGCGGGGTGGGTGGTGGTGCCCACCCGGGCAGCTGCCCGCGGTGACAGGTTCGCGACGACGAGTCGTGCTGCGGCCGGCAACCGCGGTTCTACCTCGGCCGACCAGGGTTCTACCTCGCGCGAACGCGGTTGTCTCCCGGCAGTATGGGTGACGGGCGTCAAGAGTCTTGATGTCGAGACACGTCGAGTACCCTCGCGTCATGGACCAGCAGCACGAGGACGAGGTCGACCGCATCGTCGCGGCGTGGCAGCGCGAGCGGCCCGACCTCGACGTCGAGCCGCTCACCGTCTTCTCGCGCGTCGACCGCCTCGCGCGGCACCTCGACCGCGCGCGCCGCACGGCGTTCGCGCGGGGGCACCTGGAGACGTGGGAGTTCGACGTCCTGTCCGCGCTGCGGCGGGCCGGCGAGCCGTACCGCCTGTCCCCCGGCGCGCTGGTCACGCAGACGCTCGTGACGAGCGGGACGATGACGAACCGCATCGATCGGCTCGAGGAGCGCGGGCTCGTCGTGCGCCGCCGGTCCCCCGACGACCGGCGCGGCGTGCTCGTCGAGCTCACTGCCGAGGGTCTGGAGCGCGTGGACACGGCGATGACCGACCTGCTCGCGGTGGAGGCCCGCATCCTCGACGCGCTGGAGCCCGGCGGCCGCCCTGCGCTCGCGGCGCTCCTGCGTACAGTCGTAGGACAGTTCGACGACTGACCGACGGCCCGGCTGACCGGGCGGCGGCGTCGCACGCGCCCGCACCCGGAGGTCACCGCCCGATGCCGCCGTCCCGGCCGCCCCGCCCGAGCACCTTCCGGGGCGGGATCGACGGCGTGCTGCTCGTCGCGGTGCTGCTCGTCGCGGTCAACCTGCGCGCGCCGCTCACGGCGCTGCCGCCCGTCGTCGCGGACGTCGCGGCGGACCTCGACCTCACCGCGGCGGCCGCGGGCCTGCTGACGGGCATCCCGGTGCTCTGCTTCGCCGTGGCGACGCCCGCGGTCGCGGGGCTGCTCGGACGGTCGTCGTTGCGCACGGCGATCGCCGTCGCCCTCGCGCTGATCCTCGCCGGCACGCTCGTGCGCTCGGCCGACGTCGCGGCCCTCGGCGCCGCGGGCACGTTCGCCGGGACGGTGCTGCTCGGGCTCGGCATCACGACGGCCAACCTCGCCGTCCCGATGATCGCCCAGCGCGACTTCCCCGGGCGCGTCGCGACGGTGACGGGCCTGTACACGGCCGCGATCAACGTGGGGACCGTCGCGACCACCGCGCTCACCGCGCCCCTCGCCGACGCCCTCGGGTGGCGCTGGGCGCTGGCCTCCTGGTCCGTCCTCGCGGTGGTCGGGCTCGTGTGGTGGCTCCGCGCCGTCCCGCGCGAGGCGAGCCGGACGGGACGGACGACGACGGGCCGGGCGAGCGGGACGGCGTCGGGCACGACGGCGCCCGCCGGCAGGGCGGAGCACGCGCCGGACGACGCGGGCCGGTCGGACGAGGACGCCTCCCCCGACCCCGGCGGCCTCGCCGCCGCGGCGGCGGAGGGCGTCACGGGCACCGACCCCGCCGTCGCCCGCGAGCGCCACGTCCTGGCGACGCCGTTCACGTGGTGGCTGTGCGCGATGTTCGCGCTCCAGTCGTCGAGCTTCTACGCGCTCACGGCCTGGCTTCCGCTCATCCTGGAGGACCTCGCGGGGATCCCGCGCGCGGCGTCGGGCGGCGCGGCGTCGCTGTTCCAGGGCTTCGCGATCGTCGGCGGGCTCGCCGTGCCGCTGGCAGCGCGCCGCTGGTCGCTGCGGCAGAGCTTCGCCGTGATCGCGGTGCTGTGGCTGGCGCTGCCGGTGGGCCTCCTCGTCGCTCCCGGCCTGTGGGCGGTGTGGGCGTCGATGGCGGGCATCGCCCAGGCGGCGAACTTCGTCGTCATCTTCACGCTCGTCGCGCAGCGCTTCCCGACGGTCCGTCGCGGACGCCAGGCCTCGGCCACCGTGCAGTCCGTGGGGTACTGCCTCGCGGCGGTCGCGCCGACGTTGGCCGGCGCCCTGCACTCGGCGACCGGGACGTGGACGACGCCGGTCGCCGTCGTGCTCGGCGCGCTCGTCGTGATGACGGCGATCGGCCTCGCCCTCACGGGTGCACCCCGCTCCCGCGCGAGCTAGCGCCGGACGCTACCGCGCGTCGACCACGCAAGCAGGGTTCCACCCGCGCAACCACGGTTCTACCTCGGGTGACCAGAGTTCTACCTCGCGCGACCACGGTTCTCTCCCGGCACGGCGAAGTCCTTGACCGACCCGTCGGCACGTGTTTATGGTGTACACGTCGTTTATGGCATACACGCCCGTGTGCGCCGCACACCGGCCAGCACGTCCGACCGAGAAGGAGAAGGCGATGACCGAACCGATGATCGCCGTGCAGGGGCTCGAGAAGTCCTACGGCGACCACGCCGTGCTGCGCGGCGTCGACCTGACCGTGCGCCGCGGCGAGATCTTCGCGCTGCTCGGGCCCAACGGCGCCGGCAAGACCACGACCGTCAACATCCTCACGACCCTCGTGCGGCCCGACGGCGGCACGGCCCGCGTCGCGGGGGCGGACGTCGTGCACGACGCGGCGCGGGTGCGCGAGACGATCGCGCTCACGGGCCAGTACGCGTCCGTGGACGAGTTCCAGACGGGTCGCGAGAACCTCGTCATGATGGGCGAGCTCGCCCATCTCCCCCGGCGCACGGTGCGCCGACACGCGGACGAGCTCCTCGCCCGCTTCGACCTCACCGACGCCGCCGAGCGCCGCGTCGGGACGTACTCGGGCGGCATGCGTCGCCGCCTCGACCTCGCGATCAGCCTCGTCGCCGACCCGGCGGTCCTCGTCCTCGACGAGCCGACGACCGGCCTCGACCCGGCGTCGCGCGCCCAGCTCTGGGACGTCGTGCGCGGCCTGGCCGCCGACGGGACGACCGTCCTGCTGACGACCCAGTACCTGGAGGAGGCAGACCGCCTCGCCGACACGATCGCCGTCCTGCACGACGGCCGCGTCGCCGCGCGCGGCACGGCGGCCGAGCTCAAGGCGCTCGTCGCGGGCGACCACGTGCGCGTCGCGTTCGACGACCCCGCGAGCCTCGCGGCCGCCGTCGGTCTCGCACCGACGCTGGGGCTCGCCCGCACGACCACGGACGAGAAGGACCTGTCCCTCACCGCGCCGAGCGACGACCCCGTCCGCACGATCCGCGACGTGCTCGCGGCCGCCGACTCCCACGACCTCGCCGTCGTCGGGGTCAGCGTCGTCAAGCCCACGCTCGACGACGTCTTCCTCGCGCTGACCCGGAAGGAGGGCGCCCGATGAGCGCCACCACGCCCACGCTCACGACCTCCCCGGTGCGGCCGCCGCACACCGTCGCGCGCGCCCGACAGACGCCCGCGACGGCCGCGCGCGACGTGCGCACGATGGTCGCGCGCGAGACGCGCCGCCAGCTCCGCAGCATCGACGGGCTCATCACCGCGTTCGTGCTGCCCGTGATGATCATGCTCGTGTTCGTCGTCATCTTCGGCGGCGCGATCGGCGGGGACGACTACATCGACTACGTCGTGCCGGGCGTGCTCGTCATGTGCCTCGGGTTCGGCTCGGCCACCGCCGCGGTGGGGGTCGCGCAGGACATGACGTCGGGGACGATCGACCGGTTCAAGACGCTGCCGATCTTCGGGCCGTCCGCGCTGTGGGGCCACGTCGTGGCGAGCGTGGTGCGCAACCTCGCGTCCGCCGTCGTCGTCGTGGCCGTCGCGCTCGCGCTGGGCTTCCGCCCCGACGCGGGGCTCGGCGACTGGCTGGGTCTCGTCGCGTTCGCCGTGCTCGCGGTGCTCACCTTCACGTGGCTCAGCGTCGCGCTCGGGCTGGTCCTGAGCGTCGAGGCGTCCCAGTCGGTGAACTTCCTCTTCCTCTTCGTGCCCTACCTCAGCTCCGGCTTCGTCGAGATCGAGACCATGCCGTCCTGGCTGCACGGGTTCGCCGAGAACCAGCCGTTCACGCCGATCATCGAGACGTTCCGCGGTCTCCTCGCGGGGGCGCCCGACGCGACGACGGTCCTCACGGCCGTCGCGTGGCTCGTGGGCTTCCTCGTCGTGAGCTGCGCCGCCGGCTCCGTCCTCTACCGCCGGCGGACCGCCCGCTGATCCCCGTCGCCGAGCATGCGGCTGTCGCCCGTCCGGACGGGGCCCCGGACGGGGGGCGGGCGCGGGGGCGGGCCCGGCACACGAACCCGCGCGGCGCACGAACACGGGGGGGTTGTGGGGCGGTAGGACGCACCCGACCTCCCGCCCCGGCTCGCGCTCGCGTGGGGCGTCGCCGAACGTCCCGAGCGTGCACCGAAGCGCGAGCTGAGCATCGAGCGGATCGTCGAGGCCGCCATGGAGATCGCCGACGCCGACGGGCTGGCCGCGGTCTCCATGGCGAAGGTCGCCCAGAGCCTCGGCTTCACGACGATGTCGCTCTACCGGTACGTGACGAGCAAGGACGACCTGCTGCTCCTCATGCAGGAGGCCGCGCTCGACGTCGAGTACCCGCCCGCGCACGATCCCGCGGACTGGCGCGCGGAGCTGCGCGAGTGGGCGCAGTTCACCATGGCGGTGTTCGCGTCCCACCCGTGGTTCCTCGACATCCCCGTGACGGGCGCGCCCCTCACGCCGAACAACCTGCGCGGCGCCGACAGCGGGCTGCGCGCCCTGCGGTCCACGCCGCTCGACGACGAGGAGAAGATGTCGGTCATCCTCCTCGTGAGCGGCTACGCGCGGAACGCCGCCCGGCTCCAGACCGACCTGGCCCGCGCCGTGACCGCGGCCGGGGGTGACGAGACCGTCCTGGGCGGCGGCTGGGGCGGTGCGTTGCGCGACCTCGTCGACGAGGTGCGCTTCCCCTACCTGCGCCCGCTCGTGGAGGCGGGGACGTACGCGCAGGAGGGCGAGATCGACGACACCGCCTGGGGTCTCGAACGCGTCCTCGACGGGATCGCGGTGTACGTCGACGCGCGGGCCGCCGGTGCCCCGGGCGCGGGGCGGGACCCCTCCGCCCCGGACGGCACGTCCGACGACGCGGACGGCCCGGCGTACGGCACGGTGCCCGACCCGCTCGACGCCGTCGCCCCGGTCGAGATGGCCGTGCACGTCAAGGACCCCAAGGTGAAGAAGGCGACGCTCAAGCGGCGCGACGCCGAGCGCCGCGTCCGCGAGGCGCAGAAGAAGGTGCGCGAGCTCGAGAAGGCGCTGCGGGAGGCGGAGAAGGCGGAGCGCGAGACGGCGCGGGCGGCCGTGGAGAAGGCACGCGGCTGACTCCCCGACGCAAGACCGGGGGGGGGGGGCCCGGCGGGGGGGGGCGCGGGCGGCGGCGGCGGGGAGTCGGGACCGGAAAGCGGAGCGCACACCCCCCCGCACACCGAGTTAGAAGCCCCCCGCGCGCGCGAAGG
>NZ_JBHXIC010000009.1:0-76035 GCF_042723955.1 Cellulosimicrobium cellulans | reverse complement strand
ACTCGGTCTGCCGAGGCTGGTCGTACGCGGCTAGGAGGTAACCCTCGACGAATGCGCGTACCTCCGCGGGACCGGAGCCGGCGGTCGCGGCGCTGTCGCCCCGCGCGAGGCCCCGCGGCGGCGGGGCGCGCGCCCGGGGCGCCGGGCCCCCGCCTGGAGTGCTCGGTCGACGGTCGGCTGGTGCCGACCGTCAGGTCACGAGGACCGGGTGCTCAGTCCTCGAAGAGGGAGAGCGTGATCGTCGAGGAGTAGGCGCCGGCGGCGACGTCCTCGGCGGTGCGGAGCGTGAGGCCCGCGTTCGCGGTCCAAGAGCCCTCGGGGTTGACCTCGGCCGAGTCGAAGGCCGACACGAGGAGGTCCTGCTCGGCGAGGCCCTCGCCACCCTCGAGCTCGGGGTCGACACCCTCGCCGGCCTCGACGAGGCCGCTCTCGCTCTCGCTGACGAGCGACGGCGCCCAGCCGAGGTTCGACGCCTCGATCGTGCCGGCGTCGCCGGTGAAGTCCGAGGCGCTGCCCACGACGTACCAGTACGCGCCCTCGGCGACCTCGGTGCGCGTGTCGGTGACGGTGACGTCGGGCAGGGTGCCCGTGAACTCACGGGTGCCCTCGACGGTCGAGTCCTGCTCGGTGAGCGAGGTCGCGTTCGAGGCGACCGAGAGGGCGAGGTTGCCCGGCTCGACGTTCGACTCGATCTCGACCGAGACGTCGACGCCCTGGTCGTCGCCCACCTGGTCTGCGGAGGCAGCGGACGCGAGGGCGACCGTGCCGATGAGCATCGCGCCGAGGGCACCCCCGGCGACGAGCTTCTTCGTTGCTCGTGCGTTCATGTTGTAGCTCTCCATCGTTGGAGTTGTTGTCGGACCGGATCACCATAGCGGCGAACCTGGGGTTTTGACAGGTCCCAACCAGAAGTGGCCATCCAAAGTTAAGAAAGTAAACAAAGGCGCGGGAGCATGCTCACGCGTCGTTGCGAACCGTCCCTTCCTGGATGCTCGTCGTCGAACAGCAACAGGTGCTCACCACGCTCTGGCACGTGACTCTGCACGCACGATGATGCCATCACTCCACGCCTGGGTCACCCAGCCGATCATCGCGGGTCGCGCCCGCGCGGCCAGACCGACCGTCGCGGTGCGCCCGTCCGCGGTCGACGCCTCGGTCACGACGACGTCGTGCAAGCCGTCGAGCGCCTCAGGATTCCGCGCGAGGTAGTCCTGGACGTCCGACCGGACCGAGGAGTCCGTGAGGGTCAGGACGCCGCTCTCGACCGGTGCGGTCGCGGCGCCCGTGTAGAACGACTCGGGCGCCATCGAGTCCGCCGCGGTGAGGGCGAGCGCGTCCGCGAGCTCGTACAGCCGCTTGCGCTCGAGGTGCACCTGCGTCGCGCTCACCACCACCGTGACCAGCAGCAGCGCGAACGCGACGAAGGCCGTGGCGAGGAGCATGATCCGACCGTCCTCCGACCCGTCCGACGGAACCCTCCGCCGCGACGGGTCGCGACCCGCGCGCGTCACGGCCGCCTCGCGGCGTACTCGTCGACGGACGCGACGTGCCGCGCCTCGACCGGGACCGCGAGAGGCACCGCTGCACGGACGAACGGCGGGACGAGCGGCAACGGCACCTCGAACTTCACCCGCGCGACCACCTCGGCCCCGGGCTCGAGACAGGGCGTGGCGGAGCACGAGATCGTCAGCGCGTCGGCACCGGGCCGAAAGCCCTGGTCGTCGAGCGCGAGCCTGACGGCCGCCTCGGCGAGCCGCGCGCCGTCGTCCGCGGACGGCGCTGTGACGAACGCCCGAGCGGCCTCTCGCGAGGCCCCCTCGACCGCGAACGTGGCCGCCTGGAGCCGCCCGGCCGTCAGCACGAGGTACATCACCGGCAGCAGCAGCACGAGCGCCACACCCAGAAACTCCACGACCGCGCTCCCCCGCTCCGCACACTGCGCGCCCCCGGTGAGCCGGGCGAGGAGCACCCGCAGCCGACGGATCACGGCGCCTCCTCGAGCGCGTGCCCGTCGACGGTCACCACACCCGCGGGACCGAGAAGGCCCACGACGGGGAGCGGCGCCGCGACCGTGACCTCGACGACCGGGAGGCCGCCGACGACCGTCTGTCGCGCCACGACGTCCTGGGCGTAGCGCGGCGAGAGCGCGGCCGTGATCAGCTCGCGCGTCCGGACGGCCCCGTCCTGCGGGCCGCGGTCGGCGCGGCCGGCGACCCGAGCGCCCTCGGCCGCGCAGTCCACCAGCGTCGCCCGCACGTGGACCGCGAGCGCCACCTGGACGACACCGAGGAACAGCACGAGCACCAGGACGGACACGAGGGTGAAGTCGACGACCGCCGACCCACGCTCGGGGTCGTTCGATGCCCTGCCGAGAGCGTCCTCGTGCGCCACCTCAGGGCGCGCCCACGCTCGAGATCGCGTTGCTGAAGGCCTGGGTCAGCGCAGGCCCGGCGACGGCCCACAACGCGATGACGAGGCCCGCCGTCATCAGGGTGATGAGCACCCACCCTGGGACGTCACCCCGCTCCGCGTCTCCGCGCACCAGCCGTCCCAGCGCCTCGCGCGCTGCTCGCCGTGCACCCTGCGTCCTGCGACCCCACACCTGCATGGCTTCCCCCTGGTTCGTCCGTCGTCGGTCATGTCGTTCTCGAGCTGTACGGGTGCCGAGCGCACCCCCGGGAGCCCCCGCTCAGAATCCGATCCGCAGCGTGGCGAGCGACGGATACACGGCGAAGACCACCGTCACGGGGAGGATGAGGAAGACGACCGGGATCATCATCGCCACCTCCTTCTTGCCTCCCGCCTCCATCAGTGCGCGGCGCCCGGACTCGCGCACGTCCTGCGCCTGGGCGCGCAGCACGTCGGCGAGCGGGGTCCCGCGCTCCACGGCGACCGCGACCCCCTCCGCGAAGCGGGTGAGGCTCGGCAGACCCGTCCGGTCGGCGAGCTGCTCGAGCGCCCGCGCGAGCGGCGTGCCGGCACGCACCGACGCCAGGGTCGCGCGCAGCTCGCTCGAGAGCTCCCCGCGGGCCGCCGTCGCGACCTGCTCGAGCGCCGCGACCGGGCCCTCGCCGGCGTTCACCGCAAGGGCGAGCAGCTCGGCGACGGTCGGGAACTCCGCGAGCATGCGCTCCTCCCGGCGTCGCACCGCGCGGGTCAGGGCGTGGTCGCAGGCGAGGATTCCTCCCACCCCGCACAGCAGCGCGAGGAGCACGAGCAGCACGACGGACGAGCCGCGCGTCGCGGCGAGGACGATCGCGAGCAACGTGCCCAGCGCCAGCCCGACGACGCCCCACACGAGCTGGCGTGCACGGAACTGCTCGACGCTCTGACGACGGCCCGCGCGCTCGATCCGACGGCGGACGTCGGCGGACGTGGAGCCGAGCCGCTCGAGCGCGCGGCCGGCGTCGGCGAGCACCGGCGCGACCAGGCGCTCGACCGTCGGGAACGGCGTCCAGGTCGGCTGGTCGCGGAGGAGCACCGACGTCCTGTCGTGGGTACGCAGGTAAGGCGCGAGACGCTCGTCGAGCCGGATCGCACGACCGCGGACACCGGCCGCGACGAGCAGCATCCCCACCCCGCCGAGCGCCCCGATCGCGGCACCCGTCAGGGACACGTCGAGCACGTTCATCGGAGCACCCTCTCCTCCTCGGGCAGGCGCCCGATCCGCAGCATGAGCTGGTACGCCGCGGCGGAGCAGGCGGCTCCGACGCCGAGGACGAGCGCCCCCGTCAGCGAGTTGTAGGCCGCCGCCGTCTCGGGCCGCGACGCCAGGAATCCGAGCACCACCCAGGGGCCCGCGACGGCGAGCCGCGCGCCGTTCACCGTCCAGGACTGGCGCGCCTCGAGCTCGCCGCGGGTCCGCGCGTCCTCCCGCAGGAACGCCGAGAGGGTGCGCAGGAGCCGCCCCAGGTCCGTCCCGCCCACGTCGCGCGTCAGGCGCAGCGACTCCACGATGCGGTCGGCCACCGGGTCCGCGAGCCGTTCCTTGAGCCGGTCCAGACAGTCCCCGAAGCGCCCCGAGGCGCGGTAGTCCACCGCGAACCGGGCGAACGGCTCCCGCAGCTCCGCCGGGCCACGCTCACCCAGCTGGCCGACGGCCTCGGGCAGCGACAGGCCCGCGCGGACACCGGAGGCGAGGTGGTCCAGCACCTCGGGCCACACGTCGCGCAGCCGCGCCCTCCGGCGTCGGGCACGGGAGCGCACGAGGAGCAGCGGCAGCGACGCGGCGATCGCCCCGAAGCACGCGGCGATCGTGACCGACCCCGCGAGGACCGTCGCGACGAGGAGGACCACGAGCCCCACGCCCGCGCTCGTCGCCACCAGGGCGCCTGGCGTCACGGAGGGCGCACCCGCCTGCACGAGGAGGTCCTGGGTGCGGGCCGCCCAGCCGTCCGCGCGGCGCTCCCGGGGCGGGCCCGGCGTCCAGAACGACCACCAGACGCAGAACAGGCCCGCACCGAGCAGGAATCCCACGACCACGCCCACGTCAGCTCGCCCCCGACCGCGCCGTGCTGGCCGAGGCGCCCGAGACGAGTGCGCGACCGGGGTGCAGCACGGCTGCCAGGTCGATCCCCGCACGCGCGAACCGGTCCGCGCCGGGCGGGAACCCGTCCGCTCGCACCAGGCGGTCTCCGGCCCGGACGAAGATCTCCGCGGCCTCCACCACGCCCTGCTCGACCCGGCCCGTGACCCCCAGGACCTCGCGCACGACCCTCCGCCCGTCGACGTCGACGCCGAGGTGGACGACGAGGTCGATCGCGGACGCGACGGTCGGCACCACGAAGCGGTCGGAGACGTTCTCGCCCGCGAGCAGCGGCAGCGTGCACATCTTGGTGATCGCCTCGCGAGCCGAGTTCGCGTGCAGGGTGCACATCCCGGGAACTCCGGCGTTCAACGCGACAAGGAGGTCGAAGCTCTCCGCCTCGCGGACCTCCCCGATGACGATCCGGTCCGGGCGCATGCGCAGCGCCTCCTTCACGAGGCGCCGCAACGGGATCTCGCCGGTCCCCTCGAGGCTCGGCTGGCGGCACTGCATGGACACGACGTCCCGCACGGCGAACCGGAGCTCGAACACCTCCTCGCAGGTGACGACGCGCTGCGTGGGCGGGACTGATCCCGCGAGGGCGTTGAGCATCGTCGTCTTGCCCGCCTGGGTGGCCCCCGCGACGAGGATGTTCAGCCCGGCACGGACCGAGGCGTCGAGGAACGCCGCCGCCTGCGGGGTGAGCGAGCCGAGCCGCACGAGGTCGTCGAGGTGCGACGCACGGACCACGTGCTTGCGGATGTTGACCGCCCACGCGGTGCGCGTGACGTCCGTTATCCCTCGTTGTGCATAGGCACCCAGACCGGTACGACGTCGGCTGTGCGGTGCTCGTAGTCGATGACGACGGTGCGGATGAGCTGCCGAAGGGTCGCGCGCTTCGTCTCGATCGGGAGCGTGTCCCAGTCCGCGAGGGCCTCGCGCGCGATCGCCGACGGGTCGTCCGGGACATGGAGCACGAGCCGCTCGGCCTCGGCGAGCCCGCGCTCGAGCTCGGCCCGTCGAGCGAGGATCTCGTCGCGGGTCGTCACGTACGCGGCCTCGGGCACGAGCCCGGACGCCAGGTGCCCGGTGAGGGCGGTGAGCTGCGCGTCGAGCGCGGTGATCTCGCGTGCGATGCGCTGGGACTCGCGGTGCGCGTTGTCGCGCCGGGCCGCGGCGCGCGGCACCTTGTTCTCGACGTCGGCGGCGACCTGGTGCAGCCAGTCCATGACGACGGGCTCGACGAAGCGCAGGCTGATGTTCCAGGGCCCGTGCCCCTCGGGCTTGCCGAGGCTGCTGCACCGGTAGCACGACCACGGCGACCGGGTGCGTCCCGTGCGGGGCCGACCTTCCTTGTCCTGCGTGAACCCGAGCATCGGCTCCCCGCACGGGCAGTGCGCGATCCCGGAGAGCAGGTAGCGACGCTTGACCTGCCGCTCCCCCGCGCGCCGCTCGCGCTCGCGCCGGTACGCCTCCCAGGTGACGACGTCGATGATGCCGTCGTGCGCGCCCGGGAGCGTCTGCCCGTGGTACGCGATGAGGCCGGCGTGGATCGGGGAGTCTAGGCACTGCGTGATCGTCGAGAAGTACCACTCCTTCGCGTGCATCGGGCGGACGCCGGACCCGTTGAACCAGTCGGCGAGGTCTCGGTTCCCGGCGCCGGCGAGGTAGCGCCGGTAGGCCTCGACGATGTACGGGGCCGTGGCGGGGTCGGGCGTGACCGCACCGTCGACCCACCGCCACCCCCAGGGCAGCTTGCCGCCGGGCGGGAGGCCGCGCGCAACCCGGGAGGTGTGGACCTCTTTCCACTGCTCGCTGATGCGCTCGGACTCGAACGCGGCGAGCTCGGTCATGACGCCGCGCGCGAACCGGCCCGCGGCGGTGGCGGTGTCGTTGGGTTCGGTGGCGGACTCGATGCGGCCGCCGGCGACGTCGACGCGGTCGGCGGCGATCGCCCAGTCCTTGCGGTTGCGGGACAGGCGGGACCAGCGCCACAGGACGATGACGTCGGCGTCGCCGCTCTCGATCATCTCCATGACGCGCTGCACGGCGGGCCGGGCCCAGGTGCGGCCGGAGACGCCGGGGTCGGACTCGACGGCGACGACCTGGTACCCGTGCCGTGCCGCGTAGTCGCGGCACGCGGTCTCCTGCAGCTCGAGGCTGATGGACTCCTCGCGGTACGTGGACTGCCGCAGGTAAGCGACCGCGCGGGGCGGGGTATCGGGGACGGGGGCGAGCGCGCGACGACGGGCCATGGTCGGCATCCTGCCCGACGCCACCGACGAGCAGCGGCCGCTACCCGATCGTCCAGAGCATCGGCTCGAGCCCGCTCGGCTGGTACTTCACCGTCGTGAGCTCTGCATCCTGGGCGACGGTGAAGACGATCCACCCGCGGATGCACTCCCCCGGCGCGATCGGGACGTCGCCCCAGCCGTAGGACGGCTCGGGGAACTGCTGGTAGCCGACGGACGAGGGTTCGAACTGCCGGTTGGCGGTGTCGACGATGTGCCAGGGGCTGCTACTGACCGAGGCGCCGGTCGAGTCCGAGTTGCAGGTCTCGACGTCGGCGGCGGTCCACTTCGTCCCTGCCGACTCGGGGGCGGGAGCGTTCGGCGCGGGGTCGGTGTCGACGGCGTACACGGTGGCGGTCCAGCCGTCGTCCATCGTCTGGGTCTGGCCGACGGCAAACGAGGCAGGCGCCTCGACCTCCTCCGCAACCGGCTCGTCCTCCTCGGGCTCTGGCTCGGGCTCAGCGGTGACGGTCTCGGTGACGGTGACCGTCACGGGGTCGGCGGGCGTGCCGGCGCAACTGGTGAGGGCGAGTGCGAGCAGGGCGACAGCGGGGAGGGCGAGACGTCGGTTCATGCCCGGATGATCCCGTAGCGCGACGCCGTTGGGCGTGCCCGTCGGGGGGTGAAGTTCAGACAGCGCGCAGGTGCCGGCGCACCGACGGCTGCCTGTAGGTGGCGCGCCAGAGCTCGACGTACGCGGGCGTCACGCCGAGCTCCTTCGCGATAGCCCCGGGGTGCTCGCCGACGAGCTGCTCGGCGTACGCGTAGTCGTCTGCCCGAATGAGCAAGTGCGCAGCGACAACGTCTGCCTCACGCTCCTGGCGCGCGTGCACAACCGGGTCGTCGGTCCAGGCGTGGTCGTGGGTGGCGTGCCCGATCTCGTGCGCGAGCGCGATGCGCTGCGTGAACCCGGTCCGGCGGCGGTCGTTCACGACGATGAGGCCGCGGGAGTACTCGCCGTTGCGGCGGCCGAGGTCGCGGAACTTCACGCCCCAGCCGCGCCGCAACGCGTAGTCGATCAGGTCCTGCATGGCCCGACCCTAGGGCTCCTGCTGTTGGTCTTCGCTGATCTGCTCGAGCGTGTCGTCCTCGTTCGCGACGGCACGCTCGTCCGGCGAGTAGGCGAGGTCGAACGGCACGACCCCCGACTGGCGCAGTTCTCGGCGCCGCTTGTCCGAGGATTTCTCGGTGGCGCCTCGCTCGAAGCGACGCGCGATCTCGGCTAGGAGCTCGGCATCGGAGGCGGCCGCGAGTCGAGGCCCGCCCTCTTCGGGGCTGAGCCACTGGGCTAGCGCCGCTTCGACGGCGCTCGTTCGGTTCATGGGGACGGTATCGCCGCGCTCCCAGTTCCCAACCGTTCGGAGGCTCACCCCGACGGCATGCGCGAGCTGGCCTTGTGTCATGCCCGCGCGTTCCCGTGCTGCGCGGATCTCGGTTCCGTTGATCACGGCTGCACTCTCCTAGGCAATCTTGGGCAACGCAACGCAGCGTAAACCGCCTTACGGACCCAAATCCAGGGCAAGAGGCGCGCAAACTCCCGCCCATCGTGGCTGGTCAGAGGGCAATTTCCGCTCATTGCCCATCTTTGCTTGACGTCGTTGCCTGTCGTTGCCTATGGTCTTCCTATGCATCAGCGATTCACCCACGGCCCGGCAGTCCGGGCGATCCGAGAGGCCCTCGGGATCAAGCACGGGGTGTTCGCGCAGGACGTCGGCATCAGCGCCGGCTACCTCACGAACATCGAGAAGGGCGCGAAGCAGCCCTCCGCCACCGTGCGGGTCGCGATCGCCAAGCGACTCGGCGTCAACGTCGACGACATCACGTACGTCGTCACCGCCGAGGCCACGAGCACGAGGGCCGCGTGATGGACACCGTCGTCGTGCCGCGCGAGGAGGCCCTCACGAGGGCCGCGGCCTGCGTCGCGGAGGGGCGGCGGGTTCGCGACTCGCTCCCCGTCGCCGAGGCAGCGCGCCGCGCGCACCACGCGGGCGGCCCGTCCATCACCGAGCTCGAGGAGCTCATCCGCGCCCAGCGCGCGCACTCCCTTCCGCGGGTCGCCTGACCCCGGACACAGCGAAGGCCGGCCCCGCGCCAACGAGAACCGGCCTTCACCTACATGAACAGGAGCAGTGTCCCATGAAGCACCCCATCAACTCCCGCGGCCGCCGCATCGCCGTCGTGCCCGCCGCGCCGCGCCCGACCGGTCGCCCGCGCCTGGCGGACTACGACCGCGGCGGTGTGGTCGACCTCGCGTCGTACTACGTCGACCTGGACGCCTGGTACGCGACCGAGCTGGCGATCGCCTGATGCACGCCGCCGACCACATCGAGCCGTGGCGCGCGGGCAGGTCGTCCGCCGCCGCCACGCCGTACACGCCGCGCCACCGTTCCGACGCGCCGCTCACCGGGCACCAGGCCGCTCGCGAGCAGATCGCGAGGATCCGGCTGCGCAACGGGCAGCCCGTCCGCTCGAACGCCCGTCACGCGATCTACCGCGCCGGCTTCGTCGGCCCGGTTCTGTTCACCCTGTCGCACCCGGACGACCGGCTCCCGCTCGGCCTCGCCGCGACGACCGGACAGGAGGCCGCGTGATGACGACGCAGCCGAGCCACCGTCCCGCCGTCGCGCCCGTGCCGGACCTCGTGTTCGCGGAGAACGGCGCGACCGCGATCGCCCCGCCGCCGCAGGCCCGCCGCAGCTTCTCCCAGGCCGGCCTCATGTCCGTCCAGCTCGACCCCGCGCTGCGCGCCGAGTTCGGTGCCGGGGCGCGCCGGGCGGACGCCGCCGAGCACGCCGCCCGGGCGCTCGCCGCGTACGTCCGCGCCGTCGAGCTCGGCCAGGACATCAACTCCCACTACGAGGCCGCGGTCGCCGCCGCGCACGCCTGGACGGGGGTCGACCAGTGACCACCGCAGTGACTCGCGGCGCCGACGCGCTCGTGCGTGCGCAGGCCGCTCGCCTGGACGGGTTCGCGACGCGCCTGGACGACCTCGAGCCGGACGACCAGCTGGCCGCGCACGACGACGCGCTCGCCGTGCTCACCGCTGCCCTGACCGACCCTGGCGACCCGGACGCGCTCGGTCGACTGTTCCGCCGGCACCTCGGGTTCAACGTCGTCGGGGTCGACGTGGGTCCGGACGGCCGCGACCGGCCGAGCGGGTGGAAGTGCACGTGCGGGCACGAGCTCGGACGGATCGACGTGGTGTCCGCGTACTCCGGCCACGTCGCCGACGCCGTCAGGGCCGAGGTCCTCGGGGGCGAGTCGTGATGCGCGGCGGGATGAGCGACTACTCGCTCGGGCTCGCGCAGGACCGGTGGGACGACCCGTTGTGCGATCGGTGCGGCGACCTCGTCGACAGCCTGTCCGCCGACGGCCTGTGTGACGCGTGCGTCCTCGCGACGCAGTGCAACTGGTGCGGGACCGTCACCAGCGACCTGGACGGCCGGGGTCTGTGCGCGGCGTGCGTCGACGAGGACCTCGACGCCGTCGCGGGCGCACCGACCCCGGCCGGGGTCGCCGTCGTGCTCGCCACCGTCGTCGCCCTCCTCGTCGCCGGCGTGCTCGTCGCGTGGCAGGCGCGCCCGTTCGACGGCGCTCACCTCATCCTCGCGCCCGGGCTGATCCTCGCCGGGGCCGGCCTGCTCGCCCGGTTCGTGTGGGTGCAGCACCACCGCGGGGAGGTGCGCCGTGGCTGACCGCCCCTGCACCTACGGGTGGCCCGCGTGCGGGCGCACCCCGACGCGCCGGTACATGAACGCGCACCTGTGCGCCGAGCACGCCCCGCGCGTGCCGCGCCCGCCGGTCGGCACGACGGCCGCCGAGCTGCGCGTGACCCCGAGGAGGGCCGCCTGATGGCCGCCGTCGACCTCGACGAGTACGTGCACCTCACCAAGGGCGGTGTCTGGCCACCTCTCGCGGCACGCCGCCTCGGCGTGACGCTCTCCGGCGTCGAGAAGGCCGCACGCCGCCAGGGGCGGGACGACCTCGCACGCGAGGTCACCGCCGTCATCAGCCACGAGCGCCGCCAGTCCGGGTACTGGACCGCGCAGACCCAGCGGAGGAACGCAGCATGACCGACACGACGAAGGACGACCTCGACGTCGTCCAGCTCGAGCAGCTCGTGCTCGAGGACACGAAGCTCGCCGAGGACGAGGAGCGCATCAAGGCGCGCCGCGCGACGATTCGCTCCGTCCTCGCCCGCCACCTC
This sequence comes from Cellulosimicrobium cellulans, assembly GCF_042723955.1. Taxonomy (GTDB): domain Bacteria; phylum Actinomycetota; class Actinomycetes; order Actinomycetales; family Cellulomonadaceae; genus Cellulosimicrobium; species Cellulosimicrobium cellulans_H. The sequence continues at coordinate 65,012 of NZ_JBHXIC010000009.1, read as the reverse complement.
GACACCGGGACGACCGACCTCGCGGATCACAAGGTGATCGTGTCGACGCCGGCGCGTCTGGACGCGAAGGCGCTCGGTGAGGCCTTCCCGGTCGCGCAGCACCCGGAGCTGTACAAGCCGGCGCTCGACACGACGGCGGTGCGGCACCACCTGTCCCCCGCGGTGCTCGAGCAGTACACGCGGGCCGGGTCGACGACGGTCACGATCCGATGAGGTGCGGTGACTGCGGGATCGCGATGATCGCCCGTCGTCCTGGCCACCCTGTCCCGGACGGGTTCCGGCCGCACATGGCCCGCGGGCTGTGCACGCGCTGCTACCACCAGCGCAAGAGGGCGGGCACGCTCGGGAAGGTGCCGCTCACACGCGGCCTCGAGACCACCCCCATCGTCACGGCGGGGTCGTGCCGGGCGTGCGGGAAGGCCACCTACCCGCACGGCACCGCGCCCGCGGCCCGCCCGGCCGGCGCCGTGCAGGCGGGCGCCCGCGGGATGTGCGGTGCCTGCTACCAGCGCGCCGGGGCGAACGGGACGCTTGCGACCGTCCCGGTCGACGGCGTGCTCGCCGGCATGGACCAGGCGCAGCGCACCGCGGAGTCCCTCGCGCTCCTCCCGCTCGACGGCCCGACCCGCCGAAGCGCGGCCCTGCAGGTGTGCGGGCACGCGACCGGCGTCGACGACGCGCGCGACCTGCTGACGCAGCTGGGCCTGCTCGACGTGCCCGCTCTGCTCCGGGAGGCGTCGTGACCGCGCTCGACGCCCTCGAGCGCGCCTACGCGTTCCAGACCCTCGTCGCCGCGGCCCGCCTCGAGCACGCGGACCCCGACGAGCACGACGCCGAGCCGGACGGCCCGGAGCCGGGCGGCGACCCGGGCCCCATGCCCACCCCCACCGACCACGAGGAGACGCACGTGAGCGAGGAGTACACGCCGACCGTCGAGGAGGCGGGCGAGACGTACGGCATCGGGTGGTTCGCCGACGACGAGCGGCCGAACCGTGGCACGGACCCGATCAGCGAGTGGGTGCGGTTCGTCGAGTCCGTGCGCGCCGCCGCGCGCAAGCGGATCGCCATGGCCATCGAGGGGCTCCCGACGACGTGGCCCACCGGCGTCAAGCACAGCGCCGCCTGGATGCGCCTCGAGGCCGCCGACGTCGCACGACACGGAGCGGTCGCGTGACCGCCCCCGCCCCGATCGCGCCCGTCGCCCACAACCCGGCCGCGTTCGAGTACTCCACGCTCCCCCCGCGCACGCAGACGTTCGACGGCACCCCCGTCGACGTCGCCGCCGGGCAGCTGCGCGGCGTCATCGAGCACGCCATCACCCACTCGCCCCGGTCCCTGCAGAAGCGCATCGGGCCGTCCGAGATCGGCACCCCCTGCGACCACTGCCTCGCCGCGAAGCTCGCCGGCTGGGACCAGACCGACAGTGGGGTCGCGTGGCTCCCGTTCGTCGGCACCGCAGTGCACGCCGAGCTCGAGCGGCTCCTCACCGACCACGAGATCAACCGGAACGCGCTGCACACGACCGGGACGCGGTGGCTGTGCGAGCACCGCGTCACCGTCGGCCAGATCGGCGGCGTCGACATCACCGGGTCCACGGACCTGTTCGACACCGCCGCCGGCACGACCTTCGACTGGAAGATCGTCGGCGAGTCCACGCTCCGCAAGGCGCGCGCACACGGCCCCTCCGCGACGTACCGAGTGCAGGCGCACCTGTACGGGCGCGGCTGGGTCGCCGCCGGGCACGACGTGCGCACGGTCGCGATCTGGTACCTGCCGCGGAACGACGCGAACGGCATCGACCGCGGGCACCTGTGGTCCGAGCCGTACGACGAGCAGATCGCCCTCGACGCCCTCGACCGCGCCAACCGCCTGCACGCGAACCTCGCCGCGCTGGAGTCGATCTCGACCGCGGCCCGGGACGCGTGGATCACGAAGCTGCCCCGCGCCACCGGCTGCTGGGACTGCTCGCGCTACCCCGACGGGCACGGGCTCACGAAGCCCGGGCACCGGCCCCCGGCGGACACCCTTGCCGGCCTCATCCCCTGAACCACCCACGCCACCACGGCACGACACACCCGGAGAAGAAGATGACCACGACCCCGAACGCCAACGACGTCCTCATGGGCGGCGGCGGTGCCCCGTCCGCGAAGTTCGCCAACCCCGGCGACAGCATCCGCGGCCGCATCGTCGCCCCACCGCAGGCCTACCAGGAGCGCGACTACGTCAAGGACAAGCCGGGCGGCGGCGACCTCAAGTTCTACCCGTCCGGCGACCCGATCATGTCCGTCTACGTCGACGTCCAGACCGACCTGCACGACCCGTCCATCGAGGACGACGACGGCACCCGCCGCGTCTACATCGAGGGCCGCTACCTCAAGGCCGACGTCCGCAACGCCGTCCGCGCCGCCGGGGCGTCCGGGCTCGAGGTCGGCGGGACGCTCGAGCTGACGTTCACGCACCGCGAGGACCCCGACGACAAGCGGTCCCGGAAGTTCTGGCAGGCGAAGTACGTGCCCGCCGGGAACGCCGCACTCATGGCACCGGAGGTCGGCGGGCAGCCCACCGCCCCGGCCACGCCCCCGCCGTCCGCTCCGGCCGCGCAGCCGGCCTCCGCACCCGCCCCTGCCCCGGCCGCGCCGTCGGGTGAGGATGCCGCGGCGAAGGCCCGGCAGCTCATCGCGCTCGGCATCGACGACGCCACGATCGCGGGCGCCACCGGCCTCGGGGCCGACGTCGTCGCGATCCTGCGCAACGCCGCCTGACCGGCGGCACCCCGCCCACGCAGGCGTGCAGCCCGTTCGAGACGGGCGCGGGGACCACGCACCAGCACCACCACGACGACGTCAGGAGCACCAGTGCCGAACCGGCAGCGCGACCACTACAGCAACGCGGTCGTCCACTCCATCAGCTCTCCGTCCGGGGAGCGCCGCCAGTGCACGGTGACGCTGTCCGGAGACGCACCCATCGCGCGGAAGATCGACACCTTCGCGCTCGCCCGTGGATCCAGCCGGTCCCACGAGGTCGGCTCCGCGCGGGCCGGGTCGACGTCGAACGAGAGCGAGACGTCGAACGCCGGTTCGGTCCCACCGTTCACCAGCACGAAGGCGTACTTGCCGGCGCTCCGGACCGACCACGGCGACACGTACGGCGCGCCGCGCGCAGGCGCTGCGCGCGGCGCCGATGCGGGGGCAGCCGGAACAGGTCGCTCCATGAGCTCGACCTGGCGACGCATGAACTCGACCTGCGCCTCCGCCGCGTCCGCCTGCCGCTCCGAGGCGTCGCGCTGCCCCCGTGAGTACGCGACCGCGACGATCGCGACGATCACGGACCCGAGCGATATCACCCCGGCCCCGACCGCGACCCAGACGGCCGCCCAGTTGGCATCCATGGCCGGAGGCTACCGATGACCACCAACATCCTCGACGCCGCGCTCGAGCTCCACGCCGCCGGCTACTCCGTCCTCCCGATCCGCGCCGACGGCTCCAAGGCGCCCGCCGTCACCTGGAAGCCGTACATCACGCAGCGCGCGGACGAGGCGCAGGTGCGCGCCTGGTTCGACGGCACCGACCACGGGCTCGCCGTCGTCCAAGGCGCCGTCTCCGGCCGCGCCGAGCTCGTCGAGCTCGAGGGCCGCGCCGTCGAGCACCTGCCCGACCTCGCCCAGCTCGCGAAGGACACCGGGCTCGGCGACCTCTGGGCCCGGCTCGGCAACGGGTGGGTCGAACGCTCCCCCTCCGGCGGCTTCCACTGGCACTACCGCCTCACCGACGACGACACCGTGCCCGGCAACACGAAGCTCGCGCGGCGCCCGTCCACGCCCGAGGAGCTCGCGGCGGCCCCGGGTGCGCGCGTGCAGGTGCTCGCCGAGACGCGCGGCGAGGGCGGGTATGTCGTCGTCGCGCCGACGCCCCGCACGCACCACCCTTCCGGGCAGCCCTGGGTGCGGCTCGTCGGCGGCCCCACCACCGCCCCGGTCCTCACCCGCGACGAGCGCGACGCCTTCCACGCCCTCCTGCGCACCCTCGACGCCCAGGACCCCACCGCCGAGACCACGGCGAGCGCGCCCGTCGCCCCGCACGACCCCACCGCCGGCATCACCCCCGGCGACGACTACGAGAACAAGACGGACTGGGCCGACATCCTCGCCCCCCACGGGTGGACGCTCGCCACCGTGCGTGGGCGCACCCGCCTGTGGACCCGCCCCGGCAAGACCCACGGGTTCTCAGCGTCCACCGGGCACGCCGACGACCGCGACCGCCTCTACGTCTTCACCTCCAGCACCGAGTTCGAGCAGGAGGTGCCGTACACGAAGCTCGGCGCGCTCGCCGTCCTCGAGCACGGCGGGGACCACGCCGCCGCCGCCAAGGCCCTGCACGACCGCGGGTTCGGGCAGCGCGCCACCGCGCCGCGCGAGCGCGCGCTCCCGGACGGCCCACCCCCGGGCGGGGACCTCGCCGGCCTTATCGCGCCCACCGACGGTGCCACCGCCCTCGCGCCCACCCCGGCCCCGGCGGTGCGCCCCGTGCTGCACGTCGTCGAGCCCACCAGCTACACCGAGACCGATGACGGCAACGCCCTGCGCCTCGTCGACGCCCACCACCCCACCATCCGGTACGTCCCCCAACGCAACGCCTGGGTCACGTGGGACGGCGCCCGGTGGCGGTGGGACGACGCCGGACACGTCACCGAGCTCGCCCGCACCATCGCGCGCGACCTGCCCGACGACGACAAGCAGGCCGACCGTCACAGGCGCGCCTCCCTGTCCAAGCGCGGCATCGAGTCCATGGTCGCCCTCGCCCGCTCCGACCGACGCACCGTCACCCACCTGCGCGACCTCGACGCCCGCCCCTACGAGCTCAACACCCCCGCCGGCGTCATCAACCTCCGCACCGGCACCCTCACCCCACCCGACCCCGCCGCCCTGCACACCCGCACCACCACCGTCGCCCCCGACATGAACGCACCCCACCCCCGGTGGGACGGCTTCCTCGCCGACACGTTCGCCGGCGACCCCACCATGACCACGTATGTGCAGCGCCTCCTCGGCGTCTCCCTCGTCGGGCTCGTCCTCGAGCAGCTCCTCCCGTTCGCGCACGGCGTCGGCGCGAACGGCAAGACGACCCTCGCCGGGACCGTGCAGCGCATCGTCGGCGTCGGCGACGACGGGTACTCCCTCAACGCCCCCGCCGAGCTGCTCCTCGCCACCCGCAACGCCGCCCACCCCACCGAGATCGCGCGCCTCGCCGGCGCCCGCCTCGTGTTCACGTCCGAGCTCGAGGACGGGCAGGCGTTCGCCGAGGCCAAGGTCAAGATGCTCACCGGCAAGGACACGATCAGCGGCCGGTTCATGGGCAAGGACTGGTTCTCATTCACGCCCACGCACTCCCTGTGGCTGCTCGCGAACCACCAGCCCGCCGTCCGCTCCGGCGGGCCCGCGTTCTGGCGCCGTGTCCGCATGCTCGGGTTCGAGCACACCGTCCCGAAGGAGCAGCGCGTCGCCGACCTCGAGGACCGCCTCGTCGACGACGAGGGCCCCGCGATCCTCGCGTGGCTCGTGCGCGGCGCCGCCGAGTACTTCGCGCGCGGCCTCGACACGCCGGCGTCCGTGCTCGCCGCCACCGACGCGTACGAGCGCGACACCGACACCGTGTCCCGGTTCGTCGAGGACCGGTGTGAGACCGGCGACCCGAACGCCCAGCACCTGCAGGCCAAGGTTGCCGCCGTCCGCGCCGCCTACGAGCAGTGGTGCCGCGTTGAGGACGAGACCCCCGTCACCGCGAAGACGTTCACGCAGCAGCTCGCCGCGAAGTTCGGCGTCCGCTCCGCCCGGTCGAACACGGCCCGCTACTACTCCGGGATCCGCGTGACGGATGTGTCACCCGACGACGACGCACCCGTCACCGGCCAGGGCGCCCTCGATGACCAGGAGGGCTGGTCATGACGCATCGGCCCCGAACGTCAGAACGAGTGACACATCACCTGTCACGCGTGACACATGCCCGCGCGGAACTGTCACCGCCCAACCATGACGCGACCCTCCGTGCGTCGTCGCAGGTCGTGACACATGTGACACGTGTTCCCGACTTGTCCGGGAACACGTCAGTGACACATGTGACAGGTGTTCTCAGTTCATCCACTAGACGCGCGCACGCGCGCCCCCACGCATCGGTCACCGACATGTCCGCACGTGTCACCTGTCACCGGGAGGCATCGTGACCGTCCCCTTCGACCTCCCCGACGACGCCACCCAGACCGCCCAGCACGACGCCTCCACGCCCCCGTGGCTCGCCGCGTACGCCACCCGGTCCGGAGACGACCCCCGCCTCGTCGGCACCCGCGCGATCCCCCGCACCTGCCCATGCGGACGCCTCGTCCTCGTCGGATACGACGCACCCGTCATCGCCGGCCTCGCCACCGTCGACCCCTACACCGCCACCCCGCAGCTCGAAGCCGCCGCCGTCATCCTCGCCACCCCCACCTACCAGCTCTGGGGCGACCCCGGCCGGTACCAGCTCACCCCACGCCACATCCCCGGCGTGCGCACCATCGGCACCAAGCGCCCCGCCAGCGACGTCCTCGTCGTCCTCGCCCACACCTGCCACCGACCACCCCTGGCCACCACGCCCCTGCCCGCACCCCACCGGCCCGCCCGCCCGGGCGACATCGCCCCGTTCTGAGAGGACCCGCAGCATGGTCAACCGCCCCAAGCAGATCGGCACCGCCGCCGAAACCGCCGTCGTCCGCACCGCACGCACACGCGGCTTCCCCCACGCCGACCGACTCACCCTCACCGGCAACAAGGACCGCGGCGACATCGGCCTCTGCCCCGGCGTCATCCTCGAGATCAAGGGCGGCGAGAAGGCCCGCGCCGCCTCCGACCTCGACATCGAACGCTGGCTCGACGAAACCAACCGCGAAGCCCTCCACGCGAACGCCGACGTCGCCTTCCTCGTCACACAGCGCCGCGGCGTCGGCGCCCCCAACGCCCACAGGTGGTGGGCCTGGTGGCGCCTCAGCTGGCTCGAGCACCTCCGCGGCCACGAGACCGACACCGACGACCCCGACAGCTCCGCACCCGTCCGCATGCTCCTCGACGACGCCCTCACCATCATCCGCACCGCCGGCTACGGCCAGCCCCTCACCAACCAGGAGCACGCAGCATGACCCACCACCCCGACTGGTTCGTCCAGTACGACCGCATCCTCAACACCGAAACCCTCGTCACCGCCATCGCCAACCACCTCGGCATCACGACGAGCAACACGAGCACCACGAGCACGACCAGCCAGCCGGAAGCGGAAGCGCTTGCTTCGGTGCCCGTGTACGCGCGCGGGGGCGACGGGCGGGCCGAGCGCGCCGAGGCGGTCCTGTCGGCCGTGGAGGCGATCAAGGAGACGGGTGGCGCGGTCGAGGTCGCGGGGGTGCGGATCGAGCCGTGCGACGCGTACGGCGTGACGGCGACGACGCGTGAGCGCGACGAGCTCGCTGCGACGATCGCGCGCGTGCGGCGCGTGATCGCGCCCTGGTCGCATCGGGCCGCCAGCCGCATCCGTGCCGCGCTCGGGGAGGCGTCGTGACGGCGATCCCGGTGGACCAGATCCACCCCAGTCCCGCCAACGTCCGCACCGACCTCGGCAACCTCGACGAGCTCGCCGCCTCCCTGCGCGCCGTCGGGCTCCTGCAGCCCCTCGTCGTCACGAAGCGGCCCCAGGGCGGGTGGACGATCGTCGACGGGCACCGCCGCTACCAGGCCGCCCTGCGGGCCGGTGTGCGCGGGCTCCCGTGCGTCGCGATCCGTGACCGGGACGACGGCGCCAACACGGCAGTCATGCTCGCCGCCGCCATGCACAAGCAGCTGACCGTGCTCGAGCAGGCCGACGCGTTCGCACGCCTCCGCCGGCGCGGCATGTCCCCCGCCACGATCGCCGCCCGCACCGGCTACTCCGCGGCGACGGTCCGGGCCAGACTCGCCCTGCTCGAGCTCCCGGCGGAGGCCCGCGCCATGGTCGAGACCGGGGAGCTGTCGACGACGGACGCGACGGCGCTGGCCCGGCAGGTCCGCCGCACCGGCGCCGGCACGGCCCGGACGGTGCAGCGGCGTGCTGGGTGGCTCACCACGGCGCACCCGCTCGCCGACGCCGTCCGTCGCGCCTGCACGCACGCAGAGGGGCGCGTGGTCGTGGGCGGTGTCGGGTGCGGGCAGTGCTGGGAGGACGCGATCCGTGGGGACGAGCTGGTGCGTCGCGCGGTTGGGCGGGCACAACCCGGACCAGCGGGCCTGGAGATGCAGGTTGCGGGCGCGAACCCGGACGACGGTGGGGCCGCGTGAACTACGACTCGGAGCCGACCTCGCGAAGGACCTCCCACGACCGTCGACCCATCGACGTCATCGACCAGAGCTGGTTCTGCCCACTCTTCACGTCCGCGAACGTCGGGTCCTCGCGAGGACGCTCGCGGATCAACCCTTCCCGCTCGAGACCTGCAAGTAGCCGTGGCAGCGCGTCTCGCCACCCGTCGTCCAGGTACGCCGCAATGTTGAGTTCCGTCTGTCGGCCCGGCCCGTCGGCCATCACCTGCAACACACGTACATGCGGCGGCGTGAGACTGGCGAGCGCCTCGATCACCATCCGGCTCTCTTCCAGCTTCGTGCCGTCAGCGAGAAGGCCGTTCGCGAGCGCTCGGCCCATGGCGATCACGGCCTCGGGGACGCGGGATTGGGCAGCGCGCTCGGCGGTGTCGAACGCGAGCTCCTGCGTCTCCTCGGATGCTGCGATCGCGTCGGCAAGGGTCTCTTCAGAGCCCGCCGCCTCGGTCGCTGCAGCGAGCATCGACCCGACGCGGCGAAGGCGGACACCGAAGAGTTCCCGCGCCGACGCGTCCAGAGCGCGGGCGGCGAACGGGGCGATCGCTGTGAGGAGTGCATGCGAGGGTGCGGCGCCGAAAGCCAGCGCAAGCGCGCCCTGCGTCAGCATCTCCGCGCCGACACCGCGCGTCTCGAGGGCTACTGGCTCGTCGTCGTGCTCGCGGGCGTCCTCATCCATGCGCGGATGTTCCCACGTCGGCGAGGTCGGGGCGCGGCCGCGCCGTCGTCCGCCGCCGTGACGTGTCCGGATGTCCCGACATGAGCCCGAGCCGGATATCCCGACATCTAACCGCCCACCTGGACGAACACGCATCAAGGGAGCCCCCGCCGTGACCCACCCCGACACCTGCGCCGCCCACGACTGGACCGCCACCGCTCCGCACGACGACGCCCACCCCATCTACGTCTGCACCAGCTGCGGCACGACGACGGCCGGGTGCCGAGACTGCGCCCGCCCCCTCGACGGCACCGCCCTCCCGGTCTGCGAACGCTGTCTCGACCGGGCGCGCGGCCTGCTCGACGACATCGCCGGGTACCTCGCCGAGATGACGGACGTCGCGAAGGTCGCCGTCGGGCTCCGCGCCATCCGGTACGACCTCACCGGCACCCCCTCCGCCGCGAACGCAGCCCGGCTGCCGCACGGCCTGGACGCCGCGTACCGCGAGGACGTCCCCGTCTCCGGCCCGGGGTCGATCCGCACGCGGGGCGGCGCCATGGACCTGCTGGAGGCGTGGGTCGACGACTGGGCGGAGCGCTGCGGCGACGACGAGGGCGCGTGGGACACGCTCGCGTACCTGCGCACGCACACGCTGTGGGCCGCCCTCAACCACCCCGCCTGGGACGACTACCTGTCCGAGTTACGCACCACCCGGGCCGTCGTGCGCCGCCTCGCCGGCCTCGCCCCGGAGCGCGAGCCGGCCCCGTGCGTGCACTGCGGCGGGACGATCGTGCGGGACTGGACGACGTGGGAGGGCCTGTCCGACGTCGCTCGCTGCACGGGGTGCGGGACGACGTGGGGGTCGCGTGCGCACCTCGCCCTGGCGGAGCGGTGGCACGTGCGGGCGTTGCCGGCGGAGCGGCCCGACGCGCTCGTGACGGCGGAGCAGGCGCGCGCGATCTGGCCCGGCCTCAACCCTGCGACGTGGCGGTCCTGGGTGCACCGCGGGGTCCTGGCCGCCGTCGGGACGGACGGCCGCGGCCGGGCGCTGTTCGAGCTGGGTGCGGTGGCCGCGCGGGTGGAGGCGGTCCCGGCCTGACGGGGCGTGGCCGACAGCACCGTGCCACGCTCGACGGCATGACCCGTAGACGCGTCGTCGAGTGGGCCCTCGTTGCCGTGCTGGTGTGCGCGTGGCTCGCCTGGATGATCGTCCGGATGGTGAACGGGGAGTCGTGGGGCTGGATGGCGGGCACCCTGGTCGGGACCGTCGCCGGGGCGCTGCTCGGGGCGTGGGCGAGGCGCCGGCAGGAACGGCGCGACCGCCCGTGGCCGAACGATGTGACCAGGCCATAGGTTGCGGCTATAGTCGGGTGCAACGCTTCCGGGGTTCCAGCACGCCCCGAACCAGGACCGCCCGGTCGAGCACACCGCTCCCGGGCGGTCCTGCCATGTACGCCCTGCCTCGTCGACGAGCCCGCGACCCCTCACACGCGAGCGCGGTGAGCCCGACCCGGCAGGGACCCACGTCCCCGGTACGCTCCCGGCCATGACAGGGTTCTGGGCCTGGTTTCACGACGGCTGGGAGATCGTCGGCGCGCTAGCTTCTGCGTTCGCTGCCGGCGTCGCGCTCTGGCTCGCATCGCGCGAACGCGCCGACCGACAAGCGGCGGAGAAGGATCGCGACGAGGCGCGTGAGGCGCAACGTCGGGCCGAGATGGCCGAGGCCCGCCGCGAGCGGGAAGCCCAGGCGCGGCAGGTCGTAGTCATGGTGGAGCGGTATCACGAGGGAAGCCAGCCCTCCTCCTTGCTGATCACTGTCGGCAACTACTCGGGGATCCCAGTGACCGACCTCAACGTTCGGATCCGAGTTGGCGACAGTTCTCACTCTGTCGGGTTCAACTTCGCGCTCAAGGCCCCGGTGACGGAATGGCCGATGCGCGTCGAGGCGCCGATTGCCACCATGCGCCCGTACAACTCACAGATCTACGTAGAGTTCACGGACGCCACGGGCACCCGTTGGAACCGCTTCGCTGATGGAGGGCTCGAAGAGCTCGCGCTCAAGGACGAGCATTCCGTGATCCGTCGATAGACCGCCCGGCGCGGTGAGGCATCCGCGAGGGCAGGTGAACACCACGTGCCCGCACCCCGCTATACGCCCGAAGACGACGCGCTCCTGCGCGAACGCCTCACCGCTGGCGTCTCGCAGCGGGCGGTCGCGGAGGAGCTCGGGCGGACGCCGGGGTCGGTGGCGTCGCGGGCGCACAAGCTCGGCATCCGGTCCGACCGCACGGCGACGGTCGCCGCGACGCAGGCCGTCGTGATCGACGCGAAGGCGCGCCGTGCCGGCCTCGAGGTCGCGCTCCTCGAGGACGCCGAACGGCTGCGCGCGCAGCTGTGGAAGCCGCACACGTACTTCGACTGGGGCGGCAAGGACCACGACTTCGACGAGCACACCGTCGACGAGCCGACGCCGTCGGACAAGCTGAAGCTCGTGCAGGCAGCGGGCGCGGCGATCGACCGGGCGCTCAAGCTCGCGCTGCACGACGCCGACGGCGGGCACACCGAGGCCGTCGGGATGCTCGACGGGATCGCCGCCGCGATCGCCGCGGCCGCGGACCGGATGCCGGCGCAGGACGAGTCGTGACCGCCGTCGTCGTCACTCAGGCCGTCATCGCCGCGGTCCTCGCCGGCCTGTCCCCCAGGCAGGTCTGGTCGATCGCCCGCGCGACCGCGCGCGTGAATCTGTGGACCGGGTCGATCCGGTCCGGGAAGACGATCGCATCCCTGCTCGCGTGGCTGATCTTCGTGGCGCACGCGCCGCGCGGCGGCGAGCTCGTCGTCGTCGGCCGCACCCGCGAGTCGATCGCGCGCAACGTATTCGGCCCGCTCAAGGACCCGTCGCTGTTCGGGCTGCTCGCCCGGCACGTGTCGTACACGGCCGGCGCCCCGACCGCGATCATCCTGGGCCGCACCGTGCACGTCCTCGGCGCGTCCGACTCCCGCGCCGAAGCCGTGCTCCGCGGCCTGACCGTCGCCGGCGCGTACGTCGACGAGGCGACCCTCGTCGCGGAAGCGTTCTGGACGCAGCTCATCGGCCGCATGAGCGTGCCCGGGGCGCGCCTGTTCGCGACGACGAACCCGGACGGGCCCGCGCACTGGCTGCGCAAGCAGGTCATCCTGCGCGCGACCGAGCTCGGCTACAAGATCTTCCAGTTCCGCCTCGCCGACAACACCCACCTCGACCCCGCGTACGTCGCCCAGATCACCCGCGAGTACGTCGGGCTCTGGTACCGCCGCTTCATCCTCGGCGACTGGGTCCAGGCCGCCGGCGCCGTGTACGAGCAGTGGGACCCCGACCGGCACGTCATGGCCGCGGGCGAGCTGCCGGCCATGGACCGGGTGCTCGCGCTCGGCATCGACTATGGCGACGTGCACGCCTCGCGCGGGTACCTGCTCGGCATCGGCCCGGACACCCGGGACGGGCACGCGGGCGAGGACCGGCTGTACGTGCTGGATGAGTGGCGGCCGGGGCACATGACCGTCGGGGAGCACTCGACGGACCTGCGCACGTGGCTCGCGGCCCGGCCGGTGGCGGCGTGGCGCACGCCGGAGTGGGTACCCGTCGACAGTGCGGCCGCGTCGTTCCGGCACCAGCTGTTCCACGACGGCGTGCCCGGCGTGACGAACGCGCACAAGGCCGTCCTGCCCGGCATCCAGACCGTCGCGTCCCTCCTCGCGGTGGACCGGCTCGTGGTGTCCGACGCGTGCACGGAGCTGGTCGACAAGATCCCCGGGTACGTGTGGGACGACAAGGCGACGAAGCGCGGCGAGACGGCGCCCGTGAAGGCGGACGACGACGAGGTCGACGCGCTGCGCTACGCGATCTACACGACCCGCCTGTCCTGGCGGGAGACCATCCCGATCGCCCCCGCCATGGACGGCGCGCCCGGCGACGACACCGACTGAGAGGAGGGCGTCGTGCCGCTGCCCACCGCACGTGACCTCGCCTGGCCGCCGAAGCAGCTCGCCGAGATCACGCCCGTCCTCGAGACGTGGTCGGCCTGGTACGAAGGCACCCCCGACGCGCTCGTCCGCGCCTACGGCGGCAACACCAGCACCTCGACGGAGCCGTCGACCCGGCCCGCGCAGCGCCGCGGCGGCGTCGTCGGGGCCCTGGCCCGGTTCTGGTGGGGCCGCCCCGTCGACGACGCGTCGCAGCGCCGCGACCAGCTGCACGTCCCGGTCGCCGCCGACCTGGCGCGCGTGTCCGCGGACCTGCTGTACGCCGAGCCGCCGACCCTCACCCTCGCCGCCGACGCGCAGCGAGAGCGTCAGGACGCACAGGCGGGCGGCGAGACGCAGACGCGGGAGCCGTCGGTCACGCAGCAGCGCCTGGACGAGTACGTCGACGACGGGTTCCACACGGTGCTCGCCACGGGCGCGGAGATCGGCGCGATCCTCGGCGGCCGGTACCAGCGCGTCACCTGGGACCCCGCGGTCATCGGGAAGCCGTTCCTCACGACCGTGGACGCGGACGCCGCGCTCCCGGAGTTCCGGTGGGGGCGCCTGGTCGCGGTCACGTTCTGGCACGTGGTCGACCGGCAGGGCGGCACCGTGTGGCGCCACCTCGAGCGGCACGAGCTCGACAACGATGGCCGCGGCCTGATCTTCCACGGCCTGTACGAGGGCACCGGGGCGACGCTCGGTGTGCAGCGCGAGCTGACCGCGCACAAGGCGACTGAGCCGCTGGCGGCCCAGGTCGACGACCAGGGCGCGCTCGTGACCGGGCGCACGCCGGGCCTGTGCGTGGAGTACATCCCGAACCAGCTACCGCAGCGACGGTGGCGCAAGGACCCGATCGGGCGCAACCTCGGCCGGTCCGACCTCGACGGCGTCGAGCAGCTCATGGACGCCCTGGACGAGGCGTACTCCTCGCTGTGGCGCGACATCCGCCTCGCGAAGGGCCGGATCGTCGTCGCCTCCCAGCTGCTCGAGTCCTCGGGCCCCGGGCAGGGCGCCGAGTTCAACCTCGACCGCGAGGTGTACGAGGCCGTGAAGGGCATGGCACCCGAGAACGGTGCCCTGCCGATCACGCCCCACCAGTTCGAGATCCGCGTCGATGAGCACCTGCGGGCGTGCGACGACGCGACGGCGCGCATCATCTCGACGGCCGGCTACTCGGCGCAGACCCTGTCCGACGGGGTCGAGGGCGGGCAGATGACCGCGACGGAGGTGCACGCGCGGGAGCGGCGGTCGTACTCGACGCGGGACCGGAAGATCCGTGCGGAGCGGCCCGCGATCGCGCGCCTGGCGGAGAAGATGCTCACGATCGACGCCGAGGTGTTCGGGACGCGCGGGCTCGAGCCGGGAACGGTGCACGTCGAGTTCGGTGAGACGGTGCAGGACGGGCTGATCACCCTCGCGTCGACGGCGCAGCTGCTGTCGGCGGCGCGGGCGGCGTCGACGCAGACGAAGGTCGAGCTGGTGCACCCGGACTGGTCGCCGGACCAGGTGAAGGCCGAGGTCGGGCGGATCCTCGCGGAGGATGCCGGCGAGGTCCTCGCGTCGCCGGACGACGTGCCGCCGACGGCTCAGGCCGACCCGACGAAGGTCAAGGCGCAGTTCGACGCGCTCGGTGTCGGCGTCCGTGCCGGCGTCGATCCGGCCGACGTTGCGGAGAAGGTCGGGCTCGCAGGCGTCGAGTTCACGGGCGCAGTGCCAACATCGCTGCGCCTGCCTGAGTCCGAGGCCGCGTCGCTCGAGCAGGCGTAGGCGTGTCGGTCTGACCTGGGAGGCTGGTTCGCGTGCCGATCGACCCCGGGTTCGGTGAGCGCCTCGCGCGCCGCGTCGCCGAGCTGTTCGCTGAGGCGGAGCTCGCCGTGCTGCGCCGTCTCGCGTCCGCGCTCGCGCGCGGCGTCGACGAGCCAACGTGGGCGACGTCCCGGCTGACGGAGCTGGAGTGGGTGCGTGCGCAGATCGCGCGCGACCTCGCGAGCCTGGACGAGCAGGCCGCGGCCGCGGTCGGGCAGGTGATCGGGCAGGCGTACACGGCCGGGCGCGCGCTCGCCGTACGCGACCTGGACAGGCTCGGCCTCGAGGTCGTGATGCCGCCGGCGACGCTGCGCGCGGTGGAGGCGATCGCCGCCGAGACCATCGAGCGCGTCGGGCTGTGGGCTCCGCGCATCCTCCGCGCCGCGCAGGACGTGTACCAGCGCACGGTGGCGGACGCGTCGGCGACGGTGTTGCTCGGGACGCAGACCCGGCGGGAGGCCGCGCAGCAGGTCCTAGATCGGCTGACCGAGCGTGGTATCGGGACGTTCCGGGATCGGTCGGGGCGCAGGTGGGCGCTGGAGTCGTACGTCGAGATGGCGGTGCGCACTGGGGCCGGGAAGGCCGCGGTCGACGGGCACACGACGCAGCTAGTCGCCGCCGGCGTGGACCTGGTCGTGGTGTCGGACGCGCCACGTGAGTGCCCGCTGTGTCGCCCGTGGGAGGGCAAGGTCTTGTCGATCACGGGCGGCGTCACCGGCGCCGTCGACGTGCCGTCCACGACCGGTGCCGGCACGGTGTCCGTGCGGGTCGCGGGGACGGTGGATGAGGCGCGCGCGGCAGGGTTCCAGCACCCGAACTGCCGACACTCCCTGTCGGCGTACCTGCCCGGCGCGACCCGCGTCGCCGCGGCGAAGGCCGAGCGGGCCGGTTACGAGGATCAGCAGCGGCAGCGCGCGATCGAGCGCGGGATCCGGAAGTGGAAGCTGCGCGAGGCCGCGGCCATGGACGACGAGGCCGCGGCCCGCGCGCGGGCGAAGGTCCGCGAGTGGCAGGGCGCGATGCGCGAGCACCTGGCCGAGCACCCGGCGCTGAAGCGGCAGACCGCTCGGGAGCAGGTCGGCCGAGCCCGCTAGCTCAGTGAGGCTGCGTCGCCGAGCCCAGCCACGCGTACGCCTCCGCGAGGTTGTTCGCCGCGCTGGCCCTCGCCTCGAGCGACGTCGCGTTGTTGCGCGTCGGGTCGACGTCCGTGGCGATCCGGTGGATCGCGTCCAGCAGCGCCTGCCTCGTCTCGTCCTCGCTCGCCATCAAGCACTCCCCTCGTCTTGCCGTCGCGCCTGGTGCGCGCCGGTACGCCGCGAACCGTAGCGGCACCCACCCACACGACCCGGACCCAGGAGGCCCAGTCATGACCACCGAGACCACCAGCACGGACACCACCACCACCACCACCCAGGACGCGCAGGCGACCGCCCAGGACGCGACCAGCACCCAGGACGCCCACACGTCCACGGGCGACGCGAACGGCGCTCAGAACGCCACCAGCGCGACCGGGACCGAGACGTCGCCGTGGGACGACCCCGCGAAGGCGAAGGCCGAGATCGAGCGCCTGCGCCGCGAGAACGCGTCCGCGCGCACCATCGCGAAGCAGACCGCCGCCGACGAGGCCCGCACCGCGCTCGTCCAGGACCTCGGCAAGGCCCTCGGCCTCGTCAAGGACGGCGACTCCGCACCGACCCCGGAGCAGCTCACCGAGCAGGCCACGGCCGCCCGGGACGAGGCCCGGGTCGCGCGCGTCGAGCTCGCCGTCTACCAGCGCGCCGGCACCCACCAGGGCGACCCGGCCGCGCTCCTCGACTCCCGCGCCTTCCTGGCGAAGGTCGCGGATCTCGACCCCACCGCCGACGACTTCGGCGACAAGGTCGACGCCGCCATCACGGCGGCCATCGACACCAACCCGAAGCTCAAGGCGGCCCCGGTCCAGGCGTCCGGCCCCTCGAGCGTGGACCACGCCGGCGGGACCGGCGAGGGCGCTGTCACCAAGGAGCAGTTCGCCGCCATGAGCCCGGCGGAGAAGAACGCGCTCTACGTCAAGAACCCGACCCTGTACCGCCAGCTCACCGGCCGCGAGTAGGCCGGAGAACGGAGACGCCATCATGGCGCAGACCCTGTCCAGCGACCTGTACCGCCCGGAGGTGTGGGCGGACCTGGCCGCCGAGTCGTTCGTCGGGAAGGCCGTCGTCGCGACGTCGTCCGCGACGGTGAACGACGACACGCTCGCCGGCCAGCCCGGCGACACCGTCAACTTCCCGAAGTGGATGACGCTCGGCGAGCTCGATGACCTCGCCGAGGGCACCGCGATCACGCCGGTGAAGCTCACGCAGAAGTCCTCGAAGGCCACCATCAAGGAGGCCGGGAAGGGCGTCGAGATCACCGACAAGGCGAAGCTGACCGGCATCGGCAACGCGCAGGACGAGGCGATCCGCCAGTTCGGCCAGCTCGCCGCGCGCAAGGTCGACGCCGACCTCATCACCGCCGCGGTGACGACGATCCCCAACGGGGTCACGTACGCCGACGGATCGACCGCGACGGCGTCCGCCCCGCTGTCGCACACGATCGTCGGGTCCGCGACGCTCACGCTCACGTGGGACGCGCTCGTGGACGCGTTCGAGAAGGCCGGCGACGACTTCGAGCCCGACGAGTGGGCCGGCCTGTACATCCGCGCCGAGCAGCGCTCCCAGGTGTGGAAGGACGACGACTTCATCCGCGCCTCGGAGATCTCCGCGGGCGGTGGCGGGTCGGTCGTCGGGCGCGGCTTCATCGGCACGATCGGCGGCCTGAACGTCTTCGTGACGAACCGGCTCGCGTCGAACAAGGCCGTCATCCTCAAGCGCAACGCGCTGGGGCTGCTGTGGAAGCGTCGTCCGATCGTCGAGCAGGACCGGGACATCCTGGCCCGCTCCACGATCGTCACGACGAACCTGCACTACGCGACGAAGCGCCTGGACGACAAGGGCGTCATCTACGTCCAGGCGTCGGCGTCCTGATGGGTATCGGGATGCTGCGCCGGCACTACCCGGAACGGGACGTCGCGGCGTTCCCCGACGGCGTGCCGGACGAGTCGTGGAAGGTCGACCAGCTGCGCGCGTTCGCGCGCGCACGCGACGTCGACCTGAAGGGCGCGACGAAGAAGGCCGACATCCTGGCCGCCCTCGCCGCCGCCAAGCCGGACCCGGTGCCGTTCGACCCGGGCGACCACGAGCCGGACGAGGTGCTCGAGTACCTCACCGGCCTGGATGACACGGACGCCGACGCGCGCGACGCGGAGGTGGCCCGGGTCGTCGAGGCCGAGAAGGCGGGGAAGAACCGGGCGGACGTCCTCGAGCTGATCGAGGGCACGCCCGCGGGCCCGCCGCCCCCGGCGGACTGACCGGTGCCAGGCGGGACGCGCCCCCGTCCTGCCCGGCACCCCTCGTACCCGTGGTGGGTGCGCCAACACGGGCCCGGCGACGGCCACCCGCACCGTGCTACGACCGTGAAGGCCGTTCGGGGCCGACAACGCCGGGTGCCTCCGGCCCTGCCATGAACGCGTCCTGCGCACCCACCACGCCCCCACCAGGAGGTGCCCACCGTGCTCGTCTACGCCACCGCCGCCGACCTCGCCGAACCGCCTTGGTCCATCCAGTCCCCACCCTCGAACGTCGACCAGCTGCTCGCGTCGGCGTCCCTGCTCGTGCTCGGCGCGACCCGGCCCGCCGTCTACGACACCAACCCGGAGGGTTACCCGACCGACGACGTCGTGCGGGAAGCGTTCCGGGACGCGACGTGCTCGCAGGTGACGACGTGGATCGCGCTCGGCATCGACCCGGCCGCGGCCGGCGCGGACGCCGCGACGTCGTCCGGGCGCGTCGCCGCGTCGAAGAGCTTCGGGCCGGCGTCGGTGTCGTACGTCGGCGTGGAGGGCGCCGTCGCCGCCCGTGCGCGCCTCGCGACGGGCCTCACGGACGCCGCGACGCTGATCCTGTCGACCGCGGGCCTGGACACTCGGGTGCGGGTGACGGGGTGAGCGCCGCGGACGAGCTCGACGACTTCCTTGTCCACGCCGTGACGGTCGTCCCGCTGGTCGGGTCGGGCGGCATGGGCGACGTCTACGGGCCCCCCGTCGCGGGCGTGCCGTGCCTGGTGGACGAGACGACGCGCATGGTGCGTGACCGGAGCGGGGCGCAGGTCGTGTCGTCCGCGACCGTGTACGCGCGCACGACCGCACCGGGCGCTCCCCCGGGGTCGTTGCTCACGCTGCCGTCCGGCCGGACCGCGGTCGTGCTCGCCGAGGCGCGCCGCACGTCGGGGCCGCTGGACCTTCCCGACCACGTGGAGTGGGCGGTCGAGTGACACGTCAGTGACGCGTCCGTGACACATCGAGACCGAGCGTTTCCGCAGGTCGTGACACGTTGTGACAGGTGTGACACGTTTTCTCGGGTTCCCCCTATACGCGCGCACGCGCATGCGCACGCAGGCGCGCATGGCCCACGAACCTCGCAGAACCTGTCACGTGTCACCACCTGCGGAAACGCACCCGACGATCCGTCACGGAGGGGGTGAACGCCGTGCCGATCCTCCCCCTCGCGCAGATCACCGCCCAGCTCCGCACCGGGGAGACCCGCGGCGCCGTCCTCGCCGCCGAACAGGTCCTCACGACCGCGCGCCAGCGCGTCCCGCACGAGGAGGGCACGCTCGAACGCTCCGGCGCCGTATCCGCGCCCCACGAGACCGGCGACGGCGTGGTCGTCGGGATCAGCTTCAACACCCCGTACGCGGTGCGCCAGCACGAGGAGCTCGACTGGCGGCACGACGACGGCCGGCAGGCGAAGTACCTCGAGACCGCGAAGGCCGACGACGCCGACACCGCCAAGGCGCTCATCGCGCAGGCGATCCGCGGCGCGCTCGGCTGACAGGAGGACCCCCGTGGGATGGACCACCGACCTGCTCGTCGGGCTCGCCGAGCACCTCGCCGACGTCGTGCCCAACCTCGAGTGGCGCCCGTCCGGGCCCGCGTACACCGCGGCCGAGGTCGGTGTCGTGTTCGGCGCGATGCCGGCCGACCCGGACCGGGTCGTCGTGCTCACCGCGTACCCGGTGTCCGGGTCGGGCCTGTCCGACGTCGTGCAGGGCGTGCAGGTGCGGTGCCGCGGCACCCGCGGCTCCCCCACCTCCCCGTGCGACCTCGACGACGCCGTGTACGCCGTCCTGCACGGGGCGGAGAACCTGCGCCTGGGCGGCGTCCTCGTCGCTCACACGCGACGCGCCAGCGCCGCACAGCTCGGGCCCGACGCGAACCGCCGGTCCGAGACCACCAGCAACTACTACCTCACGACGGCGCACCCCTCCGCGCACGTCACCGACTGACCGACGCACCGGAAGGAACACCCCATGTCCGTCGAGACCCTCAACCCGACCGTCAACAGCATCTGGCGCCTGGACGTCGACACGTCCGCCACCGGAACCCCCAGCTGGGTGCAGGCGCGCGCGATGCAGAACTTCGTGCCCGGCATCAACTCCACCGTGCAGGACTCCTCGGACTACGACTCCGAGGGGTGGGGCTCGGACGCCGTCACGCTCCGCAAGGCCCAGCCCACCGCGACGTTCCTGCGCAAGGAGTCCCCCACGACCGGGGCGTACGACCCGGGCCAGGAGGCGCTGCGCGAGGCCGCGTCGAACCTCGAGCTCGCGCACATCCGCTGGTACGAGCGCAAGGCCGGCGGCGAGGCGTGGGAGGGGTACGCGCTCGTGCAGTGGGCCCCACAGGGCGGCGCCGTCGAGGGCCTGCAGGCCGTGAACGTCACCCTGCTCGTGCAGGGCAAGCCGGAGGCGATCGCGAACCCGACCGTCGCAACCACGGTCCCGGTCGTGACGTCGGTCCTGCCCTCGGGTGCCGCGGCCGGGTCGCAGGTCACGATCAAGGGCGCCGGGTTCACCGGGGTCACGGGTGCGGCCGGGGTGAAGTTCGGTGCGACGAACGCGACCGCGTACACCGTCGTCGACAACTCGACGATCGTCGCGACCCTGCCCGCCGGGTCGGCCGGGTCCGCCGCCGTCGTCGTCACCAACGGGGTCGGCGCCTCCGCGGCGTTCCCGTACACGCGCGGCGCCTGATGCCCGAGCTCGAGGACCTCGGCGACCTGCTGTCACCGACCCTCGACCTGCCCGTGGCGGGGAAGGTCTACCACGTGCCTTCCCCGCCCGCGCTGGTCGGGCTCCGACTCCAGGCCGCCTGGGCCGTCACGCACGCACGCCGCGCCGGCACGACCCCGAAGTCCCGGTACCTCGAGCTCCTCGCCGACGACGACGGCGCGACGACGCTCGAGCAGGACGCGCTCGGGCCGGTGCACGACGAGCTGCTCGCCGACGGCGTCAGCGTGGACGTGCTGAACCACGCCGGGTTCACCGCGTACCTGTGGGTCGTCGCCGGTGAGCAGGCCGCCCGGGCGTACTGGGCGGCCCCGCTGGGAAAAGCCCTTACGCGCCCGCTGCCGTCGACATCGACCAGTACGGGCGCGGCGAGTACGACCCGGTCACGGGCCTCTTCGAGTGGTACGAGGTCCCGCCGGAGCAGCAAGCGCGGATCGAAGCCACCGGCGAACGGGTGACCTGGGGGCGCCTGCTCGACCTGTGGGGCCTCGTCGAGGCCGACCTGCAGGACCGCGGCATCGACGTCGACGACCCCGCGCTCATGGGTGCGCGGTCGTGGCGGTGGCTCCGGACCCGGATCCGGGGCCTGCTCTCGACGGACTCGCGCACCGCCCGCGCCCTGGCACCACGACGGAGGTGACCCCGTGACCGTTCTCGACCTGGGACCGCTGCGCGCGAGCGTCGAGCTCGACGACCGTGCGTTCACGAAGAAGTACGGCGAGGTCGAGAAGCTCGCGAAGAACCTCGAGCAGCTCGACCCGACCGTGCAGGTGGACGCCGACACGGCAACCGCGGAGCGGAAGGTCGAGCAGGTCGAGAACCGGCTCGAGCGGATCGTCGACGCGGACACCGTCGCGCAGGTCGACGCCGCGATCGGGAAGGCCGAGCAGAACCTCGCCCGGATCGAGGCCGACCTCGACGCGCTCGAGGCCATGGACCCGACCCCCGAGGTCGACGCCGACATCTCCAAGGCGCGGGCCGCGCTCGACCGGGCGGGGTCCGCGCTCGACGAGCTGCGCGGGGCGCGCGCCGAGATGGTCGTCGACGCGGACACGTCCGAGGCTGAGGACGCGATCGGGGACCTGCCCGCCGAGGGTTACAAGGCCGGCGCCGACGCGGGTGGGCGCCTGTCCGGGAAGATCATCGCGGCCCTGGCGACGATCCCGGTGGCGGGGGCGATCGTCGGGATCGGTGCCGCGATCGGCGAGGCGCTCATGTCCGGGCTGGAGAACGAGGTCCGGGAGGACCGGTTCGCCGCCCAGACCGGGCTGGACGCCGCGACGACGGCGAAGATCGGCCGGGCGGCCGGTGAGGCGTACGCGAACAACTTCGGCGAGTCCATCGCGTCGAACATCGACGTCGCGCGCACCGCGATCCAGGCGGGGCTGCTCGACCCGAACGCGACGAAGCGGGACGCGCAGCAGGTCATCCAGTCCCTGACCGGGGTCGCGGACGTCCTCGAGGAGGACGTCGCCGAGGTCGCGCGCACCGTCGGCGTCATGCTGCGCACCGGGGTCGCCCGGGACGCGCAGGCCGCGTTCGACGTGCTCGTGCGCGGCGCACAGACCGGCGCCAACGCGTCGGAGGACCTGCTCGACACGTTCACCGAGTACCCGGCCCTGTTCCAGCGGCTCGGGCTCGACGGGCAGACCGCGCTCGGACTCATCAACCAGGGCCTCGAGGGCGGCGCGCGCAACAGCGACCTCGTCGCGGACGCGCTCAAGGAGTTCCAGATCCGGGCGACCGACGCCTCGGAGGCCAGCGCGGCCGGGTTCCAGGCGATCGGTCTGTCCGCCGAGGACATGACGGCGAAGATCGCTGCCGGCGGCGAGGGCGCCCGTGAGGGCCTGGACCAGGTGCTCGACGGGCTGCGCGCCATGGAGGACCCGGTCGCGCGCAACGCGGCCGGCGTCGCGCTCTTCGGCACGCAGTGGGAGGACCTCGGCGACGCGATCCTCCAGCTCGACGTCACGACCGCGGTCGACAAGCTCGGCCAGGTCGAGGGCGCCGCCCAGTCCGCGCTCGACACGCTCGGCGACAACAGCGCCGGGAAGATCGAGTCCGCGAAGCGGAACATCGAGGTCGCCGCCGACGGCATCAAGGGCGCCCTCGCCACGGCGTTCTCCCCCCAGATCGAGGGGTTCGCGACCTTCGTCACCCAGAACCGGACCGCGGTGCTGACGTTCCTGTTCGACGCCGCGAACGGGGCCCTCGACTTCGGGCGCGCCCTCGTCGAAGGGACCGCCGCCGCCACCGAGGGGATCGGCGACTTCCTCGGCGGGCCCGCGGCGGACCTGATCGACGCCCTCGCCGACATCGCGATGGCCGTCGACAAGGCGACCCCCGGCGACCAGGGCGCGAAGGGCTTCCGGGAGTGGGCCGACGACGCGATCGCTGGCCTCAAGGCCACGGACGACCAGCTCGAGGGCGTCGCGGACACGATCCGGACGAACGTCATCGAGAACGGGCTCGACCCGGCGCAGGCGAAGCTGAACGAGCTCGCGATCCCGATGCTCGCCGAGGCGCAGCTGAACGATGCCACGACCCGTCTGGCGACGGGGATCGAGGGTGTCGGGTACGCCGCGGACGGGTCGAAGCTGGCCCTGTCGGAGTTGAACGGCACCGTCGACACGTCGACCCTCGCAGGGCAGCGGCTCGACGAGCAGATCCAGGCGGTTGTCGGGTCGCTCGACGAGCAGATCGTCGCGGCGGCCGGCGCCGGGGAGTCGCAGGACGCCCTGCGAGGACGGGTCGAGAACGCGCGCACGGCGTTTATCAACCAGATGACCGCGCTCGGCCTGACGAAGGACGCTGCCGCGCGGCTGGCGGATCAGTACGGGCTGATCCCGGACCGGGTCGAGACCGTCGTCACCGCCGACACCTCCAGCGCCTCGGCGGCGGTCGATACGTTCGTCCGCGTCGCCTCGCAGAAGACGATCACCATCCAGGCTCGGGTCGACAACTCAGCGATCAACGGCGGGAACTACTCGCCGGCGTCGTCGCCGTACCGGATCCGCCGGTCCGGCGGTGGGTGGATCCCTGGGGTTCCGTCGCCGTACGACTCTGTTCCGCTGCTCGGCGCGCCGGGCGAGTTCGTCGTCAAGACGAAGCAGGCGCAGAAGTACCCCGACCTGGTCGAGGCGATCAACAACGACACCCTCGCCGGGTACGTCGGGGACGTCACCGTGCCGGCCCCGCCCCAGCTCGCACCTCAGGCTGCGGCCCCGGTCGTGTCGGTTGCCGGCGGCGTCTCGCGTGCGGACCTGGCCGAACTCGCGGATCGGATCGTGGCGGGGATGCTCGCGGGTGCTGATGCGCGGGTGGCGGTGGCGGCGGCCCGGACGGTTCGTGATCTGCGATACGGGGGTGTGTGATGGCGACGTCCCCGGACGGGATCCTCGAGGCGAGCTTCGACCCGGCGCAGAACCTGGTGCGCCTGGTGGTGGATGGTGGGATGTGGCCGGTGCCGGGCGTGTTGCGCCGGAACCTGATCCCGAACCCTTCGTTCGAGGGCGCCTCGTCGGGAGCGCTGTGGGGGGTGACCGGCGGCACCGGTCTGGCGATCGCGACGTTCGGCCAGATGTGGTCTGGGCTCGGCGGCCGTGTCGGCGTGAACATCATGCAGGCCGCGTCCGACGGCGCGTCGAACTACCTGACGCTCGCGCAGTCGACGTCCACGGCGTTCCCGGTCACGGCCGGGAAGTGGGTGGGCATCACGGCCCTCATCGCGAACGACTCGGGTATCGGTGCCGGTGGTGGGTGTCGCGCTGACCTCCGCGTCGTCGACTCGGGCGGCTCCATCGTGAGCTACGTCGTCGGCGGGCCGTTCGTGAACTCGGTCTTCTACGCCGGACGCCGCATCGTCACCGCCGTCCAGATCCCCACCAGCGGAACCGCCGCGAGCATCCGCCTACAGATGTACTCCGGCAGCACCGCCAACCTCGCCGCGGGCGCCCGCCTGTGGGCCGACGCCGTCATGTGCACGGACTCCTACGACACGGAGGCTGAGGCGCTCGCGGCCGTCGCGACCTACCTTGACGGGGACACGCAGTCGTCGTCGGACTCGATCGCGTACTCGTGGACGGGGACGCCGAACGCGTCGGCGTCGGTCGAGGAGCTGGTCGTAGGTCCAGTGTCGCGCGTGCTGATCGAGCGGTCGTCGGCCGGTGTGCCGACCGAGCCCGTGCGCAACGCGAACAACGCGCCGGCCGCGGGTGGGTGGTTCCTGGGGTACGACGACGCGGCGCCGATGGACACGACGTGCACGTACACGGTGACGGGCCTGGACGCCTACGGCGGGATCGTCAGCACGGCATCGGTCACGATCGACACCTCGGGCGCGGCGCAGGGACTGTGGCTCAAGGCGCCGGGCCGCCCGCAGCTCACATGCCGTGTCCGTCTCATCGACCCTGGCGAGAACAGTGCCGCCACCCAGGGCACGGTCTTCCAGGTGCCGGGCGGATCTGCGATCCCGCAGTGGTCCGGTGTGGACGCCGACGCGCGACGTCTCGTCGTCGCCGCGACTACCGCGCAGGACGTCACGCGCCTGCGCGCACTCCTCGCGGCCGAGCGCACGCTGCTCGTCCAGTCCCGCCAGCCGGAGCAGTTCCCCTCGGGGTACTGGTTCGTCCACACGGAAGGGATCACGCGGCTCGGGCCTGCGACCGATCAGGCATGGTTCGGCCTCCCGGTCACCCGGACGTCCGCACCGGTCGGCGAGGGTCAGGGCTTCACCGGTACGACCTACGAGACGGTGCGCCAGACCTACGCGACCTACGCCGACCTCCTCGCGGGGAACGCGACGTACTTCGACGTGCTCGCGGGAGAGGGGACCTGACGTGTGGGTGGTGTCCGACGCCTACCTGGACGCGATCGCGCGCCCGCACCAGGTCATCACCCGCGCGACCGTCGCCCGCGGCGGGCAGCCCCTTTACGGGGGCCGCTCGCTCCCGGTGACGGGCGGGCAGGTGACGGTGCGGTCGCGCTCGATCGTGCGCCGCGCGTGCGACCTGGTGATCGCCCCGCGCCTGCCCGGCGCGGTCTTCCGCGACGAGCCCGCCTACCCGGCCACCCGGACCGGCGCGGAGCCGCTCGGCACGGACGGGCAGGAGATCACGCTCCGCTCCGGCCTCGTCTACGCCGGCGGCCGAACGGAGTGGGTCCCGCTCGGGGTGTTCCGCATCGACGACGTCGCCGGGTCCCTCCTGGACCGCACCGGCGTCCAGGTCTCCGGCGTCAGCAGGGAGTCGTGGGTGGTGGACGACCGGTTCCACTCGCCCCGGATGCTGCGCGGCCCGTCCGCGGTCGCGATCATCCGTGACCTGATCCTGGAGTCCCTGCCGGGCGCGGACGTCGCGATCCTCACCACCGCGGACCGGCGCGTCCCGGCGACCGTCGTCGACCGGGACCGGTGGGCCGACGGCGTGCAGGCCCTCGCCGAGTCCATCGGGTGCGTCGTCTACGCGGACCCGACGGGCAGGTTCGTCATCGCCAACGCTCCGACTCTGGACTCGGCCCCGGTGTTCCGGTTCCAGGCCGGGCCGGGCGGGATCCTGCTCGACGCGACGGGCACGACGTCGCGCGATCCCGTCTACAACGCCGCCGTCGTCACCGGGGACACCCCGGACGGCGCGGATGCCCCCGTGCAGGGCGTCGCGGTCGACGACCGCACCGGGTCGCTGACTCGGTACGGCGACCCGGACTCGGGCGCGTGGGGCAAGAAGCCGCACTTCCGCGCGGTCCCGTCCCTGACGTCGCGGGTGCAGTGCGAGCGGGTCGCGATCGCCGACGTCGCACAGCTCACCGGCGTCGGCACCTCCCTCGACCTCACGTCCGTGCCGTTGTTCCCGCTCGAGGGCGGGGACGTCGTCGACGTCGTCACCGACCATAGGTCCCCGGTGACGTCGATCTCGCGGCACATCGTCGACGAGCTCACGATCCCGCTCGTCGCCGGCGCCCGCTTCGGCGCGTCGACCAGGAACCTCGGGGAGGTGGCGGCGTGACGGACCCGACCAGGGCGACGCTCGAGCTCGCGCGCGCGACCCAGCGCACCGTCGGGGACGGCGCGGCACCGATGTCCCGGATCGGGGTCGTGCGCGAGGTCGGGGTCGGGACCGTCACGGTCGCGCTCGGCGACGGACCCCCGGTCCCCGACATGCGCCTCAACCCCGGGTACGCGCCGACCGTCGGGGACCACGTGCTGGTCATGCCGACGTCGTCGTCGTGGGTCGTGGTGTGCGAGGCCCCGCCGGCGGGGACCGCGGTGGAGGACGTCGAGCTCCGCGTCCGGTCGTCGTCGGGCTGGTTCCTGGACCGGCCCGTGAACTACGGGACGGGCGCGTGGTCGCGGTACGACAACGCGGGCCCGCTCATGGGCTGGGCGCAGGGTCGGCAGATCCTGCCGATCGGCGCCGTCGGGGAGACCGTCGCGCAGCAGATGATGGACCGCGCCACGATCGGGTACTACGGGGCGCTCGCGTCCCTGGTGCCGTCCGGGTCGACGATCACCGGCGTGTCGCTGCTGTGGGGGCGCGTCGGGACGGGCGCGCCCGAGCCGCCCCTGTCGTCCCCGGTGGTGTACGGGCACGCGTACACGCCCGGCTCCCCACCACCGGCCGCCGCCCCGTCCTTCCCGATGGGCCCGTACCGGTACCCGCCCGTCGCGATGGGCGAGACCACCCGGCTCCTGCTCCCGTCCACGCTCGTCACCGCGTGGCTGTCTGGCGCCATCACCGGCGTCGCGATCTGGTCCGACGCGCCCGCGGACGCGTTCAACGCGGACTCGCGCCAGCCCGACCTCGCGATCGCCCACATCCCCCCTGCGTAGAAGGGACCCGCCTCGTGTCCGAGACCCCGCCCGACCCGCTCCTCATCGAGCCCGCCCCGGACCGGTCACCCGACGCCGCGATCCGGGCGCTCGGGTTCGACCCTGCCGCCATCCAGTCCCTCGTCGTCACCCCGACCACGGTCGTCGCGGTCGCGGCGGACTACCCCGACCCGCACGTGGAGGTCTGACCCATGCCCACACCCGACACCGTCCAGGGCATCCAGCTGCCGACGTTCGACGACCCGCCCGCCGTCCCGAACGACCTGTCCCTTGTCTGGTACGCCGCGATCGGGCGCGCCGTCCCGCGGTTCTCCGGGACCGCTGCCCGCGATGCCGCGTTCCCGTCCCCGGTCGACGGGCAGATATGCGTCACGGGCACCGGCACGAACCTCCAGCTCTGGCTCGCCGTCGCCGGCGCGTGGCGCGCGATCACGACCGGTGCCGCGCTGCTCGAGCCCTGGACCCCGATCACGGCGTTCGGCACGAACATGGCCGCGAACTCCTTCGGCGTCTCCCCGCGCGTCAAGCGATTCGACGACGGGTTCACGCGGTGCGCCGGCGGGATCCGGATCACGACGGGCACGATCGCGAACGGCGCCGTGCTCGCGACCCTGCCGGCCCCCTACGTCCCGCCGGCCTACGTCGAGGTCGCGTGCGCGACGACGGCCGACACCCCCGAGTCGACCGTGCGCGTCGAGATCCGCACCGACGGCACGATCCGCCCCATGTGGTCCGGCTCGCGCTCGATCACCTGGGTCAGCCTCGACGGCATCCAGTGGTGGACGACCGCATGACCCCACCCCCTGCCGGCACCCCGTGGTGGGCATGGCTCATCGCGGTCGTCGCACTCGGCCTCATCACCACGGCCGGGACCGTGCTCGCGAACCGTCCCGTGCGCAAGAAGCTCGAGGCGGTCAAGCGCGCGACCGACGTCGCTGCTCACGAGGTCCGACCCAACTCCGGCGGCTCGATGGCAGACGCCGTGAACCGGATCGAGTCGAAGCTCACCGAGCACCTCACCGACGCAACGGAGCACAACGCGAAGGTCGACGCGCGCCTCGACCGCCTCGAACGCCGCGGCTGGCTCTCCCGCCTCCTCGGCCTCTGACCCACCCGAACCCTGGCCCCGGCCGCCCCACGGCGCCCGGGGCTTCGTCATGCCCGAAGGAGGCATCCGTGAGCACGTCACAGAACGGCTGGCCCGTCATCGCGAAGGGCACGGACCCCGCGCTCGTCGCGATCCCGAAGATCATCGGTCGCGTCCGCAAGGGCGACGTCGCGGCCGTCCTCGCCCACCTGGTCGACCGGTTCGACCGCGAGGTCGAGGACGTCGACGTCGGCCGCGACGACTGGGGGTACGCGAACCGGTCCGTGGTCGGCGGCACGTCGACGTCGAACCACGCCAGCGGAACGGCGATCGACCTGAACGCGACCCGTCACGTGCTGGGGCGCGTGGGCACGTTCTCCACGGCGCAGGTGCGCGCGCTGCGCAAGATCCTGGCCGACCTCGGCGGGGTCGTGCGCTGGGGCGGGGACTACGCCGGCCGCAAGGACGAGATGCACTTCGAGATCAACGCGGGCGCGTCCCGCGTGCGGGCCGTCGCCGCGGCGCTCGACGCGCGGCTCGTCGACAACCCGTGCCCGGGGCCGACGCCCCCGCCGGCGGTCACGAAGCGCAAGCCGAAGCCGCTGCCGCCCATGATCAAGGAGGGCTCCCGGGGCGGGTGGGTCGGGCTGTGGCAGTCGATCGCGCGCACGCAGGGCGAGACGATCCGCGTCGACGAGGACTTCGGCGACGCCACGACCGCCGCGACCAAGCGCATCCAGAAGCGCTGGGGCCTGGTGCCCGATGGCGTCGTCGGTCCCAAGACGTGGCTGCGCGCGCTCATCTCCGACCGGTCCGGCTCCCTCGCCTACGGCGACAACGGCCCGCAGGTCGAGCTCCTGCAGAACATCCTCGGGATCAAGCTCGACCGGAACTTCGGCCCAGCGACCCGCGACGCCGTCGCCCAGGTGCAGCGCTACCTCGGGATCCGCGACGACGGCGCCGCCGGCGGCGCCACGAACGCGGCCCTGCGCCGCCACTACCGCGCGTGAGCTCGCGCACCCGCCGACGCGCCGCACGCCTCGTGCGGCACGTCGCCACGGCCGCCGCCGTCGCGGCCGCGGCCCTCACCCTCGGCGTCGCGCTCGCGGTCGCCATCGTCCACGTGTTTGTCCTCGAGCTCCTGCGGGTGCTCGCCCGCCTGATCGGAGCCACCCCGTGACCACCACCCCGACCAGCCGCCTCGCGCTGATCCTCACCCTCGCGTTCTGGCGCGCCGCCGGCATCCGCGCGCTGCGCACCGCGCTCGTCGCCGCGGCGCCGCTCCTGCTCCCGCTCGTCGGCGGCGACTGGGGCGACGTCGCGCAGGCCGCCGGCGCGATCGCGCTCGTCGCCGTCCTGTCGCTCGCGACGTCGCTCTGGTCGCTGCCCGAGCTCGGCGCCGGCACCGGCCCGTGGGCGGCCGTCCTCGACCGCACCGCGCGCACGTTCGGGCAGACCCTCGCCGCATCCCTCGCCACCGCGACCCTGTGGTCCGACGTCGACTGGACGCTCGTCGTCGTGCAGGCGCTCGCGGCCGCGCTCACGACCGCCGTCCTCGCGGCCGCCGAGCAGCTCCCCGAGACGATCCCCGTCGTGGAGCCGGGCGACGCCGGCGTGTACGACATCACCTCACTGACGCCCGAGGAACGCGCCACCGTCAACGACATCCGCGCGATTCACGGGCGCGCCCCGCTCCCGCCGTCCTGACCCGCCGCGCACACGAACGCGCCCCCGTCCTCCTCTGGGAGGGCGGGGGCGCGTTCGCCGTTCTGTCAGCGAGCGTAGGCGCGGCTTCCGGTCGCGCTGGAGCGAGCGAGTCGTCGCCTCTGCTCTTCGCGCGCAGCTCGCTCCGCCTGCTTCTGGAGCTCCTGCCGGACCTTCGGGTCTCGCAAGTTGCGCGTAGCTACTGGTTTCTTGTCCGTCCATACGATTCTGCCCATGGACTTCACGCTCCCTCGTCCGAGCTAGATCCGGTCGTACTTGTGCGGGACCGGTCCGCGAGCACTACGGCGAGCATCGATGCAACCAACTCTACAAAGACAACGTCCGAGTCGCTGAACGTATTCGCCTTCGGCGCGTCGATGGAGAGTAGACCATACCCCGCGCTGCTGTCATAGATCGGCACGGTGATGAAGCAGGCGTACCCGTCCCCGCTACCCGCCCACTCTCGCGGACGTGTCTTCCCGAGGTCGCGGACGTGCACCGGCTTCTTCGCCTTGAGCGTCTTGAGCGCCTTGTTCGCTCGAGTGGTGCCGGAGGCGAAGCCCTCCGACGACTGTTCACGCCCCGTCCTCGCTACGCACTCGAGGCCAAGACCGTCGTCTGTCACGGCGAACACGAGCGCGCGGACCTGGGCGTCGTTCTCGAAGGGGAGGATGCACGAGCCGACTGCCTGCTGAAGTGCCCTCCCGACCGTGCCTGCGCGGTCCGCGCCATCTTGGCTCAGCAGTTCGGCTGTCAACCCCGCAAGTGGCTTGAGCGCGTCGCGGAAGAGTAGGTGCTGTCGCGCGAGAGCATTGCCATTCGTTCGCTCCTCTTCCCTCCGCCACCATGCCGCGCACGCCTCGGGGACAACGAAGACCAGCACGACGACCAGCGCCAGGAGGATCCGCCACCAGTTCGGGGCGGCGAGGAGCGCTCCCGCTCCGATCGAACCGACACCGGCGGATACGGGGCTGATCCAGGCGCGCCGATCGACCTCGGCGCCAATCCATGACCGGGTAGCGAGGATGGGGTTGTCCACGCTGGCCATGACGTCGGAGCGTACCGCAGCACCGTCGGCAGGCCGGATCGACGCCGCGCCCCGCCCGGCGTCAGCCGGTCGGCGATCTATCGAACGCATGTTCGAGCGGTGCGACACTGGACGGGTGGAAGGGGTGCGGTGGCCGGGGTGGCTTGAGGTGCGGCGCGGGCGGTGGCTCAAGATCCCGCCGCGTCAGTGTCCGGCGTGCGCGTCCGCGTGGGACGTCGTCCGGGACCGTCCGCGCGAGCGTTTCGTCCGGTGCGGGTGCGCCGAGCCGTGGTGGCACACGCTGTGGGATTGCCCAGTGTGCGGGGCGCTCGCCGCGGAGGGGTGCACCGACGTCGACCGGTGGCAGTCCCACACGACCCCGATCGGCGCGGACCCCTCGCGGCGGTGGTCGGTGTCGCCGCGAGGGTAGCGGTGGGCAGTCGTCAGCGGCAGTACTCGCAGCCGTCTTCATGGCGCTGGTCGGCTACCTCTGGAAGGAGCGTTACCGCCCGCACGACCGGCCTCAGTGCCTCGACCGTCAGGCGAACATTGAGCGTGTACGCCTTCTGGCTTCCGTGTTCGTAGACGTCGAGGCGGATCTCGTCGCCTCTGGTCCCGCCCGACATTCCCTCGACAGCCCACGGCTCGTGGTCCGGCTTCGCGGCCTGAGGCATGTCCTTCCGGGCCCGCTGGAAATACCCGGTGCCGGTGAAGTACTCGTCGTAGTGCTCGTACCGGTTGCGCATCTCCCGACACGCGGCCATGCCACGTTGCACGTAGGTCGGGTTTCCGAGGGACTGCGGGCACGGCAGGTAACCCGTCGCGCAAGACCCGCACGTCGCGAGCCCGCCGACCGCTGCGTCGTAGGTGCACTGGGTGTTCAGACCATGGGCGAAGTCGTGAGCCCACGCCATGCAGAACGGGTGCTTGTCCAGGGCGGCGAGCTCGGTACTGCCCGCGGCGAGCAGCTTCCGCGCGCCGTTGTGCACGCGTGCGGTCTTGGACAGGATGTCCAGGGCGTGGGACCACCGGCGACCTATCGTCATGAAGTCCTGCTCGGCGAGCCGGTCCATCTCTCGGCTGAGGGTGACGATGTCACAGAACTCTGAGTGGACGCGGCCCGCAAGGTCGCGCTCGACAGTCATGGAGTCATCGTAGGGGCGCACGAGCCGCGCGACGGCATGTGAGGCACCGTCGCCGCCCGTCTGACGGGTAGACGATCGTGTTCTCGGGCGTGTACTCGTGCCCGTGCGGGCAGTGCGTCTTCGCACGCTGGTGGTCCGCGCCCTCGAGCCGGTCCGTCGACCCGTGCCGGTCCCACCGGTTGTAGTGCATCCGGCACATCCCGCGTGCGACCGCGGTCCGGTCGCATTCGTCGACAGCGCATACGGCGGGCGCTCCGGCGCGCGCGGCCGCCGTCGCTGCGAAGTGCGCACGCACGCCCGCTGCGGCATCGTCGTCGAGCACCCACGTCGCGCCGGTGCGGACCTCGTGCTCGCGCAGCCATCTGCGCACGATCGACGCGGAGACGCCGAGCTCGACCGCGAGGAGAGCCGGGGTCGTCGACTCAGCCACGACCGACGACGGCACGCACGTGCGCGACCTGCTCGTCCGTCAGGTGCCAGCGCGACTCCCCCGCCGGCAACGTCCCGTCCTTCGCGCGCAGGATGTCGCGCACGCGCTTCGGCGTGACGCGCAGCTCGCGCGCGAGGTCGGCGGGCGTCACAGTGGCGTCGTCGCTCATGCGGGCGAGCCTACGACGCGCGCCCACACGACTGCCTGCCCTATGCCCAGCACGGGAGAACGTCAGGGATCACGACATGGAGCCGCTCGCCGCCGGGCAGCGAGGCGTCGACGAACGGGCTCGACAGGTCAAGCCGACGGCCGGACGAGCGCAGCATCTGCTCGACGAGGTCGCGCACCTGCTCCGCGGTGAGCATCGTCGTCGTGAGCTCCGACCGGCCGCCCCGCGCGACGAACACCTGCGAGGGCGCGTTGATCCAGATCTCCTCGATCTCCGGGTCGTCGAGGTACGGCTGGAGCGGTCCGAGGCCGGCCACGGAGTCGACCACCGCACGACCGGCGGCCGTCGGGTCGGCGAGCGGCGCGACGGCGCCGAGCGCGCTCCGCGTCTCGTAGTCGGCGACCGCCTCGCGGACGAGCTCGTCGACTGCCGCCCGGTCTCGCACGGGATCCACCCCGCGCCGCCGGACGAGCTCGCGCACCTCGCCCTCGAGCACGCCGACGGCGTGCGTGTCCGTAGACATGTCGAGCATTCCCCCTGCTCCGCTGGCCGGCTGCCCCGCCGGACCGAAAGACCTGACCGAGAGAGTAGGGCATCCGCGCCTCTCGCGGCAGTGCCCTGTGGACATCGCCGGCGGGAGCTACGGGAACACGCTGCGCACCCGCGGGGAAGCCGCTCGCGGCGTCCCACATCGTGGGCGCGGGCACGGCTAGGGTCGGGTCATGACCGACCTCCCGCCCGGCCGCTGGCAGGCCGCCGCACGCGCTACCGGCCTCCTCGGGGCGGACGGCGCGGTGGCGGCGACGGTCTTCGCCGAGATGACCGCCCTCGCGCACCGCACGGGGGCGATCAACCTGGGGCAGGGCTTCCCGGACGTCGACGGCCCGGCGACGGTCAAGCACGCCGCGGTCCGCGCGATCGAGGAGGGCCACAACCAGTACGCGCCGGGTCCGGGCATCCTCGAGCTGCGCAACGCCGTCGCGAGCCACCAGTACCGGCACTACGGGCTGGACCCCGACCCGGAGACCGAGGTCCTGGTGACCACGGGCGCGACCGAAGCCCTCGCCGCGACGATCCTCGCGTTGGCCGGTCCCGGTGACGACGTCGTGACGCTCGAGCCGTTCTACGACTCCCACGCCGCGTGCATCGCGCTCGCGGGGGCGAACCACGTCACCGTCCCCCTCGTGCCCGGCCCGGACCGCTTCCGCCTCGACCTCGACGCCCTGCGCGTGGCCGTCACCGACCGCACGCGCCTCATCCTCGTGAACTCGCCCCACAACCCGACGGGCACGGTGCTCGACCTCGACGAGCGCGACGCGATCGCGGCCGTCGCGCGTCGCCACGACGCGGTCGTCGTCACGGACGAGGTCTACGAGCACCTGACGTTCGACGACGCCCGGCACGTGCCGATCGCGACCCACCCCGGGATGCGGCAGCGCACGATCACGATCTCCTCGGCCGGCAAGACGTTCTCCTTCACCGGCTGGAAGATCGGCTGGCTGCACGGGCCGGAGCCGCTCGTTACCGCGGTGCGCACGGTCAAGCAGTTCCTCACCTACACGTCGGGCGCGCCGTTCCAGCCCGCGATCGCCGACGCGCTGTCCGACGACGAGACCCCGCGCGCGCTCGCCGACTCGCTCGAGTCGCGACGCGACCTCCTGTGCGAGGGTCTGGTCCGGACCGGGTTCGACGTCGTCGTGCCGCAGGGCACGTACTTCGTCATCGCCGACGGCGCCCCGCTCGGCTTCGAGGACGGGACCGTCCTGTGCCGCGAGCTGCCCGCCCTCGCGGGCGTCGTCGCCGTCCCCGTGAGCGCGTTCTGCACCCCGGGGTCGACGACGGCCCGCGCGCTGGCCTCGCGCGTGCGGTTCACGTTCGTCAAGCGCGAGGACGTGCTGCGCGAGGCGGTGGACCGCCTGGCCCGGCTCGGCACGACGCCGCGCTCCTGAACGAGAACCTCTGCGGCCTCGTCGCCCCGATCGAGACCGCGTCCGGGCCCGCGAGGTCGTCGGCTAGGGGCACACCCCGGGCTGCAGCTCCTCCTCGACCGGCGTCTCGGGCGTCGTTCCCGGGTCGGTCGTGCCGGGATCCGTCGTGCCGGGGTCGGTCGTGCCGGGATCGGTCGTCCCCGGATCCGCCCCGGTCGCCGGGTCGGTCGTGCCGTCCGCGGGCGCCGTCGCGTCGTCGCGCGGATCGACGGGCTCCTGACCGGGCGCGGGCGCGTCGTCGATGAGCCGCTGCCAGATGGCGTCCGCCTCCGACGTCCACTCGACGCGGTTGCGGTCGCTCGCCGCCTCGACGACGGGCACCTGCGTGAAGACGACCTCGGAGGGCTTGATGGCCCGCAGGCTGAACGCGATGCCTGCGAGCGCCGTCGGGTCCGCGATGGTGGGGTCCGCGCTGATCGAGCCGAGCACGGCCTCGATGACCCCGTAGAGCTGGGGCGAGTTGGTGATGATGTTCTGGGACAGCAGCTCGCGCACGGCCGAGTCGATGAACGCCTGCTGGCGAGTGATCCGCGTGAGGTCGGACCCCATCTCGAGGCCCATGCCCGTGCCGTGCCGGGCACGCAGGAACCCGATGGCCTCGTGGCCGGTGAGCGTGTGCTGGCCCGCCGGGAGGTTCAGCGTGCCGTAGTCGGGGTCCTCGACGACGGGTTCCGGGAAGCACATGGTCACGCCGTCGATCGCGTCGACCACGCCGATGACCCCGGTCATCTTGACGACGACGTGGTTGGTGATGGGCACGCCCGTGAGGCTGTAGACGGACGAGATCGTGCAGCCGGCGGCGGCGTCCATGTCGTCGACACCGCCCGAACCGATCTGGAACGCCTCGTTGAACATCACGTTGCGCCGGGGCGAGGACATGGAGCCGTCCGGGAGCTTGCACTCCGGCAGGTCGACCAGCGAGTCGCGCGGGATCGAGACGACCTCCATGCGCGTGCGGTCACCGGACACGTGCACGATGAACGTGGTGTCCGACCGCATGCCCTCCTCCTTGCCGGCGATCGCCTCGTTCGCGGCGTCGCGGTAGTCGGTGCCCATGACGAGGATGTTGAGCGCCTTGCCCGCGAACGGGTCGGACGGGTCCTTCGGTGGTTCCTCCGTCGGCATGCCGACGACGAAGTCCGTCGCGTCGCTCACGGTGATCTTCGACTTGAGGTCGAGGTACACGGCTCCGGCACCGACCGCGACGAAGACGAGGGCCCCGGTGAGGACGAGCCCGACGGCCCGCGCGACGCGGTGCGAGCGCAGCGCACGCGCGTGGTGCGGGCCGCCGGAGGGCTTGTCCTCGCCGCCCTTCCGGGAGTGCGTCGTCTGCGGCGCGCGGGGCCGCGAGCGCGGGGACGACGAGGCGGGGGCGGTCGTTGGCACGGTCCGAGGGTAAAGGGTGCGGCGTGGATGCGTGCGCCGAACCAGCGGGAGGACGTGTGAAAGGGCGGCGAAGGACGGACCTGCGCGGGTGTCAGCGGTCGCGGACGGCGGCGACCCCGAGGTCGGGCTGGTCGGTGAAGAACCCGTCCATGCCCGCGTCGAGGAAGACGCGGACCTCGCCGGCGAGGTCGCCGTGCGCGGCCGGGTCGGCGCTCGAGCGGTACTCCGCGGGCAGGAACTGGTTCTCTGCACGGAAGGTCCACCCGTGGACCTCGAGACCCGCGCGGTGCGCGTCGCGGATGACGGGCGTCGGCGTGCCGAGCGTCCCGTCGGCGCGGCGCGGGATCATGACGTTCTTCTCGAGCCCGACGCCGTCGGCGTACCGCGCGATCTCCCGCAGGCCGGTGCGCGTGACCAGGTCGGCGTACGTGCGCGGGTCGCCCGCGGCCACGAGGTCGTAGGGGGCGCCGGAGCTGCTGACGAGCTGCGCGAGGTCGACCTTCGTCAGGCGGTCGAGCTCCCGCAGGTTGCCCATCTCGAACGACTGCACGATGACGGGAGCCTTGCGCGAGTCGAGCCCGGCGTCGCGCAGCGCGGCGACGAGCGGTTCCTCGAGCGACAGCCCGACCGAGTCGAAGTAGGTCGGGTGCTTGGTCTCGGGGTACACCCCGACCTGCTTCCCGTCGCACGTCTCGGAGTGCCGCGCGAGGTCGAGGACCTCGGCGAGGGTCGGGACCGGGTAGAGGCCGTCGAACGCCGTGTTCTGCGGGCGGACGGCGGGGATGCGCTCCTTGGCGCGCAGGGTGCGCAGCTCGGCGAGCGTGAAGTCCTCGGTGAACCACCCGGTGACGGCGGTGCCGTCGATCGTCTTCGTCGTTCGGCGGTCGGCGAACTCGGGGTGCTGCGCGACGTTCGTCGTGCCCCCGATCTCGTTCTCGTGCCGGGCGACGAGCACGCCGTCCCGGGTGGAGACGACGTCGGGCTCGATGAAGTCGGCGCACTGGAGGATCGCCTGCTCGTACGCCGCGAGCGTGTGCTCGGGGCGGTAGCCGCTCGCGCCGCGGTGCCCGACGACGGTCACGTCGTCGGTCGCGACGCGCTCGCGCCGCAGGTCGACGAGGACCATCTCGGTGTCGTCCGGGGTCCCGGGCACGCGCGCGTCGTTGCCCGGGTAGTTGTTGTCGTTCGCGAGCAGGAGGCGGCCGTCGCGGAGCTGGACGACGGTCTCGAACGACTGCACGGGCAGCGAGAACGGGTCGCCGGTGCCGTAGCCGTCGCCCGCGCCGAGTCCGTGCGGGTTCGCGATCTTCAGCGCGTCGAGCACGAGCTCCTTCTCGAGCCGGCCGGACCGGTCGGCCTCGTCGAGGTCGACGCGGTAGACCCGCTTGGTCACCGACTGCTCGCCGTCGAAGTCGTCGCGCTCGACGAGCAGGAGCTCGTCGCCGCGGACCAGGAACGCGTCGCCCACGACGTTGGCGTCGGTGTCCACGCGGTAGGTCCAGGTGCGGTCGGTGTACCGGCCCGCGCGCGTGTCGAACTGGCGCACGACGCGGTCGCGCGGGTCGTCGCCGACGAGCGCGCCCTCGAGCACGGGGTACAGGTAGCGGCCGTCGCGCGAGCCCGCGAGCGCCTCGAACCCGCGGCTTGACCCGACGAGCGGCGTCTCGCCGGGCGCGAGGTGCGGGTTGGCGGGCGACTTGCCGTCGGGGAACGGCACGGGCGGGGCGAGGAGCGCGCCGGTCCGGTCGACGTGCAGGAGGAAGGGCCCGAACTCCTCCCCGATCCAGAAGGTGCCGTCCTTCGCGCGCACGACGGACTCGATGTCGAAGTCGGCCCCGGTGAGGAGCCGCTCCTCGGTGTCCTCGTGGACGATCGGGAAGTCGACGTGGCGGTCCGGGTCGCGCAGCGAGAGATGCTCGCCGACCTCGATCTCGCCGGCGCCACCACGCGCCGCCTCCCAGCGGGGCGTGACGCGGTAGAGACGCAGGAGGAAGTCGGCCGAGTTGCCCTTCGCGCCGAACCCGTTGTCCGGCTGGGCCCAGAACGTCCCGTCGCCGTTGTCGATCATGGCCGAGAAGCCGGGAATCACCTGGCCGTCGAACGGCCCCTGGCGACCGTTGGCGGGGGTCACGAGGGCGCCGGACGGCGGGCCCTCCTCGAGGTGGTCGGCGGAGAGGGTCGCGCGCGCGACGAGCGTGGGGACGACGACGCCTCCACGCTCCTCCGACGGGCGGTGGGCGGGTCCGTGCGCGGACGACGCGACGGCGGCGGACGCGGCCGGCAGCGTCAGCGCCGCGGCGACCAGGGCGGCGGTGGCCCGGTGTGCTCCTGTGAGTCTCATGTGGTCCAGCAAAGTCCCGGACCGGGACGCACGCATGCACACGAGCAGACGGTCGGGTGTCCGTCGCGTGAACGCCCGCCGCCCTCAGACGGGCGTGTGCCACCCGCCGCGGCGGAACGCCGGCGTCGCGAGGGCGAGCACGAGCAGCGACGCGACGACGGCGCCGAGCATGACGGTGGCCATCGCGACGGCGTCGCCCCCGAGCACACCCACGAGCGGGCTCACGAGCCCGGCGACGCCGGACTGGAACGCCCCGATCACGGCCGCGGCCGTGCCCGCGATCTCGCCGTGCCGGGTGAGCGCGAGCGCCGAGGCGTTCGCGGGGATCATGCCCTGCATCGACAGAACGAGGAACAGGGCCGCGACGATGCCCACGATGCCGCCCGCGCCGGTCAGGGCGACCACGAGCAACCCCACCGTGAACACTCCCTGCACGACGAGCGCGACCCGCAGCAGGCGCATGGGCGCCACGCGGCGCACGAGCGCCGCGTTGGCCTGCGCGGAGAGCACGAGGCCGACGCCGTTGACCGCGAAGAGCAGCGCGAACTGTCCGTGGCTGAGCCCGTACCCCTCCTGGAGCACGAACGGCGAGCCGACGACGTAGCTCATGAGCACGGCCTGGCCGAGCCCGGGCAGGACGGCGAGCGCGACGAAGTGGCGGTCGCGCAGGAGGCTCGCATAGCCGCGCAGGACGGTGCGCGCCCCGGCGGGGCGCCGCCGCTCGACCGGGAGCGACTCCGGCATCCAGAGCAGGACGACGGCGGCGAGCGCCAGCCCGGCGGCCGCGAGCACCCAGAACACCGCGTGCCACGAGGCGTGCGCGCCGATGAACGACCCGAGCGACGGCGCGAGGAGAGGCGCGAGCCCGATGACGAGCATGAGCCGCGAGAGGATGCGCGCGGCGTCGGAGCCGGTGAAGCGGTCGCGGATGGCGGCGATCGCGACGACCGACGCGGACGCGTTGAAGAAGCCCTGGAGCACGCGCAGCCCGATGAGGATCCCGATGTTGGGTGCCATCGCGCACAGGATCGAGGTCACGACGTGCAGCGACAGGCCGACGAGGACGGGCAGGCGGCGGCCGTACCGGTCCGAGAGGGGACCGATGACGAGCTGCCCGACGGCCCCGCCGACGAGCATGGCGGAGAGCGTGAGCTGCGCGAGGGAGTCCGGGGCCCCGAGGTCCGCGCCGACCTCGGGCAGCAGCGGGAGGTACATGTCGACCGTGAGCGCGGGGAGCGTGGCGAGCGCGCCGAGGAGCAGCACCCAGCGGGCGGACGATCTCGGTCGGGGCACGGCGGGGTCGACCGAGGAAGAGGGCATGGCGTCCATCGTATCGATTCGATCGCACAGGACGCGGCGCTTCGGGCGTGAGCCTGCTCTCCCTCACGGCCCGTGCGTGGGTGGCGTGCGGCAGGCTGGGGGCATGTGCGGACGCTATGCCTCCTTCCGGGACGCGCAGGACCTCGCGGACGAGTTCGCGATCGCGGACGTGGCCGACGACGCGCGGCTCCTGCCGCCGTCGTGGAACCTCGCGCCGACGGACCCCGTGCGGATCGTCGTCGAGCGCGCGGCCAAGGACACGGGCGAGGTCCGGCGCTCGCTGCGCCTCGCGCGCTGGGGCCTCGTGCCGTCGTGGTCCAAGGACCCGAAGGGCGGCGCGCGCATGATCAACGCGCGCGCGGAGTCGATCCTCGACAAGCCGGCGTTCGCCAAGCCGTTCGGCGTCCGCCGCTGCCTCGTGCCCGCGGACGGGTACTACGAGTGGCGCGTCCTGCCCGACGGCGCGTCCCTGGCCGGGTCCGCGGGCGCGACCGCGCGCCGGGGCAAGACGCCCAAGCAGCCGTACTGGATCGCGCCGGGCGACGGCGAGAGCGCCGCGTTCGCCGGGCTCTACGAGTTCTGGCGCGACCGGACCAAGGCGGACGACGACCCCGACCGCTGGCTCGTCTCGACGACGATCATCACGACGGACGCGGCGCCGTACCTCGCCGAGATCCACGACCGCATGCCGCTCGCCCTGCCGTCCGACGCGTGGGACGCGTGGCTCGACCCGGCGGTCGACGCCCGCGGTGCGGCCGACCTGCTCGGCCTCGGCGGCCCGCACGACGACGTCCCGATGGTCGCGCGCGAGATCTCGACCCTGGTCAACTCGGTGACGAACGACGGGCCCGGCCTGCTCGAGGCCGTCTGACCCGGTCGCCGCGTCGGCAGGCCGTCAGCCGCGGTAGGCCCACTGGAGGCGCACGGGCTCGATCGTCCCGAGCCCCTGCACCTCGGTCTCGGGCTGCGCCGTGAGCGCGAAGCGCTGGTCGCCCGCGAGCAGGCCCGCGGTGTCGCGGTCGACGAGGACCGTCGTCGGCTCGGCGATGTCGACGAGACGGGCCGCGAGGTTGACGCTCGGCCCGAACACGTCGCCGAAACGCGAGAGCACCCGGCCCCACACGAGGCTCACGCGGACGGGCGGGACGTCGACGTCCTCCTCCCGCCCGCCGGCCTCGGCCAGGCCGAGCGCGACGCGCGCCCCGGTCGCGACGTCGTCGGCGACGTAGAGCACCGCGTCGCCGATCGTCTTGACGACACGCCCGCCCGCGGCGGTGATGACGTCGCGCGCGCTCGTCTCGAAGAGCTGGACGAACTCCGCGAGCTCGCTCGACCCCAGCCCGCGCGTGCGCTGCGTGAAGGAGACGATGTCCGCGAACCCGACCGCGCGCGGGAGCGGGAGCTCGTGCTCGTCGACCGCGGCGGCGCGCGCGTCCGAGAACTCGACGGCGAACCTCCCGGCGACCGCGGCGAGCTGGCGGCGCCAGGCGTGCAGGAGCTGCTCCTCGAGGACGGGCGCGAGCTCGGGCAGGCGGTCGAGGACGAGCAGGCGCGCGCTCGTGTCGTCGAGGTCGAACCGGCGCGTCAGGTGCTCGACGAGCGCCTCGACCTGCCACAGCACGAGCCGCTCCGTCGTGTGCCCGGTGGACCGGATGAGGGTCGTCAGCGCGCGCTCGTCGAGCCGCTCCGTCTCGGCGAAGGCGAACACGTCCGCGAGCGCCTGCGCGTCCTTCTCGGTGAACGCGTGCTCCTCGCCCTCGGTGAGAGGGAGGCCCAGCGCCTGCCAGTAGGCGCGGACCCGGTCCTCGCCGACGCCGGCGCGCTCGGCGAGCCGCTCGACGGTGAGGGTGCGGGGGCCGCCCAGCAGCGCCTCGTCGAGCACCGCCTCCGTCGCCTCGGTGGCGGGAGCCACGGCGTCCGGTCCCGGCTCGGTACCCGCCTCGGGCGTCACGGGCGGGGTGGTGAGGGGCTCGTCCTGCTCA
Source organism: Cellulosimicrobium cellulans (assembly GCF_042723955.1). Taxonomy (GTDB): domain Bacteria; phylum Actinomycetota; class Actinomycetes; order Actinomycetales; family Cellulomonadaceae; genus Cellulosimicrobium; species Cellulosimicrobium cellulans_H. The sequence goes on along the minus strand of NZ_JBHXIC010000009.1, from coordinate 22,629 downwards.
GGGTCCACGGGCACCCGGCGATCCTATTCCTCGGCCGCGGCCGAGGAGGTCGCACTGTCAGTCGTGCGGGCGCAGGTGGTGGACGTCGCCGCTGTGGTGGACGCTCGACGTCCCGTCGTCCTCGCGCACCACCAGGCCGCCGTCGGGGGCGAGCCCGGTCGCGAGCCCGACGACGTCGCCGCCCGCCACGCGCTCGACGCGCACGCGCGTGCCGAGCGTGGCGCTGACCTCGGCGCAGTCGGCGTCGAGCCCGGCCGCGTGGGCGTCGCCCCCGGCGTCCTGCCAGCGCACGAGGACCTCGCCGAACGCCTCGTGGAGGGCCACGAGCACGATCTCCCGGTCGGTCGTCGCGGCGCCCGCGAGGGCGAGCGACGTGGCCGTGGGGACGGGCAGCTCCTCGCGCCGCTGCGAGACGTTGAGGCCCACCCCGACGACGACGCCGCCGTCGGGCAGCACCTCCGCGAGGATGCCGGCCACCTTGCGCAGCGGGGCAGGGTCGCCCTCGCCTGGGTCGGGCACGAGCACGTCGTTCGGCCACTTGACGACCGCGTCGACCCCGGCGGTGGCGCGCAGCGCGCGAGCGGTCGCGAGCCCGGCCAGGAGCGGGAGCCAGCTGAGCGTCTCGCGTGGCACGTCGGGGCGCAGGAGGAGGGAGCCGAGGAGCGCGGCGCGCGGCGGGGTCGTCCACGAGCGGCCCAGCCGGCCGCGCCCTCCGGGCTGGTGCTCGGCGACGAGGAGCGCCGGCGCCGGCCAGGCGCCCGGGTCGGCGGCGACCGCGCGGGCGAGCTCGGCGTTCGTCGAGGCCGACTCGGGCACGACCTCGAGCCGGGCGAGCGGCCCCGCAGGCGTCACGAGCAGCTCCCGCAGGAACTCCGCCCGGAGCGGGGCCCGCCCCTCGCCGTCGGGCCTGGTCTCGTCCTCGCGCGTGCTCGCCATGCCCGTCATCCTCCCGCACGCGGACGGTCCGGCACGAGGGCGGGCCGACGGTCCGGGCACCCGGCGGCACGCCCCCGGCGCCTGCGTCGGGTTTGTCGACACCCACCAAGACCCGCCCCGGCCGTGCTGGCGTCGCCCGCATCGAGTTGGCGCCACCCGCCAACTAGGCTCGGGTCCGTGACGGACTCTGCGACCACCTCGCCCGCGACGCCCGAGGCACCCCCGACATCGCCCGACGCGCCCCACCTCGTGGGCACCGCGGCCAAGCTCGCCGACCTCGACCGTCGCCGCGCCGAGGCGACCGAGCTGCCCGAGGAGGCGGCGCGGACCAAGCAGCACGCGCGCGGCAAGAAGACGGCGCGCGAGCGCATCGAGGCCTTGCTCGACGAGGGCAGCTTCGTCGAGCTCGACGCCTTCGCCAAGCACCGCTCGCACAACTTCGGGCTCGAGAAGAAGCGCCTGGCGGGTGACGGCGTCGTCGTCGGACACGGCACGATCGACGGCCGCCAGGTGTGCGTGTACTCCCAGGACTTCACCGTGTTCGGCGGGAGCCTGGGCGAGGTGCACGGCCAGAAGATCACCAAGGTCCAGGACCTCGCGCTGCGCACGGGCGTCCCGCTCGTCGGCATCTCCGACGGCGGCGGGGCGCGCATCCAGGAGGGCGTCGCGGCGCTCACGCAGTTCGCGGAGATCTTCCGCCGCAACGTCGCGTCGTCGGGCGTGATCCCGCAGATCTCGCTCATCCTCGGCCCCAGCGCGGGCGGCGCGGTGTACTCCCCCGCGCTGACCGACTTCATCGTCATGGCGGACAAGACGTCGAACATGTTCATCACCGGCCCGGACGTGATCCGCGCGGTGACGGGCGAGGACGTGGGCTTCGAGGAGCTCGGCGGCGGGCTGACGCACAACGAGAAGTCGGGCGTCGCGCACTACCTCGGCGCGGACGAGGACGACGCGATCGACTACGTGCGCCACCTCGTGTCCTACCTGCCGCAGAACAACCTCTCGGACGCGCCGTCGTTCCCGCCCGACGACGTCGAGCTCGACGTCACGGAGGAGGACCTCGAGCTCGACGCGCTCGTGCCCGACTCGGACTCGCAGCCGTACGACATGCGCTCGGTGATCGAGCACGTGCTCGACGAGGGCGCGTTCCTCGAGGTGCAGCCGCTGTTCGCGAAGAACGTGCTCGTCGGGTTCGGGCACGTGGAGGGCCAGTCGGTCGGCGTCGTCGCGAACCAGCCGCTCGCGATGGCGGGCACGCTCGACATCGACGCCGCGGAGAAGGCGGCCCGGTTCGTGCGCACGTGCGACGCGTTCAACATCCCCGTGCTCACGCTCGTGGACGTCCCGGGCTTCCTGCCGGGCGTCGACCAGGAGCACCAGGGCATCATCCGGCGCGGCGCGAAGCTCATCTACGCCTACGCCGAGGCGACGGTCCCGCTCGTCACCGTCATCACGCGCAAGGCGTACGGCGGGGCGTACATCGTCATGGGCTCCAAGCAGCTCGGCGCCGACGTCAACCTCGCGTGGCCGACGGCGCAGGTCGCCGTGATGGGCGCGGGCGGTGCGGTGAACATCCTCCAGCGGGCGGCGCTCAAGCGTGCGGCGGACGCGGGTGACGACGTCGAGGCGGAGCGCGCCCGGCTCGTCGCCGAGTACGAGGACGCGATCGTCAACCCGTGGGACGCCGCCGAGCGCGGGTACGTCGACGCGGTCATCCGTCCGTCGGAGACGCGCGTGCAGGTCGTGCGCGCGCTGCGGGCGCTGCGCACCAAGCGTGCGACCCTGCCGCCCAAGAAGCACGGCAACATCCCGCTGTGACCGCGAGCGAGCACCAGCGCCCGACGAACCTCGCGAGGAAGGACCACGCATGAGCCACGACGACGCCACGCACGGACCCGTGCCGCTCGGGTCGGTGGACCCGGCGCCGCTGCACGCCGCGGTCGACGCGCTCACGGCGGCGCTGCACGAGTACGTCGAGACGGCCGTCGGGGTGCGGGCCGAGTTCGGGGCGTCCGAGGCGGACGAGGACCCGCGCGTCCTCGCGCTCGAGGGCCGCATCGGCGCGCTCAACGCCCGGCTGTTCGACGAGCTGCACGGCGCGCTCGGCATCCACGCCGACCTCACGACGTCGGTGTGGGACCCGGGCGCCGACGAGGAGGTCGACGACGACGCCTCGCCGGCCGACGTGCAGGACGACACCTTCACCCTCGACTACGTCGTCATGACGCACCCCGGCGGGCCGGACCTCGACGACGTCGTAGGGCTGCTCGACCGGTGGGGCCACGAGGCGCGCGAGCGGCTCGTCGAGGCGGGCTACGCCGTCCCCGAGTGGGGCGTGGGACGCGGGGCGGACGACGACCACGACCACGACGAGGACGACGAGTGAGCACGTCGCGGCCCGACGCCCCGAGCGTCCGCGTCGTGCGCGGGGCGCCGGACGAGCTGGAGGTCGCCGCGCTCGTGGCCGGCCTCGCTGCGGCCGCCGCCGCGAGCGGACTGCCCGACGACGTCGCGCCCGTCGACGAGTGGACCAACCGGGCGCGCGGGCTGCGCGGGACCGGGGACGGCGCGACGGCCAAGAGCTTCGGCGGGCGTTCCGGGCGGCACAACGCTGACTCGTGGCGCTGGAGCCTGCGATCGTGACCGCGCCGAGCGCGTCGCCCCGCGTGCGCCGTCTGCCCGAGCGGGGCGTGCTCGTCGAGCTTCCCGCCACGGCCGACGAGGTCGAGGCGGACCCCACCGGCCTGCCGTCGGTGGAGCCCGTGCCGGGCTGGCGCCGCTGGGCCTGGGCCGTGGCGTTCGTGCCGACCGTCGCGCTGCTCGTCTACCAGCGCCTCGGGTCCGACCGCGGCTGGGCCGTGCCCGACGCCGTCGTGGTGGTCGCGACGCTGGGCCTCCTCGTCACGGCCCTGCTCGCGCTCGTGCGCTACCAGGACGACCGGGTGGTGGCGGGGCTCGCCCGCGGCCGCGACGCGCTGCTTGCCGCCCCGGTCCGGGCGACAGGGACGCTCGTGCTCCCCGCTGTCGGTCCCGTGGACTCGACCGCGGGCACTGCCGAGGGCACGGCTGCGGGCGGCGCGCAGGGCTCGGCGACGCGCACCGGGACGGCGGGTCCCTCGGTCGTGCGGGCGACGCTGGTCGTGACCACCGCGTCCGGCGCGAGGACCGCACGCCCGGCGCGCGTCGTCGTGCCCGACGGCGTCGCGGGCCCGCGCCCGGGCGACCCGGTCGCCGTCTGGCACGCCGCGGACGACACGGACGCGACCGGGGTGGTCCTCGTGCGCTACCACCGCACCTGGGCGGACGACCTCGCGGCCGCGCTGCAGGCCCTGTCCGACGAGGCTCTCCCCGCGGATCCGGCCCAGGACCCGACCGAGCACGACCGCGGGCAGACCCCGGGGAATCCGGCAGACCCGCGACCGGGCGCCGAGTAGTCTCGTCCGGGTGAGCGACACCACCACACCTGCCGGCGCATCCGCCGGGACCCCCGACCGCACACCCACGCCGATCGACGCCGTCGCCGAGGCCTACGTCACGCGGATCGCCGAGCTCGACCCGATCTCCGCGACCGCGATGGGGCTGTCCGGCTACGACCACCTCGTCTCCGACCTCTCGCCCGCCGGGCACGACGCGCGGGCCGACGCCGACCGCGCGGTGCTGCGCGAGCTCGAGGGCCTGGAGCCGGTCGACGACGTCGACCGGGTCACCCTGGCGGCGATGCGCGAGCGCATCGGCCTCCAGCTCGAGCTGCACGAGGCGGGCGAGCCGCTCGCGAGCCTCAACAACATCGCGTCGCCGGTGCAGGAGCTGCGCGACGTCTTCGACATCATGCCGACCGGGACGGTCGAGGCGTGGGAGAACATCGCCTCGCGCCTCAACGCGCTCCCCACCGCGATCGACGGGTACATGGCGTCGCTCGCGGAGGCGGCCTCGCGCGGCAACGTCGCCGCGATCCGCCAGGTGCGGATCGGCGTGCAGCAGTCGCGCGAGCTCGCGGACGCGAAGTCCTCGTTCTTCACCACGTTCGTCGCCGGCCCCGAGGCCGACGCCGTCCTCGACGACTCCTCGGCGTGCTCGCTCGTGCGCAAGGAGCTCGAGCACGGTGCCGCCGCGGCGCGCGAGGCCTACGGGCGCCTCGCGGACTTCCTCGAGACGACGCTCGCCCCGCAGGCTCCCGAGCAGGACGCCGTGGGTCGCGAGCGCTACGCGCTCTTCTCGCGCACGTTCCTCGGCGCCCAGGTCGACCTGGACGAGACGTACGCGTGGGGGCTCGAGGAGCTCGCGCGCGTCGTCGCCGAGCAGGAGGAGATCGCGCGCCGCATCGCCGGTCCGGGCGCGAGCGTCGAGGACGCCGTCGCCGCGCTCGACGCCGACCCGGCCCGCACGCTGCACGGGACCGACGCCCTGAAGTCGTGGATGCAGGAGACGTCGGACGCCGCGATCAGCGCGCTGAACGGCGTGCACTTCGACGTCCCGACGCCGGTGCTCGACCTCGAGTGCATGATCGCGCCGACGCAGACGGGCGGGATCTACTACACGCCCCCGAGCGACGACTTCTCCCGGCCGGGCCGCATGTGGTGGTCGGTGCCCTCGGACGTCACGGAGTTCAACACGTGGCGCGAGAAGACGACGGTCTACCACGAGGGCGTCCCCGGCCACCACCTGCAGTGCGGCCAGGCCGTGTACGCGCGCGCGACGCTCAACACGTGGCGCCGGCTCGCGTGCTGGGTCTCGGGCCACGGCGAGGGCTGGGCCCTGTACGCGGAGCGCCTCATGGCGGACCTCGGGTTCCTCGACGACGACGGCGACCGCCTCGGCATGCTCGACGCGCAGCGCATGCGCGCGGCGCGCGTCGTGCTCGACATCGGCGTGCACCTCGGCCTGCCGGCGCCCGAGGAATGGCGCGGCGGCGCTGCGGACCCCCGATGGGATGCCGACAAGGCGCTCACGTTCCTGCGCGCGAACGTCAACATGCCCGACTCGTTCGTGCGCTTCGAGCTCGACCGCTACCTCGGCTGGCCGGGCCAGGCGCCGTCGTACAAGGTCGGGCAGCGCCTATGGGAGGCCACGCGCGACGACGCGCGCGCGGCAGCCACCGCGCGCGGCGAGGCGTTCGACGCCAAGGCGTTCCACGCACGCGCGCTGAACCTCGGCTCGGTGGGCCTGGACGTGCTGCGCGACGCGCTCTCCTCGTGACCCGGTCGTCGGCCCGGCCCGGACCGGCCTCGCGCCGGCCCGGGCCGACCGGCGTCGGTCCCGCCCTGGGGACCTGACGCGTGGGCGCCGTCCTCACCGGTTTCGCCATCATCGCCGTGGTCGTCGCGGCCGGGTACGTCACCGCGCGCCTCGGCATCGGCGGGCCCGACGCGCGGACGGCGCTCAACCGCATCGGGTTCTTCGTCGCGAGCCCCGCGCTGCTCTTCACGGTCCTCGCTCAGGCGGACGTCGGAGCGCTCTTCCAGGCGCCGCTCGCGGTCGCGGCGGCGGCGGCCGTCGTCACCGCGGGCGTGTTCGTGCTCGTCGACCGGCTGTGGCTCCGGCTCCCCGCCCCCGAGGTGACCATCGGCGCCGTCGGCTCGGGCTACGTGAACGCGAACAACATCGGCCTGCCCGTCGCGGTGTACGTGCTCGGGGACGCGACCGCCGTCGTGCCGGTGATCCTGCTCCAGCTCCTCGTGCTCGCGCCCGTCGCGCTGCTCGTCCTCGACGCGACGACGAGCGGACGGCTGTCCTGGCGCTTCGTCCTCGCCCAGCCCGTGCGCAACCCGATCATCCTCGGGTCGCTCGCGGGCGCCGTCGTCTCGGTGACCGGCTGGACCCCTCCCGTCGCGGTCATGGCGCCGCTCGAGATCCTCGGCGGCGCCGCGATCCCCATGATCCTGCTCGCGTTCGGCATGTCGCTGCACGGCACGAGGCCGCTCCGGCGCGGCGAGCCCCGCGCGGCCGTGGGCGTCGCGAGCGTCGCGAAGCTCCTCGTGATGCCCGTCGTGGCGTTCGTCGTCGCCCGGCTCGTCCTGCGGCTCGACGACGCCGCGGTCGCCTCCGCCGTCACGCTCGCCGCACTGCCGACCGCCCAGAACGTCTACAACTACGCGGCGCGGTTCGGGCGGGGCGAGATCCTCGCGCGCGACACGATCCTCGTGACGACGATCGGCTCGCCCGTCGTGCTGCTCGTCGCGGCGCTCCTGGTCGCGTAGCGGGATCGTCGAGCCGCCGGCGCAGCCGGTCCCGCCGATGCGCGGCGGGTAGTCTGCGCGGGTGCTCCGACTCGTGCTCGCCTCCCGCTCCCCCGCCCGCCTCGCGACGCTGCGCGCGGCCGGCGTCGAACCCCTCGTGCGCGTCTCGGGGGTCGACGAGGACGCGGTCCTGCGCGCGGCGGCCGCGGAGCGCGACGGGCTCGACCCCGTGGACGCGGTGCTCGTCCTCGCCCGCGCGAAGGCGGAGGAGATCGTGCGCACGCTCGCCGACGACGGTTCCGGGGCGCCGATCGACGACCCCGCGCTGCTCGTCGGCTGCGACTCGATGCTCGAGCTCGACGGCGAGGTGCTCGGCAAGCCCGCCGACGCCGACGACGCCCGCGCCCGCTGGCACGCGATGCGCGGCCGGGCCGGCGTCCTGCACACCGGCCACTGGCTCGTCGACCTGCGTGCTTCGTCCGACGGCGGGACGGGCACCGCGGCAGGTGCCACGAGCTCGACGACCGTGCACTTCGCGGACCTCACCGACGACGAGATCGACGCGTACGTCGCCACGGGCGAGCCGCTGCACGTCGCGGGCGCGTTCACGGTCGACGGCCTCGGCGGGCCCTACGTCGAGCGCATCGAGGGCGACCACCACGGCGTCGTCGGCATCAGCCTCCCGCTGCTGCGCGCGCTGCTCCGCGAGGCCGGGGTCGCCTGGCACGAGCTGCGCTCCTGAGGCCGGGCGGCCGGCGCCCGACGTCGGCGCTCGTTGTGGGTGCCGGACAACCCCACGGGACGAGCGAGGCCCAGGAGCGCGCCGCTATGGAGGTTTCCTCCAACCGCCCCGCATGCGCCTTGGCATGTTCTCCAATCTTGTCCGGTACCCGGCCCGGGAGCGTGATCGGCGCGGCGCGCACGCGTTACCGTGAGCCGTGCCCGCGAACCCCACCCGCCCCCTGAGCAAGGTCCTCGTCGCCAACCGTGGCGAGATCGCCGTCCGGATCGTCCGCGCCTGCGCCGACGCCGGCATCGCGTCCGTCGCGGTCTACGCCGACCCCGACCGGCCGGCGCCGCACGTGCACCTCGCCGACGAGGCGTTCGCGCTCGGCGGCTCCCGTGCGGCCGAGACGTACCTCGACATCGCGAAGCTGCTCGACGTCGCGCGCCGCTCCGGCGCGGACGCGGTGCACCCCGGGTACGGCTTCCTCGCCGAGAACGCGGAGTTCGCCCAGGCCGTGCTCGACGCGGGCCTCGTCTGGATCGGCCCGCCGCCGGCCGCGATCGACGCGCTCGGCGACAAGGTGAGCGCGCGCCACATCGCCCAGCGCGCCGGCGCCCCGCTGGTCCCCGGCACGCCCGACCCGGTCGCCGACGCGAGCGAGGTGCACGCGTTCGCCGCCGAGCACGGGCTGCCCATCGCGATCAAGGCGGCGTTCGGCGGCGGCGGTCGCGGGCTCAAGGTCGCGCGCACTGCGGACGAGATCGACGAGCTCTACGAGTCCGCGGTCCGCGAGGCCACGGCCGCGTTCGGGCGCGGCGAGTGCTTCGTCGAGCGGTACCTCGACACGCCCCGGCACGTGGAGACCCAGTGCCTCGCGGACGAGCACGGCACGGTCGTCGTCGTCTCGACGCGCGACTGCTCCCTCCAGCGCCGCCACCAGAAGCTCGTCGAGGAGGCGCCGGCGCCGTACCTCAGCGCCGCCCAGGAGGCCGAGCTGTACAAGGCGTCCGAGGCGATCCTGCGCGAGGCCGGCTACGTCGGCGCGGGCACGTGCGAGTTCCTCGTCGGCGCCGACGGGACCATCTCCTTCCTCGAGGTCAACACGCGCCTGCAGGTCGAGCACCCCGTGTCCGAGGAGGTCACCGGCATCGACCTCGTCCGCGAGCAGCTGCGCATCGCCGCGGGCGAGCCGCTCGGCTACACGTCGACGCAGGTGCGCGGCCACTCGATCGAGTTCCGCATCAACGGCGAGGACCCCGCCGCGAACTTCCTCCCCGCCCCCGGCCGCATCACGCGCTTGCGCTTCCCGTCCGGCCCCGGCGTGCGCGTCGACTCCGGCGTCGCCGAGGGCGACACGATCTCCGGCGCGTTCGACTCGATGATCGCCAAGGTCATCGTCACGGGCGCCACGCGCGAGCAGGCCGTCCAGCGGGCCCGCCGCGCGCTGCGCGAGCTCGAGGTCGAGGGCATTCCGACCGTCGTGCCGTTCCACCGCGCCGTGCTCGACGCCGAGGCGTTCGTCCCCACCGACGACGAGCCGTTCCGGGTGCACACCCGCTGGATCGAGACCGAGTTCGCCGACCAGCTCGCCGCGCTCGCGCCCGCCCCGGCCGCGTCCGCCGACGAGGACGACGAGCCCCTCGCGACCGAGCGCGTCGTCGTCGAGGTGGGCGGCAAGCGCCTCGAGGTCGTCCTCCCGGCCGGCCTCGGCATGGCCGCAGGTCGCGCCCGCACCGCCAACGCCGCGCGTCGCCCCGCTCGCCGCAGCGCCACCAAGGCCAACGGCGGCGCCTCCGGCACCACGCTCGCCTCCCCCATGCAGGGCACGATCGTCAAGGTCGCCGTCGCGGACGGCACCCAGGTCGCCGAGGGCGACCTCGTCGTCGTGCTCGAGGCCATGAAGATGGAGCAGCCGCTCCTCGCGCACCGCGCCGGCACCGTCCGCTCCCTCTCCGCCACCGCCGGCGCGAGCGTCAGCTCCGGCACGGCCATCTGCGAGATCGTCGACTGACCCTCCGCGCCACCGTCGAGCTCGGTGCACGGCCCGCGTGGTCGAGGCGCCGGGCTGGGCCGAGGTGGTGCGGTGACGGGCAGGACGAGCGGTGGGGTCGGACCGTGTGCGAAGGACGTCAAAGGCGCACTCCCAGAACTCCGCCAGACCGACCAGGGTGACGGTGCGCAAGTCCGAGCACACGGTCCGACCCCACCGCGGACCCGACAGCGCGGGCCGTGGACCCGACCCGACCACGCGGACCGTCGACCCGGCTCACCGCGGACGAGGTGAGTGCTAGTCGTGCTGGGCGGCGGCGCGGATCGCGCGGCGGCCCGAGGGGAGGGCGACGGCGACGGTGATGACGAGGAACATGAGGATCCCGGAGACGACGAGGAGCGACTCGACGGTGAAGCGGTCGGCGAGCGGGCCGAAGACGACCATGCCGAGCGGCATCGAGACGGCCATGACGATGCCGACGAAGCCGAAGACGCGGCCCTGACGCTCGGGCTCGACGGTCTCCTGGAGGACGGTCATGGAGGTCGTCGAGAACGGCGGGACGGACAGCCCGAGCAGGAACATGAAGGCGAAGAAGACCCACATGTTCGTGGAGAGTCCCATCGCGACGGACAGCACGCCGAAGACGAACGTCGAGCCGACGATCATGGCGATGCGGTTCTTGAGCCCGCCCCAGGTCGCGAGGAGCACGCCGCCGAGCAGCATGCCGACGGAGAAGGCGACCTCGTTGACGGTGAGCTTCCAGACCTCCTCGCCGAAGGTCCGCGCGACCATGAGCGGGGTGAGGTACGACGGCGCGACGATGAGGAGGAACACGACGGCGTAGAGGCCGAGGACCCAGCGCACGAACGGGTGGGAGCCGAGGTAGCGGAAGCCCTCGACGAGGTCGTCGAAGTACCCGGCCCGCTCTCCCGCGGCGGCGTGCGCGAGCGTGGGGACGGAGACGAGCAGGAGGAGCCCGATGCCGATCACGGCGGTGACGACGTCGATGAAGAAGACGGACACGATGGACGTGCTGGCGTACACGGCCGCCGCGACCGCCGGCGCGAGGAGCATCATCGCGGACTGGATCGACTGGTTGATCCCGTTGACGCGCAGCAGCTTGCTGGTCGGGACGATCTGCGGGAGCAGGGCGGCGACGGCTGGGGTCTGGATGCCGGCACCCGTGGAGCGGATCGCGAGCGCGGCGTAGATGAGCCAGAGGTCGTCCGCGCCGCCGAGCATGAGCAGCGCGAGCGCGAGGGTCGTCACGGCGATCGTGCCGTCCGCGGCGATGACGAGCGCCTTGCGGTTCACGCGGTCCGCCCACACGCCGCCGAAGATCGACACGATCGCCTGCGGCAGGAACCCGAAGAGGGTGCTCAGCGCGAGCACGGCACCGGACTTCGTCTCGATCGTCAGGTGCCACATGACGGCGTACTGCACGAGCATCGAGCCGAACAGGGAGACGGTCTGTCCGGAGAGGAAGATCGCGGTGTCCCGCCGCCACCGGGGCTTGGCGAGCGTGTCGTCGACGGGGGCGTCGGCCTCCGCGCCGTCCGCGACGTCGGCGATGGGGGCGTCGCTGTTCTCGTACGGCGTATGGCTCACCCGCACATCCTGACGGCCGCCACCCACACCGTCCACGGAATTCGCCGACGGCGGACGACCGTCAGTCGGCAGCCGGGACCTCTCCGGCATGAGCGATGTGACCGAGCTGGCGCCACACGAGCGCGAGCGTGACGCCCGCGCCGACGAATGCGAACCAGAACGGCGCGGTGATCCCCCACGCCTCGGCGAGGACGCCGCCGAGCGCCTGCCCGACGACGCTGCCGCCGAACACGCAGACCATGTAGACCGAGCCGACGCGACCCTGGAACTCCGTCGGGACGGCGCGCTGGCGGATCGTGTTGGACACGGTGCCCCACACGAACGCGTACGCCCCGAACACGACCATGATCGCGAGCGCGACCCAGCCGGTCGTGGTGAGCGCGAGCGCGAGGTGCATGAGGACCTCGAGCGAGAGGCACACGCGCATGAGTGTCGACAGGCGCGCGTGGCGCTCGAGCCAGCCGAACGACACGATGCCCACGACGCCGCCGACGGCGGACGCCGTCGTGAGCAGCCCGAAGCCGACCTCACCCATGTCGAGGTGGTCGAGCGCGTACTTGACGAGGACGCCCCACGGCGCCGCCCAGGTCACGTTGAAGGCGAGGATGACGAGCGCGAGCGTCCGCACCGGGGCGTTCCCGAGGATCCACCGCACACCCTCGGCGATGTCCTGGCGGATGTGCGTCTGCGTCTCGCGCACGCCGCCCGGCGTGGTCGCGATCCGTCCCACGAGCACGACGGCGAGCGCGACGCACACGATCTGGACGACGAACGGCCAGACCATCCCGAGCGCGAAGAGGAAGGCGCCCACCGGCGGTCCGAGCAGCTGGTTGGCGGTGAGGAAGCCTGCCTGGAGCCGCGCGTTGCCCGTGCCGAGGTCGCGCGGCTCGACGAGCATCGGCAGCAGGGTCTGGGACGCGGAGTCGGCGAACACCTCGGCGACGCCGTAGAGGAACATCACGGCGAGCACGACACCGATGCTCACGTGACCGGTGACGATGAGGACGCACAGCGCGACGACGACGAACGCGCGGAGGGCGTTGGCGACCATGACGACGACGCGCCGGTCGAGGCGGTCGGCGAGCGCGCCGGCCCAGAGCCCGAACAGGAGCCAGGGCAGCCGCTGGAGCAGCGCGGCGAGCGCGACGAGGAACGCGGAGTCGGTCTGGGACGCGACGAGCAGGGGACCCGCCGCCAGGGCGATGCCGTCGCCGACGTTGCTGGTCCACGACGACGACAGCAACCAGCGGAAGCCGGTGCCCATGCGCCGGGGCGCGACGATCTCTCCGAGCCTGCTCACAAGCGGACCAGCGTACGCGGCGACGACGCCACCGCGGTCACCCTTTTCCGGGCGCGTGCGCCGAGCACCGCACGGGCCTGGCAGCATGGCCCCGTGACGATCCCCACCGCGCCGCGCGACCCCGGCGAGCCGCCCCCGCGGCTCCCCCGCCACCTCCAGCCAGGCGACGGCTGGGTGGAGTGCGAGTGCGGGAGGCGGCACTGGGGGCTGTTCGGCGCGGCCGGGCTGCTGCTCGCGCGGCGTGACGGCGCGGGCCGGCTGACCGACGTCGTGCTCCAGCACCGCGCCCCGTGGTCCGACCAGGGCGGGACGTGGGGAGTGCCGGGCGGCGCCGTCGGGCCGGACGAGACGCCCGCCCAGGGAGCCCTGCGCGAGGCGGAGGAGGAGGCGGGCATCGACCCCGCGCACGTGCGCGTCGTGGGCGAGCGCGTGCTCGACCACGGCCCGTGGCGGTACACGACCGTCCTCGCGGAGGTCGCGGACGGCGCGACCGTCGACGCGCACGCGACCGACGCCGAGAGCGTCGAGGTCCGGTGGGTCCCGGTCGACGACGTCGCGGGCCTCGACCTGCTGCCCGCGTTCGCCGACGCGTGGCCGACGCTGCGCGCGACGCTCGAGCAGGGGGCGGCCGAAGCCTGACGGCCCGCGCGCTCGGGACCTTGGTCACCGATCCGCGCAGGACCCGCCCCGGGACCGGTCCGACGACGGCGCGCCGGGGCACGATGGCGTCGTGCCCGAGGACACGTCGACCACCTACCGCGCGCTCGCGTCGTCGAGCCGGCTGACCCTGCTGCACGCCCTCCAGGAGCACGGCCGGATGACGGTCGCCGACCTCTCGCGCGAGGCGGAGCTGTGTCCGAGCGCGACGCGCGAGCACCTCCAACGGCTCGCGGACGCGGGGTTCGTGCGCAGCGCCCCGGAGGTCCGCACGACGCGGGGTCGCCCGCGCATCCTCTACGAGGCCATCGCGGGCGAGCACCCGCCCCGGGACGACGGCGCGGCACGGCGCCTCGGCGAGTCCCTCGTCCGGGCGGCGCTGACCCGCGCGGTCCTCGGGGCCCACGAACCCCGGGACGACGGCCCCCGGCACGCCGCCTCGCAGGACACGCGCGACGACCTCACCGGGCCGGCGCGCGCGGCGGGGCGACGGCTCGTCGACGTGCTCCGCACGTCGGGCGACGCCACGCCCGAGCCCACACCGGAGAACCAGCTCGCCGCGCTCGACGACCACCTGCACCAGCTCGGGCTCGACCCCGAGCTCGAGGAGGGCAGCCTGCGGTTTCACCTCTACCGGTGCCCGTTCCTCGCGCTCGCCGCGGACCGCGAGGACGTGGTCTGCGCGGTCCACCTCGGCCTCGTCCAGGGCGTGCTCGCGGGCGTCGGGGGGCCTGTCCGGGCGGAGGCGCTGCTCCCGTTCGTCGAGCCGCACCACTGCGTGCTGCAGCTCTCGCGCGCGAGCTGATTTTTCACGGTCCGCGGCCCGCCGCGGAACCTGTCCGTCCGGTCATGCTGACGGCGCACCGGGTACCGACCCGGCGTCACGACGTCGGTGGTCGTGACCTGCGACGACGGGAGGACGACATGACCGCCCCTGCCACCACCAGGCCCCCCTCGCTGCTGCGGGCGGTGCGCACGCCGTCGACCGTGGACCTGTCGACGTGGGACCCCGAGGACGAGTCTCGCTGGGACCGCCGGTTCGCGTGGCGCACGCTGTGGATCACGACGTACAACCTCACGCTCGCGTTCTGCGCGTGGTACCTCGTGAGTGCGGTCGCGCCCCGGCTCAACGACGTCGGGTTCGACCTCACGACGGCGCAGCTCTACTGGCTCACCGCCGTCCCGGGCCTCGCCGGCGGGCTGTTCCGCATGGTCTACATGTTCCTGCCGCCCGTCGTCGGCACCCGCACGCTCGTGGGCGGCACGGCGACGCTCATCCTGCTGCCGATGCTCGGCTGGACGTTCGCCGTGCGCGACGCGAGCACGCCGTACTCGGTGCTCATGCTGCTCGCGGTCGCCGCGGGGATCGGCGGGGGCGCGTTCTCCGGCTTCATGCCCTCGACGAGCTACTTCTTCCCCAAGCGCATGGCGGGGACGGCGCTCGGTCTCCAGGCCGGGATCGGCAACTTCGGCGTGAGCCTCATCCAGTTCCTCACGCCGTGGGTCGTCGGCTTCGGCCTCCTGGGCACCGCGGTCCTCACGCCCCAGCAGACGGAGACCGGCAGCCACCTGTGGCTGCACAACGCGGGGCTCGTGCTCGTGCCGTGGACCGTGCTCGGCGCGGTGCTCGCGGGCCTCTACCTCCGCCGGGTCCCGGTCAGCGCGAACTTCCGTGAGCAGCTCGACATCTTCGGCAACAAGCACACGTGGATCATGACCGCGATCTACCTCATGACCTTCGGGGCGTTCAGCGGGTTCGCGGCGCAGCTCGGCCTGCTCATCGTCGCGCAGTACGGCGGGTTCGAGAACGCGCCCGACCCGCTGCGCTACGCGTTCCTCGGCCCCCTGCTCGGGTCGGCCGCGCGCGCCGGGTTCGGGCCGCTGTGCGACCGGTTCGGCGGCGCGATCTGGACCCTGGTCGCCGGGATCGGCATGACGGTCTCGACGGTGTTCTCGCTGTTCTTCCTCGACCCGCACGACGTCGGGCAGTTCGGCTGGTTCCTCGCGGGGATGCTCGCGGTGTTCACGTTCGCGGGCATCGGCAACGCCGGCACCTTCAAGCAGATGCCGATGATCTTCCCGCGCCGCCAGGCGGGCGGGGTCATCGGCTGGACCGCGTCGATCGCCGCCTTCGGCCCGTTCCTCGTCGGCATCGGCCTCTCGCTCGTCCCCGCGCGGTCGTTCTTCGTCGGGTGCGCCGTGTTCTTCGCCCTGTGCACGTGGCTCACGTGGCACTACTACGCCCGGCCGGGCGCCCCGAACCCCTCCTGACCCCGCCGACGGCGTCGCCCCCGCTGTCGATCGTGACGAGTCGACCCCGAGAACCGAGGAGCTGTCGTGCCCCCACTCGACGAGCGCACCCCCCGCGACCCCGCGGACACCTTGCTGCGACTGGGCAGCCGCCTGCGACGCGGGCAGGTGTCGGACGACCTGCGGCAGGTGTTCCTGACCGGCGGACGCCAGGGCGACGTGTTCTACCGCGACCGCTGGTCCCACGACAAGGTCGTACGCTCCACCCACGGCGTGAACTGCACCGGGTCCTGCTCCTGGAAGGTCTACGTCAAGGACGGCATCATCACCTGGGAGACCCAGCAGACCGACTACCCCTCCGTCGGCCCCGACTCCCCCGAGTACGAACCCCGCGGCTGCCCCCGCGGCGCCGCGTTCTCCTGGTACACCTACTCCCCCACCCGCGTGCGCTACCCCTACGTCCGCGGCGTGCTCCTGGACCTGTACCGGCAGGCGAAGAAGGACGTGGGCGGGGACCCCGTGCTCGCCTGGGCGAAGGTCACGTCCGACCCGGAGTCGGCCCGTGCGTACAAGAGCGCACGCGGCAAAGGCGGCCTCGTGCGCGCCACGTGGGACGAGGCGGCCGAGATCGTCGCCGCCGCGCACGTGCACACCATCAAGGCCTACGGCCCCGACCGCGTCGCCGGGTTCTCGCCCATCCCCGCGATGTCGATGGTGTCCCACGGGGTGGGGTCGCGATTCGTCCAGCTCCTGGGCGGGAGCATGCTGTCGTTCTACGACTGGTACGCCGACCTCCCGGTCGCCTCCCCCCAGGTCTTCGGCGACCAGACCGACGTCCCCGAGTCCGCGGACTGGTGGAACTCCACCTACTGCATCATGTGGGGCTCCAACGTCCCGGTGACCCGCACCCCGGACGCCCACTTCATGACCGAGGCCCGCTACCGCGGGCAGAAGGTCATCGTCGTGTCGCCCGACTACGCCGACAACACCAAGTTCGCCGACGAGTGGCTCGCCCCCCACCCCGGCACCGACGGCGCCCTCGCCCAGGCCATGGGACACGTCATCCTCAACGAGTTTCACGTGCGCGACCGCGCGCCCCGGTTCCTCGACTACATGGCGCGGTTCACCGACGCGCCGTACCTCGTGACGCTCGAGCGCCGCGAGGACGCGTACGTGCCGGGGCGCTTCCTCACGGCGGACCGGCTCGCCGGCACGCCCACCGCCGACCAGGCCGGCACCGCGAACGCGGCGTCGAAGACGGTGATCCTGTCCCGCGAGGGTGACGTCGTCGTCCCCAACGGGTCGCTCGGCCACCGCTACGGCGACCCCGGGCGGTGGAACCTCGACCTCGAAGGTGTCGAGCCGGCGCTCTCCGTCGCGGACCTGACGGGCGGCGCGTCGGGCGGGCCGGTCGCCGTCGATCTCCCGCGCTTCGACCTCGCCCCCGAGGAGGGCGCCGAGCACCAGGGCGGCGCGGGCTCGGTGCGGCGCGGCGTGCCGACGCACCGCGTGGGCGAGCACCTCGTCACGACGGTCTACGACCTGCTGCTCGCGCAGTACGGCGTGGACCGCCCCGACCTCGACCTGCCGGGCCAGTGGCCGACGGGCTACGACGACCCCGCGACCCCGGGCACCCCCGCCTGGCAAGAGGAGATCACCGGCGTCCCCGCCGTCGCCGCGGCGCGCATCGGGCGCGAGTTCGCGCAGAACGCGCTCGACTCGGACGGCCGGTCGATGATCATCATGGGTGCGGGCACCAACCACTGGTTCCACTCCGACACGATCTACCGCACGTTCCTCGCCCTCGTGACGATGACCGGCTGCCAGGGCGTCAACGGCGGCGGGTGGGCGCACTACGTGGGTCAGGAGAAGGTCCGCCCCATCACGGGCTTCCAGCAGTACGCCAACGCGCTCGACTGGGTCCGACCCCCGCGCCTCATGATCAGCACGGCCTTCTGGTACCTCGCGACGGACCAGTGGCGCTACGACGGCCTGCCCGCGGACGCACTCGCGTCCGCGCTGGCCCCGGGGAAGCTCTCCGGTCGCACGACGGCGGACACGCTGGTGGAGTCCGTCCGGCGCGGCTGGACGCCGAGCTACCCGACGTTCGACCGCAACCCCCTCGACCTCGTGGACGAGGCGGAGGCGGCGGGCAAGGACCCGGTGCGCCACGTCGTCGACCAGCTCTCCTCCGGCGAGCTGGACTACGCGTGCGCCGACCCCGACGACCCGGCGAACTTCCCGCGCGTCCTCACCGTGTGGCGCGCGAACCTGCTCGGGTCGTCGGGCAAGGGCAACGAGTACTTCCTCAAGCACCTGCTGGGGACCGACGCCGCGGTGCGCGCGCCCGAATCCGGGCCGGACCGCCGGCCGCGGGACATCGCGTGGCACGACGAGGCGCCCCGGGGAAAGCTCGACCTGCTGGTCACCGCTGACTTCCGGATGACGTCGACGACGCTCTTCTCCGACGTCGTGCTGCCGGCCGCGACCTGGTACGAGAAGCACGACCTGTCGTCGACCGACATGCACCCGTTCGTGCACTCGTTCAACCCCGCGATCAGCCCGCCGTGGCAGACGCGCACCGACTTCGACATCTTCCACACGATCGCGCGGCGCATCTCGGAGATGTCGGTGGCGCACCTGGGCGTGCGCAAGGACGTCGTGGCCGTCCCCCTCGCGCACGACACGCCCGACGCCATGGCGACGCCCCACGGCGAGGTCCTGCCGCAGGACGAGCTCGTGACCGGGGTGACCATGTCGAAGCTCGTCGTCGTCGAGCGCGACTACCCGGCGTTCGCCGACCGGCTCGCCGCCCTCGGCCCGCTCACCCAGGAGGTGGGCATGGTCACCAAGGGCGTCGCGTTCGACCCGACGCCGGAGGTCGAGCGGCTCGCCGTCGCGAACGGCGTCGTCGCCGACGGCCCGACGGCGGGGCGCCCGCGCCTGGACCGGGACACCCACGTGTGCGAGATGATCCTCGCGCTCTCGGGGACGACGAACGGGCGGCTCGCGGTGCAGGGGTTCGAGGACCTGGAGCGCCGCACTGGGCAGCGACTGGCCGACCTCGCGCGGGACGAGCAGGGCAAGCGCATCACGTTCCCGGACGTGCAGTCGCGCCCGACGGCGGTCATCACCTCTCCCGAGTGGTCCGGCTCGGAGCACGGCGGACGGCGCTACAGCGCCTTCGTCATCAACGTCGAGCGGCTCAAGCCCTGGCACACCCTCACCGGCCGTCAGCACTTCTTCCTCGACCACGACTGGATGACCGAGCTCGGCGAGCAGCTCCCCGTCTACCGACCGCCGCTCGACATGCACCGCCTGTTCGGCGACTCGCGCGTCGGCGACACGTCCCCCACGGGGGCGCAGGGGTCGGAGGGCTACGCGGAGGTCGCGGTGCGGTACCTGACGCCGCACTCGAAGTGGTCGATCCACTCCGAGTACCAGGACAACCTCTTCATGCTGTCGCTCTCGCGCGGCGGCCCCACGATCTGGATGAGCCCGCAGGACGCGGAGAAGATCGGCGTCGCGGACAACGACTGGATCGAGTCCTACAACCGCAACGGCGTCGTGGTCGCGCGAGCCGTCGTCTCGCACCGCATGCCCGAGGGCACGGTCTTCATGTACCACGCGAAGGACCGGACCGTGGACGTGCCGCGGTCGGAGACGTCCGGGCTGCGGGGAGGCATCCACAACTCCCTGACCCGCGTGCTGCTCAAGCCCACCCACCTCATCGGCGGCTACGCCCAGCTGTCGTACGGCTTCAACTACATCGGCCCGACGGGCAACCAGCGTGACGAGGTCACGGTGATCCGCCGGAGGTCTCAGGAGGTGACCTACTGACATGAAGGTCATGGCGCAGATGTCGATGGTGATGAACCTGGACAAGTGCATCGGGTGTCACACGTGCTCGGTCACGTGCAAGCAGGCCTGGACCAACCGCACCGGGGTCGAGTACGTGTGGTTCAACAACGTCGAGACCCGCCCCGGACTGGGGTACCCCCGCACCTACCAGGACCAGGACCGCTGGCAGGGCGGGTGGGTACGCACCAAGAAGGGCAAGCTCAAGCTGCGCGCCGGGGGCCGGTTGAAGAAGCTCGCCACGATCTTCTCCAACCCCGTGCTGCCCTCCATCCACGACTACTACGAACCGTGGACCTACGAGTACGACATGCTGCTCTCGGCTCCCCAGGGCCAGCACACCCCCGTCGCGCGCCCCAAGTCGCTGCTCACGGGCAAGGACATCAACATCTCCTGGTCGGCGAACTGGGACGACGACCTCGGCGGCTCCACCGCGACCATGGACCAGGACCCGATCCTGGCCCACATGTCCGAGCACGTCGCGACCGAGCTCGACAAGACGTTCATGTTCTACCTGCCCCGCATCTGCGAGCACTGCCTCAACCCCGCCTGCGTCGCGTCCTGCCCCTCAGGAGCCATGTACAAGCGGGCCGAGGACGGCATCGTGCTCGTCGACCAGGACCAGTGCCGCGGGTGGCGCATGTGCGTCACCGGCTGCCCCTACAAGAAGGTCTACTTCAACCACAAGACCGGCAAGGCCGAGAAGTGCACCCTGTGCTACCCCCGCATCGAGGTCGGCCTACCCACCGTGTGCTCCGAGACCTGCGTCGGACGCCTGCGCTACCTCGGCCTGGTCCTGTACGACGCCGACAAGGTCACCGAAGCCGCCGCCGTCCAGGACGAGCACGAGCTCCTGGCCTCCCAACGCGCCGTCTTCCTCGACCCGAACGACCCCCAGGTCATCGCCGCAGCACGCCAAGAGGGCATCCCCGAGGACTGGATCACCGCCGCCCAACGCTCCCCGATCTGGGACCTCATCACCAAGTACGAGGTCGCCCTCCCCCTGCACCCCGAGTACCGCACCCTGCCCATGGTCTGGTACATCCCACCCCTGTCCCCCGTCGTGGACGTCGTGGCCGCCTCCGGCAACGACGGCGAAGACGGACGCACCCTGTTCGCCGCCATCTCCCAGCTGCGCATCCCGCTCGAATACCTCGCCGGACTGTTCACCGCCGGCGACACCGCCCCCGTCGAGAAGGTCCTGCGCCGCCTGGCCGCCATGCGCTCCTACATGCGCGACATCAACCTCGGCCGGGAGGCCGACGAACGCACCGCGGCCGCGGTCGGGATGACCGGCGCCCAGGTCCAGGAGATGTACCGCCTGCTCGCCATCGCGAAGTACGAAGACCGGTACGTCATCCCCACCGCCCACACCGAGATCGCCCGCGAGCTCACGGACATGGCGTGCTCGCTGGACTACGACGGCGGGCCGGGGATGAGTGGCGCGGGGCCGACGACGGGCGAGCCGTTCCACGCGGTCGGCACGCAGGAGCGCGCCACGAGCCCGTACACGCCGTCCACGTCGGGCCGCGTCAACCTGCTCAACTGGGACGGCAGCGGCGCGCCGGGCGGGCTCTTCCCGCCGTCGCGACCGGCGGGTGGCCCCGAGCCCTCGGGGGGTGCGGCATGAGGCGCGCGACGCGGACCCGGCCGCCGCGCGCCGCCGTGACCGCGACGACGTCGGGCACCCTGCCGGACGACCAGCGCCGCGCCGCGCACACCGTCATCTCGCTCCTGCTGGACTACCCCACCGCGGAGACCGCCGCGCACCGCGCGGACGTCGAGGACGTGGTCGCCGGACTGCCCGCCGACGTGCGCCGGCCCCTGCGCGCGTTCCTCGACGCCACGGCGTCCATGCCCCTCCGCGAGCTCCAGGCCGCCTACGTCACGACGTTCGACCTCAAGCGCCGGTGCTCGCTCTACCTGTCGTACTACGCGGCCGGGGACACCCGGAAGCGCGGCGCCGCGCTGGTCACGTTCGTCGAGGCGTTCCGCGCGGCCGGCTGGGAGACGGACGGCTCGGAGCTGCCCGACCACCTGCCCACGGTGCTCGAGCTCTCCGCGCGCACTGACGGTGAGATCGCCGGCATGGTGCTCGACGCGCACCGCGACGGCATCGAGGTCCTGCGCGCCGCGCTCGAGACCGTCCGCAGCCCGTACGCGCACGTCGTCGCCGCGCTCGTCGCGACGCTGCCCGCGATGCAGTCCGAGACGGCGGCGCGCTTCCGCGAGCTCGTCGCCGCAGGACCGCCCACCGAGCTCGTCGGCCTGAGCGACCTGTCCCACCTCACGCCGTTCGCCACCATCCCGAGCCTGACCGAGGAGACCCGACGATGAGCCCGCTCGACGTCCTGCTGTGGGTCGCCGTCCCGTACGCGGTGGCGGCGGTGTTCGTCGTCGGCCACGTGTGGCGGTACCGCTACGACCAGTTCGGCTGGACCACGCGCTCGTCGCAGCTCTACGAGAACCGCTGGCTGCGCCTCGGCTCGCCGCTGTTCCACGTCGGCATCCTCATGGTCATCGGCGGCCACGTCGTCGGCATCCTCGTGCCGCGCCCGTGGCTCGAGGCCGTCGGCGTCGACGAGCACGCCTACCACCTCGTCGCGACGATCGCCGGGACGGTCGCGGCCGTGCTCACCGTGGTCGGGCTCGTGATCCTCGTCCTGCGCCGCCGCCTCTCGGGGGCCGTGTTCCGCGTGACCACCCGCACGGACAAGCTCATGTACGTCGTGCTCGGTGCCGCGATCGGGTTCGGCACGCTCGCGACGGTGCAGCACCAGATCTTCGGCGGCGGCTACGACTACCGCGGCTCCATCTCACCGTGGTTCCGCTCGCTGCTCACGTTCCAGCCGGACCCGTCGCTCATGGCCGACGTCCCGCTTGCGTTCCAGCTCCACGTCCTGTGCGGCCTCGCCCTGTTCGCCCTGTGGCCGTTCACGCGCCTCGTGCACGTGTTCTCCGCGCCGCTCGGCTACCTCACGCGCCCGTACGTGGTCTACCGGCGCCGCGCCGTCGCGACGACGTCGCGCGCCCCGCGCCGCGGCTGGGAACCCCCGACGGCCCCGTAGCGAGGACGTCGTCGCCGGCAGATGCGTCCGCGCCCGAGCGCTGCGTCCCGACACGC
>NZ_JBHXIC010000008.1:69029-83297 GCF_042723955.1 Cellulosimicrobium cellulans | reverse complement strand
TCGTTCTTTTTTTTAAACCCCACCGCCCCCCCCCCGGCCCCCCCGGCCCGGGGCCCCGCGGGCCGGTGCCGGGCGGGCGCGGCCGCCGCGCCGCCCGCGAGGAGGTCGCCGGCGCGCGCGCGGGTGAGGAACGCCAGCACCGCGTCCTTCTCCCCCACGCGCACGCGGTCGGCGACCTCGAAACCGAGCGCGCGCATCCGGGCGTGGGCGCGCGCGTTCGCGGCGTCGGGCTCGACGACGACGCGGTCCACGCGCGCGTCGGCGAAGCAGAACGCGACGAGCAGCGGGCCGACCGCGCCCCACAGGTCCGTGCCCCGGGGCCCACGGGCCCCGAGCAGGAAGTGCGCGCCGACGTCCCCGGGCCGCACCTGGTACGCCTCGCCGACCGGGTCGTGCTCGGGCTCGTACGTCTGGAGCAGCGCCACGGGCGTGTCGTCCCACCGCACGAGGAACGCGTGGTGCGTGGGCAGGGAGCCGACGTACGCGTAGAGGTCGCGCAGCTCCGTCCGCGACAGCTCCGCGAGCCCCCAGAAGCGCGCCCAGGGCCGGGTCACCCAGTCGTGCAGCACGTCGAGGTCGGCGTCGGGGTCGAGCACCCGCAGCGTCAGCCGCCCGCCGCCCGGGGCGTCGTGCGCGAGCAGGAGCTCGCCGGGAGCGCCCGTCCGCAGCCGGCCCCCACCCGGAGCAGTGCGGCCCGGAGCGGTGAGGCCGGGGGCGGTGTCGCCCGGGCGCGCGGCCGTCACCGTTCCTTCTGGCGTCAGGTCCGGGGTCCGTCCGGTCGTCGGGGCGGGGACGGTCATCGGGTCTCCTCGTGGCTCAGCAGGGTCCAGTCGGTCACGACGGGCACGGTCTCGGCGCCGGCCCAGGCGGCGAGCTGGTCGGCGAAGTGCGGCGAACGGGGGTCCCCGCTCGCGCCGAACGGCACGCCCCAGCGGCTCGCGTCCCGGTCGGCGAGGTCCCACACCCAGCGCGCGACCGATCCGCGCACGCACACGTCGCCGATCCCCGGCACGCTCGCCGTGCAGCGCACGGTGTCCGTGTCACCGCCGAGAGGCAGCGACGGCACGCGCGGCACCGCGGCGCCCGGCACGTCCAGGAGCACGTGCAGGCCGAGCACCCGGTGGGTGTCGCCCCACACGGGCGCGGCGTCTGCCCGGTCCGGGTCCGCCGGGCCGCGGTCCTGCGTGTCGCCGAGGTCGCGGGCGACCTCGCCCAGCGCGGCCCACGCCTCGCCCGCCCCGTCGATCCCCAGCCACGCGGCGCCGAGCAGCGCCGGCAGGGCGTCCGCGACGCGCGCGGTGACCGACATCCACGGCGCGAACAGCGGGTCGAGGCCGTGCGGCGCGTGCAGGGGCGCGAGCGCCGGGTGCGTGGCGACCCGGCGCGCGAGCGCCGCGCGCCACGCGGCGAACAGGGCGGCGTCCGCGCTGTCCGCGTCCATCCGGCGGTCCCACACGCGCAGCCGGCGCGCCGCGCGCACCGCCGCGGGGTCGCGCGCGCCCGGGTCACCGCCGGACGGACGGCTCGCGGCCTCGTCCCCGGCCGCGGGAGCGTCGTCGCCCGAGGCCTCCTCGAGCCAGCGCAGCAGGTCGCCGGCGCCCCCGAGCAGCGTGTCCCCGTGCACGCGCGACTGGTCCGTGGCCGTCCCGTCGTCCCCGGCCGCGTGGAGCAGCGCGCGGAGGCGCCGCGCGCGGTGGAGCGGTGCGTAGGTGTGGCCGAGGTCGATCTCCGGGCGCGCGGGGCGCTCGTTCGCGTCGACCGCGACGTCCCCCACGACCACGGGCCCGGGCGGCACGACCCACGGGCGGGCGCGCGCGGCGTCGGACCACGCGGGCAGCGGCAGGGCCCGCTCCGCACGGTCACGTCGCGGCACGCGGCCGGCGGTGACCGACAGCACCGTGTCCCGGTCCGCCGCGAGGACGCGGTCCACCGGGTCGACCCACGTCGCGAACGCGTCCGTGACGTCGCGCGCCGAGCGGGCGCGCAGCAGCCGCCGCCACGCGGCGACGCCGAGGTCGGCGTCGACGCGCGCGGGCAGGCGGACCGCGAACGTGCGGTCGGGGTCGTCCGGGCCGCCGGTCACGACGACGCCGCGCGCCGTCTCGACCGTCTCCACCCGGTGCTCCACGGGCCCGCCGGCGGCGCGCACGCGCAGGGTCGCGACGGCGACGTCCGCGGGCTCCGGTCCGTCCGGCCCCAGCGCCTCGACCCCGCCGTCGTCCGTCCGGCGCAGGCTCTCGGCGATCACGTCGACGTGGTGCGCCATCGCGTTCGTCACGCCCCACGCCGCGGCCCCGGCGTGGCCGAAGTGCGGCAGGCCGGGCACGCCCGGGAACGCGAGGCCGACGACGTCGTAGTCGTCGCACGCGAGGCGCACCTGCTGGTACACGCCAGGCAGCTCGAGCAGGCGGTGCGGGTCGCCCGCGAGCAGCGGCGCCCCGCTGCGCGTGCGCGCGCCCGCGAGCGCCCACGCGTTCGACCCCGAGCCGGGGCCGCCATCGACGGCGAGCAGGTCGAGCACGTCGGTGAGCGGCAGGTCGGGCCGCGACCGCGCGACGTCCGCCCCGAGCGTGCGGGCCACGTGGTCGCGCCACAGCACGTGCGGGAAGCCGGAGAAGAGCACGTGCGCGACGAGGAACACGCCGAGCGGCGCCCACGCGGGCCACGGCTCGTGCGGCGGCAGGTCGCCCCCACCGGGCCATCCCGGGTCCGCGAGCGCGTGCAGCTCGGGCACGTCGCGTCCCCGTGCCAGGCCCTCGTTCACGCCCGCGGTGTAGGCGTCGACCCAGGCGCGGTCGTCGTCCGCGAGCGCCGCGTAGGCGCGGCGCGCGGTGTCGGCGAGGCGCACGCGGTGGGCGAACCGGTCCCACACCAGGCCGGGCTCGCCGATGCGCTCGGCGAGGCGGCCCTCGGCGCGCCACCGGTCGACCTCGATCTGCCAGCCGCGGTCGAGCGCCGTGACGTACCCCTGGCCGCGCGCGAGCGCGAGCTCGTCGGCGGCGCGCACGTGCGGGACGCCCCACGCGTCGCGGTGCACGGCGAACCCGCCGGGCGGGACCTCCGGCACTCCCGTGGCGACCACGTCAGGCGTCCCGCGCGGCGGGGTTGGCGAGCGTCCCCGCGTACAGGAGGGACGCGGACTGGTCGGCGAGGTCGACCATCTGGAGCGTGTTGCGCAGCTGGAGGCGGTTGAGGCACGAGTGCGCGAACCGCGGCGCCCGCAGGTCGACGCCGCTGCGCAGGTCGGGGTGGTCCGCGCGGTGCGCGTCGAGGCACTCGGCGACGAGACCCCAGAACCGGTCCTCGGGCAGCACCCCGTCCCCGGCGAGGATCGCCGCGAGGTGGCGCAGGACGCCGTCGTACACGTCGGTGAAGACCGCCAGAGCCTTCTCCTCGTCGTCGACGACGGCGCGCACGCGCTCGACGCCGGGCGGGAGCAGCGCGTCGCCGAGGACGGCGATCTCCTCGCCGACGTCCTTCATGACCGCGCGGACGACGACGTGGTCGCGCAGGACGAGGATGAGGTTCTCCCCGTGCGGCATGAACGCGAGGTCGTGCGCGAGCAGCGCGTGGGCCAGGGGACGCAGGTAGGCGTCGAGGTAGGCACGCACCCAGTCGGCGGGGTCGAGCCCGGAGGCGCGCACGAGCGCGGTCGCGTGGGCGGCGCCGTCGGGGTCGCGGTGCAGGAGCGAGGCCATGGTGGCCAGGCGCTCGCCGGGCGCGGTGCGCGGCACGGGGCTCTCGCGCCACAGGGCGGCGAGCATCTTGCGGTGCGCGGACGGGGTCGCGGTGCGGTGGTAGACGTCGCCGGTGTACCCGATCGAGGCGAGCTCGCGCAGCACGGTGAAGCCGCGCCCGCCGAGCTCCGGGTCGGCGGCGACGAGGTCGGCGACCCAGTCGTTGATCGCGGGGGTGTCGCGCATGTAGGCGGGCGACAGCCCGCGCAGGAACCCCATGTTCTGGATCGCGAGCGCGACCTTGACGTAGTGGCGGCCGGGCCGGGTGAGGTTGAACAGCGTGCGGATCGACTGCTGCGGCTGGTACTCGTCGCCGCCCTGGCCGACCGGTACGAGGTCGCCGCGTGCGACGTCGGCGGCGAACGTGATGGGGACGCGGTGCTCCCACTGCCACGGGTGCACCGGCAGGTAGAGGTAGTCGGCCGGGTCGAGACCGCGCGCGGCGAGCCGGTCCGCGAACGCGGCGCGCTCGTCGTCGGACAGCTCGCCCGCGTAGTGCGACGCCTCGTCGAGCCCGGCGCCGAGCGCGAGGTGCGTGTGCTCGCGCCGTGCGGCGAGCCACACGAGGCGCACGCGCCCGCCGTTCTCGGGCGCGTACGCGCGGTACTCCGCGAGACCGAACCCGATGCGCCCGTTGTTCGCGACGAACCCCGGGTGCCCCTCGGTCATGGCCGCCTCGACCTCCTGGAAGGAGGCGCCGAGCAGGTCGACGGCGCTCGGGCCGCCGGTGCGCTCGTACCGCTCGGTCTTGGCGGTCGCGCTCGCGAGGGTCGAGGACACCTCCTCGAGGTACGTGGCGAGCAGGTCGTCGGGGATGTTCAGGTCGGGCTGCAGCTCGACCACGAGGTCGAGCGCGTCCACGGGCAGGTCGCGCGGCGCGCCCGCCTGTCCGGACGGCCCCGGGGGCACCGCGGTGCGCCGGATCGACGCCTCGTCGAGCACCCAGTGCTCCAGCGCGTAGCGGCGCGCGACGAAGCGGTACTCGACGGCGCCGCCCGCGACGGGCAGCACGTACTCGCCCGGGCCGTTCGCCTCGACCGGCCAGACCTCGGCGCGCGGCGCGAGCAGGCGTTCGTGCGTGAGCTCGGCGATCGCCTTGGCGACGAGGTGGCGGTGGGCCCGGTCGGCGAGGTCGGGGCGCAGGTGCGGGGCGAGGTCGACGCCGTCGCCCAGCGGGCTCGCGTCCAGGTCGGCGCGGGTCGCGACCGCGAGGTGCGCCGTCTTGCCCGGCAGCCCGAGCTCGCGCAGCACGCGGAACCCGGCCGCGGCGTTCTTCGCCGCGATCGCGGCGTTGCGTACGTCCGGCTCGACGACGACGCGCCGCGCCCCGCGCCCGGCGGGGTCGAGGCAGAACCGCACGACGGCGCCCATCACCGCGGACGTGAAACCGCTCCGCGGCGGGCCTGCCGGGGGCGCGACGAGGAGGTGCATCCCGACGTCGCCCGGCTCGAGCAGCGCGGCGGCGGCGGGGACCGCGGCGAGCGTGACGCGCGCCGGGTCGTACGTCTCGACGAGGAACGCGGGCTCGCCGTCGACCCGGCCGAGCCACGCCTCCTGGTGCGGGTCGGCGGCCACCTCCTCGAAGTAGGCGCGCACCCCGGCCACGTCGAGGTGACCCATCCCCCAGAACGCCGACCGGGGGTCGGCGAGCCAGCCCTGCGCGAGCGCGGCGTCGCGCCCGGCGTCGACGGGCTCGAACGAGACGTCCGCGCGTCCGGCGCCGAGCCGGACCCGCACCGCGAACGCGGGACCCGAGGCGGGGACCGGAGCGAGGCGCACCGTCGGGTCTGCGGCCGACGACGTGGTCGTGACCGTGCTCATCGGGCCTCCCCTCCGGCGCGCTCGCCCACGACGATGGGAGCCGCGACGTCCGGAGCAGCGGCGTCGGGCGGGGTGGGAGAGGTCGGCGCGTCGTCGGGCAGGCCGAACGTCTGGAACGCGATGCGCTCCTCGACCGGGTACACCTCGCGCCCCGTGACGGTGCGCAGCACGACGGCGTTGCGCCACGCGGCGAACCCGAGGTCCGGCGCGGTGATGCCGTGCGTGTGCTCCTCGCCGTTGAGCACGTGCACGCGGCGCGCGTCGTCGACCGTGTAGTCGCGCGCGACGTCGAACCTGCCGAGCTCGTCGAACCGCAGGAGGTGGCGCACGGGGTCGAGGAACGCGGGGACCGTCGCGGCGTAGCCCGTCGCGGCGACGAGCGCGCGCGTGCGGCGCTCGACCTCGCGACCGAGCTGGGCGTGGCGCAGGCGCAGCACGTACTCCCCCGCCTCCTCTCCCTCACCGGCCCCCGGCTCGTAGCGCGCGGCCACGACCTCGGTGTCCGTGAGCAGCGTCGTCGGCACCGGGCGGCCCAGGCTCAGCCGGTACAGGGCGTCGTAGATCTCGTCCACGAGGTCGCCGCTGATCCCCTTGTACAGGCCGCGCTGCTCGCGACCCAGGAGCTGGCGCAGCTCGAGCGGCAGCGCGTGGAAGTGGTCGGTGTACTCCGGCGACGTCATCTCGAGCGTGAGCTTCGTGTACTCCATGGGGAAGAAGCGCGGCGAGCGCGTCACCCAGTCCAGCCGGTACCCGGGGCCGTGCGCGTCGCCGTGGACGCCCTCGAGCAGGTCGCGGTACACCTCGGCGGCCGACTGGCCGCTGCCGACGACCGTGACCGACCCGGAGCCCGCGAGCGCGTCGCGGTGCGGCAGGTACTGCGCGCTGTGCACGAGCGGCCCTGCGCCCGGGTGCTCGCCGCGCGCGACCTCGTCCGCGAGCGCCCGCAGCGCGGGTGGCAGCACCGGGGCGGTGCCGACGCCGAGCACGAGATGACGGCCCCGGTGCTCCTCGGTACCGGTGACGGCGCCGTCCGCGTCGAGGACCTCGGCCCGCACGACGAACGCGTCGGCGGCCGGGTCGTGCTCGACGGCGACGACGCGCCGCGACCAGCGCAGCGAGCTCAGCCGCGCCGCGACCCACCGGCAGTAGGCGTCGTACTCGGCGCGCAGCGGGTAGAACGACTCACGGATGTAGAACGGGTACAGCCGGCCCGTGGCCTTGAGGAACGCGAGGAACGAGTACGGCGACGTGGGGTCGGCCATGGTGACGAGGTCGGCGAGGAACGGGACCTGGATCGTCGCACCCTCGATCATCATGCCGGGGTGCCAGCGGAACTCCGGCGCGGCGTCGAGGAAGACGGCGTCGACGTCGTCGAGCGGCGCGGACAGCGCCGCCAGGCCGAGGTTGAACGGCCCGATGCCCACGCCGACGACATCCCGCACACGGCCGGGGTCGTGGCTCGCCGCGTCGTGGCTCACGGTCGCGGCGCTCATCGGGCCACCGCCCCCGCGGTCGCGAGCGAGGCGACGAGGTCGGCGGCGTGCGCGTCGTCGTCGTCCTCGTCGGCGAGCAGCGCGTCGCGCTCGACGAGCGCCTGCGCGGTCGTGCGCACGAGATCGAGCACGTGGCGCACGTCGGCGAGGGTGACCGTCGGGTTGAGGAGCGTGAGCTTGAGGCACGGGACGCCGTCGAGCACGGTCTTGGCGACGACCGCGCGCCCGGACTCGAAGAGCACGCGCCGCACGAGCGGGACGAGCCGGTCGGCGTGCTCCGCGGACAGGCCCGGCGGCTCGTAGCGGAACAGGACCGTGGAGAGGTCGGTGCGCCCGAGCACGCGCAGGTCGGGGTCGCGCGCGAGGTCGACGTGCACCGCGGCGGCGAGGTCGCACACCGCGTCGACCATCGCGCCGACGCCGTCCGGGCCGAGCGCGCGCAGCGTCGCCCAGAGCTTGAGCGCGTCGAAGCGGCGGGTCGTCTGGAGCGACACGTCGACCTGGTTGGGCTCGGCGTTCTCGCGCGGGTTGAGGTAGTCCGCGTGATGGGCGACGCGCTCCAGGTCGGTGCGGTCGCGCACGATGAGCGCGCTCGCGGACACGGGCTGGAAGAAGGCCTTGTGGTAGTCGACGGTCACCGACCGCGACCGCTCGATCCCGTCGAGCAGGTGCCGGCGCGTCGGGGACACGAGCAGGCCGCAGCCGTAGGCGGCGTCCACGTGCAGCCACACGTCCGTCGCGTCGCACACGTCCGCGACCGCCGCGAGGGGGTCCACGCAGCCGCGGTCGGTCGTGCCCGCGGTCGCGACGACCGCCATGACCACGTCGCCGGCCGCGCGCACCGCGCCGATCGCCGCCGCGAGCGCCGTGGGGTCGAGGCGGCCGTCGGCGTCGGCCCGGACGTGGACCACGGCGTCGTCGGCGAGGCCGAGCAGCAGGGCCGAGCGGGCCACGCTGAAGTGGCTCGACGCGGCCGCGAGGACGCGCAGGCGGGGCAGCACGGCCGACCGACCGGGTCCGCCCGCGCGGGCCGCGCGCTCGACGGCACGCTCCCGGGCGAGGAACAGCGCGTGCAGGTTGGACTGCGTTCCCCCGGAGGTGAGCACGCCGTCGCCCGCGGCGTACCCGACCCGGCGCGCGGTCCACGCGACGACGCGGCGCTCCATGAGGGTCGCCACCGTCGACTGGTCGAACGTGTCGACGGACGTGTTGATCGCCGCGAGCATCGCCTCGGCGCCGACGGCGGGCAGCGCGACCGGGCAGTTGAGGTGGGCGACGTACGCGGGGTCGTGGAACCACACGGCGTGGGTCGCGTAGAGGTCGGCTGCCTCGCGCAGCGCGGCGTCGGTGCCGAGGCCCGGGGCGTCGAGGTCGACCGCGTCGACGAGCGCCGCGAGGTGGGCGCGGCTCGCGCCCGACCAGGGCTGGGTGACCGCGGCCGCGCGCGCCGCCACGTCGTCGACGACGGCGTGCAGGGTGCTCGCGTAGTCGCCCGCGGTGGCGCCCGTGAGCAGCGCAGGGGCGGTCGAGGTACCGTGCGCGGGCGCGACGGATCGTGCTGAGAGCATGCGAGGCTCCAAGTACGGGGAGAGGACCGCCGCGGACCGCGGCGGGGCAACCTGAGGTTTGCCTTGCCTAACCTAGCGCAGTGCGAGGGGTCGTCAAGAGTGACCTGCGCCACGCCGCCGTGGACGCGAGGCCACCGTGGCGGGAGGATGGCACTCGCCCGTCCGTGGCTCCCGAGGAGACCGTGTGGAACCGACCGTCGCGACGACCCGCCCCGCCATCGTCACCGTGGACGACGACCCCGGGGTCTCGCGCGCGGTCGCGCGCGACCTGCGCCGCCGCTACGGCGACCGGTACCGCATCGTGCGGGCCGAGTCGGGCGCCGAGACGCTCGACGCGCTGCGCGAGCTCGCGCTGCGGGGCGAGGACGTCGCCGTCGTGCTCGCCGACCACCGCATGCCCGGCATGACCGGCGTCGAGCTCCTCGAGCAGGCGATGGACCTCTTCCCCGCCGCCCGGCGCGTCCTGCTCACCGCCTACGCGGACACCGAGGCCGCGATCGAGGCGATCAACGTCGTCGACCTCGACTACTACCTGCTCAAGCCGTGGGACCCGCCCGAGGAGAAGCTCTACCCCGTCGTGGACGCCCAGCTCGAGGCCTGGTCGGCCACCGACCGGCGCCGTCCCGCCGAGACGGTCGTCGTCGGGCACCGGTGGTCGGCGCGCTCGTCGCAGGTGCGCGAGTTCCTCGCGCGCAACCGCGTGCCCTACCGCTGGTACCCGTCGGAGTCCGCCGAGGGCGCGCGCCTGCTCACGGCTGCCCAGACCGACGGCGAGGCCCTCCCCCTCGTGGTGACGCCCGAGGGCGAGGCGCTCGTCGCGCCCGACGACGCGACGCTCGCCGAGCGCGTCGGGCTCGCCACCCGCCCGACGGCCGAGTTCTACGACCTCGTCGTCGTGGGTGGCGGCCCCGCCGGGCTCAGCGCCGCGCTCTACGGGGCGTCCGAGGGGCTGCGGACGGTGCTCGTCGAGCGCACGGCCACGGGCGGGCAGGCCGGGCAGAGCTCCCGCATCGACAACTACCTCGGCTTCCCCGACGGGATCTCGGGAGCACAGCTCGCCGAGCGCGCGCGACGCCAGGCGGTGCGGTTCGGGGCGGAGATCGTCACGACGCGCGACGCGGTCGAGCTCGACGTCGAGGGGCCCGCGCGCAGCGTGCGCTTCCCCGACGGCACGTCGATCGACGCGCACACCGTCATCCTCGCCTCGGGGGTGTCCTACCGGCTGCTCGACGGCCCCGGGCTCGGCGACCTCGTGGGGCGCGGCGTGTTCTACGGGTCGGCGCTCACGGAGGCCTCGGCGTGCCACGACCAGGAGGTGTACGTCGTCGGCGGCGCCAACTCCGCCGGGCAGGCGGCGCTCTACCTGGCGCGCGAGGCCAAGCGGGTCACGCTCGTGATCCGCGGTGACGCCCTCGCCCGCTCGATGTCGTCCTACCTCGTCGAGCAGGTCGAGGCCCACCCGCGGGTGCGCGTCCTGACCCGCACGGAGGTCGCCGCGGCGTCGGGCGACGGCCACCTGGAGCACCTCGAGCTGCGGGACGTCGACACCGGCGAGACCTCGCGCGTCGAGTGCGGGTGGGCCTTCGTGTTCATCGGCGCCGCGCCCCGCACGGACTGGCTCGACGGCGTCGTCGCGCGCGACCCGCGCGGGTACGTCCTCGCCGGGCCCGACCTCCTGCGCGACGGCGCCCCGCCCGCCGGGTGGACGCTCGACCGCCCGCCCTACCACCTCGAGACGTCCGTGCCCGGCGTGTTCGCCGCCGGCGACGTGCGCTCGGAGTCCGCCAAGCGCGTCGCGTCCGCCGTGGGCGAGGGCGCGATGGCCGTCATGCTCGTGCACCGCTACCTCGAACAGCTCTGACCATCCCGTCCCGCGCGACACAGCCCCGACCCGAACCCCGGAGGCGACACCGTGACCAGCACCGAGGACCCCACCACGACCCCGCCCGCCGAGGGCACCGCCGCCAGCCCCACCGCCGCCCGCGGGTGGCTGCCGTGCGACGTCGACGAGCTGCGCGCGACGTTCCTGTTCGAGCACCTTACCGACGACCAGCTCGCCTGGCTGTGTGTCACGGGCCACGTCGAGCGGCACGACGCGGGCTGGATGTTCCACGAGGGCACGCCCGCCGAGGCGTTCTACGTCATGCTCGACGGCGGCGTCGCGCTCTACCGGCGCGTCGGGGAGGACGAGGTCGAGGTCTCGCGCACCCGCCAGGTCGGCGTCTACCTGGGCGCGTGGAACGCCTACCTCGGCGACCGGCTCCCCCAGACCTACCTCCACTCGGCGCGCGCGCTCGAGCCGTCGCGCTTCTTCGTGCTCGAGGCGCACGACTTCGCCAAGCTCATGACCGAGTGGTTCCCCATGGCCGTGCACCTGCTCGAGGGCGTGTTCTGGGGCACGCGCGACGCGCAGCAGCTCGTCGGGCAGCGCGAGCGCCTCCTCGCCCTCGGGTCGCTCTCGGCGGGCCTCACGCACGAGCTCAACAACCCCGCGGCCGCCGCGGTGCGTGCGACCGGGACCCTGCGCGAGCGCGTCGCCGCGATGCGGCACAAGCTCGCGCTCATCGCCGACGGCCCCTACGACCGCGCCACCCTCGCCGAGCTGATCCGGCTCCAGGAGGACGCGCTCGAGCGCTACGCGGACACCCGCACCGCGGACGCCGTCGGCGCCCTGGAGACGTCCGACCTCGAGGACCGCCTCACCGACTGGCTCGACGACCACGGCCTGCCCGAGGGCTGGCGCGTGTCGCCCGCGCTCGTCCAGGCCGGCATCGACGAGCCGTGGCTCGACCGGGTCGCCGAGCGCGTCGACGCCGGAGCGCTCACCGGCGCGGTGAGCTGGCTCGCGTACACGATCGAGACCGAGCAGCTCATGGCCGAGATCGAGGACGCCACCGTGCGGATCTCCACGCTCGTCGGCGCGGCGCGCCAGTACTCCCAGCTCGACCGGGCGCCCTTCCGCCCCGTGGACCTGCACGAGCTGCTCGACTCCACGCTGACGATGCTCGACCACACGCTCACCGGCGTCGAGGTCGTGCGCCGCTACGACACCACCCTCCCGCTCGTGCCGGTCTACGCCGCCGAGCTCAACCAGGTGTGGACCAACCTCGTCGAGAACGCCGCGCAGGCGATGGGCGGGTCCGGCACGCTCACCGTCACGACCCGCCGCGCCGACGACCGCGCGGAGGTCGAGATCGCCGACACCGGCCCCGGCATCCCCGACGACGTGCGCCCCCGGATCTTCGAACCCTTCTTCACGACCAAGCCGGTCGGGCAGGGCACCGGGCTCGGCCTGGACATCTCGTGGCGGATCGTCGTCAACAAGCACCACGGCGACCTCACGGTGACGTCCGTGCCCGGGGACACGCGGTTCGTCGTGCACCTCCCGCTGGAGCCGGCACCGTCGCAGCCCGCGGCCACCCCGGGGGCGGACGGCGACGCCGCACGATGACCACGCCCGCCCCCGCCGCGGGGACGTCGCCCGTCGGCGAGGAGCGCCACGCGTCGTGGCTCGAGCTCTTCTTCGACCTCGTCGTCGTCGCGGGCATCGGGATGCTCGCGCACCTGCTCCAGGAGGACCACGACGGCGGCGGGCTCGCCGTGTACGTCGTCGCGTACACGGCGTTCTGGCTCGTGTGGGCGTGCTTCACCACGTACGGCAACGTCGCGGGCGAGGGCGCCCGGGCGCTGCCGATCCTCGCCGGGATGGCCGCGCTCGCGGTGATGATCGCCGCAGTGCCCGGCATCCACGACGAGCACGCGCAGGCGTTCGCCGTCGCGTACGTCGTGGGGCGCCTCGTCGCCGCGCGACCGTGGCGCCGCACGACCGTCGTCGTCGACCTGCCCGTCGTGCAGGCGCTGACCGGCGTCGTGCCGTGGATCGTGTCGTGGTGGTTCGACGGGCAGACCCGGTACACGCTCTGGGCCGTCGGCCTCGCGATCGACCTCCTCCTGCTCCTCACGCTCTCGGGCGAGCGCCTCGTGCGACGCGCCCAGGAGCGCCTCGACGAGGTCCGCGAGCGCCGGGGACCGGGCTCCCGGCGCGACAGCGGGGGTCGGGGCGCGCCACGTCGCGCGAGGGCCGCCGCCGACGCGCGGGGACGCGGTAGGGGGCGCGGCGCCCGGGACCTGGAGGTGCCCGAGACGGTCGACGCCGCGGTGAGCGACGTGCCGCACCTCGGCGAACGGCTGGGCCTGTTCGTCATCATCGTGCTCGGCGAGGGCCTCATCCAGGCGATCGACGCCGCGAGCGAGGCCGAGTGGGACCGGACGCTCCTCGTGGCGGGTGCCGGGGCGTTCACGCTGCTCGTGGCCCTGTGGGCGCTCACCGTGCGGTCGGGCTACGCGGGCGTCGCGCTCCTGCGCCCGGCCGGCGTGCCGCCGCGGTCGGCGTGGTTCCTGCACCTGGTGACCACGGGGGCGCTCGCGACGCTCGCGGGCGCGCTCGGCGGCGTCCTGGGCCGCCCCGCGCGCGCCCTCGACCCGGGTGAGCTCGCGCTGCTCGTCGGCGCGTTCGCCGTGCACGGGCTCGTGTCCGCCGGGGTGCACGCCGCGCTGCGCGACGCGCGGACCGCCGTCGTGCTCGCCGTGCCGGTCGTGGTCGCGGGCGCGGTCGCGTGGCTCGCGGGCGGGACGATCTCCGCCGCGGGCCTGGTCTGGGTGCTGTCGGGCGCGCTGCTCGTCGAGCTCGCCCTCGCCGCCCGGCCCCGCGCGGCCTCCGCCCCGGCAGCGGGCTCCTGACGCCGACGACGTGCCCGCGCTAAAGCGTGGACGTCACGCGCTCGCGGGCATAGCCTCGTGGCGTCCGGTCGAACCCGCCCGGACGCTCGACCATGACGACCGGTGAAGGAGAGGTGGACCTGCGTGCTGCACCAGTGGTCCACCGACCCGTCCCGGAGGGCGTTCCTCAGGTAGACGACGTACGTCGTCCACCTGCAGAGCCGTCCTGGGGCACCGTCCTGGGGCGGCTCTCGTCGTCTCAGCCGACCCACGGCCGTGACCGGCCACCGACACGACAGGAGGCGCGACGATGAGCGAGGTGGTCATCTACAACCTCGGCGGCAGCCAGGAGCTCGGCCGCGTGTCGTTGCGCCACGCGATCCGCATGCTGCACCGGCGGGTCGCCGAGGTGCTCGAGGCCGTCGAGGGCGAGACGTTCGGCCCCTACCAGCGGCCGCGCTCGGTCGCGCTCGTGCGGTACGTGCACGCCCGGTGGGTGTACGAGCGTCAGGGGCGCGTGCCGTACTCGCGCGCGGCGCTGCTGCGCCGGGACCGGTACCGCTGCGCGTACTGCGGCGGGACCGCGACGACCATGGACCACGTGGTCCCGCGCTGCCAGGGCGGGACCACGACGTGGCTCAACGCCGTCGCCGCGTGCGAGCCGTGCAACGCGGCCAAGGGCGGGCGCACCCCCGAGCAGGCCGGTCTGCGGCTGCTCAGACGCCCGTTCGAGCCCGCGTTCCGCGACATCTACCCGTCGGCGCCCGCCCCGCGCAGACGCTGACGGGTCCCCCGACCGGTCGCCCGGTCGGTCCCAGGCCGCCCCGCCGGGGGCGGGGGGCCCCGCCCCGGGTGCCCCCCCCCCCGCCCCCGGGCCCGGGGGCGCGGCGCCGGCCGCCCGCCGGGGCCGCGCGGGGGGCCCCCCCACCC
>NZ_JBHXIC010000008.1:35308-69019 GCF_042723955.1 Cellulosimicrobium cellulans | reverse complement strand
CCCCGCCCGAGGGCGCGCGGCCCCCGCGCCGACCCCGCGGGGGGACCCCGGCCCCCGCGGCGGGGGGGGTCCACCCGGGGCGGGCTTCCCCACGCCCGCGCCCCGTGCCCTGGGAGCGCGACGCCGTCGACCGTCCGGGACCGGGCGGTGCGCCCTCCCTCCCGGTAGAGCCGGTCCGCGTCTCGCACCCACCTCGGGTCCCGGACCGTGCGAGGGAGACCACGATGGCGAGGTTCCGGATCGGGACGTTCAACGTCGAGAACCTGTTCGAGCGCCCGCGCGCGATGGCAGGCCCCCTTACCGGCGGCAACCCGGTCCTGGCGGCGCACGCCCGGGTCAACGCGCTGATCGCCGAGGAGCAGTACGGCCCGGACGT
Organism: Cellulosimicrobium cellulans; assembly: GCF_042723955.1. Lineage (GTDB taxonomy): Bacteria > Actinomycetota > Actinomycetes > Actinomycetales > Cellulomonadaceae > Cellulosimicrobium > Cellulosimicrobium cellulans_H. The sequence continues at coordinate 68,643 of NZ_JBHXIC010000008.1, read as the reverse complement.
GCGGGCGGAGATCCTGCAGCACCTGGAGACCCTGGGCCTGCTGCGCTCCGACTCGGCGGCGCTCGCGGTGCTGCGCCAGGTGCGGGGTCGGCTCGTGCGCCGCACGGGGTCGCAGGCGGCGGGCACGGCGCGCACCGAGGTCGTCGCGACGGGGCGCGGCGACTGGGTCGGCTGGGTCGACCTGGTCAAGGACCGGGTCGACGAGCTCGCCATGGCGCACACCGCGCGCGTCGTCGCCGACGTGGACGCGGACGTCCTCGCCGTCGTCGAGGCCGAGAGCCGGGTCGCGCTCAAGCACTTCACGGACGCGGGTGTCGTCACGCGCGCCGGTCGCCCGGTCTACCCCCACGTCATGGTCATCGACGGCAACGACGACCGCGGCATCGACGTCGGGCTGCTCACGACGCGCCCGTACCGGATCGGGACGGTGCGCTCGCACGTCGACGACCGCGACTCGCGCGGGCGCCTCGTGTTCGGGCGCGACTGCCCCGAGTACGTCGTCGAGCTGCCCGGCGGCGGCACGCTCACCGTGCTCGTCAACCACTTCAAGTCCAAGGGCTACGGCACGCAGGCCGAGTCCGACGCGACCCGCCGTCGCCAGGCGACGCGCACCGCCGCGATCTACGCCGCGCTGCGCGCCCGCGGCGAGGAGAACGTCGTGGTCGTGGGCGACCTCAACGACACGCCGTCGTCCACCCCGCTGCGACCTCTGCTGGAGCGGACCGACCTGCGCGACGTGAGCCAGCACCCGGCCTTCCGCGGCGACGGCAGGCCGGGCACGTACGGCAACGGGACCGCGAGCCAGAAGATCGACTACGTCCTGCTGTCCCCCGCGCTGTTCGACCGCACCGTCGGAGGCTCGGTGTTCCGCATGGGCGTCTGGGGCGGCACGAAGGGGACCCTGTTCCCCCACTACGACACGATGACGTCGGCGGCGCACGCCGCCTCCGACCACGCCGCCCTCTATGCCGACGTCGACCTCGCCTGAGGCACCACGTCGAGCGGTATCGCCCCGGACACGACGAGGTCGGCGCGGCACCGGGTCGACTCGACGAGGAGCGCGTTGCGGCCGTCCACCTCGCGCGCCCAGGCGGTGGCGGCCTCGACGGTGCGCCCGTGGCGCGTGTGCCGGTCGACCAGCCGGCGCTCGCGCTCGTCGCCGTCGCCGCTGCAGAACCACGCCTCGTCGAGCAGGTCGCGCACCCTCCCCCAGGGCTCGTCGGCCACGAGGAGGTAGTTGCCCTCCACGACGACGACGCCGTGCGAGGGCTCGGCCGCGATCTCGCCCGCCACGGGCTCGTCCACCTCGCGGTGGAACGACGGCGCGAACACCGTGTGGTCGGACTCCTCGCGGACGCGCCGCAGCAGCCCGACGAAGCCCCAGCCGTCGAACGTGTCGAGCGCGCCCTTGCGATCGCGGCGGCCCAGCCGGTCGAGCGTCGCGTTCGCGAGGTGGAACCCGTCCATCGGCAGGTGCACCGCCTCCGGGCCGAGCGCCTCCACGAGCCGGAGCGCGAGCGTCGTCTTGCCCGCGCCGGGGCTGCCGGTGATCCCTACCAGCACGCGCCGCCCGCCGGCCCCCCCGCGCAGCGCGCGCACGCGCGCCACGAGCGCGGGAAGGTCGGTGACCTCGGAGCCCGCCTCAGGCGGCACGGTTGGCCTCGAGGTGGTCGGCGACGAAGCGGCGCGCGTGCGCGGCCAGAGCGGGGCCGTCGTCCCACAGGTTGCGCCAGATCGCGAGGTCGTTGGACAGCGTCGGGGAGACGACGGCCGACGAGAACGACTCGAACGTGACGGGGCCGCGGTAGCCGATCGCGGCGAGGGCGTGGAAGAAGCTCGTGAAGTCGAGGTGGCCGGAGCCCAGGTAGCCGCGGTGGTTCTCGCCGACGTGCACGTACCCGAGCCGGTCCCCGACCAGCAGGACGGGCCGGACGAAGTCGTCCTCCTCGATGTTCATGTGGTAAGTGTCCAGGTGGACGAGCACGTTGTCCGCCCCGATGTCGTCGGCGAGTCGCAGGGCGTCCGCGGCGGTGTTCACGACGTTCGTCTCGTACCGGTTGCAGACCTCGAGCCCGAGCGTCATCCCCTTGCCCTCGGCCTCCTTCGCGAGCTCCTGCAGCGTCGCGACGACGTTCGCGCGCCCGGCCGCCGAGAGCGGCGCACCGTACTTCCCCAGCGCGGAGTAGAGCGCGCCGGTGAAGTGCGTCCCGCCGAGGCCGTGCGTGATCTGCAGCGAGTCCTGCAGCAGCGCGGCGCCCTTCGCGACGACCGCGGGGTCGTCCGAGGAGACGTCGGCGTCGAACGCGAGCCCGCGCGAGCAGACGACGTCCAGCCCGGCGGCGTCGAGCTCGGCGCGGGCCGCCGCGACGTCGAGCGAGCGCGCGTCGTGCAGGGACAGCTCGAGGATGTCGTAGCCGGCGTCGCGGGCCTGACGGACGATCTCCGTGACCTCCTCGGGCGTGGTGCCGCCGGAGAACACGAGGGCGTGGACGCCCAGCTTGCTGGTCGGTCGGTCGGTCATGAGTCTCTCCTTGTTCACTGGGTGGCGAGCGCGGCCCGCGCGGCGGCGAGCTGGGCACGCAGGAAGTCGAGGGATGCGGCGGCGACCGTGTCGGGGTCGTCCCACTGGGGCCGCCACAGGGCGATGTCCACGGACGCGTCCGGTCCGACGACGGAGCTCGAGAACGACTCGACCGTGATCGGGCCCGCGTACCCAGCGGCGAGGAGCGAGCGCAGCAGGCGCTGCCAGTCGAGCGACCCGGCGCCGAGGGCCCCTCGGTGGTTCTCGCTCGCGTGGACGTACCCGAGCCGGTTCCCGGCGGTCACCGCGGGGTCGGCGATGTCCGCCTCCTCGAGGGCGGCGTGGAACGTGTCGAGGTGCACGACGACGTTCTCCTCGCCGACGTCGTCGACGAAGGCCGCCGCCTGGGCGGCCGTGTTGAGCAGGTTGGACTCGTAGCGGTTGACGTACTCGACCCCGAGGACGACGCCGTGACGGGCTGCCTCGCGGGCGACCGTCCGCAGCGTGGCGACGGACCGCTCGCGGCCCGCCGCGGTGGGCCGGTCGAGGTAGCGGCGCATGGCCGAGTGGGTCACGCCGCCCACGTACGTCGCGCCGACGAGGGTCGCGAACCGGACGGCCTCGCGGAGCCGGTGCAGGCCCCGCGCGACGACGGCCGGGTCCAGCGACGTGACGTCGTCGTCCGCCCCCAGGGCGAGCGAGACGGCGGGCGCGATCCCGTGCCGGGCGAGCGCCGCGGCCACCGGCGCGGGGTCGACGGTCGCGAGGTCGACGGCGGGCAGCTCCACGAGCTCGTAGCCCGCCCGGGCCGCCGCGGCGACGGTCGCCGTCACGGCGGCGGGACTCGGGTCGAAGCCCCAGCAGCCGGCGTGGACGCCGAGCGGGTTGCTGGTCGTCATGCGTCGGTCACGCGGCCTTGGCACCGGTGATGAGCGCGACGAGCTCGTCGCCCGTGGTCTCGGACGCGCGCCGCTCCGCGACGGCGAGCCCGGCACGCATGACCCAGACGTGCTGGGCCAGGCGCAGCACCTGGTCGAAGTTGTGGCTGATGAGGAGCACGGCGACCCCGGAGTCCTGCAGCTTGCGCACGACGTTCTCCACACGAGCCGTCTCCTGCACCCCGAGGGCCGCCGTCGGCTCGTCCATGATGACGATCGAGCTGCCCCAGCCGGCGGCGCGCGCGATGGCGACCGCCTGACGCTGGCCTCCCGACAGCCGCCGGACGCGGCTCGTCACGGGCGGCACGTTGACCGCGAGGCCCGACAGGAGCGTCGACGCCTTGTCGCGCATCGCCTTGCGGTCCAGGACCCGCAACGGGCCGACGCCCTTGGTCATCTCCCGGCCGATGAAGAAGTTCTGCCACACGGTGAGGTCCTCGACGAGCGCCAGGTTCTGCTGGACGGTCTCGATGCCGTGCGCGCGGGCCGCGAGCGGCGAGGCGAGGTCGACCTCCTGGCCGTCCAGCGTGATCGTGCCTGCGTCGGGTCGATGGATCCCCGACAGGCAGCGCACCAGGGTCGACTTGCCCGCCCCGTTGTCGCCGATGAGCGCGGTGACCTCGCCGCGACGCATCGTGATCGAGGCGCCCTTGAGCGCGTGCACCCCGCCGAACGACTTGGTGATGCCCTCGGCGGTGAGGATGGTGTCCGTGGCTGCGTCAGTGGTGGTCATCGCTTCTGGAACCTCGTGAGCAGGGCCGCGAGGACCACGACGAGTCCGACGGCGAGCGGCTGGTAGAACTGCGAGACGGCGAGCAGCGTGAGCCCGTTGGTCAGGGCCGTGAGCAGCAGGGCGCCGAGGATCGGGCCGACGATCTTGGCACGGCCGCCGGTGAGGCTGACCCCGCCGAGGACGACCGCGGCGATCGAGTTGAGCAGGTAGTTCGTGTTGATCGCGGGCTCGGCGGCGCCGATGCGCGCGACGAGCAGGATCGAGGCCAGACCGGCGAGCGCCGCTCCCCACACGTAGACCGCGATGCGCACCCGGGCGGCCTTGACGCCGTTCGCGACCGCGGCCTCCTCGCTGCCGCCGACGGCCTGCACGTGCAGGCCGTAGCGGGTGCGGAACATGACGAACCAGGCCACGACGCCGACGACGACCGCGACGACGAACGGGTACCCGACGACACCGATCTTCCCGGTGGTCAGGCGCAGCAGCTCGGGCGAGAACACCGAGATCGGCTTGCCGTCCGTGAGGATGAGCGCGGCACCGGTCGCCACGCCGAGCGTGCCCAGCGTCGCGATGAAGTCGGTGACCTTGCCCTTGGCGATGAGGAGCCCGTTGATCACGCCGATCACCGTGGCGGCCAGGATCGCGGCGAGCACCGCGACCCAGAAGGACTCCACCGCCTGGAAGACGAGGCCGAACGACACGGCCCCGACGGTCATCGTCGCGGAGATCGACAGGTCGATGCCCCCGGTCGTGATCACGAAGGACTGCGCGACCGCGAGGATGACGAGGATCGAGGCGGCGACCAGCATGGCCTGGACGTTGCCCGGCGTGAGGAACGTCGGGGTGAGGATCGAGAAGACGACCACCAGCGCGACGAGCCCGATGGGGGCGGCGTTCTCGGCCCAGAAGCTGATGTGCCGGGCCTCGGCGACGGACGCCGAGATCCGTCCCGGCCCCGCGGGCGCGGCGGCCGGCGGAGAGGGTGCGGCCGTGTTGGTGCTCGCGGCGCTCACAGGTCCTCCAGGGGGTTCTCGAACTCCTCGAAGGGCTGCGGGAAGGCGTCGAGGGCCTGCTGCGCGACGTCGGGGGTGACGAGCGCGGTGGGTGACTCGACGGTGTCCGGCAGGTCGGTGCCCGCCGCGGCGAGGGTGCACGCCTGGAGCCCGAGGGAGCCGATCGCGTAGGGGTACTGCGCGACCGTCGCGGACAGGCCGCCGTCGAGCACGGACTGCAGCGCGTCCTCGTTGCCGTCGACGCTCACGACGACGACGTCGCCGGACCTGCCCGCGTTCTCGACCGCCTTGACGATGCCCAGCCCCATGTCGTCGTTCGCGGCGAAGAACGCCTTGACGTCGGGGTTCGCCGCCAGGATGTCGGTCGCCTTGGTGAGCGCGACCTCGCGCTTCCAGTCGGCGGCCTCCTCCTGGACGACCTCGACCTGGTCGCCGACGGTCTCCTTGAAGCCGTCGACGCGGGCGGCGCTCGTGACGTCGCCGGACACGCCGCCGATGATCGCGACCTGGGCACCGGCGTCGACGTTGTCGAGCACGAAGTCGCCGGCCTTGCCGCCCGCGGCGGCGTTGTCGGTACCGATGTACGTCGCCGGCTCGATGTTCGCCGCGGAGGCCGCGTCGGGGTCGAGCGGGTTGTCGATGTTGACGATCGGCGTGCCCGCGGCGGCGATCGGTGCGAGGGCCTGCACGAGGTTGGTGCCCGAGATCGGGTTGACCACGAAGCAGCCGAAGTCCTGGCCCGCGAGCGCGGAGAGCTTGTCCGCCTGCCCGGTCGTGTCGCCGATGTCGGCAGCCGCCTGGATCGTGACCTCGACGCCGGAGTCCTCCGCCGTGTCCTCGATCCCCTGCTCCATCGCCTGGAAGAACGGGTTGTCGAGGCCCTTGATGACGGCCGCCACCCGAGAGGCGTCGCCCGCGCCTGCGCTCGGCGACCCGGTGCCGCTCTCGTCCCCGGCGCTGCCGCACGCCGTGAGCACGAGGGCCGTCGCGGTCGTCGTGGCGGCCGCGAGAAGGAGTGACCTGAACTTCGAGGAGTCGTGAGACATGTCGTTCCCTTGGGTCAGAGGCACTACTGCGTGCCGCTGAACACGAAAGTACGGGCACTTTTGATTGCCGTCAACCCAAAAGTAGGGTGCGAATGTGATGCGCTTGGCGGTAACCTGAGCCCCACACGACGGAGGGAGACGCGGTGGCGCAGCAGACGGGTCATGCCGGGGAACTTCTCGACCTGCTCCGGTCGGGCGGTCCGCTGAGTCGGATCGACGTCATCGACCGGACGGGGCTGTCCCGCTCGACGGTGAACCAGCGGCTGGCCACGCTCGAGCGCGCGGGCCTGATCCAGGAGATCGGCGGCGCCGAGTCGAACGGCGGCCGACCGTCGACGCGCTTCGCCTTCAACGCTGCGCGCGCCAAGGTCCTCGCCGCCGACATCGGCGCGATGGGCTTCACGCTCGCCGTGTGCGACCTCGCGGGAGAGCCGATCGAGCACGCCTCCTACGACGTCGAGGTGTGGGCGGGCCCGGAGACCGTCCTCGCGATGGTCCAGGAGGGCTTCGACGCGCTCGCCCACCCCGACGAGGTCTGGGCGGTCGCGATCGGCGTGCCCGGTCCGGTCGAGTTCGACGCCCACCGGGTCGTGAACCCTCCGATCATGACGGGCTGGGACGGGTTCGACATCGCGGCCGCCTTCGAGGGTCGCTACCGCGGACCCGTGGTCGTGGAGAACGACGTCAACGCCCGCGCCGTCGCCGAGGCCCGCCGCAGCGGCCTGCGCAACCTCATCGCCCTCAAGCTCGGCACCGGGATCGGTGCCGGCCTCGTCTTCAACGGCGAGATCGTCCGCGGCGAGAAGGGAGCCGCCGGCGACATCGGGCACACGCGCTCGGGCCACCCGGACGCCGAGCCGCGCCAGTGCCGGTGCGGCAACCTCGACTGCCTCGAGACGTACGCCGCGGGGTGGGCGCTCGTGCGGCAGCTCACGGAGCTCGGGCACGAGGTCCACCGCACGAGCGACGTCGCGGCGCTCGTCGCGCAGGGCGACATGGACGCCGTCCGCCTCGTGCGCGCGGCCGGCCGCACGATCGGAGAGGGGGTCGCGTCGCTCGTCAGCATCCTCAACCCGCGGCTCATCGCCCTGTCCGGACAGCTCGCCGAGTGCGGGGAGGTGCTGATGTCCGGTATCCGCGAGCGCGTCTACCAGCAGACCCTCCCCCTGGCGACGCGCGACCTGCAGATCGTGCGCTCGGAGCTCGGCGAGCTCGCCGGGGTCTCCGGCCTCACGCTCATCGCCATCGACACGCTCCTCGTGCCCGACTCGCTCGACCGGATCCTCGCCGCCGCCTGACCGCTGCCGATGAGTCCGGGCTCGCGGTCCGGTCTCACCTCCGACGATCACGGACGAAGGAGGACGCATGGCCACGGTGGTCGCAGGAGCGGCGGTGTCGCTCGACGGGTACGTCCAGGACGCAGACGGGAGCATCGAGGCGCTCTACGCGGACTTCGAGGAGCTGGCGAGCAGCGCGTACCTGCGGGCGCTCCAGGAGCGGACGGGCGCCGTCCTCATGGGCCGGCGCACGTACGACATGGCCCCGGACCCCGACGGCTACGCGGACGGCTACGAGTTCCAGGTACCGATCTTCGTCGTCACCCACACGGCGCCCCCGGTCGCGCCGAAGCGCAACGAGCGGCTGTGGGTCACGTTCGTCACGGACGGCGTCGAGTCGGCGGTCCGGCAGGCCCGCGACGCAGCGGGCGAGCGCGACGTGACCTTCATCGGCGGGGCCGACGTCTTCCGCCAGCTCTGGGCCGCCGGGCTCGTCGACGAGCTCGCGGTGGAGGTCATGCCGGTCCTCCTCGGGGGCGGTGTCCGGCTGTTCGACGGCGAGGCGCCCGCCGCGCTGGAGAAGGTGCGGGTCGACGAGCTCGGCACGCGGACCGCGCTGCGCTACCGGGTCGTCCGGACGGCGGGTCCGACGGCCGGGCAGGCATAGCTCACGCGCTCGCCGGCACGACCCGGTCCCCCCGAACCCTCGGGGGGAGGGGCCGCGAGCGCCGCGACCGGGTCGCGCGCGAGGTCGGCGACCGGGAGCCCGGTCTCCCGGCTCAGCGCGCGCAGGAGGCCGGCGCGCGAGGCGTAGCCCGCGGCACGGGCCGCGGCGTCGAGGTGCGACCCGCCGCGCAGCCGGGCGACGGCGACGTTGAGGTGGGCGCGCGTGCGCCAGCGACCGAACGCGAGCCCGGTCTCCTCGACGAAGAGGCGCTGGACGTGCCGCGCGCTGGCGCGGCGCCGGTCCGCGAGCTCGTCGAGCGTCGCGACGCCCCGGCGGGCCTCCTCCGCCACGGCCCGCGCGACGGGGTGCACCGGCAGCCGGAGGACGAAGTAGTCGCCCGCGAGCCCCCGCAGGACATCCTCGAGGGCGGCGCGGAACGGTGCGACCTGCTCGGGCGTCGCCGGGCCCGCGCACAGGACGGCCGTGAGCACGGTGGTGAGGGCGGGCACGACGCCGAGGCGGTGGACGCGCGTCGGCGGCTCGACCCCGGGCGAGAGCACGGGGCCGAGCGCCATCGAGTCGCCCGGCAGGCGCATCGCGTGCGGGACGCGCGAGGCGAGCCAGAGGTTCTCGTGCGTCCGCAGGGTCAGGGGCGCACCGTCCACGACGAGCTCGGCGGTGCCGGCGACGACGTGGACGAGGTGCGGCTCGTCGTGCGCGTGGGTGTCGTGCCCGAGGAAGCGGACGGAGTGCTCGGGGACGACGGCGCCCAGCGCGGTCGGGGTCATGCGCGCTCCTCTCCCCCGGGCTCGCGGGTCCAGGTCGCCGTGTCGTCTTCGGGACGGGTCGTGTCATGTTCGGACGCGGTTCGTCCGCCAGGTGTGGTTAGCCTAACCTCGCGAGGTGCGCCCCGGTACGCCGTGCGGCCCCCGCGTCCCTGCTGCCGAGTGTGAGGTTCCATGCTGTCGTCACGTCGCCCCGCCCGCCGTCCCCTCGCCGCGCTGAGCGCGCTCGTCGCCGCCGCGACGCTCGCGCTGGCGGGCTGCTCCGCCGACACGACGCCGTCGGAGGCGGGCGCCGAGCCGTCCGCGGAACCCGGCACGACCGCCGCCGAGACCGCCGCCGAGCGGGTCGTGACGACCGACCAGGGCGACGTCACCGTCCCCACCGACCCGCAGCGCGTCGTCGTGCTCAACCACGCCCTCGCCGGGTACCTCTACGCGCTCGACGTGCCGGTGCTCGCCACGGTCCCCGAGGTGACCGACGACCCGGACCCGGCGTTCTCCACGTTCTGGGTCGAGGAGGCCGAGGCCGACGGCACCGAGCTCATCGAGTGGAGCGCGGACGGCTACAACCTCGAGGCGATCCTCGCGCTCGAGCCCGACCTCATCGTGGGCGGCGGCTGGGGCTTCCCGCTCAAGCAGGCCACCGACGTCTACGACGGCCTGAGCCAGATCGCCCCGACCGTCCTCGTCAGCGGCACCTACACGACGTGGCAGGAGCAGTTCGCGTTCCTCGCCCAGGAGGTGTTCGACGACGCCGCGACGTACGACGAGCTCGTCGCCGGGTACGACGCCCGCGTCGCCGAGGTGGCGGACGCCATCACCGTCCCCGAGGGCGAGACGGCGTTCCTCGCTCTCACCTCGGAGGGCAAGACGTTCGCGCTCATCGAGGGCGAGGCGCTGCCGAACACGTTCGCCGAGCTCGGCTTCGCGATCCAGCCGATCCAGGAGCAGACCGGCGCCGAGCCGTACACGCCCGGGGGCGACATGTTCGAGGTCTCGGCCGAGCAGGTGACGTCCGTGGTCACGGCGCCGAACGTGTTCGTCATCGGGTTCAACGGCGCGGAGATCGACTTCGACGCGCTCGCCGCCGACCCGGTCTACGCGGGCCTGCCGTCGTTCGCGGCCGGCACGGCCCGCGAGCTGCCCACGTGGACGATCCGCGGGGACTACCACGAGGCCATGGCCCTGCTCGACGTCGTCGAGGAGCAGTTCTCCTGATGGCCCAGCACCGCCTGCGCACGCACCCGCTGGTGCTGCGGCGCGTCGAGGTCGCGCGCGTCGTCGACGTGACGCCCCGCATGCGCCGGGTGACGCTCGTCGGGCCCGAGCTCGGCACCTTCGAGCGCGACGGCCTGCCGATGCCCGCGTTCGACGCGCCGTGGTTCGACGACCACGTGAAGATCGTGCTCGCGTCCGACGGCGACGTCGCGTCCGCGCTGCCGGTGCAGCGCGCGCACGGCATCGACTGGCCGCCCGCGCCGAACCGGCAGGGTCGCGACTACACGCCGCGCCGCTGGGACGCGGCGGAGGGCGAGCTCGACCTCGACCTCGTGCTGCACGGCGACGGCCCGGCCGCGGCATGGGCCCAGGCGGCGCGACCCGGCACCGAGCTGTGGTTCGTCGGGCCCAAGGCCTCGACGGTCTGGCCCGACGACGTCGACTGGGCCCTGCTCGCGGGCGACGAGACGGCGCTGCCCGCGATCGGGCGCTTCCTCGACGAGCGACCGGTCGACGTGCCCGTGCAGGTCGTCGTGACGATCGGCGCCGAGTCGGCCCGGCAGGACCTCGCGCTGCGCGAGGGCGACACCGTGCGGTGGGTCGTCGCGCCGGAGGGCGACCGCTCCGCGCTCGACGAGGCCGTGCGCGCCCTGGAGTGGTGGCCCGGCCAGGTCTACGCGTGGGCCGCGAGCGAGAGCCGCGCGCTCCTGCCTGTACGGCGCTACCTGACCCGCGAGCGCGCCGTCCCGCGCACGCACGTCGACGTCACGGGCTACTGGCACGCCGAGCCGGCCGCCACCCCGGCGCCGAGCGAGGGGCCTGCGGCCGAGGCGGAGCCGCAGCCCACGGGGGTCCCGTCTCCCGTGCCCTGGTTCGCGACCCGCGCCGCGCTGCAGCTCGGCATGCTCGACGAGCTCGGCGCGGGGCCCCGCGACGTCGCGACCCTCGCCGAGGTCGCGCGCGTCGCGCCGGGCGCGGTACGTGCTCTGGTGGGCGTGCTCGCGGCGTCGGGCGTCGTGACGCTCGACGGCGACAAGGTCGCCCTCGGCGATGCGGGCGAGGACCTCCTCGACGACGAGCACGAGCGCGAGGAGTACGAGGGGCTCGAGGCGGACGCCGTCCTGGCGCTCGCCGCGCTCGCCCCCGCGCTGCGTGACCGGGTCCCGGCGTGGTCGCGCTCGCGGGGCCGGACGCTGCGCGCCGAGGTCGAGGCGGACGCCGACCGCGCCGCGGAGGTCGTCGAGGGCGCCGACGTGCTCCCGTACGTGCTCACCGGCCTCGGCACGTGGCCGGTCTGGGCGGACGTCCGGTCCGTCGCGCTCGGCGGTCCCGGCGCACTCGTCGTCGCGGACCTGCTCGCCGACGTGCCGGGCGAGCGCGCGACGACGCTCGTCGAGGACGCCGTCCCGCTCGGCGTCCTGCGCGAGCAGGCGGGAGCCGCGACGGCGCACGCCACGGCCGACGCGTGGCCCGCGGCCGACGTCGCCGTGAGCGCGCTCGGGGCCGGGCACCGCACCGACGACGAGGTCGTCGACCTCCTCGTCGCGATGCGCGCTGCCGCCCCGCGCGCCGTCCTCGTGGAGGACTTCACGCCGGACGGGCTCAACCCGCACGCGCACGAGCACGCCCTGCTCTCGCTGGCGACGACCGGCTCGGCGCCCCGCACGCCCGACGACGTCGCCCGGCTCGCGGAGCGCGCGGGCTGGCGGGTCGCACGGCACGAGGCGCTCGGCTGGGGTGTCGAACGAGTCGAGCTGGCGGCTGAGGACGCCGAACGCGCGTCTCCTCGGTGACGCAGCCGTGGCGCCGCCGCAGGTCGCGAGGCGGGCGCCCGGGTGTGCTGGCCGGGATCATGATGTGGTTCCGCCTAGTCTCCTGTCGTGGACAGTCAGTGGCCGGTCGAGCCCGAAGAGCTTCCCGATGGGTCCCTGCGCGCGCCGGATGATGTCATCTATCGCCGCACCCCGCGGCGCGTCACCCGACGGATCGGGAACGAGGTGCTCGCCGCCGGCGCCATCGTGGTCACCGACGTCTACCCCGAAGGCCTCACGTTCTACGTCGGCGATGCGGCACGTGCGGCCTGGGAGGACGTCGCGCTGCGCCTGGTCACCGGACGCCGGACCGATGCGCACGACATCCATTGGGTCGGTCATATCTGGGAATCGGACCACGGTCGTCAGCTGATGCGGTTCGACGGCGAACACTAGTACCAGCACCGAATCGACGACACCGGAGTAGGGAAACGCCCGAGCCTCGCCGTCGCCGTGGCACGCGACGAGTCGCATTCACCCGAGCTGCCCCTGGGCGGGTCCCCGGTCCGTAGACTCGGGCGATGAGTCTTCTCGCAGCTGAGCACGCGCTACAAGCCGCCCAGCGTGCCGGTGACGTCGACGCGCTGGACGGGTTGCTGCACCCCCGGTGCGTCGGCATCGGCCCGGACGGGACCGCCTTCTCCAAGGAGGACGACCTGGAGAGCCACCGCTCTGGTCTCCTACGGATCACCCGCCTGGAGGAGGAGTCGCTGGACGTCCAGGAGGACGCCGCGAGCGGGGTGACGCGGCTGGTCGCGGCCGTGGAGGCGATCCAGGGCGGCGCCGCGGTCTCCGCGCGGTTGCTCTACACGCGCCTCTGGGTGCGCGCGGACGACGGCTGGCGGGTCCTGGCTGCCACGCTCGCACCGGCTCCCGAGCCCGCCTGAACCCCGTCCGACGTCACCCGCCGGTGAACATGGTGATGGCCAGCGGTGCGCCGACGTCGTCGCACGCGTCGCCGAGGTCGCTCTCGCCGGCGTCCCACTCCGGGGAGTGCACACCGATCGACTCTCCCGGCGCCCCGGACGTGACCGGCGCGGACTCCTGCAGCGCACCGATCGCCGTCTGCACGGCGCTGTCACCGTCGGACGGCAGGCGATCGAGCACGCGGGTCGCCAGCCGGTACCAGCCGTCGCGCTCGTGCGCGTCCATGCGGCCGTCGGCCAGGCTGAGGTCGGCGTTCTCCAGGATCGTCAGCACGTCGCCGTAGGCGGCGCAGGCGGCAGCATCCTCCGCGGTGTCGTCCGCAGCGGCGGCGTCAGCCTCCGCGACGGCCGGAGAGCCCTGCGGCGCGGCGTCGGCCTCACCGTCGCCGTCGCAGCCACCCAGGACCACGGCGCCCAGCAACGCCACCGTCACCACTGCCCACCGCTTCGCTCGCACCTGCGCACGCTCCCGACGTCGATTCCTGAGGGGACGACTGACGGCGAGAGTCTGCCGCGAGCACGCCGCGACGTCGAGGGACACGCCGAGCGCGCGCAGCGCCCGGTCGGCACGACGCCCCCAGCGCGCCGTGCCGACCCGTCCCCTCGTCCTTCCCGCGAGGTCGTCGTGGCGACGACCGGGCCTCTCAGCCGACCGCGCGGAACGGGCCCCACGAGCCGGCGCCCGGCTCCTGCCCGCGCGACCACCACTGCGCCACCCACACCGCGCCGCCGTGCACGACCGCGTCACCCGCTTGGAACACGCGCGTCGAGGTCCAGACCGGCACACCGCGCTCGTCGGCGGCGAGCTCCTCCCACGGACCCCACGCCGCGCCCGGCGTCGTGCCCCGCGCGTACCACTGGGCGCGGAACACCGCGCCGTCGTGGACGACGACGTCGCCCGCGCCGTACGTCGCGGTCGGGTCGTAGGCGGGCGCGTCGACCGGGCCGAGACCACCCGCGCCCGCGGACGACCGCACGATCGCGGGCACGGCCCACGTCGGGTCGATGCTGCCGTGCAGCGTCGGCGTCCAGCGCGCCTCGTCGGCGAGCCGGTCCGCCTCCCCCACCGAGGCGTTGTAGGCCGCGAGGAGGTCGACGGGCTCGCCGTTCACCGTCGAGCCCGTCTCGAACAGCCGCTCGCCCTTGTACCGGCCGATGATCCGCGCTGGGTCGACGCCCGGGGCGAGCTCGAACGCGTTGTTCTCCGCGTAGATGCTCGAGTCGACGCCCGCGCCCCAGTAGTACTGGAAGATGCCCTCGCGCGTCTGCTCGTAGAGCTCGTTGTAGACGTGCACGTCGCCGAACCGCACGCGTGGGGCACGCTGCCCGACGTCGGTCCACCGGTTGTGGTGGTACGTCACCTTGTGCTTGCCCGCGTCCTGGGTGCGGCTGTCCGAGGACCCGAGGATCGCCGTCTTGTCGTGGTCGGAGAAGTGGTTGTAGGAGACGGTCACGTGGTCCGACCCGTGCGTGATGTCGAGCAGCCCGTCGTGGATCTCGTACGGGCGACCGAACACCGTCGGCAGGGACGACGGCGGGTGCTCGCCGTCGTCGAACGTGCTGTGGTCCACCCACACGTTCTCCGACGTCCACACCGACACGTTGTCGTAGGCCGAGTTCCAGTTGCCGGCGTCGCCGTCGCCCGGGTCCCACGCGGGGAAGCAGTCGCGCGCGTCGGAGAACGTGACGTTGCGAACGATGACGTTCCGCGCGTCGCGGATCCGCAGGCTCGCGCCCACGACCTGCGCGTCCGCGCCCAGGCCGACGATCGTCACGTTCGACCCCACGTGCTGGAGCGTGAGCGTCGCCTGCTCCGCGGCGGCGACCACGCGCGCGTCCTCGAGCGGACCGGCCGGGTCCACCCACCCGTACGTCGCGGGGTCGTAGGCGGCGACGTAGTCGTCCATCGAGAACGGGGTGGCGCTGCCCGCCACCGGGACCGTCGCGGCGATCGCCTCGCAGCTGGTCCCGGCGAACGCGTCGATGCGTCCGTCGACGTACACGACGCGTGGCGTCGTGTCGGTCCGCGCGCCCGCACCGCCCAGCGCGGCGCGCAGCTCGTCCCAGGTGTCGACGACGTACACGTGCTCGGCGCTCGCCGCGCTCCCGCCCGTGGTGCCGCCGTTCGCGGCTCCCCAGCCGTCGTTCGCGCCGAGCACCTGCCGGCCGAGGTCCGCCGCGCCGGGGCCGCCCGGGACGACGCCGTCCCCTCCCGCGGCGTCCGGCGCTGCGCTGCTCGTCAGCGCGGTCCCCGTCACCGCCATCACGACCGCGGCCGCCGCGGCCAACGGGACCCTGACCCACCGTCCTGCCATCACCCAACTCCTTCGTCGGTGCAAGAAACCGGTTTCTCACCGGCGTCGCCGAGTCTGGCACACGGAGGGCGGAAAGCGCTACCCCGTCGACCTCTCGCCGCGCGCGGCGGCCGACCGGACGTCACGCGCGCACGGAGGGGCGAGCGAGTCCCGGGGCGGCGAGGGCGACGAGGACGGCGGTCGCGGCGGCGAACACGACGACCATGAGGCGCAACGGCTCGACAGTCAGCGAGAGGCCGAGGAGCAGCACCGGGACGGCGAGCCCGACGTAAGCGACGAGGAAGATCCCCGCCAGCACCTCGCCGCGCCGGTGGGGCTCGGCGAGCGAACCCGCCGTCGCGAGGGCGCCGCGGAAGAGGACGCCGACGCCCGCCCCCGCGACGACCGCGCTGGCGACGAAGCCCGGCAGGGACGCGAGCCCGACCGACACGGCGAGGACGGCGAGCCCCGTCAGCGTCAGCGCGACCGCGAGCGCCACCTGCCGCGCCGGAGCGAGCCGCCCGGAGGCGAGCTGGGCGAGGGCGGCGGACGCGAACACCGCGGCGGACACGAGTCCCGCGACCAGTCGCGAGTCCTCGTGCATGACCGTCGAGAGCACGCTCGGCGTGAGGGACGTGAAGAGCCCGAACACAGCGAACCCAGCGAAGGCCGCCGCCGCGGCGGCGAGGAACGTGCCGCGCCCCGACCGCGGGACCGCGACGCGCTGCGGGCGGTACGCGTACCTGCCGACCGGCGGCGCGACCGTCTCGGGCACGAGCGCGGCGGCGAGCACCGCGGCGGCGAGCAGGACGGCGAACGCGACGTACGGCGTCGTGAGCGGGGCGGGTGCGGCCTGGGCCAGCAGCCCGCCGACGAGCGGGCCGAGCGCGAGGCCGCCGATGTTCGCCAGGCCGGCGACCGCGCTCGCGTCGCGCGAGCCGTCCGGGCGCGCGACCGCGCGCAGCTCGGCGAGGTGCGCCGTCGCCGTCGCGGTGACGGCGCCGATCCCCGCACCGGAGACGAGGCGCGCGACCACGAGCCCGCCCAGCCCGTCGAGCGCGAGGAACAGCAGCGCCGCGACGAGCTCGGCCCCGAGGCCGAGGAGCAGCACGCGCCGGCGCCCGAACCGGTCGCTGAGGTGACCGACGAGGTAGAGGCTCGCCGCGACGCCGACCGCGTAGGCGGCGAAGACGACGGTCACGGCGACCGTCGGGAGCCCGTCGCGCGCCTGGTACAGCGGGTAGAGCGGGGTCGGGACGGTCGAGAACGCCATCGCGGTGGCGAACGCGAGCGCCACGACGAGGAAGCCGGAGCCGTGCGAGACGAGCGGACGCCGCCGGGTCGCCCCACGGGAGGTTCGTGCGCGGCCCGGGGTGTGCGTCGAGGTCGAGGTCATGCGCACCACCGTGCGCCTGGACCGGTGATCGTGTCCAACGACTTGTCTCGATACTTCTGATCGCCAGAACCGATCATTCGGTAGGCTCGCTCCATGGAGACGCGCCAGCTCGAGTACTTCGTCGCCGTCGCCGAGGAGCTGAGCTTCACGCGCGCCGCGGCCCGCGTGTTCGCGGTGCAGTCGAGCGTGTCCGCGGGGGTGCGCGCGCTGGAGGCCGAGCTGGGCGCCCGGCTGTTCGAGCGCACCAGGCGCAGCGTCGCGCTCACCTCGCAGGGCGAGGCGCTGCTCCCGCGGGCCCGCGCGGTCCTCGACGCCGTCGACGAGGCGCGCGCCGCCGCCGCGCCCGGTCCGCACCTCGTGCGCGGCACCGTCCGCCTCGGCGTCTTCACCAACCTCGGCTACCTCGGTCTGCCGCGCGTGCTCGCGGCCTTCCGCGAGCGCCACCCGGGCGTGGAGCTGCGCCTGACGCCGAGCCCCGCCGGCTCGACGGGTCTCGGCGAGGACGTGCGCCGCGGGGTCGTCGACGTCGCGTTCACGGGGCTCGACCCGCAGGACCATCCGGGCCTGCGGTACACGCGGCTCACGTCCTCGTCGTTCGTCGCGGTCCTGCCCGCGGGCCACCCGCTCGCGGGGGCCAGGTCGCTCACGCCCGGCGACCTCGCGGACGAGCGCGTCGTGACGACGCCGCGCGGGTTCGGCAACCGCGTGGTCGCCGAGCGCGCGTTCGCGCACGCGGGCGTCGCGCCGCGGGCCGACACGGAGGTCGCGGACGTCGGGGACCTACCCGCGTTCGTGGCCGCCGGGTTTGGGGTCGCGGTCGTGCCGGCCGACAT
Organism: Cellulosimicrobium cellulans; assembly: GCF_042723955.1. GTDB lineage: Bacteria > Actinomycetota > Actinomycetes > Actinomycetales > Cellulomonadaceae > Cellulosimicrobium > Cellulosimicrobium cellulans_H. Next base: position 51,185 of record NZ_JBHXIC010000008.1, on the reverse strand, counting down.
GTACGAGCCGGCCGACGGCGCGGTCGCGGTCCCGCTCGACGCCCCGGAGGCGTGGTCGCTCGGGCTCGTGACCCGGTCGCACCCGAGCGCCGCGGCCGCGGCCCTGGTGGCCGGGCTCGTCGCTGCGCTCGGGGGTGAGCCCGCCCCGCGCTGAACCGACGCTGGTAGCATCGGCACGTGCTCATCGAGGTCGACAGACTCTAGCCGCCGAGCCGTCGGCGGCCCGTCCCAGCGCACCCTCTCGCCCCTGGCTCCGTCTCGGAGCCCTCGCGAGCGACCCTCTCCCGGCCCCCGCCGTGGCCTCGTCGTGCCTGGACCCGCCGCACCGCTCCGCGCCGCCCTGTCCGTCCCGGCACGACCCTGCCCGCACCACCGCGGGCACGAGGAGCACCTCATGTCCACCCTGCACCGCTCCGCGGTGACCCTGACCGACCTCACCTTCGAGTGGCCCGACGGCACCGTCGCGCTCTCGCACCTCAGCGGCACGTTCGGCACCGGCCGCACGGGCCTCGTCGGCGACAACGGCGCCGGCAAGTCCACCCTGCTGCGCCTCGTCGCCGGCCTGCTCACCCCGACGTCGGGCCGCGTCACGACCAGCGGCGACGTCGCCTACCTGCCCCAGACCCTGACCCTCGGCCAGGACGCGAGCGTCGCGCGCCTCCTCGGCATCGACGGCACGCTCGCGGCGCTGCGTGCCATCGAGTCCGGGGACGTGGACGAGCGTCACTTCGACGCCGTCGGCGACGACTGGGACGTCGAGGCACGCGCCACCCAGGCGCTCGCCGAGATCGGGCTCGACGGCGTCGGGCTCGACCGGCGGGTCGGCGAGCTGTCCGGCGGCGAGGCGATGCTCGTCGCGATCAGCGGGCTGCGCGTGCGGCGCAGCCCGATCACGCTGCTCGACGAGCCGACGAACAACCTCGACCGGGGAACGCGCGCGCGGCTCGCGGCGCTCGTGGACGACTGGCCCGGCACGCTCGTCGTCGTGAGCCACGACCTCGACCTGCTCGAGCACATGGACGAGACGGCGGAGCTGCACTCCGGCCGCCTGAGCACGTTCGGCGGCCCGTACAGCGCGTGGCGCGACCGGCTCGAGGCGGACCAGGCCGCCGCGGCGCAGGCCGCGCGGACGGCCGAGCAGACGCTGCGGGCCGAGAAGCGCCAGCGCGTCGAGGCCGAGACCAAGCTCGCACGCCGCGAGCGCACCGCGCGCACCGCGCAGGCGAACCGCACGGGGTCGCGCATCTCCATGGGCCTGCGCGCGTCCGCCGCGCAGGTGTCCGCCGGCTCGATGCGCCAGGGCCTGGACGCGAAGGTCCAGGCCGCGCAGGACGCGCTCGACGCCGCGGCGGTGCGCGTGCGCGATGACGAGCACGTCCACCTCGTGCTCCCCGACCCCGGCGTGCCGCGCGGCCGACGCCTCGCCGAGCTGCGCGGGACGAACCGGACGGTCGTGGTCCAGGGACCCGAGCGCGTGGCGCTCGTCGGCGCGAACGGCACCGGCAAGACGACGCTCCTGGAGAACCTGCTCTCCGGTCGCGCCCCGCAGCCGGGGCGGGCGGGCGGGACGCTGCTCACCGACCGCGTCGGCTACCTCCCCCAGCGCCTCGACGGGCTCGACGACGCCCGGAGCGCGCTCGACAACGTGCGCGACGGCGCCCCGGGCGCGTCGCCGGGCACCATCCGCAACCAGCTCGCGCGCCTGCTGCTGCGCGGGTCGAGCGTGGACCGCCCGGTCGCGACGCTGTCGGGCGGCGAGCGGTTCCGCGTCTCGCTCGCGCGGCTCCTGCTGGCGGACCCGCCCGTCCAGCTCCTGGTGCTCGACGAGCCGACGAACAACCTCGACGTGCGCAGCGTCGACCGGCTCGTCGAGGCCCTGTCCGGCTACGCCGGCGCGCTGCTCGTCGTCAGCCACGACGACGGCTTCCTCGCCCGGCTCGGCGTCGACGTCGTCCTCGAGCTCGACGCCGACGGCGCCCTCCGCGAGGTGCCCGTACCTGCTCGCTGAGACCGCCGCCCGGGGCGCCCGCTCGACGGCGCGCCCCGGGACACCGACGATGGACCGGGGGCGCGGGACGGGCCGGCGCCGCGACGCCGGGTCGTGCAGCGGGAGGTGCACCCGTGGGCTGGTACACCGAGCATGTCGTCGACACCGGGCGCGCGCCGGCGCTGTTCGCGCTCGTCGGGTTCGTGGTGACGTTCGTCGTCGTGCGGTCCATCACGCGCCGGATCCGGGCGCGCCGGGGGTCGGAGGCGCCTCCCGCGCCCGACTCGGCCCCGGCCAAACGGCCGCGGCGCGCACTCCTGGGCGACGTGTCCGTCGGGGGCGTCCACGTGCACCACCAGGTGTGGGGCATCCTGCTCGTGCTGCTCACCGGCATGCTCGAGTTCCGGTACTCCCCCGGCCACCCCTGGTCGGAGGTGCTGGCGCTCCTGTTCGGGGCGGGGGCCGCGCTCGCGCTGGACGAGTTCGCGCTGTGGCTGTACGTCGACGATGTCTACTGGGCCGAGGAGGGCCAGCGCTCGATCGACGCGATCCTCGTGGGCGGCGCGATCGGGGGTGCGCTGCTCCTGTCCGCCTCGCCGATCGGCGTCACGTCCGACGGCTCGCAGGGCGGCTGGGTCACCTACACCATGACGGTCGTCGTCCACCTGGCGCTCGCGTTCGTGTGCATCCTCAAGGGCAAGCTCGCGACGGGCCTGGTGGGGATCGTCGTGCCGGTCGTGGCGTTCGTCGGGGCGGTCCGCCTGGCCAAGCCGTCGTCCTTCTGGGCCCGACGGCGGTACGCGCGTCGGCCGCACCGGCTCGCCCGCGCGCAGGCACGGTTCGGGGCGCGATATCGGGCGCGGTGGGAGCGGGTGCGGACGCTCGTGGGTGGCGGCGCCGACGACGACCGGGCGTCTCCGCCGTCGTAGCGCACCTCAGACGAGGTCGGGCGCGTCCCGGACGACGGCGGCCATCGCCGCGGTCGCGGCGGCGTCCGCGTCGGCGTGCGGCCAGCCCGGGCTCGCGGCGCGCGCATGGTCGTTGAGCGCGCCCAGCACGTCGAGCGCCCGCGCACCCACCTGGCGGGCCTGCGGCGTGAGGCCGCCCCGGATCTTGAGCTGACCGAGCACGATCGCGACCTGCGCCCGGGCTTCCGCCGCGAGCGTCGCCTCGTCGAGCGTGCCGGAGCGGAGCCCGTCGGACGCGGCCTGGCGCCCGGCCGACCAGACGTCCTCGGGCACCCCGAGCTCCCACGCGGCGAGGAGGCCGTCGACGAACGCGGGCAGCGCGTCGTCACGGCCGTCGGCCGCGTACCACTCCTCGAGGTCGCGCAGCGCGTCGTGCCCGGAGTCGTTGCCGAACGGCGAGAAGTCCTCGCCCTCGTCGTAGAACGGCTCGGGAGCGAGGGACACGAACACGGGGTGGCTCGTCGTGGGAGACAGGCCCTCGTCGCGGTCGTCGAGGTAGAGCGTCATGGTGGCGACCCTAGACCCACGCCGGACCCGCCGTCGCGCCGTCCGGACGTCAGTCCCGGTTCCAGCGTTCGAGCTTGGACGGGCTGAGCACGACCCACGCCTCGGCGACCCGGCCCGACCGCACCGCGACGCTCACGACGCCGGTGACGACGCCCTCGTGGCGTACCACGAGGCCCGCGACACCGTTCACCGAGCGCGCCGCCACCTCGACGCCCGGACCGGGGCGCAGGACGCGGCACAGCGCCCGTGCCGTCTCGTCGACGCCCTCGACCACCCCGGGCGTCGCGGCGGCGCTGCCTGCCGCGTCGACCCACAGGGTCGCCGCCGGGTCCAGCAGTCCGCGCACGGCGTCCCGGTCACCGGCCGCGGTCGCGCGCAGGAGCGCCTCGACGACGCGGTCGTGCGCGGCACGGTCGACCTCGCGCCGTGCCCCCGCCCTGTCTCGCTGGGGCATGCCGGGCCTACGCGGAGACGGCCGCGAGCTTCTGCGGATTCATCATCCACAGCACGCGGTCGATGCCGTCGGTCGTGGCGCGGACCGTGAGCACGGCGAAGAACTCCCCGTCGCGCGAGAGCTTGACGGCCGGGTGCCCGTTGACGTCGGCGGGCTCGACCTCGACGCCCGCCCAGAAGCGCTCGGCGAACGCGTGGTGGTACTTCGCGACGCGCGGGCGCCCGACGACCGGGAACTTCGACGCGCGGACCGCTCCCCCGCCGTCGGAGTAGGAGATCACGTCCTCGGCGAAGAGCTGCTCCAGGAGCGCGACGTCGCCCGCCTTGGCCGCGGCGACGAAGGCGGTGAGCAGACGGCGCTGGGCCTCGGGGGCGACGGGCGCACGCCGCTCCTCGCCGAGGTGCCGGCGCGCCCGGCTGACGAGCTGGCGCACGCTCGCCTGCGAGTGCCCGATGATCTCCGCGATCTGCTCGTACGGGTAGTCGAACGCCTCGCGCAGCACGTACGCCGCACGCTCGGTCGGCGTGAGCTTCTCCAGGAGCATGAGCAGCGCGACCTCGAGCGCCTCGCCGCGCTCGGCGCCGAGCGTCGGGTCGGCGCTCGTGTCGACGGGCTCGGGCAGCCACGGGCCGATGTACGTCTCGCGGCGCACACGCGCGGACTGGGCGACGTTGATCGCGAGGCGGGTCACCGTCGTCGTGAGGAACGCGTCCGGGTTGCGCACGGTGGACCGGTCGTACGTCTGCCAGCGCACCCACGCGTCCTGAAGCACGTCGTCGGCCTCGGCCGCGCTGCCGAGGATCCGGTACGCGATCCCGAACAGCCTGCGTCGTGCCGCGCTGAACTGCCGCTCCGCCGACTCCAGGTCCGTCCCTCGTCCGTCCACGTCCGACATCCTCGCCCGCCCTCGCCTCGCCGTGAAGCCCTGCCGGTCGGCAGGACGCTCTCGTGCACCCGACCGGACAGGGTCCGGATCTGTGACAAGGGCACGACGAACGGGCCGTGCGTGGGTCCGGCGGCGGGTGGGACCAGCCGCGATCTGCTTGGCGCGTACCCGCGAAGGGCCGCCTGAAACCCGGTGCTCCCGCTCTTACCTCACGACTCGGCCGGACCCTCCGACGCGCGTCGTCCTTGCTGCCGTCTCGACCGGGCGGGCGTCCGGCGTGTGACACGAGGAACGCCACGCACGAGTCCTGCGTGCGTTCTTCGTGGTGCTCGGCCCCGGCGGTCCGGAGGCTGGAGGGGCAGGGGACGACCGATCTCACCGAAGGAGAGACGACCATGAGCGAACCCGTCCTGGAACCGGAGGCGCAGGCGTTCGCCGACGCCGTCGCGACACCCCCGTTCGTCGACGAGCTCGGCCCCGAGCGCGCCCGCAAGGTCCTCGACGACCTGCAGGCGCAGCTCATCGAGATGGCACAGGTGGAGGAGGTCTGGGTCACCGTCCCCGCGGGCGACGGCTCGGTCCGGGTCCGCGTCGTCAAGCCCCGTGGCACGACCGGCACGCTGCCCGTCGTGCTGTACATGCACGGCGGCGGCTGGGTGCTCGGCGACGCCGGCACGCACGACCGCCTGGTGCGCGAGCTCGCGGTAGGCGCCCGGGCCGCCGTGGCGTTCGTGGAGTACGACCGCTCCCCCGAGGCCCGCTACCCCGTCGCTCTCGAGCAGGGGTACGCGGCGGCGCGCTGGATCACGACCGAGGGCGCCACCCTCGGTCTCGACGCGGCCCGCCTCGCCGTCGCGGGCGACTCGGTGGGCGGGAACCTGACCGCCGCGCTCACGCTGCTCGCCAAGCAGCGGGGGGACGTGACGTTCGTCCACCAGTCGCTCTACTACCCCGTGACCGACGCGGCACAGGACACGGCCAGCTACCGCGAGTTCAAGGACGGCCCGCACCTCACGGCCCGGGCCATGGCGTGGTTCTGGGACAGCTACCTGCCCGACGTCGACCGGCGGTCCGAGATCACGGCGTCACCGCTGCGCGCCTCGCTCGACGACCTGGCCGGGCTCCCGCCCGCGTTCGTGATCGTCGACGAGAACGACGTGCTGCGCGACGAGGGCGAGGCGTACGCGCGCCGCCTGCTCCAGTCCGGCGTCCCGACGACGAGCCTGCGCTACAACGGCACGATCCACGACTTCATGATGCTCAACCCGCTGCGCCCGACGCGTGCCACCACGGCCGCGGTCGAGCAGGCGGTCCACGTGCTGCGCACCGCGCTCGGCACCCTCTGACCGGTCACGACCCGGTCCTCGCCCGCGACGTCCGGTCGCCGGGCGGCCCCTCCCGCACCGAGAGAAGGAAGAACCATGTCCACCACCCAGCCCCTCGTCCTCCTGGTCCACGGCGCGTTCGCCGGCTCCGACAGCTGGGACGGCGTCGTCGAGCGCCTCCTCGCGCAGTCGGTCGACGTCGTCGCCCTGGCCAACCCGCTGCGCTCCGTCACGGGCGACGCCGCGTACGTCCGCGACGTGGTCGCGGCGGTCGACCGTCCGGTCGTCCTCGTCGGGCACTCCTACGGCGGCATCGTGGTGACCGGCGCCGCCGCGGACAACGAGGCCGTCAAGGCCCTCGTCTACGTCGGGGCGTTCGCGCCCGACGCCGGGGAGTCCGCACTCCAGCTCTCGGGCAAGTTCCCGGGCAGCACGCTGGGCGAGACCCTGATCGGCTACCCGCTCACGAGCGGGGGCAACGAGCTGCGGATCCGCGGGGACGCGTTCCCGTCGCAGTTCGCGGCCGACGTCCCGGTCGAGCGCGCGGTCGTCATGGGCGCCGAGCAGCGTCCCGTCACCGAGCTCGCGCTGAGCGAGGGCCTGCCCGGCGCGGACGCGGCCTGGCGGCACGTCCCGTCGTGGTTCGTCTACGGCGAGGAGGACCGGAACATCCCCGCCGAGCTCCAGCGCTTCATGGCCGAGCGCGCCGGGTCGCGCGGGACCAACGCGGTCGCCGGCGGGTCGCACGCCCTGTCGGTGTCGCGCCCCGCGGAGGTCGCGGCCACGATCATGGACGCGGTCGCCGCCGTCTCCTGACGCGCCGACCGGTGCGGCCCCCGTCGTCCCGGCGACGGGGGCCGACGTCGTCCCCGACCCGGACCAGGGCGCCCGCAGCCCGCGCCGCGGCGAGGCCCTCGGCGTCGCCCGAGCCCTCGAAGAGCTCGACGGCGCGCGCCAGGTCGGCACGCGCACCCGCGTGGTCGGCCTCGGCGCGTCGGGCCTGAGCGCGGTAGACGTGCATGTGCGCCGCCGACGGCCGGGCGCCCTGCGCCAGGAAGCCCGTGATCGCCTCGGCGGCGACGCGGCGCGTGGTCGCCCAGTCCTGCCGGTCGAGGCTGATGCGCGCGATCGCGCCGAGCGCGTGCAGCGCGGTGAACTCGGCGACCTGCCCGCGCGGGGCGGTGCGGGGGTCGCGCACGAGCGCGACGACGTCGCGCAGGTTGGCGATCGCCTCCTCCTCCCGACCCAGCCCGGCGAGCCCCTGGGAGCGCTGGAAGAGCGCCTGCGGAAGTCCTTCGCGGTCGCCGGCGCGCCGGAAGAGGTCGGCCGCCTCCTCCGACGCTGCCACGCACAGCTCACGGTCGCCGGCGGCGCTCGCGCACCATCCCACGTAGTAGGCCGCCCAGGCGCGCAGGCCGGGGTCGCCGTCGCGCTCGGCCGCCTCCCGCGCACTCCGGGCCGCCGCCATGCCCGCGACCACGTCGCCCTGGCAGTGCACCGCCGCCCACGCGAGATAGCCCTGGTGGGTCGCGAGCAGCGCGTCGTCGCCGAGCGCCGCCGCCGCGGCGGCCGACGCCCCGTAGACCTCGTGCCAGTGGCCCCAGAAGGGCCACAGGTCGGAGAACCAGTGCAGGGCCTCTGCGACCTCGACCACGGCGGCGTGCTCCCCGCCGCGGGCGGCCCTCTCGAACGCGGCGAACCAGGCCGCCGCCTCGTCGACGAGCCAGGCCCGGGCGGCGTCGCTCGACGCCAGGCCGACGACGTCCGCGGGGTCCGCGGAGCCCTCGCCCAGGACGTCCGGCTCGAACCAGCGCCCGGCCCGCACCGTGGTGCGCAGGAGCCAGGCGTCCGCGCGCCGCCGCACGGCGGCGCGCTCCTCGGCCGGCTCGGCGTCCTCGAGCGCCCGGTGCGCGTAGAGGCGCAGCAGGTCGTGCAGCGCGTACCGGTCGTGCTCGGCCGGGCGCACGAGGCTCAGCGACACGAGCTCGTCGAGCAGCTCCTCGGTCGTCCAGACCGGTTGCTGCGCGAGCGTCGCGGCGAGGCCGGTGCCGACCTCGCGCCCGTCGGCGAGAGCGAGGCGCCGGAACAGCCGCTGCGCCGCCGGCCCGAGCTGGTCGAACGAGAGGTCGATCGCGGCGCGCACCGAGAGGTCGCCGGCGGACAGCGCGTCGAGGCGACGGTCGGCGACCGTGAGGCGCGAGGCGAGCGCGTCGACCGTCCACGTCGCGCGGCTCGCGAGCCGGTTCGCCGCGATGCGCAGGGCGAGCGGGACGTCGTCGCACAGCGCGGCGAGGCGCGCGAGGTCGTCCGCGGACGCCTGCTGCTGCGGGACGAGCCGTGCCAGGAGGGCGCGCGAGTCGTCGGGGCGCAGCCGCTCGAGGTCGACGCGCTCGACGTCCTCGAGCCCTTCGAGGTGCCGCCGGCTCGTCACGAGCACCGCCGCCGGCCCCGCCGACGGCAGCGCGGCGCGCACCTGCGCCTCGTCGCGCGCGTCGTCGAGCACGACGAGGACGCGCCGGCCGTCGAGGAGAGCGCGCAGCCGGGCCGGGTCGGAGCTGCCCCGCGTGCCCGTCCCGACGAGCGCCTGGACGAGCCGCGCGACGACGCTTCCGGGACTGACCGCGTCGGGAGAGGTGCCCGCGAGCTCGAGGAAGAGCTGGTCGTCGAACTCGCCCTGGAGCCGCTGCGCGGCACGGACCGCGAGGCTCGTCTTGCCGTATCCCGGCGGTCCCGTGACCACCACGACGGGCGAGGGCGACCCCGGGGCCGCCCGCAGCGCGCGTGTCACCCGGTCGAGCTCGTGCTCGCGCCCGGTGAAGTCGGCGGCCCCGCGCGGCAGCGGCAGCCGCCACCCGGGCTCGGGGCGGGACCGGCGCCGTCCCTCGCGCGCCGCCCGCAGGACGAGCGCCCGGTCCTCCTCGTCGAGGCCGAGCGCGTCGACGACCGCGAGCATCGTCCGGTGCTGGGGGCCGAGGGCGGCACCCCGTTCGATGTCGCTCAGGGTGCGGTCGCTCACGCCCGACAGCTCCGAGAGCCGTTCGAGCGTGAGGTCGGCGGCGAGCCGGAACCGGCGCACCGTCGGGCCGAGCGCTTCCGTGTCCATGCGCGCCTCGCCGTCGTCTCGGGGTGGAGTCCTCGGGTGGAGCGGGGACGCGCGCCCCGCGGCGTTCGACCGCGGGGCGCGCGTCCGGTCGTGCTAGCGCGCGGCGACCGCCTGCTGCTGGCGCCAGTCCGCGAGGCGGGTGCTCGCGATCACTGCCCCCTCGCCCGGGACGAGCGAGTCCTCGGACAGCGGTGCGCCGAAGTACCGCGCCTCCGGGTCGGCGACGACCTCGCGCGGGTCGTCGAGCGACGCGAGCGTGGTCCGCACGAGCTCGTCGAGGCGGAAGACCTCGGGCCCCGCGATCTCGACGATCCCGCGGACCGGCGCCCCGGTGACCACGTCCGCGACGGCGACCGCCACGTCGGAGGCGGCGATCGGCTGGAACAGGACCGGGGCGAGATGCACGACGCCGTCCTGCGTGGCGCCGTCCGTGATCGACTTGAGGAACTCGAAGAACTGCGTCGCGTGCACGATCGAGTACGGCACCGGCGAGCCCGTGATGAGCTCCTCCTGCGCGATCTTCGCGCGGAAGTACCCGCTCTCGGTCAGGCCCTGCGTGCCCACGACGGAGAGCGCGACGTGGTGGCGGACGCCCGCCTTCTCCTCGGCCGCCAGGAGGGTGCCCGTCGAGGTGCGGAAGAAGTCGAGGACCGCCTGGTCCTCGAACGAGGGCGAGTTCGAGACGTCGACGACGACGTCCGCGCCCTCGAGCACCTCCGCGACGCCCTCCCCTGTCAGGGTGTTGACGCCCGAGTTGGGCGAGGCGGGGACGGCCTCGTGGCCGCGGTCCCGCAGCACGGTGACGAGCTTCGAGCCGATGAGCCCCGTACCGCCGATCACGACGATCTTCATGGTGTCCTCCTGTCGGTGCGCGCGGCGCGTGCCGCCCTGTCACCCCACTCGACCGGGCACGCGCACGCGGTGTGACACGTCGCCGACCGCCGGCCGTGCAATGCGCTCGATCCCCGGGTGGCCCGCGTGCCAGGGTGGTGCCCATGGCCGACACCACCGACGTCCGCCCGGACGCCCTCGACCGGGTCGCCTGGCCCGTGACGACCCCGCGCCTCGTGCTGCGCCGCGCCCGACCCGAGGACGCGGACTCCCTCTTCGCCTACCGCAGCCTGCCCGCCGTGGACCGCTGGCTCACGCAGCGGTTCACCGACGCCGAGGAGTGGCGCGAGCACCACGCCGATCCCGGCCGGCTCGCGACGACGCTCGTCGTCGAGCACGACGGCGAGGTTGTGGGCGACCTCTACCTCGCGGTGCGCGACGGCTGGGGCCAGCGCGACGTCGTCGACCGCCCCCGCCCGGACGAGGCCGAGATCGGCTGGGCGCTCTCGCCGTCGCACCAGGGGCGCGGGTACGCGACGGAGGCCGTCCAGGGCCTTCTCCGCGTGTGCTTCGAGGACCTCGGCCTGCGGCGGGTCGTCGCGAACGCGTTCCTGGCGAACGAGCCGTCGTGGCGGCTCATGGAGCGCGTCGGCATGCGGCGCGAGGGCGTGGGCGTGCGCGACTCGCTGCACCGCGACCTCGGCTGGGTCGACGGCGTCACGTACGCGCTGCTGGCCGACGAGCGGCGCTCGGGTGCTTGACCCTGACGCGACGTCAGGCCCCACGCTGGCCGCATGACCGACACGTTCCCCGCCTTCGACCTGTCCCCCGTCCCCGTACCGGGTCCCGACGCCGTCGCCCCCGAGCCGTTCCGCGGCATCTACGGCATGCCGCAGTTCGTCACGATCCCGACGGCGGACCTCACCGCGTCCGTCGCCCTCTGGACCCGGGGGCTCGGGTTCTTCGACCTGTTCTCCGTCCCGGGCGGCGTCGTGCACCTGCGCCGCTGGGCGTTCCAGGACGTCCTGCTCGTCCCGGGCACGCCCGCTGGGGAACCGAACGCGCTCACCGTGAGCTTCTCGTGCGTCCTGTCGCAGCTCGACGCGATCGTCGCCGCGTGCGAGGACGTCTCCCCCGGGTGCACGACCGGCCCCCGGGAGACGCCGTGGGGCTCCCTCGAGGTCGAGGTCCGCACGCCCGAGAACACGCGCGTCGTCATGACCGCGGCGCGGCCGTACGACCCCGAGAGCGACGCCGCGCGCTTCCTCCACGACATCGGGATCGAGGCACCCGGCGCATGACACCGGGTGCCGTCCGGGCGACACTGGGGCGCGTGACCACCGATCACGCGCCCCACCGCGTCGCCGACGCGCTCACCGTCGGGGACGCCGCCCGGACCGTCGGGGTCACCGTGCGGACGCTGCACCACTGGGACGCGGTGGGGCTCGTCAGGCCGTCGGAGCGCACCGGCGCGGGCTACCGGCTGTACTCGCCGGCCGACCTCGCGCGCCTGCGCCGCGTGGTGGCGTACCGCGAGCTCGACGTCTCGCTCGAGGACATCCCCGAGCTGCTCGACGCGCCCGGTGACGACGCGGTCGACGTGCTGCGCCGCCACCGGGTGCTGCTCGGCGAACGGATCGCGCGCATGGAGCGGACCGCGCACGCGCTCGACCGGCTCCTCGACGCCCGGGAACGCGGTCTGCTGCTCACCCCCGCGGAACAGGTCGCGCTGTTCGGTCGGACGTGGGATCCCGCGTGGCCCGCCGAGGCGCGCGAGCGCTGGGGCGACACCCCGCAGTGGGCGCAGTACGCGGAGCGGTCCGCCGAGCGGACGCTCGACGACTGGCAGGACCTCGCCGACGGCGTCGCCGCGCTCGAGGCCGACCTCGCGACCGCGTGCCGCGAGGGTGTCGAGCCATCGTCGGTGCGCGGGCTCGCGCTGGCCGAGCGCCACCGCGCCTCGATCGGCACGCACTTCGACTGCACGCCCGCGCGGCACGTGTGCCTGGCCCGGCGGTTCGTGGAGGACGACGGCTTCCGCGCGCACTACGACGGGCTCGCCCCCGACCTGGCCACCTGGCTCCGCGCCGCGGTCGATGCGAACGCGCGCTCGCGCGGCGTGGACCCGGCCACGGCCACGTGGGACTGAGGAGACCGGCCCTCGACGCCGGCTACGCCGCGCGCGACCTCGCCGCGCGCCACATGGCGACGAGGTCGCGGACGCCGTAGCGCAGGTAGGTCCGCTGCGGTCGGGTGCCGCGCACCAGCGCGTCCGTCCCGCCGTCGCAGTACACGACCTGCCCCGTCGTCGAGCGGTTCTCCGCGGAGGCCAGGTGGGCGAGCAGGCGCGCGACCGGCTCGACCGGGCCGGGGGCGCCGAGCGGCTGCGGGAGCGCGGTCTCGAGGAGCGCCCGGTCGCGCTCCCACGTGGCCAGCACGATCTCGGTCGCGACGATGCCCGGCGCGACGGCGTTGAGGACGATCCCCGCACCGGCCCACTCCTGTCGCACGGCCGTGGTCCGCACCCAGTGGTTCAGCGCGGTCTTGCTCGACCGGTAGAGCTGGCTCCCGCGCCGCGTCCGGACCAGGTGCCGGGCGGTTGCGAGAGCCCGCGCCTCGTCCCCGCGCGCGCAGGCGCGGACCATAGCCCCGCTGCCCCGGTGGAGGGTCGAGGAGGACGACACGACGACGGCCGCCGGTGCCGAGGTCGCGGCGAGCGCGGGCCGGAGGCCGTCGAGCACCTCGACCGTGCCGAAGTAGTTCAGGGCGACGGTCTCCGGTCGCGGGGCGCCGGACCCCGCGACCGCGACGACGGCGTCGAGCCGGTCGTCCGTCCGCCGACGGACCTGCTCGACCAGCGCGGCGCGGCCCTCCGGGGTCGTGAGGTCGGCGCGGACGTCGACGCCCGCGCCCACCCCGCACGCGACGACGTCGGCCGTCCGCGCGAGCAGCCGGGCAACCTCCCGTCCGAGGCCGGAGTCCGCTCCGGTGACGACGTAGCGACGCGGGTGGCGTGTGTGCTCCATGGACCCACCCTGCCACAAACTACAGATCTGCATAATCTCCGAGACACGGCTAGGCTCCTCGCGTGACGAGCGAGAACGGCCACGACGTCCGGCGACGGCGCACCCACGAGGCGATCCTGGTCAGCGCCGCGCGCCTCGTCGAGGCTCAGGGTTTCGCCGGGACGACCGTGGCGGAGGTCGCACGTGCCGCCAACGTCTCGGAGCGGACGTTCTACCTGCACTTCCCCACCAAGGAGGACCTCCTCTTCGACCACGTGCACGGGTTCACGGAGCTCGCCTGGCGCGTCGCGGAGGAGTCGCGGGCACCGTCGGCCGCCGCCCGGGTCGACGCCGCGGTGCGGGCGCTCGTCGACGCCGCGACCTCGGACGACGCCCTGGTCGCCCAGGCGCGTGCTCGCGCGGCCCTGGGTGGGAGCGGCCGCGTGCCCGCCTCGCTCACCCTCCGGCTCGCGACGCTCGTCGCCGGGCTCGCCGACCGCGTCGCGCGCGGGACGCGGAGCCCGCTGCGCGACGTCGCACCGATGGTCGGCGCCGCGGTGGGCGCGGTCGGGGCCGCGGGGCAGGTCCTCGCCCAGGAGACCGACGATCCCGCGGCCCTGCGCGACGGGATGCTCGCGGCGCTGGACGCCGCGCTCGTCGGCTTCCGGGACTGAGCCGACCGGCTTGTCGGTGCCTCTGGCTACGGTCGCCCCGAGCGCCGTCGCACGCCGGGACGTCGCACCCCGACCGGACGGAGCCCCCGCATGCCCGTGACCGCAGACGACCTCGACGCCGCGACCGCCAGCGTGGCCCGGGCGCTGGGCCCCGTCGCCTCGCGGAGCTGGACCGGTGCCCCGGGGACGGGGACGTGGGACGCCTGGCACACCGCCGAGCACCTCGGCGACACGCTCGTGTCGTTCGCCGCCCAGCTCGTCGCGCGCCCCACCTCGCGCTTCGTTCGGTTCATGGCCGTGGCGGACGAGGACGCGCCCGCGGACGGGGTCCTCGAGATGGCGCTCACGGGGTCCGGGGTCCTCTCGGCGGTCCTCCGCGCGAGCGGTCCTGACGCGCGCGCGTTCCACCCGAGCGGCGTCGCCGACCCGGAGGGCTTCGCAGGCATGGGCTGCGTCGAGGTGCTGGTGCACGGCGACGACGTCGCCCGCGGCCTGGGAGTCGCGGTCGACCCGCCGCGGGGCGTCTGCGCTCGGGTGCTCGCGCGGATGTTCCCGCACGTCGCGCACCAGGTCACGGGCGTGGACCCCTGGGACGCGCTGCGCTGGGCGACGCACCGCCTCGAGCTCGCGGGCCTGCCGTCCCAGGCCGACTGGCAGTGGCACGCCGCCCCCTGAGGTGGTCGGCGGGCGTGCGAGCGACCCGCTCCGGGGAGAGGCTGTGACCCTCCCGCACCACCGTCCGAGGAGTCGTCGATGCCCGGCACCTCCGCCCCCGGGGCGGCCCCAACGAGCGCCGTCCACGCGCGCGCCGGGCTCGTCCCGGGCGACGTGGTGCGCGCCGCGGCCGCGGCGAGCCTCGTGATCGCCGTGGGGCTCGACGGCGTCGCTGTGGCGCTCTTCCTGCTCGTGCTGGGCGGGACGATGGTGCCGCGTGCGCTCGGCCTCACCGCTCCCCTGGACGTCGCGTACAGCGCCACCCTGCTCGCCTCGGCCTGGGCCGCCCAGCTCGAGTGGTACCGCGCCGTGCCGTGGCTCGACCTCCCCGTCCACGCCGCCTGCACGGGCCTCATCGCCGCCGTCGCGTACGTCGCGCTGCTGCGCACGGGCATGCTCGCCGACCCGGGCACCCTGCGTCCCGGACGCGCCCGCGCGGGCTCCCTCGTCGTCGTCTCCGGCCTGGGCGCGGTGCTCGCGGTCCTGTGGGAGCTCGGCGAGTGGGCCGGGTACACGTACCTCGACGACCGCATCGGCGTCGGCTACGGCGACACCGTGACCGACCTCGCCGCCGGGCTGCTCGGCGCCGTCGTCGCGGGGACCCTCCTGCCCAGGAGCCGCCGGCCCGGAGCGACGCCGTGACCCGCCCCACGGTCTCCGTCGTCGTGCCGGTCCGGGACGACGCCGAGGCGCTCGACGAGTGCCTCGCCCTGCTGTCCCGGCAGACGGTCGCGCCGATCGAAGTCGTGGTCGTCGACAACGCCTCGAGCGACGACTCGGCGCACGTCGCGCGGCGCTGGGGCGCGGTCGTGGTGTGCGAGGAGCGCGTGGGCATCCCCGCGGCGGCCGCCGCCGGGTACGACGCGGCGCGCGGCGACGTCATCGCCCGGCTCGACGCCGACTCGCGCCCGGACCCCGGTTGGGTCCAGCGAGTCGTGGACCGCATGGCCGCCGACCCGTCGCTCGACGCCATGACCGGCACCGGGACGTTCGACGACCTGCCGCGCGGCGCGCGCACGGCCGCCGCCGTCGCCTACCTCGGGGCGTACTACGTCCTGTGCCACCTCGCGCTCGGGCACACTGCGCTCTGGGGATCGTGCATGGCGCTGCGCCGCACGGCCTGGGCTGCGGTGCGCGACGTCGTCGTGCGCGACGACCCGGAGGTGCACGACGACCTGGACCTCTCCTTCCGCCTCGGGCCACGGCGGCGCACCGTGCTCGTCCGGTCGTGGCGCGTCGGCGTCTCGGCGCGGTCGCTGCGGGGGCGACGCCAGCGGGCGCGGCGACTCGACCGCGCGTGGCGCACGCTGCGCGTCAACTGGTCGGGGGGGGGGGGCGCGGGGCGCGGGCGGGCGCGGCGGGGGCGGGCGGCCGGGGCGCCGGGCGGGGGGGCGCCCGGGGGGCGGGGCGGCGGGGGGCCCCC
>NZ_JBHXIC010000008.1:0-35298 GCF_042723955.1 Cellulosimicrobium cellulans | reverse complement strand
CCGTGGGAACGGTGGCGCGACCGCTGGCGCTGAGCCCGGTCACGCGGCGCTGTTCCGCCACGTGCGCCGGCGCGCAGCCCTCACGCCGTCCTCGCGGTCAAGCCGCGCGAGGAGGCCCGCGAGCGCCGCGGCGATCGGCTGTCCCGTCGCGTACTCGACGAACAGCCACTGCCCGGCCGGGTTGATCTCGAGGAACACGTAGTCCCCCTCGGGGGTGCGGCGCAGGTCGACCGCCCCGTACCAGAGCCCGAGCACGTCCATGAGGCGCAGCAGCGCGGCGGCGACGTGCTCGGGGAGGTCGTGCGCCGCCGTCGGGCAGTGGTGGGTGTCGACCCGGAAGTCGTAGGCGTAGCCCGACTCCTCGGTCCGCAGCTCGGCCGCGAACACCTGCGTGCCGACGATCGTCACGCGCACGTCCGACCCGGGGACGGCCTCCTGGAAGATGACGGGCGCGTACCGCACGCTCTCAAGGAGGTCGAGGTCCGCCTCGCGCACCGGTCGGGTCTCGCGCCACGTGGCGGGCGTGCCGCTGAAGGGCTTGAAGATGACCGGACCGGGCTCGCGGCGCAGGAACTCGCGGGCGCGCGCCGGGTCGTTGGTCATGCACGTGCGGGGCACGCGCAGCCCGAGCCGCGCGGCGACCTGGAGCTGCCACATCTTGCGGGAGCCGGCCTCGTCGCGGTCCGGGTCGTTGACCCAGGTGGCGCCGAGGCACGACCACAGCCCGGACACCGCGGCGGCGATCTCCCCGTGGGCGAAGCCACGGTCCTGGGGCGAGCGGACGTCGTCGTGCAGGGCGAACGGCTGCGGGCGCCGCCACCACACGGCCCGCAGCTGCGTGGCGTCCACGGCGCTCACGCCCGCGGCGCTCGTGTCGACCCAGTCGGCCCGCCACCCGGCCGCGTCCTGGGTCGAGGTGAGCGCCACCGAGCGCGGGGCGTGGCCGGTGTCGAGGAGGACGTGGGGCGCGCCGAGAGCGTCGAGGTGGCGGACGACCTCCGTGGTGTGGAGGTCGTCCGCGTGCGACACGATGCCGATCATCGGGTCACTGCCCGGCCTGGAGCTGGGTGAGGGCCGCCTCGACGGCCTCGAGGGTCGCCCGCGCCTCCGCGACGGCCTCGACCAGCGCGCCGACGACGTCGACGGCCTCACCCTCGACCTCGTCGTCCACGAGGGACTCGGCGCCCTGGACGAAGGGCCGTGCGCCCGCGAGCGCGCCCGCCTGGACGAGCCGCCCGATCGCGGGGTTCACCACGGGGTCGAACAGGTCGTCGATGTCCAGGATGCCCTCCTGGAGCGTGTCGCCGGGCCCGGTGCCGACGTCGCCCGCGAACCCGGTCGCGACCGGGTTGTCGGCGGCGAACCGGGTGTCGGCCTGGAAGATCGAGTCCAGCGCCCGCGGGGTCCCGCCCTGGTCCCGGAGGAACGACGTCCCGATCTGGTCGGCGACCGTGTGGGAGTCGGCCTGCCGGATCGTGAGCACGTCGACCGCCCGTGCGGTGTCGGCCGCCCGGAGCGTGCCGACCTGGTCGGCCGCCTTGACGGTCGCGATGACGTCCTGCGCGAGGGACGTGAACCCGTCGTCGGCAGTCGCGGTGCGCGCGCCGTGCGGCAGCGCCTGGAGCGTGGGCGACACGGCCCGGATGCCCGCGATCGCGGTGCCGAAGTTGGACCCGGTGCCCGCCGCATTGCAGCCGCCGTTGGTGTGCACGCCGACGAGCTCGCCCGCGGGCCCGAGGATGCCGGACCCGGAGTTGCCGCCGAGCGTGTCGATGTCGTCGTAGCGGATCTGGTTGGTCGTCACGGTGGTCGCCGGCCCGGCCTCGATCCGCTTCGGCATCCCTGCGGGGTGGCCGATGATCGCGAGCATGTCCCCCACGGCGGGGTTCGCTGTCGCGACGGCCGTGAACCCGTAGGTGTTCCCCGGGTTCCCGCCCACGCGCACGACCGCCATGTCCAGCCCGCCGAGGCGGTACTCGACGAGAGCGACGATCGGGAAGCTCACCTCGGTGCGCAGCACACCGCTCGCGTCCACCTGGAACAGCAGGTTGATGTGCATGCTCGTCGCGATCTGCTGCGGCGTGACGACCTGCATCGAGCCGTTCTGGCGCGGCAAGACCCACCCGTCGGCGGTCTGGTCGAACAGGTGCCCGCACGTGAGCACGAGGTCTGGCGCGATGAGCGTGCCGCTCCCCCAGCGGACGCCATCGACGTTGCCCGGGTTGGTGAAGACGCCGCCGAGCCCGGTGTTCCACTGCACCTGCACGGCCTGCTTCTGGTGGGCGTTCACGTACGCCGTGGTGACGCCCAGCGTGCCGTCGTACTGCTCGACGGGTTGAGAGTCGTCGGTGGCGCCGCAGATGGACTCGAGCATCTCGGCGTAGGTGGGCTCGTCGCCCGCGATGGACTCGAGCGTGAGCGGTATCCGCTCGGGCAGCGGCGGGTAGAGCGCGTCGACGGTGTCCGGCGTCTCCGGCACCTCGCGCCGGCTCGGCTTCTTCGGTGCCGACTTCCTGGTTCCAGCCATGGGGTCCCCCTCGGTTCGGTCCCCTGCACCTGGAGGGAGGGGGGCGAACGCCGACCCGGACGGGAACGGGGCGCAGAACCGCACAGCACGCCGGCGAGCGCGGCCGGGCCCGCCCCGCGACGTGGGGGGGTGGGCCCGGCCCCGGGTCAGCGGCTCGCCGCGACGTCGAGCACCCAGGTCACGCCGAACCGGTCCGTGAGCATCCCGTACAGGGGCGCCCAGCCGGACGACGCGAGCGGCGCGACGACGGTCGCGCCGTCGACGAGCGCGTCCCAGTAGCCGCGGACCTCCTCGACGTCGTCGCCGCGCACCGAGACGAAGAACGGCGCCTCGCCAGGGCTCCAGGGACGTCCCGCCGGGACGTCGTACGCCATGACGCGGAAGCCGCTCGGGGCGCTGACCTGGCCCCAGAGGACGAGGTCGGCCTCGGCCGGGTCCGGGGCCTGACCCAGGTCGCCGTACGTGGTGAGCACGAGGTCGCCGCCGAACACCGCGCGATAGTGCTCGAGCGCGGCGCGGGCATCGCCGCGGAAGTTGAGGTGCGGGGTGGTCTGGACGGACATGGCGTCTCCTCCGGGTCGGTCGTCGGGCCCGCGGTCGCGGCGCCCGTCGCTCCCGGACGTCGCCCGGGCTCGTGCCACCACCTTCTCCGCCCATCAGGACGAGGAGTGTCCGCATTGTGCGCCAGCATGAGCGCATGACCGAGACGTCGCGCCGGACCCTCCTGCTGCTCTCGCTCCTCCAGGCGCGCCCCGACCGCACCGGTCCCGAGCTGGCCCGGCGGCTCGGCGTCGACCCGCGCACGGTGCGCCGCGACGTCGAGCGGCTGCGCGACCTCGGCTACCGGGTCGTCGCGACGCGCGGACGCGACGGCGGCTACCGCCTCGACGCGGGTGCGGAGCTCCCGCCCCTGCTGTTCGACGACGAGCAGGTCGTCGCGCTGACCGTCGCGCTGCGCACCGTCGCCGCCAGCGGGCCGGGCGACGCGATCGAGGAGGCGGCCGTGCGGGCGCTCGCGACCGTGCGCCAGGTGCTGCCCGCGCGGCTGCGCCACCGGGTCGACGCCGTCGACGTGGCCCCGGTCCCCGCGCACCCCGGGCGCCCGGCGCCGTCGGTCGACCTCGACGTCCTGATCGCCGTGAGCACCGCGGTCCGCCGGCGCGAGGTGCTGCGACTCGACTACGCGGCGCCCGTCGCTCCCACCGGCACCGAGACCCCGGACGGCGCGAGCCCCGGCCCGGGCCGTGCCGCGACGGCACCGCGACGCGTGGAGCCGCACCACGTCGTCGTCCGCGACGGGCGCTGGTACCTCGTCGCGTGGGACCTCGACCGCGACGACTGGCGCACGTTCCGCCTCGACCGCATCACGCCCCGCGTGCCGACAGGGCCGCGGTTCGCGCGCCGTGAGCTCCCCGGTGGCGACGTGGGCGCGTTCGTCGCGGCACGCTTCGCCGGGTCCTCCGTGCCGTCGACGCCCGCAGGGTCCGCGCCGGGCCGTGGCGACGCGGGGTGGCCGTGCCGCGGGTGGGTCGAGCTCGCCGCGCCGGCGTCGACCGTCGTCCCGTTCGTCGAGGACGGCACGGTCGAGGACCTGGGGCCCGACCGCTGCCGGGTCGCGCTGGGCTCGTGGTCCTGGGTCGCGCTCGCCGCCCGGGCCGCGGCGTTCGACGCGGACGTGCTCGCGGCCGGGCCGGACGAGCTCGCCGCGGCGTGCGCGACCGTCGCCGGTCGCCTGGCACGGCGTGCGACCGGGGGCGGCCGTAGCGTGGAGCGTCCCGTCCCCGGCAGAACGGACCGGTCATGACCACCCCCGTGCAGCACGACGTGCTCGTCCTCGGCGGCGGCAACGCCGGGCTCTCGCTCGCGGGACGCCTGCGCCGCGACGGCTGCCCCGACGTCGCGGTCGTCGACCCCCGGACCACCCACCAGTACCGACCGCTGCTGTCCTACGTCGCCGCCGGCATGGCGACGCTCGACGACCTCACCCGACCCCAGGACGACGTCGTGCCCGACGGCGTCCACCGCTACCCCGACCGCGTCGTCGCGGTCGACCCCGAGCGCTCCCTCGTCCACCTGGCGGGCGGTGGCACCCTCGGGTACGCGGACCTCGCGGTGTGCCCGGGCTCGGAGGTCGACTGGGACGCGGTGCCCGGGGCGGAGCAGGCCGTGCGGACGCCGTTCGCCGCGACGAGCTACCTGCCGGACCTCGCGTCCAAGACCTGGGACCTGCTGTCGTCGCTCACGGCGGGCCGGGTGGTGTTCGCGGTCTCCGCCCGGCACGTGCCGTGCTTCCCCGTGGCGCTCAAGCCGCTGTTCGTGGCCGCGGACCGCTGGCGCCGCACCGGCGTCCTGGACGCGATCCACGTCGAGCTCGCCGTCGAGTCGCCGCGGCTCGTCGACGACCCGCGTGCCGAGCCCGCCCTGCGCGCCGCCGCGCGGCGCTTCGGGATCGGGGTGCGCACCGGCACGACGCTCGTGTCCGTCGACGCCGCGCACCGCACGGTCCGGCTGCGCGGGCCGCACGGGACCGACGAGCTCGGCTACGACGCGCTGTACGTCGCGCCGCCGCACCGCGCTCCCGCGTGGGTCGCCGAGAGCGGGCTCGCGACGCCGGAGAGCGACGGGTTCGTCGCCGTCGACCCCGAGACGCTGCAGCATCTCTCCTACCCGCGCGTCTGGGGTCTCGGGGACGCGGCCGCGGTCGACGCGATGCCGTCGGGCGGCGCGCTGCGCCGGCAGGTGCCCGTCGTGGCCCGGAACATCACCGCCCGCCGTCGCGGCACGCCGATGCAGCGGTACGACGGCTACTCCGTCGCGCCCGTCACGACGTCGCGCGCCGAGCTGCTCCTCGCCGAGTTCGACCGCGAGCGCCGGCCCGACCCCGGGTTCCGGTTCGTGGACCTCGCGCGCCCGCGCCGCAGCCTGCTGCTGTTCGACCGGTACCTGCAACCGAGGATCTACTGGCGGCGGCTGCTCCAGGGCAAGGTGGGCTGACCCGGCACCTGGATCGGCACGGTGCGGCGCAGCACGAAGAAGAAGGGCCGCTCCATTCCGCGGGCCTCCATGAGGCCCACCAGCGTGTCGTCGTCGACGGCACGGAACGCGTCCTCGACGGGCAGCGCGTCGTAGGTCATGGCGGCGGTCGCGACGCCGCGGTGCACGACGGTGCGCAGCCGCGCCCGGGGGCGCCGCGTGCGCGCGAGCGGCAGCAGCGCGCGCACCGCCCGCGCGACTCCGGGCCGCCGCAGGACCGGGGCGCACCGCAGCACGAGCGGGAGCGGCACGAACGCGGGGTCGACGGCGAGCGGGCCGCCCCCGGGTGCGGTGAACACGAGCGGGTGCGCGTCGTGCACGCCGTCGAACCGCTTGCCGGCCCACCCCAGCGCCTCGAGGACGCCGTCGAGCGGGTGGCCGGTGGGCAGCCCCGCGCCGCGCCACCGGCCGGCGAGCGCGTCGACGTCGGCGGGCGGCAGCGTGTCGAAGAACGCGAGCGCGCCGGCCGTGGTGGTGCCGCGCCGGAGCTCGGCCAGCTCGTCGAGCCGGGCACGGGCCCCAGGGACGTCGTCCGAACGGGTCATGGGCTGCTCCTCGCTCGTGCCCGGTGGGTGGTGTTGCCCCGATCCTCACGCGCGGCGGGGCTCTTCGCCGCTCGTGCGCCCCGCGGACCGCCGGGGCGCCGGCCGATTGCCGGTGCGACGCCCCGGCCGCACGCTGGGTCGATGACCCCGCCTCGGACGACCACGATGCGTCGCGGCACGCTGACCTTCGACGTCCACGACGACGGCCCCGCGGACGGCCCGCCCGTCGTCCTCCTGCACGGCTTTCCCGAGGACTCGTCGTGCTGGTCGCGCGTCGCGCCGCTCCTGCACGAGCGCGGCCTGCGCACCGTGGCGCTCGACCAGCGGGGCTACTCCCCCGGCGCCCGGCCGCTAGCCCGCGCGGCCTACCGGCTCGACTTCCTCGTCGCCGACGCGCTCGCCCTCCTCGATCGGACCGGTCCCGCGCACGTCGTCGCGCACGACTGGGGCGCGAGCGTCGCGTGGGCGCTCGCGGCATGGGCGCCAGAACGCGTGCGCAGCCTCACCGTCCTGTCGACCCCGCACCCGCGGGCCCTGGCCCGCGCGCTCGTCCGGTCCGACCAGTCGCTGCGTTCGCTGTACGTCGGCCTCTTCCAGCTCCCCGCCCTGCCCGAGGCGCTCCTGCGACCGCGGCTCGCGTCGCTGCTACGCCGCTCTGGCCTGCCCGCCGAGCAGGCCGAGCGCTGCGGCGCGCTCATGCGCGAGCCCGGGGCTCTGACGGCCGCCCTCGACTGGTACCGCGCGCTGCCGCTCGCCACCCGACCCGTACACGCCGCCCGGATCCCGACGACATACGTGTGGGGTACGTCCGATCCCGCGCTGGGCCGGTGGGCGGCCGAGGACACCGAGCGGCACGTCGAGGCGCCCTACCGGCTCGTCGAGCTCGACGCGGGGCACTGGCTCCCCGCGCTCGCGCCCGACGAGGTGGCGTCCGCGGTCGCGGACCGGGCGGCCTCCTCCGGCGTCGACGCGGACGACTGATCCGCCAGCTGCTGAGACGTCGCCACTGCAGCCCCGGCCAGTCCTACGACGACGCGGGCGCGCCGTCGACCGTCTCCTGCCGCTTCTGCCGGGCGAACCGCGCCGGGAGGTCCGGCCCGTCCCACACCTGGATCGCGCGCCAGATCGAGGCCGCGATCGGGACGGCGAGCACGGCGCCGGTGAGACCCGCGAGCACGGTGCCCGCGGTCAGCGCGACGAGGATCACGAGCGGGTGGAGCCGCAGCGTGCGACCCATGACGACGGGCTGGAGCAGGTCGCCCTCGAGCTGGTTCACCGCGATGACGATCGCGACCACGATGAGCGCCTCGACCGGCCCGACGGCCACGAGCGCGACGAGCGCGCACAGGATGCCCGCGAGCGTCGCGCCGACGAGCGGGATGAACGCGAGCAGGAACACGAGCACCGACAGCGGGATGACGAGCGGTACCCCGACGATGGCGAGGCCGATGCCGATCGCGACGGCGTCGACGGCCGCGACGATCGCCGTCCCGCGGACGTAGCCGCCGAGCGTGCGGACCGTCGTCTCGCCGATCCGCTGCCCCCGCTCGTACCGGGCGCCCTCGAACGGGCGCAGCAGGAACTCCCAGATCGCCGGGCCGTCCTTGAGGAAGAAGAACAGCACGACGACCATGACGAAGAACCCGGCGACGAAGTCGACCGTCTGCGAGGCGCCCGCGAGCGCCCCGGCGCCTACGGCGTCGGACTGCAGCAGCCCGACGAGCGACTCGCGCACCGAGGCGATCTGCTCCTCGGTGATCTGGAACGGCAGGTCCTGCACGTACGCCTGGAGCTCGTCGAAGCCCTCGACGGCCTGGTCGCGCAGCTCCGGCCACTGGTCGACGACGGCCGCCGCGACCAGCCAGACGACCACCCCGAGCACGACCACGAGCGTGAGCAGCGCGATGAGGGTCGCGAGGAACGACGGCACGCCCTTGCGCCGCAGCAGGCTCACCAGCGGCGAGATCGCCGCGGCGAGCACGAGCGCGATGAGCACCGGGATCACGATGAGCGTGAGCCGCGTGATCGCGAACACCGCGACGGCGACGAGGGCGACGATCGCGAGCACCTGCACCGAGCGCGTGCCGGCGCGGCCGACGCCGTCCGACCACAGCGCGGAGACGCCCGACGGGTGCGACGGCGCGTCGGAGGTGCGGACCTCGGGCGGGCCGGGGTCGCTCGCCGGGGTGTCGCGGTCCGTCTCGTCGCGCGACGCGACGGCTCCTGCGGCCACCGCCTCGGCGCGCTCGCCCGTCCGCTTCCCCGACCGCCGTCTGTCCAGCCCCATCCCGACTCCCTCTCGCCGCACGTGACGGTCAGGCTTTCACGATCGCGACTCACCCGCCGGGTGCCAGCACCCCAGGCTCCGTAGAGTGCGTCGCATGGCATCCCGCATCAGCGAGCTGGTCCTCGACTGCGCCGACCCGGAGCTGCTCGCCCGGTTCTGGTGCGACGTGCTCGGCTACGTCGAGCTCGACCGGGAGGACGACGGGTCGATCGAGATCGGCCCGCCGGGCGTCGGGTTCGGCGGCCTCCAGCCCACGCTGATCCTCAGCCCGAGCACCGACCCGCGGGCGGGCAAGCTGCCGCTGCACCTCGACGTCAACCCCACGGACCGCGACCAGGACGCCGAGCTCGAGCGGCTCCTCGCCCTCGGGGCGCGGCCCGCCGACGTCGGGCAGACGGGCGACGAGTCGTGGCACGTGCTCGCCGACCCCGAGGGGAACGAGTTCTGTCTCCTGCGGCGGCGCCTCGACCCCTGACGTCGAGGGCATCTCCTCACGCCGTGGCGCGCACCGGCCGGTACCGCACGGCAAGAGCCCCCGACCGGTGCTGCTCATGGTCCACGAGCTCGAGCTCGATGCGCTCGCGCAGGCCGGCGAGCAGGGTCGGCCCGTACCCCGCGAGGACCGGCTGCACGAGGAGCTCGTACTCGTCGATCAGCCCGAGATCGGCCAACGCGAGGGGCAGCGCCACGCCCCCGACCCACAGGCTGTCGCCCGGCTCGTCCTTGAGCCGCCGCACCGCGTCGCCCAGGTCGCCGCGCACCAGCTCGGCGTTCCAGTCGACCTCGCTCAACGTGCTCGACACGACGTACTTCTTCGCCCGGTCGATGGCCTCGGCGAAGGGAACCTCCCACTCGTCCATCCAGTCCGGCCACGCGCCCGACGCGGGCCTGCGCCACGCCGACTCCATCATCTGGTAGGTCACCCGCCCGAACAGGAGGGCGTCGGCTTGCTCCATCTCGGCGGTCCAGTAGCGCATCGACTCCTCGTCCGGGGGAAGCCCGGCCTCGTGGTGGCAGCAGCCGTCGAGCGTGACGTTGATCGAGTAGCGCAGCGGTCTCATCTCGTCGATCTCCCTTGATTCGTGTTCACCCGGACCGCCGTCAGACCACCGGCGACGCCATTCCTCGTCGGTGCGCCGTCGCACCGTCCTCGTGGACTTGCTGCGCGACGCGACGGGGGTTCCCTAGAGCCGGGGCGATCCGCCCACGAGGTCCTGCGTCCCCACGACGGCGAGCAGCCGGATCTTCTCCTCCGCCTCGCTGCCCGGAGCGGCCGTGAGCACGAGCAGCGCCTGGAGCTGGTCCTCCGTGGCCAGCGCCTGGCAGTCCACCTCGATCTCCCCCACCACCGGGTGCACGAGCGTCTTGTGGTCCACGAACCGGCGCGCGACCTCCTGCCGCTCCCACAGCGCCGCGAACTCCGGGCTCGCGCGCCGCAGGACCCGCACGAGCTCGCCCGCGCGCGACGACGGGCCCAGCACCGCGACGGCCGACCGCAGGCCTGCCACGAGCGCCCGACCCTGCCGGTCGCGGTCGTCGGCCGGGTAGATCGACCGCGCCGTCTCCGGATACGCGAACCAGCGGTAGATCTCGCTGCGGTCCCAGCCCGTGTAGGCCGTCGCGTCGCCGTAGAGCGCGCGCGCCAGGTCGTTCTGCGCGAGCGTCTCCCCGAGCGGGTTGAGGATCAGGGCCGGGGTGTCGCCCAGGCGGTCGAGCACGCGCTGGAGCGCGGGCGCCACGTGGCCCGGGTCGGTCGCCCGGTCGGGGACGCCGTGCCCAGCGACCCGGTAGAGGTAGTCCCGCTCGTCGTCGGACAGGCGCAGGGCCCGCGCGATCGACGCGAGCATCTGCGTGCTGGGCTGCGGCCCGCGCTGCTGCTCCAGGCGCGTGTAGTAGTCCGTCGACATGAGCGCGAGCTGCGCCACCTCCTCGCGGCGCAAGCCCGGTGCCCGACGCCGCAGCCCGGCCGGGAGCCCGACGTCGCCCGGCTGCAGCGCCTCCCGGTGACGGCGGAGGAAGTCGGCGAGCGCGGCACGGTCCATGGGTCCATCGTCCGGGGTGCGCGGCGCCCGTGCCAGGGATCGCCGGTCCCCCGATCACCGGACTCTGCCGCGACGCGCGCCAACACCTCAGGATCGAGGCATGGACATCTCGAACAGCACCGTCTTCATCCCCGGCGCGACGAGCGGCATCGGCCTGGCGCTCGCGGTCGCGCTCCACGAGCAGGGCAGCACCGTCGTCGTCGGCGGACGCCGCACCGAGCTGCTGGAGCAGATCGCCTCCGACCACCCCGGCCTCGACACCGTCCGCATCGACACGACGGCCCCGGAGAGCATCGCCTCGGCGGCGAAGGACGTCATCGAGCGGCACCCCGACCTCGACACGCTCGTCACCATGGCCGGCATCATGCGCACCGAGGACTGGCACCACCCCGAGGGCTTCCTCGACACCGCCGAGGAGACGATCACGACCAACGTGCTCGGGCCGATCCGTCTGATCGGCGCGTTCGTCGAGCACCTGCAGACCCGCCCGCACGCGACGATCGTCACCGTGTCGTCCGGCCTCGCGTTCACGCCCCTGAAGGTCACGCCGACGTACGACGCCTCCAAGGCCGCGATCCACATGCTCAGCGAGGCGGTGCGCCTCCAGCTCGCGGACACGAGCGTCGACGTCGTCGAGCTGGTCCCGCCGTCCGTCGCGACCGACCTCATGCCCGGCCAGCGCGAGAGCGCGTTCGCCATGCCGCTCGACGCGTTCGTGGCCGAGGTCGTCGACCTGCTCCGCACGCAGCCCGACGCGCACGAGATCCTCGTCGAGCGCGTGAAGTTCCTGCGGTTCGGCGAGGCGCGGGGCGACTACGACCGGGTCGTCGCGGCCCTCAACGCCAGCGACCCGCACGGGAGCTGACGGCGGCCCGGCCGTGGCGATCACTCCTGGACGGCGGCTCATGCGAGGTCACCCCGCGAGCGAGAGGACGATCACGGCGACGCCGAGGACCGCGTCGAGCGCGCCGCAGAACTCCGCGAGGGTCGGGGCGACCACACGGCGCGTCCGCAGGTGGTGGACGTCCCAGGCGGCGTGCCCGAGCAGGCCCACGCCGACGAGCAGGCCTGCCCAGGGCTGGCCGACGGCGGCGACGGCGAGCGCGACGGCGACCGCGGCCACCATGGCCGCCACCTGCAGCGGCATCCCCCAGGCCGGGCGGATCTCGCCGCGGGCCAGCCCGTACACCGCGAGGACCACGACGACAGCGAGCATCGCCCAGAACGGGTCGAACCCGGGGACGGCGAACCCGATCCCGATGAGCACGAACGTCAGGCCGAACAGGGGCCAGGCCGCGGACCGCCGGCCGAGCGCGGCCGAGCCGAGGTAGACGAAGGCCGCGGCCACGAGCACCTGCGCGACCTGCGCCGGGTCGGAGAAGCCGACCGCGAAGGCCACGGCCAGCGCGACGGCGAACAGGACGCCCGCGACGAGCGGCCAGCGCACCGCCCGTCCGGCGCCGTCACCGACGCCGAGCCCGGCGTCGTGACCGGTGCCGCGCCCCGCGTCGGGTCCCGGCGCGGGGCTCGCGTGGCTCGCGCTCGTCACGACGCCCCCTCGGGTGCGAGCGGCCCCGGCGAAAGGACGGACGGCACGGGCTGCCCGGGGGGCGTGAACGCGGCGAGCGCGGTCGCGGCGATGGTCGCGGCCGCGTCGTCGGGCTCGAGGCGCCCGGCCTCGATCTCGGCGGCGGCGCCGTTCATCACGCGGTGGAGCGTGCCGACCAGCCAGGACGCGGGCAGGTCCGTCCGGAAGACGCCGTCCCGGCGGCCTCGCTCGACGAGGCGCTCGACGCGCGTCGCCGGCCGCTCGTGGAGCTCGAGCATCCGCTCGGGCGAGAGGGTCTCCAGCGCGGCGGTCATGAGCGAGCCGATCTGCACGATCGTCAGCCAGCTCTGGGCGACGAGGCGCACGAGCGCGTCGCGCGGGTCGCCGGACAGGTCCAGCGCGTCGAGCGCGGCGTCGCCCTCCTCGACGGCCCGGGCGACCACCGCGTCCACGAGCTCGGCGCGGCTCGCGAAGTGACCGTAGAGCGTGACCCTGCCCACGCCCGCGGTCCGCGCGATCTCGGCGACGCTCGCGTCGGGGTCCCGGGCGAGGCAGACGGCGGCGGAGTCGAGGATCGCCTGCACGTTGCGTCGGGCGTCCGCGCGCTTGGCCTGCTGCTGGGTGGCGTGGCTCGGCATGTCGACCTCCCTTGTCGAACACCACTGTACGAGTTAGCGTGGCAGCGTTCAACTCGAACACTGGTGTCCGACTTTGGAGGAGCCATGACGGACCACCACCTCGACCGCCCCGCGTCGCGCACGGCCCCCGACCCGCGGCGGTGGCGCGTGCTCGCCCTGCTCGGGACGGCGCAGCTCATGCTGATCCTCGACATCACCGTCGTCACGGTCGCGCTCCCGGTGATCGGGCACGACCTCGGGCTCGAGCGCGGGTCGCTGACATGGGTCGTGAGCGCCTACACGCTCGTCTTCGGCGGGCTCATGCTGCTCGGGGGACGCCTGGCGGACCGCTTCGGGTCCCGGCGCCTCGTGCTCACCGGGCTCGCCGTCTTCACCCTCGCCTCGCTCGTCGCCGGGCTCGCGGGCAGCGCGGAGCTGCTGCTGGCCGGCCGGGTCGCACAGGGCGCCGGCGCCGCGCTGCTCTCGCCCGCGGTGCTGTCCGCGATCGTCACGACCTTCGACGGCGACGAGCGCAACCGGGCCCTGGGCGTCTGGTCCGCGCTCAGCGGGGGCGGCGCGGCCCTGGGCGTGCTGCTCGGCGGGCTGCTGACCGGGGGGCCCGGGTGGCCCTGGATCTTCTTCGTCAACGTGCCGATCGGGCTCGCGCTCCTGGTCGCCCTCCTGCGCCTCCTGCCCTCCGGCGTCGCCGGCACCGACCGTCGCCGCCTCGACCTGCTCGGCGCCGCGCTCGTCACGGCCGCCACCGGCGCGGTCATCTACGCGCTCATCGGCGCGGGCGACCGCGGCTGGACCGACGCCGGGACCCTCGTCTGGCTCGGGGTCGGCGCCGTCCTCTACGTCGCGTTCGGGCTGTGGCAGCGCACGACGGCAGCACCGCTCATGGACCTCCGGCTCCTCGCCCGCCCGCCCGTGCGCGCGGGCACGTTCCTCATCCTGGTCGCGACCGCACTCATGATCGCGGTGTTCTTCCTCGGCTCGTTCCTGCTGCAGCGCGTCCACGACCTCGGCCCCGTCCCCACCGGCCTGCTCTTCCTCCCCGTGGCCCTCGCGACCATGGCAGGGTCCCAGCTCACGGGGACGCTCCTCGCGCGCACGGGCGCGCAGCAGCTCACGCTCGCCGCCGCGATCGTCGTCACCGGCGGGCTCGCGCTCCCCGCGACGCTGGACGGCGTCCCCGCCGCCGTCGTCGGCATGGCGGTCGCCTCCGCCGGGATCGGCGCGCTCTTCGTCGTCGCGTCGGCCACGGCGCTCGGTCGCGTCGCGCCCCACGAGGCCGGCACCGCGTCCGGCATCGTCAGCACGTTCCACGAGTTCGGCGCGGCGCTCGGCGCGGCCGTCATCTCGAGCGTCGCGGCCGCCGGGATCGCCGACGGCGCGTCGAGCGGGATCGAGACCGGGTTCGGGTTCGCGGCGCTCACCGCGCTCGTGGGGGGTGCGGTCGCGGTCGCCCTGCTGCCGCGCCGCTGACGAGCCCTACCCGTCGCGGTCGGCGTGCCGGACCGCGTCGCTGTACCGCTCGATGTCGACGTTGAACCGGTGCAGGGCGTCCGCGAAGTCGGCGACCTCGCCGTCGGTCCAGTCGGCGAGGATGCGACCGAGCGCGGCGATCGACCGGTCGCGCACCTGCACCAGGCGCTCGCGCCCGAGGTCGGTCACCGCGAACTTGCGCGCGACGCCGCCCGCAGGGTCCTCCACGCGCTCGAGCAGGCCGTCGCGCACGGCCGCCGTGGTCTGTCGCTGGAGGGTCGACGCGTCGAGGCGCAGCGACTCGCTGAGCTCGCCGATCGACCGCGGCCCGTCGGCCTGGATGCGGCTCAGCAGGAGGTACGAGCTGCGCTCGAGCGTGCGCCCCCGCTGCTGCCGGGCGATCGTGTGCCGGCTCAGCAGCATCTGCTCGTACTCGATGTCGCCGATGCGACGGTTCATGGCGGCCCTCCTCGCGCTGGGCACCACCCTACCAGTCGATGTGTATAGTGCATATGCATGGTGCATACCTAGCGCACCGCACGTCGGAAGGACTCTCCCCGCATGCCACAGGCTCCCGCCCGCCCCGGGCTGGTGATCGCCGCGCTCGCCTCCGCCGGCATCGCCTCCGCGTTCACGCAGACGATGGTCACCCCGCTCGTCGCGCTGCTCCCCGGGATCTTCTCGACCACGTCGGACAACACCGCCTGGGTCTTCACAGCCACGCTGCTCGCGGCGGCGGTCGCGGTCCCGATCTCGGGGCGCCTCGGCGACCTCTTCGGCAAGCGCCGGATGCTCCTCGCGCTCGCGCTGCCGCTCGCCGTGGGCGCCGTGGTCTGCGCGATCGCCCCGAACGTGCAGGTCATGATCCTCGGGCGCGCGCTGCAGGGACTCGGGTCCGGCATGGTGCCGCTCGGCATCGCGCTGCTGCGCGACGTGGTGCCGAAGGAGCGGCTGTCGTCGGCCATCGCCACGGTGAGCGCGACGCTCGGCGCCGGCGGCGCGATCGGCCTGCCGGTCTCGGCCGCCGTCATCGAGTTCTCCTCCTGGCGCGTGCTCTTCTGGGCCGCCGCCGTGGTGAGCGGCCTCATCGCGCTCACGATCTGGAGGCTCGTGCCCGCCGTCCCCGCGGGGGCTGCCGGACAGCGCTTCGACGGCGTCGGCGCGGTCGGGCTCGCGGCAGGCCTCGTCGCGCTGATCCTCGGGATCTCCAAGGGGTCCGCGTGGGGGTGGACCTCCCCGCTCACGATCGGGCTGCTCGCGGCCGCTGCCGTCGTGCTGGGGCTGTGGGGCTGGTGGGAGCTGCGCACGCCCGACCCGCTCATCGACCTGCGCACGACCGCCCAGCCGCGCGTTCTGCTGACCAACGTCGCGTCGATCTTCGTCGGGTTCGGCATGTACGCGAGCTCGCTCGTCTTCCCGCAGGTCCTCCAGCTGTCGGCGGAGACCGGCTACGGCCTCGGCCAGTCGATCCTCGCGGCGGGGCTCTGGATGGCTCCGGCCGGCCTCATGATGCTCGTGCTCTCCCCGGTGGGCGGGCGGATGAGCGACGCCCGCGGGTCGAAGTTCACGTTCCTCGTCGGCGTCGTCGTCCTTGCCGCGGGCTACGGTGTCGCGCTGCTCGCGATGAGCCACGCCTGGGGCATCCTGCTCGCCGGGCTCGTCGTCAACAGCGGTGTCGCGTTCGCCTACGGCGCGATGCCCGCCATCATCATGGGCGCCGTGCCGCGCAGCGAGACGGCCGCCGCGAACGGCTTCAACACGCTCATGCGGTCGCTCGGGACGACGACGGGGTCCGCGGTCGTCGGCATCGTGCTCGCGCAGATGACCGTCCCCCTGCACGGCGTCGCGGTGCCCAGCGAGGCCGGCTTCCACACGGTGCTCGCCATCGGGGCGGGCGTGGCCCTCGTGGCGGCCGTCATCGTGGCGTTCATCCCCGCGGCGAGGACCGTCGTCCTCGCCGAGTCCTCGGTCGACGCCGCCGCACCCGCGCCGTCGCCGCTCGAGGGTCGGCCCGGCGAGCCCGAGCTCGTCGGGGCACGCGAGCGCTGACGCGGCGCTACAGCATTAGAAGAGCGGCCAGGGGACGGCGGGCATGTCGCCCTCCGGCGCGGGGAACCGCGCGGAGGCCAACAGGCGGTCGCAGCGCTCGGCTAGGGCGGCGATCTCACCGGGGGCGAGGAGCCCGGCCAGCCGGCGCCCGAGGTCGCCGTCAGTGGCGGTGCCGCTGCCATCGCCGAGTCCCGCGCGCACGCGCTCGACGCCCGCGAGCTCGTCGTCGTCGAGGCTCTCGCCCAGCCAGCCCCACAGCACGGTGCGGAGCTTGGGCTCGACGTGGAACGTGACGCCGTGGTCGACGCCGTGACGGTGCCCGTCGGACAGCGGCAGCACGTGCCCGCCCTTGCGGTCGGCGTTGTTCACGACCGCGTCGAACACCGCCATGCGCCGCAGCGCGGGCGAGTCCTCGTGGATCACGCTCACCGGGCGGTCGTCCTCGTCGACGCCCTCCAGCACGGTCCGCACGCCGTCCCACGGGACCTCGTCCGTGAGCACGACGTCGACGGGCGACTGCGCCGCGTCCACCTCCTGCCACAGCTGCACCATGCCGGGACCGAGCGGCCCGTCGCGCAGCCACGTGCGTGGCACGATCCCCCAGCCCAGCGCCTCCGAGACGAGGTACGCGGCCACCTCGCGACCCGCGAGCGTGCCGTCTGGGAAGTCCCACAACGGCTTCTCCCCCGCCACCGGCTTGTACACGACCGAGACGTCGCCGATCCGCGCGAGGAACGTCGCGTTGGACGCGACGCGGATGCGTCCGACGACGTCGAGCGGCACGGTGTCGAGCGGCGTGGTGTCGGTCGGGGTCGCGTCGAGCGGGGTTCCGTCGAGCAGGGCCCCGTCGGACTGGGCCGCGTCGACGTCGTCGTGCGGGGTCGTCACGCCTCGTCGGGCGGCACGCACTCGTGCCCGTCGGGGTCGATCGGCCGACCGCACCGGGTGCAGATCTGTCGACCCGCCTGCACGACGGCGCGCGTGCGCTGGGCGAAGGCGCGCGCCGTCCCGACGGGCATCCGGATGAGGAACAACTCCTCGGGCTCGGGCTCGTCCGCGTCGGGGTCCAGCTCGTCGTCGTCCACGACCGGGAACGCCTCGACGACCACCTGCGCCGTACGGGGGTCCCAGCTCAGCCGCATCGACCCCGCGCGGAACTCCTCTTCGACGGGGAGGTCCAACGGGTCGTCGTCGACGAGCTCGGCCGCCACGTCCACGGGAACGCTGTAGCGGTTGTCCGGCGCCTCCATCAGCTCGTCGAGCAGGCGCTGGATCGTGTCGGCGAGGACGGCCGACTGCTCTTTCTCGAGGGCGACGCTCGTCGTCCGGTTGCCCGTGCGGGCCTGGAGGTAGAACGTGCGGGAGCCGGGCATGCCGACGGTTCCCACGACGACGCGGTCGGGCCAGTCGTGCTCGTGGACGAGAGTGGGCATGTCCTCACTCTACGAGCGCTCACGCTCGCTGTGTCGTGTGGTCGCGGGTCGGACGTCAGGAGGGCTGCGGATCGCTCGGGTCGTCGGGCTCCGCCGGTCCCGCGCCGCCCCCGACGGGCGCGTCGCCGACCGGCGCCGCCGTACGCAGCCAGGAGAGGTCACCCGCGTCAGTGTTGACCGCCACGACCTCAGGGCGGTGCGGGCCGTACCGGACGATCGAGATCGACGCCGGGCCCACGACGATGCGCTGGAACAGGTCCAGGTGCACCCCCAGCGCGTCCGCGAGAACGGACTTGATCACGTCCCCGTGCGAGACGGCCGCCCACACCGCGTCGGCCCCGTAGCGGGCGGCGACCTCGGCGTCGTGTCGTCGGATCGCCTCGACTCCCCGGGCCTGCATCGCGGCCAGTGACTCCCCGCCCGGAAAGACGGCCGCCGACGGCTGCGTCTGCACGACGGACCATAGCGGCTCCTGGGCGAGGTCCTTCAGCGTGCGCCCCTGCCAATGCCCGTAGTCGCACTCGGTGATGCCCCCCTCGGTTGCGGATTCCGGCGTGACCGTCTGGTGATCGAGCAGACCTTGCGCGGTCTGCCGGCACCGTTCGAGCGGGCTCGTCACGACGCGCGCGAGCGGCACGCCCGCGACACGCGCGGCGGCGCGCGCCGCCTGGTCACGACCAACCGTGTCCAGCCCGACTCCAGCGGAGCGCCCGGCGAGGATCCCTCCGGCGTTCGCAGTCGTGCGGCCATGACGGACGAGGAGGACTGTCGACATGCCCTGAGCCTAGAAGCCATTTGCGACGAGTGCGGCCAACGCCGCGGGGCGGCCACAGCGTTCGCGGCGGATGTCGGAGCTCCGATCACCAGGATGTGCTTTGATGTCGCCATGCGGCGCGCCGATCACGGGCCACGTGCCACGTTGGAACGACTTGAGCCGACGTTGGCCGTGCTTCACAGAGGGTTGACCCGGGGGCTAGTCATCGCTGCCGAGATTCACTCCACTCAGAAGTGGAATCCAAGTGCCGACCAGCATCTCTATCACCATCTTGCTCGTCGAGAAGCTATGGCTCATTTGCGTGACTCAGGCCCTAGCCTGGAGACTGGTGAAAACCTGGGGCTTCCAATGAGCGGACTACTGCTACGCCCCACGGCGACTGACATGATGCGTGTTTGGTACAGCATAGAGCGACAGGTTCGCGCCCCGACCACCACCTCCGGCCGCCGCTTTGTTACCCAGCCATCCTCGGCGATCGATCTTTTCGACGAAGGCGAACTCGAACTTCCTCTCGGACCAGACCTTTGCCGAACCTTCGTTCGCTGGGGGGCCCGAGAAGACGCCATAGTCGTGTTCGAGCTTGTACGGCCGCGGGGCATTCGCGGGAACTTTGTCCAGGAAGACTGGAGTATTGACCTCTTGAACACTAAGCTCACGATGGGCACGTCTACAGCGAGCACTACCGAAGTACTGACAATCGACGACGGCGACTAGGGTCAAGATAGTCAATGCTCACACATGGGCGGGAAGAACTCGCACGTCTTGCAGCCTCGTGCGTCGTTTCGACAGAGACAGCGCCCGACGGCAGGCGCACAGCGATCGCCCAGTTCACGCCCGCACAGGCGTCGG
The DNA here is from genome assembly GCF_042723955.1 of Cellulosimicrobium cellulans. Classification (GTDB taxonomy): domain Bacteria; phylum Actinomycetota; class Actinomycetes; order Actinomycetales; family Cellulomonadaceae; genus Cellulosimicrobium; species Cellulosimicrobium cellulans_H. The sequence continues at coordinate 16,104 of NZ_JBHXIC010000008.1, read as the reverse complement.
AACTGGCGGCCACATACGACGCTGTCCTGCTATCAGAGGTCGACGAGGCCATGCTTGCTCTTCTTGAAGACCAGGGGGTCCCACTCCGAAGTTACCTGCTCCACGGCGCCCGCGACGAAATAACCCGCAGCGATGCGACAGAACTAGCAGCGGCCGCTGCGCTCATAAGAGCTGAAGGCTGGGACATTGACCGCATGCACATGCCGAATGTGCCGAAGATGTCCCGAGCCAAGAGCGATAGTGGCCTAGACGTTGTTGACGTCCATCTAGTCCGGGGGCGCACAGGGACCGATCCCTTAACGGATAATGAACTACTACGAATTGCCTCCGTTAAGCACTCTGTCCAGCCATCAAGCGCGAGTTGCATAGGAAAGCTCAGGTCTTCGCTTTCGAGCAACGAACTCTCACCCGCATATGTTGGGGTGCAGTTGCGCGTCCTCCACGCAAGATTGATCGGAGAAGGCTACACCGTCGAGGAAGCCGGACGAGTGTATCTATTCTTGCGCGAACTCCACGAGGGAGACCACCTACACATCGTCGGCGTAGCAGTGGTCGATACGACCACCGTCGGAGACGCGCGAACCAGGATAGTTTCGGCACTTATCGAGGTTCCCTATTGGAAAGTGGCTGTAGTGATCGGGATACCCGATCTTGGTAACCTACACGAACTCTGCTCCTCATGAAGCCACCCGACTTTACAAAGGCCAGGCGACAACTGCGAAGGGCGCGAATCCAAGACGCACTTGGGCTTGAACGCAAGCAAGACACCCTGCGATATCGGAACGAACTTCTCGAGCCGCTGTTCTACAGCGCGACACAAGACCGTGACCATCTTGAGACCCTTACAGACGAAACGGTGGACAGCATTGTCTCCGTGGCAGTGACCGACGTAAACGAAGACCCGCTGGACACCTTCGGGGTTCAAGTAACGGCTTTTGAAACGCTGGCTAGGGATGGACAATTCGCCCGACTTGCACAGATGGCCCGGTCCTTCGCCCAGACATGCACAAAGCTCCGCACTCGCAGGCCGCTCCTTGCCGTCGCGGGACTTTGCTTCTCTAGTTACGTTGAGCAAGACGGCGCTGCAGCCTTGAGCGCTATAGAGAGCGTATTGGCCGATCCGCCAGTCGCGCCTGGCTCAGAGTCAGCACCCCTTACGGACTTCCTCGCCGTTTCAACCCTTCGCTCTGTCATCCTGCGAGGGCCCGGCGAAGCAAATCTTGCGCTCGCTCTAAAACTTGCGGCCGCCAAGGGCGATGGTCACGCACACTCATTCTTACGGGCGCTAGATGCCTTCGTCTATGCAGCAAACAACGCACGCCTTGCGAGCGTCATTGCCTCGCACGACCCAGCGTTCGGACGACCTGAATTGTCCGCGTACATGGCTCAACGCGGCAACACCATACTATTCCCTGCGCAGGTTCGAGCTATTCAGGCAGGAGTTACGACCGCGCCACGAAGCGTTGTCGCGCTGCCAACTTCAAGCGGCAAAACGCTCCTCGCCGAACTACGCGTGGCATCTATGCTGAGCCACAATCCGAACGGGCGTGTCATCTACATCGCTCCATACCGCCTTCTAGCGCGGCAAGTGGAAGAATCGTTTACAAAAGGACTCACGCCGCTCGGCGCGACAGTAGAGGACGTCGGTGGCATCTTTGACGCAACCGATCCCGACTTGGGTGGGCGAGGAGTTCCGACTGTAGCGATCATGACGCCAGAGCGACTGGATAGCTTACTCCGCCTGCGTGGCAGACCCGAAGCTTCTGCATCGATGGCCAACGAACTCTTCGACACATGCCAACTGGTCGTATTCGATGAGCTCCAACTAGTTGGACGACGTGGCCGTGGGCCCAGAATGGAACTGTTGTTGGCCCGTTTGCAGGCAGCCATGCCCGATTTAGAGTTTTTGGGGCTTTCCGCGGCATCGCACGGCGCAGACAGTGTTGCACGTTGGCTCACGGGCCATGATGCGATTAGCGGCGCAACCCGACCAACCGGAACGCTCGAGATTGCGTGGGCCACCGACGGCAAATTGATTCAGCGAGTCGGAGGACAACGCGCGGTAGTTGGGAACCTCCCCCGTACGGGTAGACCCGTGAACGATGCTGCCTCACTGATCCTACAACTTGACATTCGATATCAACCAGTTCTAGCAGTGTGCGTGTCGCGCCCAATAGCGGAATCCCTCGCGCGACGGATCTCGACAACAGGGACTGGCGCAATTGCAGAATGGTGGGCGGGTCTGGGTGAATCTGAGCGAGCGCTCCTCGAAGAAGCAGTGGAAGAAGTGCGGCTCATCCTTGGAGATCGCCACCCGCTGGCTTCGCAGTTGGAGCAAGGAATTGGGGTGCATCATGCAGGCATTCCCACCGCAGTCTTACGGCGCATCGAGGCACTCGCCAAGCGCCGCATCCTTCGAGTCGTTTGTGCCACGACCACGGTCGCGGAGGGCGCCGACCTACCGTTCAAATCAGTAGTCGTTCCGCATCTCAATTTCCCCGGACGCTCGCGGAAGCTTGATCGTGACTTATACCTCAATCTTATCGGGCGCGCGGGACGAGCGAATGTCTCAATCGAAGGTCTCGTTTTTATCTTGGAATCGGATGCGGACACTCTCAAGGACCACGTCCGGAGATCGTTGTGGCTGGACTCCCAAGGGGATCGCATTGAGAGTGCCCTTGAGTCACTTCCAAGCAATCGGATTTCAAGTGTGGAGGACTGGGAATACTTCTTTGAGGTCCAGAGCCAGGTTATGGGATGGCTCGGGGATGGCAATTCTTATTTCGACGATCAGGCTGGCGCACTGGCCGATATTTCGTTCGGTGCGTTTGAAACACGTGCGCGCGACCGGGCCGTGGTTTCCAGTCTATTTTCTTCGACCCTACGAGACCTCGAGGTTCGGGGTTTTGCACGCGCCTCTAGTCCGTTCCGGCTGACAGATGCGGGCGAAAAGGCCCGACTCACGGGTTTGAGCGCGCCCAGCGTTTCGAGGTTGGCCGCCTTCCTGCGCGACAGTGCAGATGAGCCGATCTTCGGCGTTGGACCTTCCACCAGCCTAATCTCACAGGACGAGGCCTTCGCAGTTGCCACACTTTCTTTCCAGTCGCTCGAGAGCCTTCGACGATCGCTCTGGATGCGTCGGGCCAAGGGCAAGTCGCTCACCGAGTTTCAGCTGCTCCGGGAAATTGCGGAGGGCGCTAGAGAATGGCCCGATTCGAGCGAGCTCCACGCCGACATCGTTCTGTTGTCATCCTGGCTTGCAGGCAAGCCATACTCCGAGATCGCGAATCTAGCGCCGCGCGTCTCGCGAGCGAATAGTTTATTCGGAGGCAACGACCTCGAGAAGCTGACTTCTGACGCTGCCGAGTACATCGGTCAGGTCACGTACCCGGCGCTCTTGACTTGGTCGGCTGCCATTGTACTGCACGCGGAGTCACTCGGTCGTGCGCCATCGTTCGTTCGACAGGCGATTGAGTTCGGGGTGCCGAGCGCGAGCGGGGTTTACCTGGTAGAAAAGATCGGGTTGACTCGCACGGGCGCAATCGTTGTATCGGAGGAGTGCGGTCCGGTGTGGAGTGATGCGTTGCGAACTCTCCGACGTGAAGGTCCCCCACGACAACTTGCGGGTGTTGATGTCACCCGGTTCCGGAATTTTGTTCGGGCGTCCCAAGATTGACGTGGCTGTGCTATTGCAAGGCCGAGTCTCGCGGGGAGCCATAATTGTGAGCCGGCCCTAAAGTTCTAGGGCGAAGAACGACTCCATCGCGGCGTTGTCCCCGGCGGCGTCGACCCGGCCCATGGAGCCGGTCACGCCGTGCCGGCCGAGCGCTTGGACGAAGCGCCTCGTCCTTCGCGATCGGCGCGATCGAGCCACCCTGACGGGCGACCGCGATCACGTCAGTACGGAACTCGGCGGGATAGTGCTTGGGCACAGCAGCATCCTTCGAGCGGAACTCACGGCACCGCAGGTAAGGGGTCAACCGATGCTCGGGCAGTCCTACAACCACCGACGCCCCAACCGCACTCTCCCGCACCGCCAGACGCCGCCAGCGCCTACACCGCACGCCCCAAGACCGGCCCCGACACCACCCGAACCAGCCAGGCCCACAACCGCGTGCGCACCGACCGCGTCTTGGCCACCGGCGCAGTCACCCCGCGCCACGCCAGCGCCTGCACCACATCGGCATCGGCCCAACCCACGCCGGAACCCACGTCCTGCTCCTGGTCACGACCTCGACATCCGCATCATCAACCGCGCCACCGTCGAGATTCTGCGCGAGCTCACCCTCGAACCCACACGCGACTACCAGACCTTCGGCCGACCAACCACAACCACCCCGAAACGACGAATGGCCGGACCTACGAAGACGTAGGTCCGGCCATTCCGATGTCCTGCGACATCACGCTGTCGGGCTGACAGGATTTGAACCTGCGACCCCCTGACCCCCAGTCAGGTGCGCTACCAAGCTGCGCCACAGCCCGTGGCTGGATCACCAGGCGTAACACTCGACGTAACACCGCGTGTCCCGGCCCCGTGAAGCCTCGGATACTCTACCCCATCCGCGAAGGCTCCAGCGCACCGTTTGCCCCGGTCGCGGCTGTGGTCCGGGTCTCGTCCGAAGCGTCCGCAGCGGCGTCCCCCTCCCCCGTCGGCAGGTGTGCGCGCCAAGCGGTCGCGACGATCGCCAGGCAGACGGCGGCAATGACCAGCCCGCCGAGGAACATCTGCGAGTACGTCCACCGCACGGACAGCGCCGCGAGCGCCACGGGCACGCAGAACCCGACGTACGTCAGCGAGTAGTACACGGCCGTGAGCCCGGCGAGGTCGTCGGGCGTCGCGATGCGCTGGACCTCGCTGAGCCCGGCGACGAGCGCGAGGCCGTACCCCGCGCCGAGCACCATGGCAGCCACCAGCGCGGTCGGCAGGTCGAGCCGGGCCGACGCGTAGGCACCGAAGCCCATCCCGACGACGACGATGGACATGGCCACCACGGACGCCCGCGCGCTGTGCCGGGTGTCGATGAGGCGACCGAGCACCTGGATGCCGACGCCGCAGCCGAGGCCGAGCACGGTCATGAGCCCGGAGAACGCGATGGGCGCGCTCCCCGCGTTCGCGGACACGAGCCCGGGCAGGACGGCGTACGCGCTGCCCGCGCACCCGAACACCCACGGCGCCACGGGCACGACGACGCGCAGGAACCGCCGGTGCGCGACCGCCGGCACGCGCAGGTCGTCCCGCAGCCGGCACCGGGCCCCGCCGTCGGGCACGACGCGCGTCTCCGGCACGCCCAGCACCCACACCCCGGCAGCGACCGCCAGCACGGCGTGCAGCAGGTAGGCGGTGTGCGTGGGCCAGGGCGCCCACTGCGCGAGCACCGCCGCGACGACCGCCCCGACGAGGAAGCCCAGCGTGAGGGCGAGGCCCGCGCGCCGGGCGCCGGAGCCGCCGTCGGGCTCGCCGGACGCGCTGGCCGCCGCGTCGCTGAGCTCCTTGACCCACGTGGTGCCGACGGCCATGACCAACCCGAGCGCGACCCCGCACAGCACGCGTCCCGTGGCGAGCAGAGCGGCGGACGACTCCCCCGCCGCGAGCACGAGCGACCCGGCGAGCGCGACGGGCGCGGCGGGCAGCAGCAGCGGGCGGCGCCCGTATCGGTCGGACAGCGGCCCGCCGAGCAGGAGCGCGGGGATGATCCCCAGCACGTACGCGGCGAGCAACGCGTCGACCGTCACGGCCGAGAAGTGTCCGACCTCCCGGTACATGACGAGCAGCGGCGTGAACTCGTTGCCGCCCCACGCGACGGCGAACATGACCGCCGCGACGGCGAGCCACGCCCGCGGCCCGACGGCGGCCCGCGCCCCGCCCTGGGACGCGGTGATGTCATCGGCCCCCACGGAAGCGGAGGCGGAGGTCGTCGCGCTCACAGGCCCGCCCTCGCGTCCTCGAGGTGGCGCTGGATGCGGCGCTTGTAGGTGCGGGTGTCGCGCACCTCGAGCGCGTCGACGAGGGCCCGGTGACCGGCGACGAACGTCGCGGCCCGGCGCGGGTCCCACCGGACGCTGTGCGCGACCATGCGCTGCTGGCGCTCGCGCAGGCTCACGGAGAACGTCGTGAGCAGCGCGTTGCCGCCCGCGGCGACGATCTCCTGGTGGAAGCGCGCGTCGAGCGTCGCGTACTCCGCGACGTCGCCGTCGGCGACCGCCGCCTCCTGCGCGGTGACGAGGTCGCGCAAGAGCGCGACGAGCGTGGCGAGCTCGGTGTCGGGGAGTCGCACGACGCTCTGCGCCACGTGGGTCTCGACGAGCAGGCGCGCGTCGAGGACGTCGTCCGCCTCCCCCGGCGCTACCGGCACGACGAGCGCGCCCCGCTTCGGGTAGAGCCGCAGCAGTCCCTCGGCCTCCAGCCGCAGGAACGCTTCGCGCACCGGCGTCCGGCTCACACCGAGCTGCTCGGCGATCTCGCCCTCGCTCGTCATGGAGCCACCGGGCAGACTCCCGCCGAGGACGAGAGACTTCACGTGCCGATAGGCCTGCTCCGTGGCAGAACCGCTGGTCGTGCGAGGCATAGATACATGATGCATCTATCTGGTGCGCAACTCCGACCTGAGTATCACCGTACGCCCGTGGCGCTCGCCACATCCGCGCGCCAACCTTCAAGCGATACTTCAGGACCACCCTTACTTACATTTTCAGCGAAACTGTTAGTAAGGTGGAGCCCGTGGAAGCACAAGACGCGCTCTCGATCGCGCCTGTCGCCCGCGAGGCCCACTACTGGGTCGCCGAGAACGACGGGCTCTCGACCCGTGCGCAGGTTGCCGCAGGCTCGGGTCCGTACGAGTCGAGCGTCCCCGTCCCCATCGCGGACTACGCTCCCGCCCTCTCTCCGCAGCAGTCCGCCGATGCCGAGGAGGCAGCAGCCGCCCTCGCACGCTTCGACTCGTACGCGAGCGCGACGCTCGGTCCGGACAACCCTGCCCTCGGTCCGATGGCGTCGATCCTGCTGCGCACCGAGTCAGCCTCCTCGTCGCAGATCGAGAACCTGACCGTCGGTGCCAAGCAGCTCGCGCTCGCCGAGATCGACCAGACGACGAGCGCCAACGCGCGCACCGTCGTCGCGAACGTGCGCGCCATGCGGGCGGCGCTGGACCTCGCCGACAGGCTCGACGAGAGCTCGATCCTCACCATGCACCGAGAGCTTCTCGAAGGGCAGCCCGGGTGGGAGCTCCACGCGGGCCGATACCGGAGCACGCTCGTCTGGGTCGGGTCGTCGAGCATCAGCCCGCGGGGAGCGACGCACGTCGGGCCCCAGCCCGCACTGGTGCCCGCGGCCATGGCCGACCTCGTCGCCTTCGTCCGCCGGGAGGACCTCCCGGTCCTGGTCCAGACGGCCGTCGCGCACGCCCAGCTCGAGACGATCCACCCGTTCACGGACGGCAACGGGCGCACCGGACGCGCTCTCGTGCACGCCATGCTCCGCTCCAAGGGACTCACCCGGAACACGATCGCCCCCGTCTCCGCCGGTCTGCTCGTGGACACCGAGGCCTACTTCGATGCCTTGACCGCGTATCGCGCCGGGAACGCCTGGCCGATCGTGGAGCAGCTCACGCGTGCGAGCAGGTTCGCCGCGTCCGCCGGCGCACGGCTCGTCGACGACCTCGCGGCACAGGTCGCCGACGCGCGGGACCGCCTCTCCCCCCTGCGCCCGCAGGCATCCGCTTGGAAGGTCGTCCCGCATCTCGTCGCGCACCCGGTGGTCAATGCCGCGTTCCTCCGCGACCACCTGGGTTTTCACGACGTGACCGCGCAGCGCGCGTTGAGCCAGCTCAGCGACGCGGGTGTCCTTCGAGAGCGCAGCGGGCTCCGACGCAACCGCGTCTGGCAGCACGACGGGATCCTGGCCGTCCTCGACGTCTTCGGTCAGGGGATCCGCCGTCGCTGAGCGCACCCTCCACGTACGCCTCAGTGGTGGTGACCGGTCCGGCCCAGCGTCTCCACCGGAGTCGCACCGGGCCGGGTCCACTGCGGCACGGGGCGGGTCGTGGGGCCCCAGCCGTCGACGCCGTCCGCGTCCGCGCGCCAGTACCAGCACACGCCCTTGGCCTCGGGCCAGCCGTCGGGGGTGTCCTCCCACTCCTCGCGGCGCCCGTAGGGCGTCATGTCGAGCAGGGCGAAGTGCGGGCTGGTCGGCTCGTTGCCGCGACCCGTCGTGCGGTACGTGAGGAACACGCGGTCGCCGTCGCGCAGGAAGCAGCTCACGTAGCCCATCTCGCCGCCGATCGGCTCGTCCAGCCCGCGCACGGAGTACCAGGGCTGGGTGTAGCCCATGAAGTCGACGAAGGGCTCCACCTCTTCCCAGCGCCCGACGGTGAGGATCGCGAAAGAGACGCCGCGCGCGTTGAGGTAGACGGCGTCCCGGAGGCCCCACGCCGTCCAGGTGCAGCCCTCGCACTGCCCCTGGTGCGGGGCGCCGTCGTGCCACATGTGCTGGTAGACCACGAGCTCGTCACGACCCTGGAACAGGTCGACGAACGGGACCGGCCCGTCCGGGCCGACGACCTCGACCGACCCGTCGATCTCGACCATGGGCAGCCGGCGGCGTGCCGCGGCGATCGCGTCGCCCTCGCGGGTGTGCGCCTTCTCGCGCAGGAGGAGCTCGTCCCGCTCGGCCTGCCACGTGGCGAGGTCGACGACGGGTGGCCGTCCGGGCAGGGTGGCGGCGGGGCTGTGGGGCGTGGTCGTCATGGTGTCCTCCGCGGTGTCGGACGTCGGACGGCGGCACACCGACCGACGGGTCACCTGCGCCGACCGACCGCGCCCCGCAAACTCATCGCTGCCGCCCTTCCTGGGACGCCGCCTCCCGCAGGTCGGTGTCGAGGCGGCGGACCAGCTCACCCACGCGCCCCGCCCCCGCCGGGCGCGAGCGGGTACCGGCGCAGCACGTCGACGACCTCGGGCGTCGCGAGCGCACGCGCGGCGTCGAGGACCACCGTGGCGGCGGCCTCGTCGCCGCCCGCCGCGAGCTGGGCGGCGTGCGCCGCATGGGCCGCGGAACCGAGGACGTGCTTCACCTGGTGGGCGTCGGCGATCGGGTGCAGGTACGCGGCGCCGGCCGCTGCCATCGCGGCCCGCGCGGCCTCGGCCGCGGCGGGATTCCCCGCCTCCTTCGCCGCCCGGAGCGCCGCCCACGCGGTGTCGCGCAACGCCTTGCCCCTCGCGCCGCCCCGCGCGAACGCCCATGCCGCGTCGACCGCCTCGCGGGGGCGCGCGTCGTCGGGCCGCACCGCCTCGACGATCTCCAGCGCTCGCTCCGCGCACCCGGCCGCATACCCGGTCACCGCCCGAAGGTCCGCGGTGCTCAGCTCGACCGCTCCCGTCGCAGTGGCCACCGTTTCCCTCCTCGGACCCGCTCACTCACGCACCACGGGACGCAGGTCCCGCCGGAGCACGGTACCCAACCGTTCCACCTCCGCGGCCAGCGCCCCGCCCGGACCGCGACCGCCATCGAACCACGTGACGCGCACCTCCTCGCCCGTGACGCTCCACGTCCCCACGACGACACCGCCCACGGTGACGACGGCGGCACCGCGGCTCACCACGCCACGATGTGCCTGCGGCACGACGCGCGGGTCCGCGGTGCCGGGCCCGAGCACCCACTGGTCGAACGCCGGCAGCAGGCGCACAGTCTGCGAGGGCCGCATGCCCGCGAGGTCGTCCACGTGCTCGCGGAGCACGAGCGCCGCGTCGCCCTCGACGTCGACCTGGGCGAGCGCGTCGTCGCGCAGCTCTCCCAGCCACCGGTTCAGCTGCGCGCGCCCCGCCCCCAGGCCCTGTCCGAGCCAGTAGTGCACGTGGTCGGGCGTCACGGGGCCGTACGTGCCGACGTACGCGAGGATCGCGTGCCGGCCCGCGGCGTCGAGGTCGGGCCACTCGACCCAGCGCGGGTTGGTGTCGAGGCGCTGGAACGTGGTGCGGCCGCCCGTGGACGGCGCGAAGCTCATGTCGCCGAACCACGTGAGCGGCTTGAGCAGCGTGTCCGTGCCGTCACCGAACGACGCCCGCAGGTGGGCGAACCGGCCGTGCGCGGCCACCGCGTCGCCCAGCGCGGCGCGGGTGAGCGGGCCGTCGGCCAACGCGTCGCGCACGACGGCGCGCAGGTCCGGCCAGTCCTGGGGCTCCAGCCGGTAGTACTCGCGCCAGCTCGTGCGCTCCCACATGCGACCGGCCCGGCGCAGCGCCAGGTAGGCCCCGCCGTCCTCGGGCACGACGAGGTGGGTCGCGCCCCGGAACGCATAGGTGCGCACCAGGCGACCGTCAGCGAGCGCCCGCCCGATCTCTCCGTCGACGGACGCACGTCGCCGGACGCGGACCGCCAGCTCGGCCGCGTCGTCCGAGGCCGCGGGGACGGCGCCCAGCCGCCCGACGACGCCCTCCACCGTGCCGTCGCCGACCGGGTCGAGCAGGTGCCGCCGCGCGCGCCAGGCGAGCGCCTGCGCCCAGGTGATCGCCACGTCTGCAGGCTAGCGCCGGGCGCCGACACGCGCGCCGGTCAGACCACCGGACCCGACCCCTGGGCGATCTGGAGGACGCGGGAGATGCCCGGCTGGTCGGGGTCGTCGATGATCTCGCGGCCGTCGAGCCAGCTCTCGACGACGTGGGCGAGCTCGCCGGGGTGGCTGAAGTTCATGGCGTGGGCGGCGCCCTCGATCGCGACGATCGTCACGTGGGGCGGCGCGAGCTCGCCGACCTCGTGCACGCGCCGGGGCGGCGGCATGAGCGGGTCCCGCGTGCCGATGACCGCCAGGGTCGGCACGGGCACACGGATCACGCGCTCGAGCGACGGGAACCGGGCCAGCTCGGAGAACAGGTGCAGCGCGTTCACGGCACCGAAGCGCGCGTAGTCGGGCACGGCGATGCGCGCCATGCGTGGGCTCTCGCGGCCGGCGTCGCGCGCGAGCTGGGCCAGGGCACGGGCGAACGGCTGGTTGTGCACGCCGCCTGCGGGCGAGGCGAGGACGACGCCCGCGACCCGGTCCGGCTGGGAGTGCGCGACCTCGAGGCTGATGGGGCCGCCCATCGAGTTGCCGACGAGGATCACCCGCTCGAGCTCGAGCGCGTCGAGGAGCGAGAGCAGCGCCCAGGCGAGCGACGGGATCCCGAGCGTGTGCCCCCACCGCTCGCTGCGCCCGTACCCGGGCAGGTCGGGCACGACGGCGGTCGCGCGGTGCGCGAGGAGCTCCGCGGTCGGGAGCAGGTACGTGCCGGAGACCGCGAAGCCGTGCACGTGCACGATCGGGACCGCCCCCGGCACCTCCGGCCCGACGCGCACGAACACGTCGTGCCCCTCCACCTCCACGTGGCGTGTGCGCCACCCGTCAGCAGCCATAGGCCGATGGTGGCAGAGCACGTGCCGCGGCGCCCGGGCAGCGGAATCACGCTCGGCGGCAGGCGGACTCCGGTGCGAGCCGTAAGAATGGACGACGGACGGGAGTCGACGTGGACCAGAGCACCGAGAGCACCGCCGGCCGGTCGACCGCGGCCGCCCGACGTCTCGCGCTGCTCCTCGCAGCGGCGATGTTCGTCCTCGTCGTCGACACGTCGTTCATGAACGTGTCGATCTCGGCCGTCGTCCGTGACCTCGGCACCACCGTGAGCGGCGTCCAGACGGCGATCGCGCTCGAGGCGCTCGTCTCCGCGTCGTTCATCCTCGTGGGCAGCAAGGTGGGCGACCTCGTCGGGCGCCGCCGGGCGTACGTCGTCGGGCTGCTCGCGTACGGGGCGGGCGCGATCGCGATGACGCTCGCGCAGAGCCTGGTCGTCGTCGTGATCTTCTGGTCGGTCATCGGCGGTCTCGGTGCCGCGCTGCTGCTCCCGGCCATGCAGTCGCTCGTGCACGGCAACTTCGACGGCGCGGCGCGCAAGTCGGCCTACGCGCTCGTGGGGGCTGCGGCGTCGATCGCGGCGGCCGTCGGACCGCTGCTCGGCGGCGTCATCACCACGACGCTGTCGTGGCGCGTCGCCTTCGGGCTCGAGGCCGTCGTGATCGCCGTGGTTCTCCTGGGTGTGCGGCTCGTGCGCGACGTCCCGTACACCGGCGACCGCACGGTGGACGTCGTGGGCACGATCCTCTCGGTCGTGGGGATGGGCGGCATCGTGCTCGGCGTCCTGGTCTGGCAGGAGGGCGGCGAGGCCGTCGGTGCGCTCGTGGTCGTCGGGGCCGCCGGCCTGGTGGGTCTCGCGGCCTGGCTCGTGCGACGCGCGCGGACGGGCCGGACGACGCTCGTCGACCCGGGTCTGTTCCGCTCCCCCGCCTTCCGCATCGGTGTCTCGCAGCAGCTCCTGCAGCAGGTCGCGCTCGGCGGTGCCATGATCGCGCTGCCGATCTTCCTGCAGATGGCGCTCGGCTACGACGCGCTGCTCGCTGGCCTCTCGCTCGCCCCGCTGTCGCTGACGATGTTCGCCGCCGCGCTCGTCGCGGGCAAGCGCCCCGGTCGACGTCGGCCGGCCACGCGCGTGCTCGCGGGGTTCGTGCTGCTCGTGCTCGGGGTCGCGGCAGCGGTCCTGGTGGTGCCGCGCGCGACGTCGGGCTGGTGGCTGGCTCTGCCGCTCGTCGTCGCGGGCGCCGGGCTCGGCCTGCTCGTCTCGCAGCTCAACGCGTACACGCTCTCCCCCGTCCCCGAGGAGCGCGCGAGCGAGGCCGCGGGTGTCAGCTCGGCGGCGGGGTCGTTCGGGCTCTCGCTCGGCCTCGCGGTCGCGGGCGCGGTGATGCTCGCGTCGCTCGCGACGGGCTTCACCGCCCAGGCCGAGTCGAGCACCGTCCTGCCGCCCGACGACAAGCAGCAGGTCGCCGCGGTGCTCGAGGACGACGCCGAGATCATGAGCGACGCCCAGCTCGTCGAGCTGCTCGCCGACGAGCCGCCCGCGGTGCAGGACGAGATCCTGCGCATCAACGACGACGTCCGGGCTCGCGCGCTCCAGGTCGCGCTCCTCGTCCCGCTCGTCGCCGGTCTGCTCGGCGTGGTCGCCGCGCTGCGCATGCGGCGCATCCCTGATCCCGAGTCGCGGGCGGACGCGCCGCCGGTCCTCGGCTGAGACCACCCGGGACGATCCCCGACGGCGACCCGCCGCCAGAGCGCCCGGCCCCGCGGTGTCCGTGACCAGACCGAGACACCCTTCGTTGCTCGCGCTAACCGTCGTGAAACGCCCGGGAAACAGGCTCTTGTGAGCATCGGTCCCGGCAGGGGGCTCCACCACCACCACGGTCGTGCGCGCAGTCGGCGCGCGCCCGAGGAAGGACCAGCTCCTCCATGACGCCCTCTCCTTCGCGCCGACGGCTCGCCCGGCGCGCCGCGCTCGTCGGCGGCCTGGCGGTCGCGGCGACCGCCCTCACCGCCCCGGCGCACGCCGCGCCGTCCGTCTCCGCCGTGACCCTCGACGCGCCGTCGAGCGTCGACGTCGGCGCCCCGATCACGGTGACGGTCGCCGCGGCCAGTGTCGTCGACCTCTACGCCTACGACCTTGCTGTCTCCTACGACCCCGACCTCGTCGAGCTCGTCGAAGACTCCGCCGTCACGCCCGACGGTGGGTTCTCCGACGTGGCCGACGACGGGTCCGGGAGCGTCGCCGTGACGCACACGCGGCTCGGCACGTCCCCCGGCCTCGAGGGCGACGTCACACTCGCGACCCTCACGTTCACCGCCGTGGCCGGCGGCGACGCCTCGTTCGGCGTCCCCACGGCCACCCTCGTCGGTGCCGACTCCACGATGGCGTCGCTGACAGACGCCGCGTCCGCCACGACGACCGTCACGGCCCTCGTGACAGCACCACCCACGGACGACCCGACGGACGGCGCGACCACTGCACCTCCGACCGGAGACAGCACGACCGCCCCCGGGGCCGACGGCGCGTCCGACTCGCCGTCGACCTCGACCGGCTCGGGCTCGCTCGCCTCGACGGGCGCGAGCGTCGCCTGGTTCGCCGGTGCCGCGCTGCTCGCCGTCGCGGTGGGGGCCGGGATCCTCTGGGCGCGGCGGCGGACGGCGGTCTCCCGATGAGCCACGACCCGACGTCCGGCGCACCCGCCGTCCGCGCGCAACGACGGCCCACCACCATGAAGGAGCAGCCCGTGCCCACCTCCCACCGGCGAGCCGCAGCGGGCGGGCTCGCCGCGCTCACCGTCACCGGCCTCGTGCTCGCCGTCGCCGCGGCTCCCGTCGCGACCGCAGCACCCGCCACCACGCCGTTCCTCGCGCCGTACTGGACCGAGCTCGACCTCACGGGCGACGAGCAGGTGACGGCCGACGACCTCGACGTCGTCGCCGCGGCGCTCGGCGCGACGGCCGACGACGCCGCGTGGGACGACGTCGCAGCGGTCGACACGGACGGCGACGGCACGATCACCGTCGCGGACCTCGCGGCCGTCTCCCAGCGGATGGTCTACGACGACGGACCGTTCGAGCTCGTCGAGGCCTCGGTGCTCGACATGCAGGCGGCGATGAACGCCGGGGTCACGTCGTCCGTAGCGATCACCCAGGAGTACCTGGACCGCATCGCCGCCTACGACACGACGCTCGTCGACACGGGCGCGGGCGGGCGACCCCTGCACTCGATCATCACGACGAGCGACGTCGCGCTCGACGCCGCGGCGCGCGCCGACGCGGCACGGGACGCGGACGGCATGACGAGCCTGCTGCTCGGCGTGCCCGTCGCGGTCAAGGACAACTACGACACGAAGGACATGCCCACCACGGGCGGCTGCGGGTGCTGGGACGCCAACCAGACCGCCACGGACGCGACGATGGTCGACGGGCTCCGCGCCGACGGCGCCGTGATCCTCGCCAAGGCGAGCCTCGACGAGTTCGCGTTCGGGTTCGTGTCCGAGTTCTCGGCGTCCCAGGACGCGGGGACGAGCACGCTCGTCGCGAGCCCCTACGTCACGAGCCGTACCGCAGGCGGATCGAGCGGCGGCACGGGCGCGGCGATCGCCGCCAATCTCGCAGGGATCGGGTTCGGCACGGACACGGGCGGCTCGATCCGCGTTCCGTCGTCGTACAACCAGCTCGTGGGCGTGCGCCCGACCGTCGGGCTCGCGAGCCGGGACGGCATCATCCCGCTCGCGATCAGCCAGGACACCGGCGGACCGATGGCCCGCAGCGTCCTCGACGCGGCCGTCGCGCTCGACGCCGTCGTCGGGGTCGACCCCGCGGACCCGGTGACGTCCCGCCAGGAGGGCGAGGTCCCGGCGTCGTACACGCAGTACCTCGACGCGGACGCGCTCGACGGTGCCCGCATCGGCTACGTGCCGTCCATGCTGGGGAGCAACGCCACGACCCTGCGCCTGTGGGCCCAGACGCGGGCGACGCTCGAGTCGCTCGGCGCCACCGTCGTCGAGGTCGCGCCGCCCACGACGTGGTCGCCCGTGCTGCCGAACGGCTTCGCGAGCGTCCTCAACGAGGGTTCGGGCTCGACGAACGAGTTCCGGCACGACCTCGACGCCTACGTCGCGAACCACCTCGCGCCGCAGGTCGAGGCGCGGACGCTGCAGGGCATCGTCGACTCCGGTCGCTACGTCCCCTCGCGGCGCGGCACCTACGCCTCGCGCGCGGCGATCACCGAGGAGACGTACCAGGCCTGGGCCGGGCCTGACGGCTCGCACACCCAGGTGCTCGCCCAGGGCAAGGAGCTCGTCACCGCGATGCTCGACGACGCCGACCTCGACGCGCTCGTCTACCCCAGCGCGAACCCCTACGGGACCATCGGTACCAACCTGCGGCTCAGCCCCAACACCGGCCTCCCTGCGGTGACCGTGCCGATCGGCCAGGCGACCGCGGCCGACGCGACCGTCACGGGAGGCGGCGTGAACCTCGAGCTGCTCGGCCGCGACTTCGACGAGGGCCCGCTCCTCGGCCTCGCGTTCGCGCTCGAACAGTCGGTGCACGCGCGCACGTCCCCGGCGCTGTACGGTCCGCTCGGCTGAGTCGGGTCACGGCGGTCGGGTGACAGGATGCCCCACGGCGGGGCGGGGGCCGGGGGGGGGGGGCCCGGCGCGCGGCGGCGGGCCGGGGCGCGGCGGCGGGTGGCCCCCAGGCCCCCCGCAACCAACGCACG
>NZ_JBHXIC010000007.1:27507-85427 GCF_042723955.1 Cellulosimicrobium cellulans | reverse complement strand
GTAGAAGCCTGGTCATGACCAGGGTTCTACCTCGCGCTACCAGGGTTCTACCTCGGCGGGACGATCAGCTGCCGAGGGCGGCGGAGACGACGTCCTTCGCCTCGGCCTGGACCTGGGTCAGGTGCTCGGCGGAGACGAACGACTCGGCGTAGATCTTGTAGACGTTCTCCGTGCCCGACGGCCGGGCCGCGAACCACGCGTTCTCGGTCGTGACCTTGAGCCCGCCGATCGGGGCGTCGTTCCCGGGGGCGTTCGTGAGCTTCGCGGTGATCGGTTCGCCCGCGAGCTCGGTCGCGGTGACCTGCTCGGGCGAGAGCTTGCCGAGCGTCGCCTTCTCCTCGAGCGTCGCGGGCGCGTCGACCCGGGCGTACCAGGACTCGCCGTAGCGCTCGACGAGGTCGCGGTGGTGCTCGGACGGCGTGCGGCCCGTCGTCGCGATGATCTCCGACGCGAGGAGAGCGAGGAGCAGGCCGTCCTTGTCCGTCGACCAGACGCGGCCGTCCTTGCGCAGGAACGACGCCCCGGCGGACTCCTCACCGCCGAACCCGACCGTGCCGTCGAGCAGGCCGGGCACGAACCACTTGAACCCGACCGGGACCTCGACGAGCCGGCGCCCCAGTCCGCCGGCGACCCGGTCGATGAGCGCGGACGACACGAGCGTCTTGCCGATCGCCGCGTCGTCGCGCCAGCCCTCGCGCGCGCCGCCGTAGAGGTACTGGATCGCGACGGCGAGGTAGTGGTTGGGGTCCATGAGCCCGGCGTCGGGCGTGACGATGCCGTGGCGGTCGGAGTCGGCGTCGTTCCCGGTCGCGACGTCGAACGGCGCGCCGCCCTCGGCGTCCCCGGACTCGCCGGTCATCCCCGCGACGAGCGACGCCATCGCGTACGGCGACGAGCAGTCCATGCGGATCTTGCCGTCCCAGTCGAGCGTCATGAACGCCCAGCGCGGGTCGACCTGCGGGTTGACGACCGTGAGGTCGAGCCCGTACCGCTCGCCGATCTCGCCCCAGTACTCGACCGACGCGCCGCCCAGCGGGTCGGCGCCGATGCGCACGCCGGAGTCGCGGATCGCGTCGAGGTCGAGCACGTTCGCGAGGTCGTCGACGTACGTGGTGAGGAAGTCGTGCTTGTGCACGTGCTCGGACGTCAGCGCCTGGGTGAGCGGCACGCGCCGCACGCTCGCGACGCCGTCGCGCAGGATCTCGTTCGCGCGGTCCGCGATCCAGCCGGTCGCCTCGGAACCGGCTGGGCCGCCGTGCGGCGGGTTGTACTTGAAGCCGCCGTCGCGCGGGGGATTGTGCGACGGCGTCACGACGATGCCGTCCGCGAGGCCGGGGCCCGTGGTGCGGACGCCGTCGACCGTCGTCGCCTCGTTGTGCAGGAGGATCGACTGCGAGACGGCGGGCGTCGGGGTGAACGAGTCGCGCGCGTCGACGTACGTCTGGACGCCCGCGGCGACGAGGACCTCGAGCGCGGTCTGCCACGCCGGGAGCGAGAGCGCGTGCGTGTCGCGGCCGATGAACAGCGGGCCGTCCGTGCCCTGCGAGCGCCGGTACTCGACGATCGCGGCCGTGATCGCGATGATGTGCGCCTCGTTGAACGCGTGGTCGAGGCTCGACCCGCGGTGGCCGGACGTGCCGAACACGACCTTCTGCGCCGGGTCGTCCACGTCGGGGGCGAGGTCGTAGTAGGCGCCGACCACGGCGTCGACGTCGATCAGGTCGCTGGGCTGGGCGGGCGTGCCGGCGCGGGGATCCATGGGTCGATCCTGCCAGGGGTCACGTTCGCGCGTCAGCCGCTACCGTCCTCCGACCACCACGGCCCTCCCTCGGTGGACCAGGGCTCGCCCTCGCGCGACCAGCGTTCTACCTCGGCGGACCAGCGTTCTATCTCGCGCGACCACGGTTCTCTCTCGAGGTGTCGGCGCTCGCGCGGTCGATCGCCATCTCGACGGCGTCGAGCAGGCGGTCGAGGCTCGCGTCGAACGGGCCCTGCGGGGCGTCGAACCCGCCCGCGACGTAGATCCGCGTCATGACGGGGTAGCGCTCGACGTCGAACCAGTCCTCCCAGAAGCTGCCGAGCGTCGTCCAGTACTCGTCGTTGCCGACGCCGGTCGCGTCGCGCTCGGTCCGCTCGGCGACCGTGGCGCGCGCGAGGCCCTGGACGTAGTTGTCGACGAGGCCGAGCGTGTCGACGACCTGGAGCTCGGAGAGACCCGTGTCGACGATCGTGCGCAGGCCCGCCTCCTGCGCGTCGAGGACGTGCGGCGCGAGCGGGGCGCGCCACATGTTGGTCTGCAGGATCCACGGGTGGCGCAGGTAGAGGTTCCACAGCTCGTGCGCGTACTGCGCGAGCGCGGGGCGCCACGGCGCCCCGGCCGCAGGCAGGTCGAGCTCGGCGTACGCGCGGTCGATCATGAGGTCGACGAGCTCGGTGCGACCGGGGACGTACGTGTAGAGCGACATCGCGCCGACGCCGAGCTCCGTCGCGACGCGCCGCATGGAGAGGGCGTCGAGGCCGCCCTCCTGCGCGACGGCGATCCCCGCGCGCACGACGTCGTCGAGCGTGAGGCGCGGCTTGCGCCCCCGCGTCGCGGGGGCCGGCGGGTCCCAGAGCAGGGCGAGGCGGCGCGTGATCTCGGGCGTGCGGACGACCTCGGTGAACTGGGCCCGTGCGTGCTCCGCGGCCTGCACGGCGGAGGCGACCCCGGCGTCCGCGGCCGCGACGACGCCCCGCGGTCGTCCCGGCGCCTCCGGTTCCGGGGAGTCGGGCGGGTTCTGCGGGCTGCCCGACGGCGCGAGGTCGCCGTCGCGCTCGTCGGTGCGGTCGGTCGTCACGTGCGTATCCTCCCCGACTTCGGTCGCGTCCCGCCCGCACAAGCCTGGCGGGACAAAGGCTTGCCTCTTCCCGTACACCGTATGCTAACGTGGATCGTCAATTTCGGTACGGCGTACGAAAGGGTGGCTCCGGTGATCCGAGCCCGTGGCCTGACCAAGACCTTCCACCGCAAGAAAGAGACCGTCGAGGCCGTCAAGGGCATCGACGTCGACGTCCGCGAGGGCGAGCTCGTCGCCTTCCTCGGCCCCAACGGGGCCGGCAAGTCCACGACCCTGAGGATGCTGACGAGCCTCCTCGAAACCACCGCCGGGACCGCGGAGGTCGCCGGCTACGACGTCGCGCGCGACCCGGCCCGGGTCCGCTCCCGCATCGGCTTCATCGGGCAGGGCAACGGGGGCGGGTACTCCTACCGCGTGCTCGACGAGCTGCACAACCAGGGCCGCTTCTACGGACTCCCGCCCGGCGAGTACACGCGGCGCGCCGCCGACCTGCTCGCCGCCCTCGACCTCGGCGGGCTCGAGAAGCGCACCGTGCAGTCGCTCTCAGGTGGCCAGCGGCGGCGGCTCGACGTGGCGCTGGGGCTCATGAACCACCCGCCGCTGCTGTTCCTCGACGAGCCGACGACGGGCCTCGACCCCCACGCGCGCGCCAACCTGTGGGAGCACATCGCCGCGATGCGCGAGCGGTACGGCATGACGATCGTGCTCACCACGCACTACCTCGACGAGGCCGACAGCATGGCCGAGCGCGTCGTCGTCATCGACCACGGCGAGATCATCGCCGACGCCACGCCGGACGCGCTCAAGCGCAGCCACGCCGACGACGTCATCACGCTCGCGGTGACCCCCGCGCCGGGTGGCGCCACGAGCCCGGGCGAGGTGCCCGACGTCGTCGGTCGCGTCCGCGCGTCCCTCGCCGGGGACGTGGGCCAGGTCGAGACCACGAGCGGCGCCGACGGCGTCGTGACCGTCCGGATCTCGACGACCCACGGGTCCGACCGGCTGCCCGAGGCCATCGAGTCGCTGCGCGTCGGTGGCCTGTCGGTGCGCTCGGCCGAGCTCAAGCAGGCGAGCCTCGACGACGTGTTCCTCAACCTCACCGGGCGCAGCCTGCGAGAGGAGGCAGCATGAGCGCGCGCACCGACGTCTCGTCCCCGGCGAGCCGGACGACGCCCGGCGCCGACGCGATCCTGCGGACCGGGGTCGCGAAGTTCCTCGCCGACACCTGGGCCGTCTTCACGCGCGAGATCCTGCTCGTGCTGCGCGACCCGTTCACGCTGATCTTCTCGTTGCTCCAGCCGCTGATCTTCCTCGGCCTGTTCGGCCCCTTGCTCACGGGCGCGGTCGGCGGGTTCGGGGGCGGGGCGGCCGGCGGCGGCGGGTCGACGGCGGAGACGCTCCAGTGGTTCGTCCCCGGCGTGATCGTCATGATCTCGCTGTTCGGCACGTCCATGAGCGGGTCCAACCTGCTCTACGAGATGATGACCGGCTCCTACGAGCGCGTCCTCGCGACGCCGCTCGACCGCTCCGCGATCCTCGTCGGCCGTTCGCTCAAGGAGTTCGCGCCGCTCGTCGTGCAGGGCCTGCTCATCGCGCTCGTGTGCGTGCCGTTCGGGTTCACGCTCTACCCGCTGCACCTGCTCGTCGGGCTGCTGCTGCTCGGGCTGTTCGGCATCGGTGTGGGCGCGCTGTCCATCGCGCTCGCGCTCGCCGCGAAGAACCGCGAGTGGCTGTTCTGGGGCGTGCAGCAGTCGCTGCTGTTCCCGCTCCTCATCCTGTCCGGGATGATGCTGCCGCTCGAGGCCGGCCCGGCGTGGATGCGCACGGCGGCGCTGTTCAACCCGCTGACGTACATCGTGGACGCGGAGCGCGCGCTGCTCGCCGGGACGTTCGCGAGCACCGACGTGCTGTGGGGCTTCGTCGCCGCGGCGGTGACGTGCGTCGTCGGCCTGTGGGTCGGCATCCGCCGCACGCGCAAGACCGTCTGACCGGACACCCGGCCTCGCTGTGGGCATGAATAGGGCCTGGTTCTCGCCGCGGAACCGGGCCCCATTCATGCCCACAGCACGGGTGGGACGTTCGTCCCGGGTCGGGCGGACGTCGTGCCCGTCCTGCGGGCGTTCGTCCTGAGGCGCGACCCGGGCGGTCGTACGCTCGCAGAGGCCCGGCTCGGTCCGGGTGGACCACGCGACAGGAGGCCACACGTGAGCGACACCCGGACCGTGCAGGGGACGAGGGACCGCGCGGGGAGGGTCGTCGTGCGGCGGCACGCCGAGGTGGTCGCGGCGGCGCAGGACCCCGGGCTGTTCTCCAGCGCGGCGTCCGCCCACCTCCAGGTGCCCAACGGTCTCGACGGCGCGGCGCACGCGCGGGCGCGCCGGCTCCTCGACCCGTTCTTCGCCCCGGACGAGCTCGCCTGGCTCGGCGCGGTCCTCGACGACCTCGCCATCGGTCTGGTTGCCGACGTCGCGGGCGGTAGGTTCGACGCCGTCGAGCTCGGCGCGCGGTACGCCGTGCGGGCGCAGTCGGCGTGGCTCGGCTGGCCCGCCGACCTCGAGGCCGAGCTGCTCGACTGGGTCGCGGAGAACCGCGCCGCGACGCGCTCCGGCGACCGGGCGTGGACGGGTCGTGTCGCCACGCGCTTCGACCGCATCGTCCGCGGCCTGCTCGACGCGCGCCGCGCCGATGCGACGGCCGGCTCGGTGTCGACCGGACCAGGGCACGACCCCGCGACCGGCACCGACGGCCCCGACGTCACCGCCCGGCTGCTCGCCCAGCACGACGACGACCGTCCGGCGTGGACGGACGAGGAGCTCGTCTCGATCCTGCGCAACTGGACCGGGGGAGACCTGTCCTCGCTCGCTCTGTGCGCGGGCGTCGTCGTGCACTGGCTGGCCGAGCACCCCGAGCACCAGCACCACCTGCGCGACGCCCCGGACCCGGCGCTCGACGCGGCGGTCGACGAGATCCTGCGCCTCGACGACCCGTTCGTCTCCAACCGGCGCGTCGCGACGCGCGACACCGTCGTCGCCGGGTGCCCGGTCGCCGCGGGCGAGCAGGTCGTGCTCGACTGGCGCGAGGCCAACCGTGACCCGGAGGCGTTCGACGACCCCGATGCCTACGACCCGGAGGGCCACGCCGACCGCAACCTCGTCTACGGCACCGGCCCCCACGTGTGCCCGGGCCGTCCGCTCGCGACGCTCGAGCTGCGCGTCCTCGTCCGCCGTCTCCTGCGCGCGGGGACGGTCGTGCACGACGGCGTCCGCCCGGCCGAGCGCGAGACCGCACCCGTCGCGGGCTTCCGCACCGTCCCGGTGCGCGTCGTCGCCGCCCCCTGACCCTCGACGGGCCCCGACGAGGGCAATCCCGGCCGTGATGCGAGAAGCGGTCCCTCCGACATCGGCCGGAGGGGCCGCTTCTCCCGTCTCGCCGGACGCTAGGAGGCGAGCGACGCACCGCGTGCGCGCCCGGCGTCGGGCACGCGCGGCCACGGGACGGCGCGGCCCGAGGCGAGCGACGCGCGCGCGTCGAGCACGCGCTGGTTCGTGCTGCCGCGGAACGCGAGGGTGAGGTCGCGGCGCGCGAGCTCGAACCGGCCGTCGACGAGCACGTCGACCTCGGCGAGCAGCGCGCGCTGGTCCGCCGTCCCTTCCCGCAGCTCCTCGAGCGTGTAGCCCGTCCAGCACCACACGTCCTTGCGGTCGCCGTGGTCCGCGCGCAGCCGGCGCACGACCCGCAGGCACACGCCCGTGTTGAGGAACGGCTCCCCGCCGAGCAGGGACAGGCCCTGCACGGCGGGGTGCGCGACGTCGGCGAGGACGCGGTCCTCCAGGGCGTCGTCGTACGGGCGCCCGTAGCGGAAGCTCCACGCCACCTCGTTGAAGCACCCCTCGCACGCGAAGAGGCACCCGCTCACGTACAGCGAGCAGCGCACGCCCTCGCCGTCGACCATGACGAACGGCTTGTAGTCCGCGACGTACCCCCGGCTGACGCGGTCCGAGCGCCAGCCGGGGCCGGGGGTGCGCGCCACGGTCACGCCGACGCTGCGCCGTCGGGCAGGTGCTTCACCCGCGCGGAGATCTCCGCGTGGCGACCGTGCACCATGGGGCGCTGCTGCGGGTTGCCCAGGTACCCGCACGTGCGCTTGACGACGTCGCACGTGCGCGGGTCGGCGTTGCCGCACGACGGGCACGCGAAGCCGCGCGCGGTCGGGTCGAAGTCGCCCGTGAACCCGCACGCGTAGCAGCGGTCGATCGGCGTGTTCGTGCCGAGGTAGCCCACGCGGTCGTACGCGTAGTCCCAGACCGCCTCCAGGGCCTTCGGGTTCTGCTGGAGCACCGGGTACTCGCAGTAGTGGATGAACCCGCCGGACGTGTACCGCGCGTACTCGGCCTCGAAGTCGAGCTTCTCGAACGGCGTCGGGTTCTTGCGGACGTCGTAGTGGAAGCTGTTCGTGTAGTAGTCCTTGTCCGTGATGTCCGGCACCGCGCCGAACCGCTCGCGGTCGAGGCGGCAGAACCGGTCGGTGAGGCTCTCGCTCGGCGTCGCGTAGACGCTGATCCGGTATCCCGTCCGCGCCGTCCAGCCCGCGGCGTGCGCGTGGAGGGCGCGCAGCACGTCGAGCGTGAGCTCCTTGGCCCGCGGGTCGTGCTCCCAGGCGCCGCCGTAGAACGCGGCCGCGACCTCGTAGAGCCCGATGTACCCGAGAGAGACGGTGGCGCGGCCGTCGCGGAAGAGGCGGTCGACGTCGTCGCCCGGGGCCAGCCGCTGCCCGAACGCCCCGTGGACGTAGAGGATCGGCGCGTTGCCCGGCGTCGCCTCCGTGCAGCGCTCGATCCGGAAGACGAGCGCGTCGTGCACGGTCTCCAGGCGCTCGTCGAGCAGGCGCCAGAACGTGTCGAGGTCGCCGTCGGCCTCGAGCGCGATCCGCGGCAGGTTGAGCGTCACGACGCCGAGGTTCATGCGGCCCTCGGAGACGTCGTTGCCGTGCTCGTCCTGCCAGCCCTGGAGGAACGACCGGCAACCCATGGGCACCTTGAACGACCCGGTGAGCTCGACGATCTTGTCGTACGACAGCACGTCGGGGTACATGCGCTTCGTCGAGCACTCGACGGCGAGCTGCTTGAGGTCGTGGTTGGGGTCGCCGGGGTCGAGGTTCACACCGCGGCGCAGCGTGAAGATGAGCTTGGGGAAGATCGCCGTGCGGCCCTCGCTGCCGAGCCCGCGGATGCGGATCTGGAGGATCGCGCGCTGGATCTCGCGCTCCAGCCAGCCCGTGCCGAGCCCGAACCCGACCGACGTGAACGGCGTCTGCCCGTTCGACGTGAACAGGGTGTTGATCTCGTACTCCAGCGACTGCATCGCGTCGTAGATGTCCTTGCGCGTCTTCTCGCGCGCGTACTCCTCGTGCGCGGACTCGTCGGCGATCCAGCGGCGCGCGTCCGCGAGGTGCTTCTCCAGGTTGCGCTCGGCGTACGGAGCGAGGAGCTCGTCGATGCGGTTGACCGAGCACCCGCCGTACTGGCTGGAGGACACGTTCGCGATGATCTGGCTGATCTGCGCCGTCGCGGTCTGGATCGAGCGGGGCGGCTCCACCTGCGCGTTCCCGATCCGAAAGCCGCTCGACAGCATCGACCGGAAGTCGATGAGGCAGCAGTTCGTCATGGGCGCGTAGGGGTGGTAGTCGAGGTCGTGGTAGTGCAGGTCGCCCTTCTGGTGCGCGTTCGCGACGTGCGGCGGGAGCATCCGCAGCCCGATCGCCTTGCCCACCGTCCCGGCCGTGAGGTCGCGCTGGGTGTTGAAGACCTCGCTGTCCTTGTTCGCGTTCTCGTTGACGACCGTGGAGTCCTTGTCCAGCAGGCGCACGATCGAGTGGTTGAGGTCCGTCGCCCGGCTGCGCGCGAAGTCGCGCTGCACGCGGTAGTCGATGTAGGCGCGCGCCACGTCGTACTCGTGCGACTCGAGCAGCACGTGCTCGACGACGCCCTGGATCTCGTAGATCTTCACCGCACCGACGAACCGCGCGGCGATCTCCTCGTCGACACGGCCCACGACCTCGTCGACGCGGCTCCGGTGCGCCGCGGTGAGGTCGCCGTGCACCTCCGCGAAGGCCTTGGTCACGGCGGCGCGGATGCGGCCGTCGTCGAACGGCCGCCGTCGGCCGTCGCGCTTGAGGACCTCCAGCGTGGCGGTCGTGCTGCGCGATGCTGCCTGGTCGAGCTCGATGGTGGTCATCGCTCGTCCCCTCTGCCCACCGAGTTCTCGTCTCCGTCCCGCAGGGGTTGCGAGACGGACCGCACCCCAACATGTGGGGTCTGGATCACGGCTGAGTCACCATATCTAGTCCGGAGACCGCGAGCGACGCAGAACCGCGGCGTGGCGGCGAGCGCAGGACAGGTGGGGACCTTGGTCCCGCCGGGGCGGGCCGTGAGGCCCGGCCCGACGGGGATTTCTCGCGGTCGGCACCGCGCGGCACGACGCTAGCCTCGGGGCGTGTCCCGACGTCCTCCCGGCTGGGTGCCGAACCAGCACGGCGCGTGGCCGATGCTGCTCCTGCCGTTCGTCGTCGGGACGGTCCGGGGAGTCCAGGACGCCGGGTTCCGGCCGGTGACCGTCGCGCTCGGCGCCCTCTGGCTCGTCGGGTACCTCGCCTACTTCGCGGCCGGGTTGTGGCTCAAGTCGCGCCGCCGGCCGCGCTACCGCCGCCCGATGCTCACCTACGGCGCGATCGCCGCCCTGCTGGGGGCGGTCGTGCTCGTGCTCGACCCGGCGCTCGCTCTCTGGGCGCCCGCGTTCGCCCCGTTCCTCGCGCTCGGCCTGTGGGCGTCGGCGCAGCGCACGGAACGGTCCGTCGCCGCGGGCGGCGCGATGACCGTCGCGGCGTCGCTCATGACGGTCGTCGCGTACGCCGCGTGCAGGGAGCCTGGCGCCCGCGTGCTGGTGGTCCCCGCGGAGGTCTGGCTCGTCGCCGCGCTCCTGCTCGCCTACCTGTTCGGCACCGTGCTCTACGTCAAGACGATGATCCGCGAGCGCGGCGTGCGGTCGTACGTCGTCGCCTCGGTCGCGTACCACGCGGGGGTCACCGTCGCGGCGGGGGTGCTCGCCGTCGTGCACGGCCCCTCGTGGTGGTGGGCGACGGCGTTCCTCGCCGCGGCGACGGTGCGCGCCGCAGTCCTGCCGGGACGACCGCTGAGCCCGAAGGCCGTCGGGATCGGGGAGATCGTCGCGACGGTGCTGCTGCTCGCCGTCGCGCTCGTCGTGCGGTAGCCCCGGGCGTTCGCTGGTTCACTGGGCCGATGGACGACGACGCGCCCCTGACCCTCTCCCGCCTCAGCGGGCGCGTCGAGGCCGTCTCGGCGCTCTACGCACGGAAGTTCGGGGTCGAGCGCGACCCGGACTGGTTCATGCTCAAGCTCGCCGAGGAGGTGGGGGAGCTCACCCAGGCGTTCCTCGTCGCGACGGGGCGCACCCGCCCGCGCGGGGACGTGTCGCCAGCCGGGGCGGCGGCCGGTGACGGGACTGCCGGGCCCGACGGCGCAGCCTCGCCCCTCGCGGACGAGGTCGCCGACGTCCTGGCCCACCTGCTGCTGCTCGCGCGCTCCCAGGGCGTCGACGTCGAGGCGGCAGTGCGACGCAAGTGGCTCGTCTGGGAGGCGGAGCTCAGCGGTCGATCGCCGCGGTGACGACCCGGGCGCTCCCGGCGGTGCCGCCGCTAGGGTGGCGCCGTGACCGACCACCGCACCGACCCGCCCGTCAGCGCCGACGAGGTCGACACGCTGCGCGGCTTCCTCGACTTCCACCGCGACACGCTGCGCTGGAAGACGTCGGGCCTCGACGCGGCCGAGCTCTCCCACCGGCTCCGGCCGTCGTCGATGACGCTCGGCGGCCTGCTCAAGCACCTCGCGTTCGTCGAGTCCCAGTGGTTCTCGCAGGTGTTCCTCGACGAGCCGCTCATGGCGCCCTTCGACACGGCGGACTGGGCCGACGACCGCGACTGGGACTGGACGACGGCTGCGGGCAACTCTCCGGAGGAGCTGCGCATGCTGTTCGACCGGGCGGTCGCGGCGTCCGACGCGATCCTCGACGACGCGCTCGCGGACGGCGGCCTGGACAGGCTGAGCGCACGGCCTGACCGGCACACGGGCGAGCACTGGAACCTGCGCTGGATCCTCGTCCACATGATCGAGGAGTACGCGCGTCACAACGGGCACGCCGACCTGCTCCGCGAGGCGATCGACGGGACCGTCGGCGAATAGCGACCGGCCACCACGGCGCGGAGTGCGTGCAACAGTCGCGGTCGGCGGTCCCGGACGCGACTGCTTCATGCACTCGACGGATTGCCGGGTCGGCAGTTGCCCTCGGTACCTCGGGCCGGGACGATGGCCGGCGTGACCGCTCCCGAGCAGCCCTCGTCCGTCCCCCCTCCGCGCCGCCCGCGCGTCGCGACCGTCGTCCTCGCGGTGCTCCTCCTGCTCGGCGTCGCGCTCCTGGTCGTCGCGGCCTCGCTCGCGAGCCGCCCGACGTCGTTCGGGTGGTTCGCCTACGCGCCGCTGTCCGACACGACGTTCGTCCCCGTCGGCGCCTACCCACCGGGCATCGCGGCGTTCCTGGCGGGGGCGGGCGCCCTCATGGTCGGCGGCGCGGTCGGGTTCCTGGTCGGGCGCGGCAGCGCGACGGCGACCGCGGCCACCGGAGCCTCCGGTCCCGAGGGTCCCCGCGAACCGGGACCCCGCGGCGACGAGGCGTCGGCCGGATGAGCGCGCGCGACGACCTGGTCCTGCTCGACCTCGACGGCACGCTCACCGACTCGGCACCCGGGATCCTCGCGTCCGTGCGGCACGCGTACGGCGTGCTGCGGCTCCCGGTCCCCGCCGACCCGGTGCTGCGCGGCTTCGTCGGCCCTCCGCTCGGGGAGTCGTTCGCGACGCACGGTGTGCCGGTCGACCTCGTGGCCGACGCCGTCGCCGCCTACCGCGACGTGTACGCAGCCGGGAACCTCCTCGACAACGCGGTCTACCCCGGCATCCCCGAGTGCCTGACGGCGCTGCGTGGCGCCGGGCTGCGCCTCGCCGTCGCGACGTCGAAGCCGGAGCCGATGGCGCGGCGGATCGTCGAGCACTTCGGGCTCGACGCGCACCTCGACCGCGGCCTCGACGACGTGTTCGGCGCGACGCTCGACGGGTCGCGCAGCACCAAGGGCGACGTCGTCGCGCACGCGCTCGCGTCGCTCGGCGCGGCCCGGCGCGTGGTCATGGTCGGCGACCGCGAGCACGACGTCCTCGGCGCCGCCGCCCACGGGGTCCCGTGCGTCGGGGTCGCCTGGGGCTACGCGCGCCCGGGCGAGCTGGCCGCGGCGGGTGCGACGGCGGTCGTCGGGACGCCCGCCGAGCTCGCGACGGTCCTGCTCCACCGGGCACCGCGGGCGGGCTGACGGGCCTCCGCCTGCCCGGACGGCGCGGTGGTCGGGCCAGCGCGGCGGTCGGGCCGGCGCGGACGGCGGGGGTGGTGCTCAGGCGCGCGCGAGCACGAGGACGGGCGCGAGGAGCCCGGCGCGTGTCGCCGCGACGTTGTTGCTGATCCGCGTGACGAACTCCTGGCCGAACACGACGACGAGCCCGTCCTGCCCGGGACCTCCTCCGGCGGCGAGCGCCGCGCGCCGGTCCTCGACCCGCAGGACGTCGAACCCGGCCGCGATCAGCGCGCGGCCGTAGTCGTCCGGGGTCTCGACGAACGACGACCCGGCGTCGACCGCCCACGGCATCGGGAAGGGCAGGTCGCCGGCCCCGACCCGCATCTGCTCGAAGAGCCCGAACGGGCTCCCGGGGCGCAGCACGCGGTGGACCTCGGTGAAGAGCGCCGCCTTGTCGGGCACGTTCATGCCGACGTGGACGAGCATCGCGCGGTCGTGCGACGCGTCGTCGCAGGGCAGCCGGTCGCCCTCGCCCAGCGCGAACGTGACGAGGTCGGCGAGCCCCGTCCGCGCGGTGAGCTCGCGCGCGGCGTCGACGAAGTCCGGGCTGAGGTCCACGCCGGTGACCTGGCAGCCGTGCCGGTGCGCGGCGAGCCGCGCCGGTCCGCCGAGCCCGCTGCCGACGTCGAGCAGGGTGGTTCCTGGCGCGAGCCCGAGCAGGTCGAGGAGGGCGGTGGTCGACGTCGCGCCCCCGGCGTGAAGCTCGTCGTACGGGGCGAGCGCGTCGACCGTCACCGGTCCGTCACCGGCTCCCGCTGCGGCGAGGAGGCAGGCCGCGAGGTCCTTCCCGGCGTAGTGCTGCCGTACCTGCTCCGTCGTGGCCATGGCGGCCTCCGTGCTCGTCGCGTCCACCCGCGGGCGCTCTCTCTCGACGGTACGCCCGTCGGCCCCACCCCGCCGTGCCGCACGCCGCGTCCGCGCCGGAGGTGTTGACCTTGACGTAGCGTCAACTTCTAGCGTGGTTCTCGTTGCCGCACGAGGCGACGCCGAGGCACCGAGACCGTGGGAGGAGACAGAGAGATGCACCCTGCCGGAACGACGAGCGGGCGCACGGCCGACTGGTCCATCCAGGAGGTCGCGCGACTCGCCGGCACGACGAGCCGCACCCTGCGCCACTACGACGCGGTGGGGCTGCTGCGCCCGAGCCG
Source organism: Cellulosimicrobium cellulans (assembly GCF_042723955.1). Taxonomy (GTDB): domain Bacteria; phylum Actinomycetota; class Actinomycetes; order Actinomycetales; family Cellulomonadaceae; genus Cellulosimicrobium; species Cellulosimicrobium cellulans_H. The sequence continues at coordinate 71,973 of NZ_JBHXIC010000007.1, read as the reverse complement.
GGTCGCGTCCAACGGCTACCGCCACTACGACGCGGACGCGCTCGTCCGGCTCCAGCGGATCCTGCTCCTGCGCGACCTCGGTCTCAGGCTCCCCGCGATCCAGGAGGCGCTCGACGGGACCCGGGGTGACCGGTCGACGTCGGGCACCGCGGAGCGCGAGGGGCAGGTGCGCGCCCTGCGCGGCCACCTCGAGTGGTTGCAGGCGGAGCGGCAGCGGCTGGCGCGGCAGATCGCGTCGGTCGAACGGACGATCACCACGATGGAAGGAGGTGGCGAGCTCATGGCGGACGACATGTTCGACGGGTTCGACCACACGCAGTACAAGGACGAGGTCGAGGACCGCTGGGGCAAGGACGCGTACGCGCGCGGGCACTCCTGGTGGAGCGGCCTGACCGACGCGGAGAAGACGGCCTTCAAGGAGCGCGTCGAGCGTCTCAACGGCGACTGGACGGCGGCGGCGCAGGCCGGCGTCGACCCGGCGTCGGACGAGGCGCAGGCGCTCGCGAGGCGCCACGTCGAGTGGTTGCAGACCGTGCCCGCAAACCCGGCGCACGAGCCCGGGCCGCTGCGGGGCTACCTGCTCGGCCTCGGCGAGATGTACGTCGAGGACCCGCGGTTCGCGCTCAACTACGGCGGCGTCGAGGGCGCGACCTTCGTCCGTGACGCGCTGCGCGTCTACGTCGAGCGCAACCTCTGATGGCGCGCTCGTCGGCGTGATCCGGCCCGGGACCATCGGCCCGGGCGGGATCACGGCGACGTCACTAGCCTGGAACCGTGGCGGGACACGGCGCCCCGCCACCCGCCAGGAGGCAGCCATGGCCACGACGTCGACGTCCACCGGCCCGGCCACGACCCGCAACGTCGCCCTCGTGGGGCACAGCGGCTCGGGCAAGACCACGCTCGCGGAGGCGTTCCTCCATCGTGCGGGCGCGATCCCGCGGGCCGGCTCCGTCGCCGAGGGCACGACCGTCTGCGACCACGAGCCCGAGGAGGTCGCCCGCGGCATCTCGGTGAGCCTCGGCGTCGCGCACCTGGACTGGCGGGCGCCCGACGGTGCGACCTACCAGGTCACCCTCCTCGACACCCCCGGCGCCCCGGACTTCGCGGGCTCCGTGGACGCGGCGCTCGCCGTCGCCGACCTGGCGGTGGTGGTGGTGAGCGCCGTCGACGGGGTGCAGTCGGGGACGGAGGAGGTCTGGCGGCGCTGCGACGAGGCGGGGATACCCCGCCTCGTCGTCGTCTCCCAGGAGGACCGCGCGCGGGCGAGCTTCCGCACCGTGCTCGGCGCCCTGCGCGGCGCGCTCGACGCGCCGTTCGTGCCGCTCGAGCTCCCGCTCGGCGAGGAGCAGTCGCTGCACGGCGTCGCCGACGTCCTCACCGAGCGCGCGCGGGAGTACGACGGCGACGGGCGCACCCACGAGGAGGACGTCCCCGCCGACGTGCGCGACGAGGAGCACGCGCTGCACGACGAGGTCGTGGAGGAGATCGTCACGCACGACGACGACCAGCTCGAGGCGTACCTCGCGGGTGACGAGCCCGGCGTGGCCGACCTCGAGCGCACGCTCGCGCACGAGGTGCTCACGGGCGAGGCCGTGCCCGTGCTGCTCGCGTCCGCGGTGACGGGCGTCGGCGTCGACCGGGTGCTCGACCTCGTGTGCGAGCTCGGGCCGTCGCCCGCCGACCGGGCGGCGGTCGTCACGCTGCCCGACGGCGCGGGGTCGGCCGGTGCCGACGGCTCCCTGTCGGCGGGCGCGACGACGGAGGTCGCGGCCGACCCGGCGGGGGACGCGCTCGTGCACGTGTTCCGGACGGTGGTCGACCCGTTCGTGGGCCAGGTGTCGGTGTTCAAGGTGCTCTCGGGATCGGTCGCGACGGGCGACCGCCTCGTGAGCACCGCGACCGGCGCCGAGGACCGCGTGCACGGTCTGTTCCGCCTGCGCGGTCGCGAGCACGTCGCCGTCGACCGGGTCGTCGCGGGCGACGTCGCCGCCGTCGCGAAGCTCTCCGCCGCCTCGACCGGGACGCTGCTCGCGGGCCGGCGCATGCCCGTCGCGGCGCGCGACCTGCCGTCGCGCGCCCCGGTGTACGCGCTCGCGCTGCGCCCGGTCTCGCAGTCCGACGACGACAAGCTCTCCTCCGCACTGACCCGCCTGCGGGCCGAGGACCCGACGCTGCACGTCGACCTCACCGGCTCGCAGGCCGTGCTCGGCGGGCTCGGCGACACGCACCTCGCCGTCGCGGTCGAGCGGCTCGAGCGCTCGTTCGGCGTGCGCGTCACGACCGAGCCCGTCCAGGTCGCGTACCGCGAGACCATCACGCGCGCCGTCGAGGTCGAGGGCAAGGTGAAGAAGCAGTCGGGCGGCCACGGGCAGTTCGCCGTCGTGCAGCTGCGGGTCTCCCCGCTCCCGCGCGGGGAGGGGTTCGAGTTCGTCAGCTCCGTCGTGGGCGGGTCGGTGCCGCGCCAGTACCTCCCCGCCGTCGAGCGCGGCGCGCGCGAGGCGATGGATGGTGGCGGGCCGCACGGCTACCCGGTCGTGGACCTGCGCGTCGAGGTCCTCGACGGCAAGGCGCACTCCGTGGACTCGTCCGACATGGCGTTCCGTACCGCGGGCGGGGTCGGGGTGCGCGAGGCGCTCGCCGCGGCGGGGACCGTCGTCCTGGAACCCGTCTCCGCGGTGTCCGTGACCGTCCCGTCCGACGCGCAGGGCGACGTCATGGGCGATCTCTCCGCACGCCGCGGCCACATCACCGCGACCGACTCCCTGCCCGACGGCCGCGTCCGCGTCGACGCGCTCGTCCCCGAGGCCGAGCTCACCCGCTACGTCCTCGACCTGCGCTCCCTCACCGGCGGTCGCGGGTCGTTCACGGCCGTCCCCGACCGCTACGAGGTCCTGCCCGGCGGCGTCGGGGCGAGTCGCTAGGGGTGTTCACCTCAACGAGTCGCGGCGCGACTCGCACCGATGGCGGTGCATCGTGCTCGAGGTCATGGACGTGATGTCGGAGTGGTTGCGGCGCGGAGGTTCCACGCCGCGACAGCCGTGTCGAGGCGGGCGCGCGCGGCAACGTAACGGGCGAGGTCGACGGGTGCACCGTGGTCGACGACCGAGACGGCGTCTTCCATCGCGCGCTGGGAGGCGTCGATCTCGCCGACCAGGTCGACGGGGCGTTGTGGCGAGGTTTCTCGGTCGTCGGTCACGAGGTTCGCCGTCGAGTCACTGACGGTGCGCGAGGCGTCGGCGGAGCTGGTGGATGCGGAGGGTGCCGACGACGAGGGCGACGATCCCGACGCCGATCCCCGCGATGAGCAGGGCGAGGGCGAGCGGGACCGAGCCTTGCCAGCCGAGGAAGGAGACGAGGACGAGCTGGGTGTTCTGGAGCATGAACACGATGAGGGCGAGCAGGACGAGGGCGGCGACGCACAGGCCGACCCAGGTGGCTCCGGCGCGGGTCCGGGGAGTTCGTGTCGGGTTGCCTGACGTGCGGGACACGCGCGAGTCTGGGCGGCTGCCCGAGGGGGCGGCGGTGGGCTGTCCGTTCGTCGCGGAGCTGAGCGGGGTGGTGGCCATGACGGCCTCCTTGCGGTTCCGGGCCCGCGCACCTCAGACGGGGCACGTTCGCCGCGGATGTCCCGATCGTACGCCTTCAACCTGGGAGCGAACCTGGGTGCGCCTGTGTGTGTGGACTCGAGGTCACGGGCGGCCGAGGCTTGCGGCCACGGGGCAGGAGAAGGGTTCGCGGGCGCGGCCGGGGACGTCGTTGAGGTACTGGATGACGATCCGGTAGGAGGTGAAGAACCCGACCTCGGTGTAGGTCACGCCGAGCTGGGAGCAGTACTCGCGCACGAGCGGCTGGACGCGCTTGAGGTTCGGGCGCGGCATGCTCGGGAACAGGTGGTGCTCGACCTGGCGGTTGAGGCCGCCCATGAAGAAGTCGACGACCGGGCCGCCGCGGATGTTGCGGGACATGAGAACCTGGCGGCGCAGGAAGTCGACGTCCGCGCTCGCCGGGACGATCGGCATGCCCTTGTGGTTCGGGGCGAACGCGCCCCCGAGCAGGATGCCGAAGACCGCGAGCTGCACGGCCAGGAATGCCGCCGCGATGGTCGGGGGGAGCACGAGGACCAGCGCCACCAGGTAGAGCGCGAGCCGTAGGAGCAGGACGGGGGCCTCCACGCCACGGTGCGGCACGGGCCGGCGGCCGAGCACCCGGCGCACGCTCGCGACGTGCAGGTTGAGGCCCTCCAGGGCGAGCAGGGGGAAGAAGTACCAGCCCTGCCGGCGGCCCAGCCAGCCCCGCCAGCCGTGGCGGCTCGCCACGACGGCGGGCGTGAACGCGATCACTCCGGGCGAGATGTCGGGGTCCTGGCCCTCCTGGTTCGGGGCGGCGTGGTGGGCGTCGTGCTTCGTCGTCCACCAGGCGTGACTGAGCCCGACGAGCGCGTTCGCGACGAGGCGCGCGATCCAGTCGTTCCACGCCCGGGACCGGAACACCTGCCGGTGGGAGCTGTCGTGCCCCAGGAACGCGAGCTGGGCGAGCACGAGCGCGAGCACCACGGCCAGCAGGAGCTGCCACCAGGATTCGCCCAGAAGGACGACCCCCGCCCAGACGGCGCCGAGCGCGGCGACCGTCAGGACGAGCCGGGTCCAGTAGTAGCCGTACCGCCGACGCAGCAGGCCGGACTCGCGCACGATCTTCGCCAGCACCGAGTAGTCCCGAGCCGTCGCACGGGCCGCAGGTCGCACGCGGCCCGTCACCGTCAGGGGCTGCTCCGCCTCACTCGAAGCGGACACGGTCGGCCTCGGACTTCACGCTCGCCGTGCGCAGCACCTCGGCCGCGCGCCACTCGGCCAGCTCGTCGGCCTTGCGCGTCCGCTCGTTCGTGATCGTCTCCTCGACGTCGCGCAGAACCGTCGCGATCTCGTGGGCCAGCCCACCCGAGAGCATGGCGAGGTTCGTGTTCTCGATGAGCAGGCGCCGGTCCTCCACCCGCAGCACGATCCCCGGATATCCGTGGTCGGCGAGCAGCGCGGTGACGGCGGGGAGCTCGAGCAACGCTTGCTCCGGACCGGACACCCGGCGGGAGAACACAGCGGTCACGGTGTACAGCTGGGGCTCGGACTCCGTACCCAGCTCGCGCGGCAGTGCGGTGTCCAGGACCCCCCTCAGCTGCAGCGCGCTGTCCTGGACGCGCCCGAAGGAGGTGGGGGTGGGGGTGGTGGTGCTCATGGCGTCGTCCGATGCTCGGAGCCGGGGGGCCGACTCGCGTCCGCTGCCGTCGCGGCAGTCGGTGAGGCGCCAGGCGCCCCACTCAAGGAGATCGGTTCGTCCTCCAGGTCGGGTTCATGACCCCCGTCGTCGGCCCATCGCGCGCCTGAGGTGTCCTCGTTCGGGGCAATGGTCTCGCCCCGCTTGCGAGGGCCATCTCGATCGGCGTCGCGTGGGCCGATCCGGCGATCAACCACACCTCGACACTACTCCTCGAGGAGTTGCTCGCAGCGTCCACGAGGGACCGTCGAGCAGCAGCGGGTGGAGAATGGGGAGATGGCGCTGACCGAGTTCCTGCTCGCCCGGATCGACGAGGACGAAGCAGCGTGCGTGACTCTGGAGGACGACTCCGGACCGTGGACGCCGTGGTCACGATCGAGGTTGCTGACCGACTGCGCAGTGAAACGGCGCATCATCGCACTTGCTTATGAGGCCACCGGGTACGACATGACCGCTGACCTCGAGCGTGACACCAACGAACGCGCCGAGAGCGGTGTCGCATTCGTCGGTGACCGCATCCTGCGAGCACTCGCGACCGCTTACGCCGCGCACCCCGACTTCGACCCGACCTGGCGTACCTGAGGACGCCGGTCAACTCCCACATGGCGAGCCGCCCGTACAACGCCCATCGTGAGGGGCGGCGTCACGTGCCGCGGGGAACGCCGGTCGTGAAGCAGCCCGCCGCCGGCGGACCTCCCTACCCCGACGTCCTTAAGGGCCGCTAGACCTGCCTCAGCGGTGAGGCGGCGGCGTTTGCTTCGGCGGAGAAGCCTGAGAGCCCGGCTCCGGTCGCTGCCCTGGGGGGAAGGTGGTTCGCTTCTCGTACCTGGTACGCGACGTTGTCTGCGTGGTGGCCAGCGTTCGAGGAGGTCACTCATGGCTGAGCACGTCGACGCCGGCACGTTCGTTCGCGCCGAGACCGATCGAATGTTCACGGACCTGCAGCGAGACGCGGGTGGGGTCAACCGGTTCCAGCACAACCGCGAGCCCGCGCCAGTCGACCGGCAGACGGTCGTGCGCATGAACCGCGACACGCTCTACAGCTTCGCCGTCGTAGACCTCGCGGGAGGCGCCACGCTCACCCTGCCGGACGCGGGGGGCCGCTACCTGTCCGCGATGGTGCTCGACAACGACCACCTTGTCGCGGGCGTGCTGCACACGGCCGGTGAGCACCCGCTCGACGCCGAGACCGTGGGCACCCGCTACGCCGTCCTGGCCGTGCGAACACTCGTCGACCCGGTCGACCCCGCCGACCTCGCCGCGGTAGCCGCCATCCAGGACGGCGTGCGCCTCACCGCCGGTTCGGCGGATCCGTTCGCCTCGCCCGCCTACGACGCAGCGAGCCTGGACGCCACCCGTGACGCGCTGCTCGTGCTCGCCGCGGGCCTGCGCCGGTACGACCGCATGTTCGGCACGCGGGAGCAGATCGACCCCGTGCAGCACCTCATCGGGACCGCGGCGGGCTGGGGCGGGCTACCCACGACAGAGGCGTCGTACGTCGGCGTCAACCCGCAGGTACCGCCCGGAAGATACGAGCTGACACTGAGAGACGTCCCGGTCGACGCCTTCTGGTCCGTCTCGGTGTACAACGCCAAGGGTTACTTCGAGCCGAACCCCCAAGGCATCTACAGCGTCAACAGCGTCACTGCCGTCCCGGACACCGACGGCGGGGTCACCGTGCGGTTCGCGCCGCCCGGCGACCTTGGCGACGAGCCGAACACCCTCCCCGTCCCCGAACCGTGGAACTTCCTCGTCCGCCTCTACCGCCCTCGAGCCGAAGCGCTCGACGGCTCGTGGACCGTCCCGCAGCTTCGGCCTGCCTAACAGCCAGCAGCATCTCGGGCGAGCAGACATCTAGGGCGTGTCTCCGTAATGCTGGGGTGAGGCTCGCGGTCCTGTTGGCGGGACGTGTGCGGCGGGCGTTCGAGGTGGTGGTTGGCTGAGGGTCGCTACGCTCTCGTCCATGCGTTTGCCGCCAGCGCTCGATTCGCTCCGCTCCGGGCTCGAGTTCAGGTCCATGGAAGCGCGTGGTGCAGTGAGGAGCCGCTGGCGGCGCCTGCAAGGGCGCCACGGTGCGTTCACGCAAGGAGAGGTCAGTGCGCGTGCGACGCGACTCACCGAACTCTGGGAGCGCAGGTGGCCCGATGTCGAGCCGCTCGGGCACATGCTGCGAGTCGAGTGCCCCGACCGGTGGGTCCGGTTCCACAGTCTTCCCGAGTCGAAGCGATACGCCGAGAACGCGACCGACTACGAGGAGATCCTGCGGCGGCATCGCACGGTCCTGTACGAATTGCTCGGCTCTGCCGACTCCCGCGCCTTGCACGGCTTGTACGTGATCGGTGTCGATTGGGATTGGCGGGACCTGGCTGCGGGTTGGACGAAGCGCCATCTACCAGGAGCGTGGCCCTGGCGGAGCAGCGCCCCAAACGGCGACGACGGCCATCACTACTTCTGGGCAGCGTCGGATCCGCCCGAGCCGGAGATCGACGCGCTCCTGCTCGGGGCAGCAGACGACCAGTGCCACATCGTCATCGGCGCTCATGACCTCTCGTGGCTCTACTGCCCGTATGACGGCGGAGCCGACGTTCTGCTCCCGAGCAAGGCCGAACGCGACGCCCTGAAGGAACGCCATACCGACTGGCTGTCGTCCTATCCAGGCGGACTCTGAGCCACATCAAGCATCGGCTCCGCCGCAGGTCAGGGCGCTGCTCCGCGCCTGCCATCACGGTATTGCTCGAGAGCCCTGGCGCCCTTGGCGGGTGAGTTCGTCGCGTTTCGCGTTGTTGTCCGATGACCAGTGGAAGTTGATCGTTCCGTTGCTGCCCTCGAATGTCGGGCGGCGTGGTCATCCGTTCGCGGACTCGCGTCGGGTGGTCGAGGGGATCATCTACCGGTACCGGACGGGGCTGCCATGGCGAGACCTGCCGCGGGATGTGTTCGGGCCGTGGCAGACAGCGTGGAAGCGGCACCGCCGTTACTCGGCCGACGGGACCTGGGATCGTGTCCTGGCGGCATTGCTGGCTAGGGCCGATGCGGCCGGAAAGATCGATTGGACGGTGTCAGTGGACTCCACGATCGCTCGCGTGCACCAGCACGCGACGAACACCAGGCGCCCCGAGCAGGACACAGGGGGCGACAGCGAATCACACACCACCGACTGACGGCTTCGTCCACAGCACGCTTGGCGGCGAGCGTGAACCCGCAGGTCATGGCATCGGACGATCACGTGGCGGGGAGGGGAAGGGCGTGTGCTGGTACTGGCGCGCGGCTGACGACCAAGGTCCACGCCGCGGTCGACGGGCGAGGGCGCCCCCTGGCGGTGGTCGTGACCGGAGGGCAACGCAACGACGGCGCCGTGCTCACCGCAGTGCTCGGGACCTCCGAGTACCGCGCCTGGCGAGCGGTCGTCCGCGCACCAGGCCCGACGTGGTGATCGCTGACCGCGCCTACGCCACCAGCGTGATCCGCAAGCACCTGCGCACACGGGGCATCAAGGCTGTGATCCCCGAGAAGAAGGACACCATCGCAGCCCGCGCGCGCAAGGGCTCGGCAGGCGGACGCCCACCCGCCTTCGACGCCGCGACCTACATGCTCCGCAACGTCATCGAGCGCTCCTTCGCCCTCGCCAAGCAGTGGCGAGCCCTCGCCACCCGCTTCGACAAGCTTGCCATCACCTGCCGCGGCGCCCTCATCCTGGCCGCCTGCATCACCTGGTCCCGGATATAGGAGACATGCCCTAGCCGAGGACGACTGGCGAAGCGACGGGATCCAGGTCGTGATGGGCCCGTGGCGCGGACCTGAGGACCTGACGGCGCAGGAGGTACGCGCGCTCGAATCGGCGAACGAGGCCGCCGCCCAGACGCGCCGCGGGCGACCCGAACTCGCCGACGACCTGCTCGACGAGGTCGCCCAGGTCCACCTCAAGGAGGCGCCGTCGGGCGCCGGCCCGACCCGACGCCTCGCCCAGCACTTCGACCGCCCAGAGGCCACAGTGCGCGACTGGGTATCCGCCGCCCGCCGACGAGGATCGCTCTCCCCGGCCATCCCCGGTCGTCGAGGTGCTGCACCCGGACCGCGTCTGGGATCAACGAGCGAGCCGAGGGCCGAGCACTGACCGGCCACGTGTTCGTCGACGAGTCGAAGAGTGGCAATTACCGCCTCATCGCCAGCGTCGTCGCATCACACGACCTCGTAGTCGCACGCAAGGCCATCCGCGCGCTCGTCCTGCCCGGCCAACGCCGGCTGCACATGAAGAGCGAGGGAGACGGGCGCCGCCGAGTCATCCTCACCGAGCTCGAGCACCACGGCTTCAAGGCGACCATCTACCGAGCAGGAACACCCTTCAAGACCGACCTCGACCGACGGCGCCACGGCCTCGACCGCCTTGTCGCCGACATCGCGAAAGCCGGCCACACGATGCTCTGCCTCGAGTCCGACGAGACCCTCGACGCTCGCGATCGGCGAGACCTCGCTGCCTTTACGCGCACCCATGGCTGCGCAGAGACACTGCGCTACCAACACCAGCGCGCAGCCCAAGAAGCGCTGCTCGCCGTGCCCGACGCCGTCGGATGGGCCTACGCCCGAGGCGGTGATTGGCGCCGGCGCGCCCAGCCGCTCATCCAGGAAGTAATCGACCTGTAGAAAGCGCGAAGCCCGAGCGCCACAACCGTCCGGAAGGGTCTCGGGCTCACTTCCCGCCGCTACTGCAGCGAGCTACCACCAGACTAGGCCACCATCTCCCGTCCAGGCAACGAGGGCACCACAGCGACACGCATCAGGCGCAGCGTCAGTTCTTCTACGAGCAACCGGGCGCCCGCCCAGCGTTCAGTGAAGGTAGCTGTCCCACTTCGGTTCGTAGCGGCAGCCGCCCTCGAGCGCGCTCGGCGCGGGATCTGCTCGACGGCGCGCGCGAGGGCGACGTCGTACGGCATTGCCCTCTCGGCGGCCATGGCTCAGCCTGGGACGTTGCGCGGGTCGTGCCCGTGGGAGTCCTTGCGCGCGATCTGCCCGTCCAGGTTCTTGATCACGAGCTCGGCGCTCTCGCGCTCGGCGGCAGCGCGCCCGGCGGCTATGGCGTGGTCCTTCTCGAGTGGTTCGACAGCGGCTCACGCTCGCCCTGCCGTCGCACGTGCCACTGCTCGTCCCGGTGGTAGACCTCGATCGTCACAGCCACGGGCGACTCCTTCCTCCGGTGGTGGCCAGACCACCGTGGAACGACCCCGCGGTTCTCGCGCGTTCGCCGCGGGCGACGTCGCGGCAGCACCTCGAGCGCCGGGCGCCGTGGCGTTGCCCACTCACTTGTCGCTCGACCAGCTGCTCCCTGGAGATCAACTCGGCCACGAACCGCTGCACTACCTCGAACGGCGAGTCACCGACAGCCCCGTGGCGCAGGCAATCACCCCCGGACAGCCCTCGCCGCGCGGCCAGGTACCTGTACAGGGAGACTTGTGAGAGGCCGAGCCCTGGGCGTGTCAGCAACAACGAATCCACCCCCTCGGCGGTCCGTCCTGATAGGTATCGGTCACCGAGGGGGTGGCTTGGGGTTTGTCGTCTCAGCCCGCGTTGTCGAGCTGGTCGAGGGTGACATCGGCCGGGAGGGTGTCGCCCTCGTCCCCGACCTTCTCGAAGCTCTGAGTGCCTGCGGAACGCGCTTCGACGCGATCTGGCGCGGCGAAGTAGCCGGCCGTACCGCCCGTGATGAAGAACTGCTCGGCCTCGTCCCCCGGAAGGCCTGACGGGACGAGGAACAGGAGATAACTCTTGCCCACCTCGAGAATCGGGGCGGGAAGGTCCATCGACGGATCACCCATCTGTCGAACCTGGATCGACGCACCCGGAGCCACGTGCGCCGCGGCGTCGCGGGCCTCGTTGAGGGCATCTGGCGCTCTGGTCTGGAGGACGTCGACGTCGGAGACGGTGTAGGTGTTCCCGAGTTCCTTGGTCCCGTCTCGGTCGAAGACCTCTTGGCCGGTCACGGTGACGACCGCGATCGCCGAACTGTCGGCAGTGAGTTCGTCGACGGACGAGTAGAGCTCGGCCCTGCCACCGCTGGCGATGGTGACCGTGGTCCCAGGTGAACTGCACGCGGCGAAAGTTACGCCTGCAGCGAGGGCCGCTGTGAGCGTCAGAGCAACTTTGCTTCTCCGGTTCATGCTGGGCCCCCTAGTAGAGAGAGTTCGCGCCGTTGCGGTCATCGGTCTGTGGCACATAGCGCCCGTACGTGTCGTACGTGCACGGTGGGCACGTGTACATCATGGTCCCAGCATTCGCGTGCGAGAGCCCGATCGCGTGGCCGATCTCGTGCGCCCAGACGGTGCGCTTCTTGTTCGCGACGTAGCTGGTCGTGATGTACGTGTTGAGTCGAGCCGTGGCGGCTGTCGTGGTTCCACTCGTGCAAGACCACGTCGACCAGCCGGCGTATCCGTTGTTCCCATCGTTCTGTGTGTACAGCCGCAGCGTGGTGCCGGGCGCCGATCGGAGGTCGACATCGCTGAGGCTGTTCCACGACGACACTGTCGAGGATGCAGACGTGCCAAAGTTGCCCGTCATCGCATCTGCGCGATACCCGATGATCGCCCGCGGCCACTTGCACCCGGTCAAGTTGTAAGCGCTCGCGGCAGGAGCAGTCGCTGCAACAAAGCCAAGCGCCATTGCAAGGCTGGCGACGGCGGCCGCGATCCGCCTCCAGCCGGTTGATCTTGAGATTCCCGACGCGCCCATCTGGCGAGCCCCCTTCGTCCCGACAATCTGGTCGAGCCGAGTGTGATGCATATCACGAATTACGGCAAGAGGAGGTCGGATCAGCTGAGCCCCGGCGGCGGCGCTCCACGCCAGCCAGTGCGACGAATTCACCCTTCCAGCAAGGAAATGTGGCGATACAGCGTGTCTCGCGAGACACCGAGGGCCCGGGCGACGGCGGCGCGCGACTGCCCACCGGCGAGAGCGACGCGGGCGGCTTCAATGCGGTCGGGGGTCATGGCGGTGGGGCGGCCGCCGACACGGCCGTGCGCGCGGGCGGCGGCGATGCCGTCGAGGGTTCGTCCTCGGGCGAGGTCGGCCTCCATCTGCGCGACGGCAGCGAGCACGTGCATCATGAGCCGCCCGGCCGCGCTCGAGGTGCCGATCGTCTCCGACAGGGACCGGAGCGTGACGCCGCGCTCGTCGATGTCCCGCACAAGGCGCGCGCCGCGGACCGGCGAGCCGGTCGAGCTTCGTCAGGACGAGCGTGTCCCCCTCGCGCAACTGCGCGAGGACCCGGGTTAGCTCGGGCCGGTCCTCGCGGCTCCCGGAGGTCTTCTCCACGACAACGTCGCGGACGTCGACGCCGCCAGGTCCGGTGAGCGCGTCAACTTGCGCGGTGAGATTCTGCGCCGTGGTGGGGACCCGGGCGTACCCGTAGGTGTGTGCCATGACGCTGAAGGTAGCGAAACCGCCCGGGTTCTGCGACACCGGGGGTTTCCGGACACTAGTTCTGCGACATGTTTTCTCGGCGTGTCGCGACGACGGCCGCGGTGTCCGAGAAACGGTCGGTTCCGCGTAAGCGAGCGGCGTTGTCGAAACTCGAAGGAGGCGGAGCGCAACCGCTGTCATCCCCCCAACGGCGGGCTTGCCGCCTGAGGTGAACTTGCACTCCCTTGCGGTCGACCGCCACGTGCAATACGTCTAACCTGTCGAGCGCTTGGACAACGCTGTCTGATGAAGAATGAGGGGGCACAATGCGTCAAATTCAACGGCTACTGGCCGTGCTTGTGGCGGCGGTGGGCTTGGTGGTCTCAGGCTCGGGTCGTCACTGCACCCCAGCCGGCTCAGGCGTGGGAGTACAACGGTTGTCCCGCGTACAGCACGTACTTCACGTGGGCCACGAGTGGACCAGGCGCGGCCGAGTGGGACACGATCGCTCGGCTGTCCGCTGGGAGCTGGGCGTCGTCCACCGTGCTCCAGTCGAAGCAGTTGATCAACTCTGGGCCGCCCTGGATCGGGGTCGCCTTCGATGACTACGGGGACACGGACTGGGCAGGGCGTGCCCTGGATTTGTTCGATTGCAACGCGATGAAGCAGCGCATCCAGATGAACACCTACGAGCACCGGTTCGCGACGATCGAAGAGAAGCGCAGCACCATGGCGCACGAGTTTGGGCACGCGCTTGGGCTCACCCACCCGGTAGTGCAGAGGGAGGACACCCCGTGCGTGGACGTGTCGCTTATGAACCACTACTGGGCGCCGCGTAGCGAGTGCGGGGTCTACATTCCACAGCATGACGATCGGGCAGGTATCGACGTCATCTACAACGGGCAGCCGGGATGTGATGACTGCGCCCCACCGGACGTCTACCGTACGCCAGCACCGTCGGCGAACGCGGTCGGCAGCGTCCTGGAACTCACCGAGCACTATGACTCGCTGCAGGAGCTTCGCGCCGACGCGACCGACGAGGTCGTCGTCGAAGCGACGGGCAACTCCAGGGTGGAATACATGGGAGGCGGAGCACAGTACGCGGCGTGGGACGAGCCGACACCGTTCCTAGTCACCGAAGTCCGGGTGCTCGCGTCGGCCCAAGGTGATGCCAAGCCCGGACAGACGCTGTGGATCCGTCAGTTCGGCGACCAGGACGAATACGCAGTGAACGGCGCTGCTGCGCAGCTCGAGCCCGGCAATCGGTACCTTCTGTTCACCAAGCCCTGGGTCACGGCCAGTGATGCGAACACCGAACAGCACGTCCTCGTCGGGGCGCAGGCTGCGTGGCGCCTGGAGTCGAGCACGGCTGTGACTCGCTCGGCGACCGGAACCGACGGTTGGCTGACCTCAGGAGAGTCGAATCTCCCGACCACGGTGCACGTGCAGGTCGACACGTTCGGGGACCTCGAGTCCGCCCAGGTCGAGTAGCGACTCGACCCCTGGAGGTCGTGGGTCCGGGAGTCAACCGGCTTCCGGGCCCACGACCTCGATCATGGCGTTGGATCGACCGCACTCGACAGCCGGGTCGAGCTCGCACCACAGGTTCTCGCCGTCGACGAGGATGTCAAGGACGACAGGACCCTCGGGGAAGTCCGCGGGGATCTCCACCTCAGCGGTCAGAGCCCCCTGCGCTGACGGCGACCCGAGTTCAATCTCTGTCTTGGCCTGCATCTCGGTGTGGGAGGCCAGACGCACCGCGTAGGTCGCGCCGTCCGCGAGGCTGGCCCTGCATCCCTCCCGAGCGTTGAGTCCCTCAACGGTCACCACGACCGTCTCGCCCGCTCGAACCGTTTCTGGATCAACGAGCGGCGACGAAGGCATGCATGCACCCGAGCTCCCGCCCCCTGATGCGCACGCCGTCACCGACAGCGCCAACGAGACCATGACAACACCGGCAGCAAGCGTCCGTGCGCGCTTCATCCGCGCATCCTATTGACCTCGCACGGTCACAAGTTGCGAATCGTTCTCTGTGTGGACTTCGCGCCAACGCCGTCGAGCTGTATGAATCCGCCAGATGAACCGGATCGTCCAGCCAGTTGGCGGACAAGTTGTCAGGCGTCGCACAACCAAGTTCTGTGACGCCTGACAAACGGTCGTTTCTACGACAGGCGATGAGGCGCCGCGATCTGTCGAATCTCTGACTATCCGGGGACTCAGGTCGATCCGAGATGTCCTCGCCGCGAACGTTCGGTGTCGTGAGCGTGTAGCGGCAGCAGACCGCTGGCCGGGCGCACTCGTGGACCGGCATCGCGTGCAGGAAGCCCGCCCTCGTCGGCGGACGACAGAGCGAGAACCCATGCCCTCGATGCGGACGTGATGCACGAGGAGGCGTCGGCCGTGTGCCCATCTCTGAGCGGTTTTGGCGGCGACCGTTCGCACTCAGCGGCGCGGCAGGACGATCGGTTCACCGCCGGCGGGGTGCTCGACGACCTCGACGGGGTAGTCGTAGACGCCGCTCAGCAGCTCGGCGGTGAGGACGTCGCGAGGGCCGCCGTCGGCGACGACGCGCCCGCCGGCGAGGACGGTGACCTGGTCGGCGTAGGCGGCCGCGAGCGAGAGGTCGTGCACGACGACGACCACCGCACCGCCGGCGGCGGCGTGCGCCCGCGCGAGCTGGAGCACGAGCTCCTGGTGCTTGAGGTCGAGCGCGGCGGTCGGCTCGTCGAGCATGAGGAGCGCGGTGCGCTGCGCGAGCACGCGGGACAGCGCGACGCGCGCCTTCTCCCCGCCCGAGAGTGACGTGAAGTGCCGGTCGGCGAGGTGCTCGACGTCGGTCGCGGCGAGCGCCTCGGCGACCACGGCGTCGTCCTCGCCCTCGAACGGCGTGCCGCGCCACGGTGAGCGGCCCATGCGCACGACGTCGACGGCGGTGAACGGGAAGCTCAGCGACACCTGCTGGAGCATGACGGACCGGCGGAGCGCGAGCTCCGTCGGGGTCCAGGCGCCGAGCGGCCGCCCGTCCACGGTCACGCTCCCGGCCTCGGGGCGCAGGTCGCCGGTGAGCACGCCGAGCAGCGACGACTTCCCGGCCCCGTTCGGGCCGAGCAGCGCGCGGACCTCGCCCGCGCGCACGTCGACCGACACGTCCCGCAGGATCGGCGCCTCGCCCAGGGTGAGGGAGACGTCGTGCGCCGCGGTGACCACGTCGCCGGGCGCGGTCGGCCCCGGGAGGCGGGACCTCCGTCGGGCACCGGTGACGGCGGTGCGCAGGGATCCGAGGAACGAGGAGCCCTCGTGGCGCAGGTCGCTCATGCCCAGCCCCCCTGGCGCGAGCGCGTGCGGCGCAGCAGGTAGAAGAAGAACGGCCCGCCGACGAGCGACGTGATCATGCCGAGCGGCAGCTCGACGTTCGCGACGGCGCTGCGCGCGAGGAGGTCGGCGGCGAGCAGCACGACGGCCCCGCCCAGCACGGAGGCCGGGACGAGCGTGCGGTGGCTCGGCCCGCAGACCATCCGCACGAGGTGCGGCACGACGAGCCCGACGAACGCGATGATCCCCGTGAACGCGACCCCGGCGGAGACGAGCAGCGCGACGAGCACGATGACGAGCTGGCGCAGCCGTTCGACGTCGACCCCGAGGTGCTGGGCCGCGCGCTCGCCGAGCGCGAGGAGGTCCATCTTGCGGCGCACGAGCATCGCGCCCGTGACGCCGACGACGGCGATCGGCAGCACGACCGCGACGGACTGCCACGTCGCGCCGCCGAGCGACCCGAGCTGCCAGAAGACGATCTGCTCGCGCGCTGCCGGGTCGGCGACGAACGTGAAGAACGCGAGCATCCCGCCCGCGAATGCGTTGACCGCGATGCCCGTGAGCACGAGCGTCACGACCTCGGTGCGCCCGCCGGCGCGCGCGAGCGCGTAGACGACGAACGTCGTGACGAGCCCGCCGAGGAACGCCGCCCCGGCGACCCACGTGCCCGGCACGAGCGCGCCGGCGGTGACGATGACGGCGCACGCGCCCACGGCCGCGCCGGAGGAGACCCCGATGACGCCCGGCTCGGCGAGCGGGTTGCCGAACACGCCCTGCATGAGCGCGCCCGAGCACGCGAGCGCCGCGCCCACGACGATCGCCAGGACGACGCGCGGGAACCGCACGACCCACAGCGCGTTCTCGCCCTGCGGGTGCGACGGCATCGGCCCCCAGTCGAGCCCGACGTGGTGCGCGAGCGAGCCCAGCACCTCCGCGGGCGACACCGGCACCTGCCCGGTCATGCCCGACACGACCGTGAGCACCGCGAGCGCGACGCCCAGGCCGATCATCAGCCAGCGCGCGGCCCGGCGGCGCTGCTGCCCGACGGCGGGCCCCGCCCGGGTGGGCCGGCCGCCCGGGCGCGGGGCGTCGTCGGGCGCGGGTGCGTCCTCCGTGGCGCCCGGCGGGCGCGTCACAGCGCTCACGACGCGGGGAGCTCTGGCGCGGGCACGCCGTAGAACGCCTCGACGAGCGACGCGATCGTGGACCCGGTGCGGGGGCCGAACGTGAGCAGGCGCGAGCCGTCCATGTCGACGACGCGGCGCGCCTCGCCGGCGGGCGTCTGCGCCAGCCCGGGGATCGCCATCATCGCGTCGAGTCCGCCCATCGACTCCAGCCCGTCGGTCATGACGAGGTAGGCGTCGGGCGCGGCGCTGATGATCGCCTCGCTCGTGACCGGCGCGTACTGCTGCGTGAGGCCGATCGCGGTCCCGGCGTCCTCGCCGCCGATCTCGCGGACCAGGTCGTCGGCGCCCGAGCCGGGCCCGAACAGCATCTTGATGTTCGACCCGCGCAGGTAGAGGAACGCGACGCGCGGGGTCCCGGTGTCCTGCGGGACGGCGTCGAGCGCCGCGCAGATCTGGCGGTCCGTGCGCTCGACCAGCGCCTCGCCCTGCTCCGGCACGCCGAGGGCGGTCGCGACGGCGCGGATCCGGTCGTCGACGCCGTCGAGCGTGCGGGCCTCGTCGAGGTAGACGACGGGGATGCCCGAGCTCTCGAGCTGCCCCCGCACCTCGTCGGTGAGGATCGTCGCGTCGGTGAGGATGACCGACGGGTCGAGCCCGAGGATCGCCTCGACGTCGAGCGCGTGGCCCGCTCCCGTGACGACGGGGACGTCCGCCGCCTCCGGGAAGCCGGTCGGCAGGTCGCGTCCGACGACGTTGTCGCCCAGCCCCAGGCTGTAGACGATCTCGCCGAGCGTCCCGTACAGGTCGACGGGGATGATGCGGCTCACGTCGGTGATCTCGACCTGGCGCCCGTCGACCGACTCGATCGTGACGGGAAGCCGCGGGGCCGGTGCGTCCGCGATCGGGTGGATCGCGTCGTCGGCGAACGTCGCGGTCGTCGGGCCGGTGGGGAACGACGCCGGGTCGGCGTCGGACCCGCCGCCCGCGGCGCGCGACTCCTCGAGCGTCGTGCAGGCCGGTGCGTCCGTCGTCTCGTCGACGGTCTCCGCAGGCGCCGCTTCGACGGGCGCCGCGTCCTGGCTCGTCTCCGCCGACGGCGTCGCGGGCGGCTCGTAGGGGAGCGGCGCGCACGCCGCGACGAGCCCCAGCGCGACGAGGGCACCCGCCCCGGCCAGGCTCGTCGCCGCGCGTCGGGACCCGCGCGTGGTCGACGGCGTGCTCGCCGTCCGGGTCGAAGGGTCGCTCGGTCGCTGCACGGCGTGGGCACGGTGACGCATGGGGAGATCTCCAGGAGGGCGGTGCGCTAGGGCGGCGCGACCCGGCGTGGTCGTCGCCAGACCCGGATAAGATAAGCCTAACCTGACTTCGCGGGGACCCCGACCGCCGTCCACGTCACTCCCGTCACCTCCTTCCGGGCCTGGCACCATAGGCGGGGTGGGACAACACTCGGCGCGACGACGCGTCACCCGGTACACGCTCGGCCAGGACTCCGCGCGCGTCTCGAGGCGCGAGGACCAGCTGACCGTCGAGGAACCGCTCGAGGTCCGCGTCGACGGTCGGGTGCTGACCGTCACCATGCGCACGCCGGGCCACGACCTCGAGCTCGCGCTCGGGCTGCTCGTGGCCGAGGGCGTGGTGCACCACCCGCACGACGTGCGCACGGCACGCCTGTGCACGACGGCCGACAACACGGTCGAGGTGACGCTCGCCGAGGCGGCCCGGCCGCGCGCCGTCGGCCTCGCGCGGGCGCTGCCCACGACGAGCGCGTGCGGGCTGTGCGGTGCGGACAGCATCGACGCGGTGCGGACCCGCTCCGCCCACGCCCTGCCCGACGACGGGCCGGACCTCGATCCCGCCTGGCTCCTCGGCCTCCCGGACCGGATGCGGGCGGCCCAGGTCGTGTTCGCGCGGACCGGGTCGCTGCACGCGGCCGCGCTCGTGGACGTCGAGCACGACGAGCTGCTCGTCGTGCGCGAGGACGTGGGGCGGCACAACGCGGTCGACAAGGTCGTCGGGTGGGCGGTCCAGCGGGGCCGCCTGCCGCTGCCCGGTACGGTGCTCGTCGTGTCCGGGCGCGCGGGGTTCGAGCTCGTGCAGAAGGCGTCGACGGCCGGCATCCCGGCGATGGTCGCCGTCTCCGCGCCCTCGACCCTCGCCGTCGACCTGGCTGTCGAGGCGGGGATCACGCTCGCGGGCTTCGCCCGGGGCGACTCGATGGTCGTCTACGCGGGCGAGCACCGGCTCCGCGCCGCGGCCCCGAGAGCGACCGCCGTTCCGAGCACGACGGCGGTCCCGGCATGAGCGGGCACGGGGGCGAGGCGCACGTCGGCCCGCCCAAGGACAACGCGGCCGGGCCGGAGGCCGTGGTGCGCACGCTCGTCGCCTCGGTGCGCGAGCTGGGACCCGTGCGCGCCGCACGGCTCCTGACGGCGGCGAACCAGAAGGACGGCTTCGACTGCATGAGCTGCGCCTGGCCGGACCCGGCGCACCGCAGTCACGCCGAGTTCTGCGAGAACGGGGCGAAGGCGATCACCTGGGAGGCGACGCCGCGCACCGTGCCGCGCGCGTTCTGGGCCGAGAACTCCCTCACCGACCTCGCCCAGCGCGACGAGTACTGGCTGGGGCAGCAGGGCCGGCTCACCGAGCCGGTGCACAAGCCGGCGGGCTCGGACCACTACGAGCCCGTGACGTGGGAGCGCGCGTTCGAGATCGTGGGGGACCGGCTGCGGGGGCTGGGTTCCCCCGACGAGGCCGCCTTCTACACGAGCGGCCGTGCGTCGAACGAGGCGGCGTTCGTCTACCAGCTGTTCGTCCGGGCGTTCGGCACCAACAACCTGCCCGACTGCTCCAACATGTGCCACGAGTCCACCGGCACGGCGATGCTCGAGACCATCGGGATCGGCAAGTCCACGGTCTCCTACGGCGACTTCGCCCGGGCCGACCTCGTCATCGTCATGGGGCAGAACCCGGGCACCAACCACCCGCGCATGCTCACCGCGCTCGAGGGGACCAAGCGCGCGGGCGGGTCGGTGGTGTCGGTGAACCCGCTGCCCGAGGCCGGGCTCGTGCGGTACCGCAACCCGCAGACCGTGCGCGGGCTCGTCGGTCGTGGCACGGACATCGCGGACCGGCTGTACCAGGTGCGCCCGGGCGGGGACATGGCGCTCCTGCAGGCGGTGTCCCGCCGCGTGCTCGACGCCGAGGACGCCGCCCCCGGGACGGTGCTGGACCACGCGTTCCTGCGGGCACACACCCGCGGCCTCGACGCGTTCCGCGCGCACCTCGCGGACCTCGACGAGGACGCGGTGCTCGCCGCCACGGGCCTGACGGCGGCCGACGTCGACGACCTCGCGGCGCGCTACCTCGCCGCGGACCGCGTGATCTTCACGTGGGCGATGGGCCTGACGCAGCAGCGCAAGGGCGTCGACACGATCAAGGAGATCGTCAACCTCCTCCTGCTCCGCGGCCACATCGGTCGGCCGGGCGCCGGGGCGTCGCCGATCCGAGGGCACTCCAACGTGCAGGGCGACCGGACCATGGGCATCTGGGAGAAGATGCCGGACTCCTTCCTCGACGCGCTCGGGCGTGAGTTCGCGTTCGAGCCGCCGCGCGCGCACGGCGCCGACTCCGTCGAGACGCTCCGGCGCATGCGTGACGGGCGCATCCGCGCGTTCCTCGCGCTCGGGGGGAACTTCGCCGGCGCCATCTCGGACACCGCGGCCGCCGAGGCGGCGCTGCGCGGCACCGACCTCACGGTGCAGGTCTCCACCAAGCTCAACCGCTCGCACGTCGTCACCGGGCGCGAGGCGCTCATCCTGCCGACGCTCGGGCGCACCGAGGTCGACGTGCAGAAGAGCGGGGCGCAGATCGTCTCCGTGGAGGACTCGGTGTGCGCGGTGCACGCGTCGCGCGGCAAGGTCGACCCCGTCGCACCGGACCTGCGCAGCGAGGTGGCGATCGTCGTCGGGATGGCGGAGGCGACGTTGCGGGGTGGCGCGGGCGCCGACCCGGCGCCGGGGATCGACTGGGCGGCCATGCGGGACGACTACGACGTGGTGCGCGACCACGTCAGCCGCGTCGTGCCCGGGTTCGAGCGGTTCAACGTCGACGTGCGGCGCCCCGAGGGGTTCGTGCTCCCGCACGGCCCGCGCGACTCGCGCACGTTCACCACGCCGAGCGGGCGCGCCGAGATCACGGTCAACGAGCTCGAGCCCGTCGAGTGCCCGCCGGGTCGCCTGATCCTGCAGACGTTGCGCTCGCACGACCAGTTCAACACGACGATCTACGGGCTGTCAGACCGCTACCGGGGCGTGCGCGGGGGCCGCGACGTCGTGCTGGTGCACCCGGACGACCTCGCCGAGCTGGGGTTCGCCGACGGCGACCGGGTCGACGTCCATGCCGAGTGGCCCGGCGAGCCCGACCGCGTCCTCGCGGGCCAGCGCGTGGTCGCCTACCCGACGGCGCGGGGGTCGGCCGCCGCCTACTATCCCGAGGCGAACGTCCTCGTCCCGCTCGAGAGCACGGCCTACGGGAGCAACACGCCGGTCTCGAAGTCCGTCGTCGTCCGGTTGCAGGCCGCGAGGTAGAGCCCCGGTCCGGCTGCCGGGGTCGCGCCGGGCTCAGCGGTGGACGGCGCCCAGGTCGGCGAAGAGGTCGCTGTTGAGGCGGAAGGCGTGCTTGGCCTCGGCGACGGTCTCGTCGAGCTGCTCGGGCGTGAGGACGAGGCCGTCGAGGCGCTCGCGGTAGACGTCCTTGAACGGCTTGGACTTGGGGATCTCCACGAACGTGTAGAACGCGAGGCCGTCGCCCGAGAGCCCGTAGTGGCGCTCGAGCACGCGCTTGATGATCTGCCCGCCGGAGAGGTCGCCGAGGTAGCGGGTGTACGCGTGCGCGGCGTACGCGGGCAGCGACGCGCCGACCGCGCGCAGGCGCGCGACGTAGCGCTCGGTCGCGGGGTGGATGGTGATGCGCTCGGCCCAGTCGGCGCCGACGAGGAACGCGAGGTCCCTCTCGATCTCGGGGGTGCGCGTGAGCTCGTCGAAGACGAGCGTCGAGCCCTGGGCGTCGGCGCGCATCGATGCGCTCGCCTCCTCGAGCGCGCCGTAGATGGCCCACTGCTGCGCCGCGAGGTCGGCGTACGCCGCGACGTCGAGCTGCCCGGACATGAGCCGCTCGACGAAGCCGGAGCCCTCGGCCTGCTCGTGCTCGGGACGCGTGCCCTCGCGCAGGCGCTGCGACAGCGGCACGGACTCGTCGGTGCGGTCGAGGTCGTGGGTGAGAGCAGTCACGGGTGGCTCCTGCGGGTAGCGTCGGGTCGGGGCGCTCGTCCTGACGTCCTGTCATGACGATGCGTCAGGAACTGTAGCCCACTCAGGTGAGGCTTGCCTATCCTCTGTCCGGGATCTGGTCCACGTCCTCCGGGTCGGGGAGCCGGGCGAGGAACCGGAAGCCGAGCAGTGCGACCAGGCTGCCCAGCCCGCCGCCGACGACGAGCGGCGTCGCCAGGTCCGCGCGGGCCAGGAGCCCGCCGAGGAACGCCCCGAGCGGCATGACCCCCCACAGGAGCGTCCGCCAGGTGCCGTGCACGCGGCCGAGCAGGCGGCCGGGGATCATCGCCTGGCGCAGCGACATGACGAGCACGTTCCACACCGTGACCGCCCCCGAGCTCACCGCGAACAGGGCGGCGCCGGCGGCCACCGCGGTGCCAGAGCCGGGCAGGAGCGGGGCGAGCCCGAGGAGCACGAGGACGACCGTCGAGACGAGGTTCGCGACGGCCATCGTCGGGCCGGTCCCGAAGCGCTCCTTGGCGGGGTTCGCCACCGCCGCCGCGACGAGCGACCCGGCCGCCCCGACGAGCAGGAACGTCCCGTACCAGCCCTCGGGGACGCCCAGCACGTCGAGCACGTAGAGCACGATCGTCGCGGTCGCGGCGGAGAAGCAGAGCCCGACGACGATCGAGAGCAGCCAGAGCGGGCGCAGGGTCGGGTGTACCCACAGGTAGCGGAACCCGTCGCCGAGCTGGCGGAACCAGGGTGGCGCGGGCTCGGCCCCCTCGACGGACGCGGCCCGGTGCTCGCCCGCCGCGACGGCGGGCAGGAACAGGGCGAGCGCCCCCGCGACGGCGTAGGCGGCCGCACCGGTCCCGAGCGGCACGACGACGGCGACCGCGAACAGCGCGGACGTGAGCGGCGCGGAGAGGAAGTTCTGGACGGTGATCTCGCCCGCCTCGATGCGCGAGTTCGCGCGCGGGAGGTCGGCGGGTCGCACGATCGAGGGCAGCACCGCGCGGATCGCGCCGTCGTACACGGTCTCCAGCGCGCCGTAGAGGAACACGACGGCGTAGAGCCACCAGATCGTCAGCGTGCCCGTCGCGGCCAGGGCGACGAGCCCGAGGGCGAGGAGCGTGCGCGCGCCGTTCGCGAGCGCGAGCGCGTGCCGGCGGTCGATGCGGTCGAGGAGCACCCCGGCGGGGATCGCGAAGAACAGCCACGGCAGGAGCGAGACGGCGGCGATGCCGGACACGAGGAACGGGTCGTCGGTGAGCCGGGCGGCGAGCAGGGGCGACGCGACGCGCGCGATGCCGTCGCCCAGGCTGGAGCTGAGGTTCGCCGTGAAGACGTTCCGGAACGGCGCGCCGAGCCCGGCGCGCACCCGGGCGGGGGCGTCGGGGAGCCTGCGGCGGCGGAGGGTCGGCACCTCCCGAGGCTAGGCGACGGTCACCGCGGGCCTCGCGCTCTCCGGGCCGCTTCTGCTCGCGGGAGAAGGGCCCGCGACCGGGCCGGCCGGGTCAGCGGGTGAGCGCGGGCGAGGTCGCGTCGGCCCCGACGGCGCGCAGCACGAACGCCTCGGTCGCCTCGATCGCCTGCTCGCGCGCGGCCGGGTCGTCAGGGACGAGCCGGCCGGACAGGCACGCGTTGACGAGTTGCACGGTGGTGTCGATGTCCTGCTCGGGGAACTCCCCGACCTCGATGCCCGACGCCACGATGCGGCGCAGGATCGTCTCGACGAGCTCGGCGTGCTCGCGCAGGCGCTGGCGGGTCGTGCGCGACAGCACGGTGCGCAGGTCCGGGCCGGGCGCGAGGTGGAAGATGCGCTTGAGCTGCGCCTGCTGGCGGATGTAGGTGCGCAGCTGCTCGACCGGGTCGTCGACGTGCTCCAGCGCCCGCTCGAGCGTCCCGACGTACTGCTCGGTCTCGTGGGTGATGAACCCGAGGAGCAGCGCCTCCTTGTCGGGGAAGTGGTTGTACACCGCGGTGCGGCCGACGCCCGCGGCGGCGGCGATGTCGGCGAGGGAGATGGCGTCGAAGCCGCGGTCCATCATGAGGGTCGAGAGCGCCGCGAAGAGCTTCTGCCGGGTCTGGGCGCGGTGCTCGTGGAGGGATCCTCCGATGATCTTGGGCATGCTGACATCATAGGAAGGTCGTGTCAGAACGCTAATCGGCACCTCCGGGCCGCGGGCGGGCCGCAGGTGGGCGGCCACGGAGCCGACGCCCCGCCGCCGTCGGGCCTCCCGGGCGCGCGACGCCGTCTGGCACACTGCCGCCATGGACACGACCGCGTCGCCCGACGGCGTCCCCGCCACCGCCCCGGACCCGGACTTCCCGCCCGTCCCCGCGGACACCAAGGACTGGACGTGGGTCATGGAGCGCCCGTGCCCGGAGTGCGGGTTCGTGGCGGCCGAGGTGACTCCCGACCGCGTGGGGGTCGCGGTGCGCGACGCGGTCCCGCGCTACGTCGCCGCGCTGGGCCGCGAGGACGTGCGCGTCCGTCCCGACGCCACGACGTGGTCCGTCCTCGAGTACGCCGCGCACGTGCGCGACGTCTTCTCCGTGTTCGACGTGCGCGTGCAGTCGATGGTCGAGGGCGACGACCCGCAGTTCGCCAACTGGGACCAGGACGCGACGGCGGTCGAGGAGGACTACGCGCACCAGGACCCGGCGGTCGTCGCGCGCGAGCTCGCGATCGCGGGCGACCGGGTCGCGGGCCGCTTCGACGCGCTCGTCCCGGACCAGTGGGAGCGCCCCGGGCGGCGGTCGAACGGGTCCGTGTTCACGGTCCGCACGCTCGGCCAGTACTTCGTGCACGACGTCGTCCACCACCTGCACGACGTCGACGCCTGACCGGACGCGCGGCACCTGCCGCAGCAGGGGACGCACGGTCGTGACACGGGCGTAACATCCCGGCATTCCGGACGCCCTACGGTCCGGTCATGGACGCCACCGTCGCCGGCCTCGTGCCGGACGCGCACGCGGGAGCGCACCTTCTCGCGGTGCCTCGTTCCCGCGGTGCGGCTCGCACGCCCGTGGACACCCTCGCGCGCGCCTGGTTCGCCGACGCGGCATGGACGACGCCGCCCGGCGGCGGAGGGGCGACCCGTCCCATGGTCGGCGCGCGATTCCGGGGCGTGGTGCCCGACGGCGTGGTGACGGCGGGCGAGCTCCGGCTCGCCGAGGGCGCGCGCGTCGTCGGACCCTTCCCGCTCACGCCGCCGCAGACGCAGGCGCTCGACCTCGCGGGCGGGAGCGCCGAGGCGTTCGCGCTGCAGGTCGACGACCCGGCACCGCGCGGTGCGCCGGTCCCGCTCTCCGACGACCGGGACGGTCTTGCGCGGGCGTTCGCGGCGGGGCTGCCCCAGGGCGTCGAGCTCCAGGTGCTGGGCTGGGCGGTCGCGGCGGCGCGGCGCGTCGGGGGCGCCGTCGTCGCGGACGGCCGGACGGTGCTCACGCCCGACCCCGCCTCGGGGGTCGACCTCACGCTCTACAGCGCCCAGGTCCTCGGGCCCGACGACGCGCTCGGCGTCCTGCGCACGACGGTCCCGAGCGCGCGCGTCGTCGCGGTCCACCCCCGCCCGGACGGCCTCGCGGAGTACGTGCTGTCGGGGGAGACCCCGTACGACGGCGCGGTCCGGCTGGCGGCGCAGCGCGTGCCGCAGGTGCCGCTCGCCCTCGGCGCGCTCGACTGGCGCGAGCACGGCCCGCACGCCTACCGCGTCACCTGGGTCCCGCAGGACCCGTACGAGCTCGAGGTCGAGCGCCCGTCGGGGCTGCACGTCATCGCGCGCTCGCGGGCACGGGTGCTCGTCGCACGGCTCGCGGCGATGCTCCAGGGGCGCCTCGCGGGGACGCTCGTGGACGACGGCGGCTTCGTCGTGCGGGACCTCGACCTCGACGAGCGGCTCACGCCGGCGGCGACGCCGACGACGCAGTTCTGGGTCTGACCGACGGCGTGCGCACGAGACGCGCGCCCCGGCCGAACCGGGCGTGTCGGTCGGGCGAACTGTCCACAGATTTCATCCACAGGGTTGTGGGTTCCGTGGGAATGGCGCGGGGCCGCCTGTGGACGAACCTGTGGCCTTCGTGACCGGCCAAATGACATCCGTGGGAACCCTTGCAGGCCCCCCGGGTGAGGACTACAAACGTGCCTAACGGCCCGGACGGGCGCAGACGGACGACGGTGTTCCGCACGCAGGGGTCTGACGGCCCCGCCAGGAGCGCACGACGGCCCGGCGCGAACGCCAGGGCACGGCTGACCGGAGAACGGTGGACGACCCGCGACCCCCTGCTGCGGGGCTGCGCGCGACGGCGCAGGTTCCGACCGGACCCGGAAGGCCGACCGCGATCGGCGTCAGCACGCCTGCCCGGGGCATCCGGGCCGGGCGCGGGGGCGCCGGGCCGCCACGTCGCGAGCGGCGCCCCGACGGGCCACCGGCCCGACCGCCCCGGGGTCGCGCGGACACGGCGAGGCCCCTCGGAATCCTGCTCCGAGGGGCCTCGTTGCCATTCTCCCGCGGGTGTCGCGCGACGCGAAGACCCGTCCGCGGGCCGGTAGGCCGGGTCCGTCCGCCGCGCCTACGCTCGTGCCATGAGCAACCTCGAGACCCGGCCCGAGGAGCGCGTCTGCTCCGCGGGGACCCCGCACGGCGAGGGCGCCGGCGCGGCGCGGACGGTGGAGATCCTCGAGCACCGCGACGTCCCGCTCGGGGGCACGCGCGCCATGCGGGTGCGGCGCACGATCCCGCAGCGCGCGCGCTCGCTCGTGGGCGCGTGGTGCTTCCTCGACCACTACGGCCCGGACCCGCTGCCGGCGATCGGCGACGGCACCGACGGCATGCAGGTCCCGCCCCACCCGCACACCGGCCTCCAGACCGTCACGTGGCTGTTCGCCGGCGAGATCCTGCACCGGGACGCCGTGGGGTCGCTCCAGACGGTGCGCCCCGGAGAGCTCAACCTCATGACCGCGGGCCGTGGCATCTCCCACTCGGAGGAGTCGCCCCGCGGCGTCCGTCCGCCCGTCCTGCACGGGGTCCAGCTCTGGGTGGCGCTCCCGGGCGACCGGCTGACGGACCCGCCGGCGTTCGAGCACCACGCCGAACTGCCGGTCGCGGAGGTCGCCGGCGCCCGGGTCCAGGTCTTCCTCGGGAGCCTGCGCGTCGCGGGTGCGGAGCTGCGCTCGCCCGCGACGACGTACTCGCCGCTCGTCGGTGCGCAGGTGGACCTGGCGGCCGGCGCGCGCGTCACGCTCGACGTCGACCCGGCGTTCGAGCACGGCCTCCTCGTGGACGACGGGGCGGTGCGCCTGGAGGGCGACGAGGTCCCGCCGTCGTCGCTCGGGTACGTCGCGCCGGGGCGCGCGACGCTCACGGTCGAGGCCGGGCCGGACGCGCCGGCGCGGGTCGTGCTCGTGGGCGGCGAGCCGTTCGGCGAGGACATCGTCATGTGGTGGAACTTCGTCGGGCGGTCGCACGACGACGTCGCCCGCGCCCGTGCGGACTGGCAGGCGCAGCTCGTGGTCACCGGCGGCGAGGGGCCGAACCACGGCGGCACGCGGTACGCCGACGGTGCGCGCGACGGGCGCTACGGCGAGGTCGTCGGGTACGACGGCGGTCCGCTCCCCGCGCCCGCGCTGCCCGACGTCCGCCTGCGGCCCCGCACCCGCCCGGCGGGGCGCCAGTAGACTGCCGCGCATGGCCAAGAACTCCACGCCCGACTTCGTGCTGCGCCCGTTCGAGGGGCTCCCCGGCGAGACCGACTGGGTCGCGATGCGCGAGGTCGTGCCCTCGGCCACCGCGACCGCCCGCACCACCGCCGAGCACGGCGCGCGCGACGTCACCGTCGTGACCGTCCTGCCCGCCGGCTGGGCGGCGCTGCACCGTCAGGACGGCGCGATCCTCCTCGCGGTCCAGACGCTCGCGGGCTCGGGCGACACGAGCCGCGACCTCGCCGCCGCGCTGCTCGAGGCGATCGACGCCGAGCCGGGCACGTCCATCGAGATGAGCGCGCTGCCCGACGCCGGCCCGCGCCTCCAGGACGTCCTCGACCTCTCGGTCCCGTTCGAGGTCACCGTCCACGAGGACTTCGCGTTCTGGCTCGACCCGGCGGAGGAGATCACGCCGGACCTGCGGGCGTCGCTCGACCAGGCGGCCGAGTCGATGGTCCCCACGGTCAAGCTCGACGCCGTCCCCTCGGCGTACTGGTGCCGCATGTCGCGCGAGTTCCTGCGCTGGGCGCGCCCGGAGCCCGAGGACGCGCTCATCGACGCGATCTCGCGCCTGCACGCGCGGCGCGAGTCGGGCCTCGCGGGCGGCAAGTTCGTCGGGGCGTTCCGCTCGAGCGGTGTGCTCGTCCCGGTGTGGGAGCTGGCGCGCGGGACGGAGGCCGACGAGCTCGAGGGCCCGGTCGCGGAGCTCGACGCGCTCCTCACCGAGGCGCTGGCCGTCACGGAGCCGCTCGACGCGAACGAGCGTCGTGCGCGCGCCGGGATCGTGTCGCGCCAGGTGACCCTGCGCTGACGCTCCCGCTGTGGGCCTGCGGCTCGACGAGCAGCCCGCCGACGCCCCTGTCGGCGGGCTGTCGCGTCGAGTAGGATCCGGGAGACCTGGGAACGCAGCCCGGTCGTCCTGCGAAGATCCCGAGCGGATCTGCTGGTGGAACGACGACACTTCTGCGGCCAACTCTTTGCACTACTAGGCTGGACGGCGTGAACGCGGACCATCGGTCGACTGAGTCGGGGAACAACACGGGCAGTGCCCCTACGGGCGTCCCTGCGAGCGCGGCGAGCACGCCGCCGACGTACCTCTCGGCGTCCGGCACGCGGGCACGCACGCCGCGGCCCACGGTCGGTGACGGCCGGACCGGCCGCGCGGTGCGGCAGCGCGTCGCCGTGATCATCCCGGCGAAGGACGAGTCCCGGCGCATCGCCGCGACGGTCCGCGCGGCCAAGGCGATCCCGCACGTCGACCTCGTGCTCGTCGTGGACGACGGGAGCGAGGACGACACCCAGCACGTCGCGCGCGAGGCGGGCGCCGTCGTCGTGCGTCACTCGCACAACCGCGGCAAGGCGGCGGCCATGGAGACGGGCGCGGCCGTCGTCGCCATGCGCGACGCCGCGGACCGCCCCCCGCGCCTCCTGCTCTTCATCGACGGCGACCTCGGGGAGACCGCGGTGAACACCGCGCCGCTCGTCGCTCCGGTGCTCGACGGGTACGCCGACCTCGCGATCGCGCTGCTCCCGCCGCAGCCGGGCGCGGGCGGCCGGGGGATCGTCGTCGGGGCCGCGCGTCGCGCGATCCAGTCGCTGACCGGGTGGACCCCGACGCAGCCGCTCTCGGGCATGCGCTGCCTCACGCGCGAGGCGTTCGAGGCCGCGACCCCGCTCGCGCGCGGCTGGGGCGTGGAGACCGGCATGACGATCGACCTGCTCCGCAAGGGGTACGTCGCCGTCGAGGTGCCGTGCGACCTGCGCCACCGCGCCTCGTCCAACGACCTCAAGGGTCAGCTCCACCGCGCCGCGCAGTACCGCGACGTGCTGCTCGCCGTGAACGCGCGCAAGATGCGCTCCGCCGTCGACCGGGTGCGCGCCGACCACTAGGACGTCGTCGCGGTCGCGGTGGTGTCGACCACCGTGACGGTCCGCAGGGATGGCGAGCCGTCCTGCCTCCCCGCACCCTCGAAGGGACGGGGTGCACGCAGCGCCCCGACGGTCCGCGCCCACCGCGGGCCGTGCTGACGACGACGGGGGCAGCGCCATGTGCACAGGGATCAGGTTCACGGACGGCCGAGGGAGCGTCTATCTCGCGCGGAACCTCGACTGGACGAGCGGATACGGTCAGCAGGTGGTGCTGACGCCCACCGGGTTCGCGCCGTCGTCGCCGTTCGGCGCGGTGCGGGGCGTCGAGCACGCGACGATCGGCATGGGCGTCGTCGCGGAGGACACCCCGCTCTACTTCGACTGCGGCAACGACGCGGGCCTGGCCGTCGCGGGGCTGAACTTCCCGGGGTACGCGGCGTACGCGTCCGGACCGGTCGACGGAGCGGTCAACGTCGCCGCGTACGAGCTCCCCCTGTGGGTGTGCGCGCAGTTCGCGAGCGTGGACGAGGTCGAGGCGGCGCTGCGGGACGTGGTGATCGTCGACCGGCCGATCAACGACACCTACCCCAGCTCGATGCTCCACTGGATCGTCGCCGACGCGACGCGGGCCGTCGTCGTGGAGCACACGGCGGACGGCATGCACGTCTTCCACGACGACGTCGACGTGCTTACCAACCAGCCGGGGTTCGCGTGGCACCACGAGAACCTGCGCAACTACCTCAACGCCTCGCCGGACTTCCCCCAGGACACCGTGCTCGGCGGCGCGCACCTCACCCCGTTCGGCTCGGGGTCGCACATGCGCGGGATCCCGGGCGACTACTACTCGCCCTCCCGGTTCGTGCGCGCGGCGTACGTGAACGCCCACTACCCGACCAAGGACGGCGAGGAGGAGAACGTCAGCCGCGCGTTCCACACGCTCCAGCAGGTCGCGATGGTGGAGGGCAGCGCGGCGATGGGGACGGGGGAGTTCGAGATCACCGTCTACACCGGGCTCTTCTCCTCCCGGACGTCGACCTACTACTGGAACACGTACGAGGATCCCGCGGTCCGGAGCGTCGCGATGACCGACCACGCGACGGACGGCTCCGAGCTCGTCCTGCTGTAGGGGCAGGATGCTCGCCCGTCAGGAGCCGGCGCGCCCGACCAGGGCGGTCGAGCTCGCCGGGACGACGCCGGCCTCGTCCGTGCCCGAGGCGGCGTCGGGCGCGCCGTGCGGGGCGTCCGCCCGTCCCGCCGGCTCGGTGCCCTCGTCGGCCGCGTGGAGCGCCGCGACGGTGAGCAGCGGGACCGCCGGGATCAGCGCGACGAGCGCGATGCGCACGCCGAAGTCGTTGACCAGCGACCCGGCGACGCACACGATCCACAGCGCGAGCACGGTCGGGCGCACGAGCGGCCACGCGGCCTCGGTGCGGGCGAACCACGCCGGCGTGAACCGTCTCGGCCAGAACAGCACGAGCGCCGCGGCGACGAGCACGGCGAGGGTGAGCCACACGGGGACGCCGCCCAGCACGGACCGGGCCGCGTAGCCGGCCTTGCGCAGCAGCGTCTCCCAGGCGGAGCCGTCGACGACCTGCCCGACGAACCGGCCGAGGTGCGAGCGCTCGTCGGCAGGGCGCAGCCAGTCGAGCACGCCGACGGCGGCGACCAGGCCGACGCCCGCGGCCGCGACGAGCAGGAACCGCCGCCACGTGACGCGTGCCCCCGACGCCGCCAGCCCCAGGACCGCGAACGCCGGGACGACGACGAGCCCGCCGCCGAGGTCGGCGCCGAGCGTCGGCCACACGTCCACGACCATCGTCACGAGGCCGATGACGCCCACGACCGTCGCGGCGACGTACCGCTGACCGCGGGCGACGAGCCACTGGGCCAGCGCCGCGGCCACGACGAGCGCCGCGACCGCGTACACGGAGAACGTCGGGTTGCCGAACCCGTAGAAGCGCGCGCCGAACGTGGGCGCCGAGCCGAGCGGGCTCGCCCGGTTGAGCGGCGTCCCGACGAGCGCGTCGAGCGTGAGGACCGCGAACGTGATCCCGGCGACGATCCCGGGCCCGAGCCACACGGGGCGGCGCGGGGCGAGCGCCCCCAGGGCGGCGACCGCCGCCGTCGCGAGCACCGTGGACACGACGATCGCCAGCATCTGGTTCCCGAACCGCCACCAGCCGGTCAGCGAGACCAGGAAGGCTGCCGTGGGGACCGCGGCCACGACGAGCGCCGCGCCCCGGGCCACGTGCGCCGCGCGGGCCCAGCGCGCCCGGGCGCGTTCGCCGGCCGCGCGCCGCGCGCGCGGCGCGAGCAGCAGGCACAGCCCGGCGATCGCGAGGCCCGCGTAGAGCGGCACGTCGACGAACGCCGTGTAGACCGCCCGGCGCACGTGGTCGAGCGTCGTGAGGTCGGCGAGCGCGTCCGCGGTCGAGGTGGCGTCCGGGGGCCGCGGCGAGCCCCACGCGAGCGGCGTGTCCTGGATGCGCGCCGGGATCGTCGTGCCCGCGGCGTCGAGCACCGTCGCCGGGACGTCGAGGACGCGTGCCACACCGTCCGTCCGCGTCGCGGCGCTGGTCAGGTAGCGCGCCTGCTCGGGGCCGTCGAACGACGGCCGCACGAGCGTCGCGCCGAGCACGGGCCGGGTCCCGGGGGTCCCGGCGACGTCGACGACGAGGACCGTCGTCCCGGTGGGCGCCGCGTCGAGCACGGCGCCCACCGTCGCGTCGACGGCCGACAGCCGGTCCGTGCGCAAGGAGCTGCGGAGCGCGGCGCGCTCGTCGGCCGGGAGGTCGGGGTCGACGGCCGGTGCCGTCGCGTCGCCGGCGTCGACGACCGTGACGGGGCACGCGAACGCGTCGCTCCCGGAGGAGGTCGCGGACGCGAGGTCCCGGTAGCGCGCGACGTCGCCGTCCGAGTCCGCGAGGGCGAGCGCCGCCCCGGGCCCGACGGCGGTCGCGCACACGGCACCCGTCGCGCCCGAGGGGTCGTCGCCACCGAGCGCGTCCCCCAGGACGCCCAGCCGCGCCTGGTAGCCCGAGCCCCGCTGCAGCGCGACGAGGCCGTCCCACCCGTCCACCCGGGCGCCGCCGGCGGCACCGTCCGCGGCGTCAGGGGTGGTGACGAGCTGCGGCGTCGGGCAGGTCCACGTGCCGTCGGGCGCGCGCTCGGTCGCCACCTCGGCGAGCTGTCCGGCGGAGAGCGCGAGCCAGCCGCCGACCGTGCACCGGCTCGCCGCGCCCGTGGGCTGCGCGACGCCGCCGGCGCCGGCGCCGTCCGTGAGCAGCGCGTGCAGCGTCGGTGTGGTGGCCGCCGTGACGTCGCTCCACGCCACGCCGGTCGTCCCGACCACGACGAGCGGGCGGTCGGTCGCGATGGCGTCGGACCGCGTGACCGACGCCTCGCCGCCGGCGCGCGACGCCGCGGACGCGGGCCGCTGGTCGGTCGAGCCGAGCACGGTCGACGTGAGCAGGACGACGAGCAGGAGCGCGCCGCCGACGGTGATCAGCATCGTGGGCATGCGCCGGATCCCCGGCTCGGGGACGGCCGTGACCTCGCGGCTCGGCGACGCGTCGGCGAGGAAGCCGGGCACCACCATCGCCGTCGCGACGACGACCACCATGACGGCGATGATGACGCCCGAGTCGTTGAGCACGGAGCCGACGCCCGCCACGACGACGAGCGCGACGACGAGGTCGCGCAGCAGCGGCCACCGCTCGTAGGCGCGCGCCACCTCCGGCAGGCGGAAGCGCTCGGGACGCAGCGCGGCGAGGGCGACGAGGACGACGAGCACCGCGGCGACGGCACCGGCCGGCTGCGCGACGGTGCGCCAGGCGCCCACGGCCTTGCGCCCGATCACCTCGAGCGCGGCCCCGTCGACGACGGTCTGCACGAACCCGCCCAGGTGGGAGCTGCCGCCCGGCAGGAGCCAGTCGACGACGGCGACGACCGCCACCACGAGCACGGTGGCCCCCGCGACGACCAGCGCGCGGAACCAGGTGATCCGTACCCGGCCGACGAGCAGCGCGAGGACGGCGAACGCCGGCACGAGCGCGAGGATGCCGCCGAAGTCGGCGCCGAACGCAGGCCAGCCGTCCACGACGACCGTCACCGCCCCGACCGCGACGACGAGCCAGGCCGCGAGCCGGCGTCGTCCCCGGGCGACCGCCACGGACGCGAGCCCTCCCGCGAGGACGAGGCCCGCGACCGCGTACACCGCGAACGTCACGTTGTTGAAGCCGTAGAAGCGCGTGAACCCCGCGACGGCGGAGGTGCCGAGCAGGGACGCCTGCTGGAGCGTGGTGCCGGTCGCCCCGTCCACGGTGAGGACCAGCCACGTGACGCCGGCGAGCGCCGTCGGCAGCGCCCACGGGCGACGCGGGAGGAAGCGCGACACGACCCAGGCCACGAGCGCGACGACGACGGCGCTCACCGCGAGCGCGAGCGTGAGCGCCGGGGCGGGCGCGCTCCACACCCACCACCGCGACAGGCTCGCGAGCGAGGCCGCGACGGGCGCCGCGGCCGCGACCAGGAGCACCGCGGACAGGATGCGCGTCCCCGCGCGCCCGGGTCGCGACGGCAGACCGCGGCGTGCGGCGGAGCGCCGCGCCCACAGGGTCCCTCCGAGCGCGAGCACGAGGGTCGCCACGAGCAGCCCGACGAGCACGGGGTAGAGCGTGGGGATCGTGCTCGTCAGCACGTTGAGGTACTGGCGGTTCTCGACCGTGCGCGCGACGTCCATGCGCCGGACCTCGCCCAGCGAGAGGGGCGCGCCGTCGAGGCCCTCGGTGCTGCCGCCCGCCTCCTCGACGACCGTCGCCGTGAGGTCGACGAGCTGGACGATGCCGTCCTGCTGCGTGCTCGGGGAGTGCAGCCAGCGCCGCGTGGGCTCGCCCTTGCGCCAGTCGACGACGACCGGCAGCCCCGGCTCACCGACCGGTCCTGCGGGCACGCCCGCCACGAGCACGCGCGTGCCGCGGTCGACCTCGTCCATGACGCGCGACAGCGCCTCGTCGAGCGCGTCGAGGCTCTGGCCCCGTCCGGAGGAGGAGTCGACGATCTCGCCCTGGTCGACCACCGTGACGTCGCACGCGTCGAGCCCGCCCTCGGGCAGCGCGGCGAGCGCGGACGCGTACCGCTCGACGTGCCCGCTCACGTCGGCGAGCATCACGGCGGCGCCCGGCCCGACCGCCGTCGTGCACACGCCGGTCTCGGCGAGCCGGGTCGCGGCCGTCCCGGGCGCGTGGTGCGTCGTCGGGGCGGTCGCCTCCTCCTCGGACGGCGCGGTGAGCGTCGCCCACCCGGGGACGTCGGCGGGCTGGGCCTCGGGCGCGGCCCCCGACGCCGTCGTGGCGGGGGCGGGCAGCGGCGGGCAGCCGATGGTCGGAGCCTCGGCGTCCTCCGGCGGGGTCGCCACGGGTTCCTCGGCGGCAGGCTCGGAGGACGAGACCATCTGCCCGGCGGACAGGGTGAGCCACGCGTCGGTCGCGCACGTCGTCCGCCCGACGCCGAGCGAGGCGACCGACCCCGTCCGAATCATCGACCAGAGCGTGGGAGTCGCGGTGGGTGAGACGTCGCTCCAGTAGAGCCCCGCCACAGCGACGAGCACGACCGGCTGCGGGTCGTGCGTCGGGACGGTGGCGCTGCCGGCCGCCGCGGTGCTCACGCCCGGACCCGCTGTCGCGCCCGACGGCGCCGCGGCCGCGGGCGGCGCGACGGCGGTCCCGAGCAGCGCGAGCAGGGCCAGCGTGACGGCCGTCGCGAGCGCCGTCGCCCGCGTGCCCACGCGCCACCGCCGGCGTGCGGGGAGCGTGCGGGCAGGGGGGAGCGCGGCGGCCGGGAACGTCACCGGACCAGCCTACGGGGGCGGCTCGGAGCGGGAGCGAACCGAGGAGCGGCGTCGTCGCAGGTCCGCGCGGGACGCTCACGCCCCCTCCACGCCCCTCGCGCGGGGCACCCACAGGCGACGGGCGGGTGCGCCCAGGAGGCTCGCGCGAGGGCCGTCCGACGAGACCGGTCGCGCGGTGGTCGGACGCTCCCGGTCAGGCGGTGCGGACGACGAGCGCGCCGGGGTCGACGCGCGCCTCGATCTCGACCGCGAGGCCGAGCACGTCGCCGTCGACCTGCGCCTGCTCGCCGTCCTCGACCCGCACGCGGACGCGGCGGGCGCGCGCGTGGTCGATGCGACCGATCTTGGCGGGGAGGTCGTTGCGCACGCCGAGGCCCTGCATGACGACCTCCCCGAAGAGCTGCGCCCAGCCCACGACGCCGCCGCGCGTGTCGATCGCCGCGATGTCCAGGATCCCGTCGTCGATCACCGCGTCGGGCAGGAGCGTGAGGCCCCCCGGGAGGCGGCCACAGTTGCCGATGAGGAGCGAGCGCAGGCGCGCGTCGACGGGGTGCGTGTCGTCGAGCTGGATGCGCGCGCGCATGCGGCGCCCGTGCAGGTGGCGGATGCCCGCGACGAAGTAGGCGACCCAGCCCACCTTCGCCTTGAGTTCGTCGTCGGTGTCGGCGACCATCGCGGCGTCGAACCCGAGGCCCGCGATGACGAGGAAGATGTGCTCCGTGCCGGCGTCCCGGGCCGGGTCGGGACCGGCGTCGTCGGGGCTCTCGGCGTAGCGCAGGACCGTGACCCAGCCCACGTCGACCGGCCGGTCGGACCCGGCGATCACGACGGCGAGCGCCGCACGCGCGTCACCCACCGGGAGGTCGAGGTTGCGCGCGAGGAGGTTGCCGGTGCCCACCGGGACCAGGCCCATGGTGCGGCCGCTGCCCACCATGCCCTCGGCGACCGCGCGGACCGTGCCGTCCCCGCCCACGGCCACGACGACGTCCGCGCCCTGCCCGAGCGCCGCGCGCGTCTGCCCGACGCCCGGGTCCTCGACCGTCGTCTCGAACCACAGCGGGTCCGGCAGCGCGGCGTCGGCGAACGCGCCGCGGACGACCGCCTCCAGCCCCGCGACGTCGGGCTTCGACGGGTTGGCGACGAACGCGACGAGCTCGCGCGGGTCGTCCTCGACCGGCGGTTCCTCGACGGGCGGCGCGTCGCCGTGCGCGCGGCGCTGCCGGGTCTGCTGCGCGCGCAGGCCCAGCGCGACGACGAGTGCCACCACCGCGACGGCGAGCGCCGCGATCGCGAGCCAGAGCGTCCAGGACATGGCGACACCGTAGCGGGGCCGGGGCCGGAAAGGGCTGCGGCCCCGGAGCGCGCAGTTCGTTAGGCTGCTGGCGTGATCGACCTCCGCCTCCTGCGCGACAACCCCGACATCGTCCGTGCCAGCCAGGTCACCCGTGGTGACGACCCCGCGCTGGTGGACGCCGCCCTCGACGCCGATGCCCGCCACCGCGCCGCGCTGAGCGAGTTCGAGAGCCTGCGCGCCGAGCAGAAGTCCCTCGGCAAGCAGGTCGCCCAGGCGCAGGGGGAGGGGAAGCAGGAGCTGCTCGCGCGCACCAAGCAGCTCGCGGCCGACGTCAAGGCGCGCCAGGCCGACGCGGACGCCGCGGCGGAGGAGCTGCGCGGGCTGCTGTACCGCATCTCGAACGTCGTCGCGGGCGCCCCCGCGGGGGGCGAGGACGACTACGTCGTCCTGCGCGAGGAGGGCACGATCCGCGACTTCGCCGCGGAGGGCTTCACCCCGCGTGACCACCTCGACCTGGGCGAGGGCCTGCGGGCGATCGACACCGAGCGCGGCGCCAAGGTGTCGGGCGCGCGGTTCTACTACCTCACCGGAGTGGGCGCGCGCCTCGAGCTCGCGCTGCTCAACGCGGCCATGGACACGGCGGTCGCCGCCGGGTTCACGCCCGTCATCACGCCGACGCTCGTGCGGCCCGAGGTCATGCAGGGCACCGGGTTCCTCGGTGCCCACGCGGACGAGATCTACCGCCTCGAGAAGGACGACCTCTACCTCGTCGGCACGAGCGAGGTCGCGCTCGCGGGCTACCACGCGAACGAGATCGTCGACCTGTCGGGCGGCCC
Source organism: Cellulosimicrobium cellulans (assembly GCF_042723955.1). GTDB lineage: Bacteria > Actinomycetota > Actinomycetes > Actinomycetales > Cellulomonadaceae > Cellulosimicrobium > Cellulosimicrobium cellulans_H. The sequence continues at coordinate 34,056 of NZ_JBHXIC010000007.1, read as the reverse complement.
GCTGCGCTACGCCGGGTGGAGCGCGTGCTACCGGCGCGAGGCCGGCTCGCACGGCAAGGACGTGCGCGGCATCATCCGCGTGCACCAGTTCCACAAGGTCGAGATGTTCTCCTACTGCGACCCGGCCGACGCCGAGGCGGAGCACCAGCGCCTGCTCGGCTGGGAGGAGCAGATGCTGCGCCTCGTCGACCTGCCGTACCGCGTCATCGACACCGCCGCGGGCGACCTCGGGTCGAGCGCCGCGCGCAAGTTCGACTGCGAGGCGTGGCTGCCCACCCAGCAGCGCTACCTCGAGCTCACGTCGACCTCGAACTGCACGACGTTCCAGGCGCGCCGCCTCAACGTGCGCGAGCGCGTCGAGGTCGACGGCAAGAACGAGACCCGGACGGTCGCGACGCTCAACGGCACGCTCGGCACGACGCGCTGGATCGTCGCGATCCTCGAGAACCACCAGCAGGCCGACGGGTCGGTCCGCGTGCCGGAGGGACTCCGTCCCTACCTCGGCGGCCTCGAGGTCCTCGAGCCGGTGGTGGCGTGACGGGACCCCTGGTCCCGGACGACACGTCCGGGCCGATGCTCGTCGCGCTCGACATCGACGGGACGCTCATGTCGTACGACCAGGAGCTGTCGGACGACGTGCGCGACGCCGTCGCCGGCCTGCGCGCGGCGGGACACCACGTGGTGCTCGCGTCGGGCCGGTCGCTCATCGCGATCACGCCCGTCGCGGAGATCCTCGGGATCGACCGCGGCTGGGTCGTGGCGTCGAACGGCGCGGTGACCGCGCGGCTCGACCCGGAGGAGCCCGACGGGTACGCGCTCGAGGACGTCGTGACGTTCGACCCTGGTCCGGCGCTGCGGCTCCTGCGCGAGCACCTCCCCGACGCGCGGTACGCCGTCGAGGACGTAGGCGTCGGGTTCCGCATGAACGAGCTCTTCCCCGACGGCGAGCTCGACGGCGTGCACCGCGTCGTCGAGTTCGACGAGTTGTGGTCGGGCGAGGTCACGCGCGTGATCGTCCGCTCGCCGGGGTCGACGAGCGAGCAGTTCCACGAGCTCGTCGAGCGCCTCGGCCTGGACGACGTGACGTACGCCGTCGGCTGGACGGCGTGGATGGACATCGCGCCGCTGGGCGTCACGAAGGCGACCGGGCTTGAGCTGGTGCGGCGCGCGCTGCACGTCCAGCCCCACCGGACGGTCGCGATCGGGGACGGGCGCAACGACGTCGAGATGCTCCGCTGGGCGGCGCGAGGCGTCGCGATGGGCCACGCGGACGCCGTCGTGCAGGCCGCGGCCGACGAGGTCACCGGCTCGATCGAGGACGACGGCGCGGCGCCCCTCCTGCGCAGCCTCCTGCCCTGACCGCGAGGTAGAACCGCAGGGCGCGAGATAGAGGTCGCGGGGTTCTACGCAGCGACCTGCAGCTCTACCTCGACGGGATGGGTAGCGTCTGCTGACATGACGTCCGACGCCACGACCGTCTGTGTCCGCCGTGCCCGGTCGGACGACGCCGGGGCGGCCTGGCCGCTCGTCGTCGCCTTCGCGGCGTCGTTCGTCCCCGAGCGTGCGTCTTTCGACGCGTCGTTCGCGTCGCTCCTCGTGGACGACGACGCGCTGGTGCTCGTCGCCGAGGCTGGGGACGACGTCGTCGGCTACCTCGTGGCGCACCGCCATGCGACGCTCTTCGCCAACGCGCCCGTGGCGTGGGTCGAGGAGGTCACGGTCGACGCCGACGCCCGCCGTCGCGGGGTCGGCCGCCTGCTCGTGGACGCGGCCGAGCGGTGGGCCGAGGACGCGGGTGCCGCGTACGTCGCGCTGGCCACCCGGCGGGCCGCCGGGTTCTACGCGAGGCTCGGGTACGAGGAGTCGGCGACCTTCTTCCGCAAGCGCCTCGGGAGGCTCTGAAGATTCCTCCCGGGAGGGTGTCGAGAACCGCTGACAGGTTTCGTCCGGGGTGCGGCGGCGGCTCGGTGGCTCTCCGCGCTCAGGGGCGGAAGACGTCCTCGATGCGACAGCCGAACACCTCGGCGATGCGGAACGCGAGCGGCAGCGACGGGTCGAAGCGGCCGCGCTCGATCGAGATCACGGTTTGCCGCGACACCCCGAGACGGCTGGCGAGCTCGGCCTGCGACCAGCCGAGCCCTGCGCGGCGGGCTGCCATGTCGTTGTCCACGGGCGCCTACGACTCACGTCGGGAGACGGCGGTGTGCCGGACGAAGAAGTCGACCATCGCGACCAGCACGACCACGGCGAGGACGAAGGAGACGCTCAGCTCCAGCCCGGTGAGGCTGACCGCGGCGAGCGTGAGCCCGGCGACGACGAGCACGTCCCAGAACGCGCCGGCCGCCGCCCGCTCCGTCCACCGCCGCTCGACGTTCTCCTCGGCGTGCGGTTCGGGCGCGTTCGTGCGCGGTCGGACGACGAGGAACCAGCCGAGCATTGTGGCGGGCGGCAGGACGCACACCGTGAAGACGGCCGCGACGAGCCAGAAGTCGTCGCGCCGGAACAGGCCGGCGGCGACGCCGACGGACATCGCGACGGCGAGCGCGACCAGCGCGGCCCCGGCCCAGGCCCACCAGGGGGCGGTGCGGTCGCCGAGCGCGTGCTCGCGGCCCGGCTGCCGGTCGTCGTCGGCCGGGACGGGTGCGTCGCTCACGGGTCTCTCCTCCGGAGTAAAGTGTGCTTGACATGCCGAGCCAACCAGCACCGACGCACGCTGTCAAGCGCGCTTGACTTGGGAGGTGCTCAGTCGCGCGGCTCGCGGGCGGTGAGGACGACCGGGCCGTCGGGCGTGATCGCGACGGTGTGCTCGCTGTGGGCGCCGCGCGAGCCGTCGGCCGAGCGCAGGGTCCAGCCGTCGGGGTCGGTGTAGATCTCGTCCGTCGTCTCGAGGAACCACGGCTCGATCGCGATGACGAGGCCCGGCTTGAGCGGGAACCCGCGCTTGCGACGGCCGTCGTTGGGGATGTGGGGCTCGCCGTGCATCGTGCGGCCCACGCCGTGCCCGCCGAAGTCGGTGTTGACGGAGTAGCCCGCGGCGTGCGCGACGTCCGCGATGGCGGCGGAGATGTCGCCGACCTTCTTGCCCGGCTGCGCGGCCGCGATGCCCGCCTCGAGCGCGCGCTCGGTCGTCTGGATGAGCTTCGCGTCGGCCTCGCCGAGCGCACCCGCGCGCGGCGTGCCGACGACGAACGACAGCGCGGAGTCCGCGACCCACCCGTCGACGGACGCGGCGAAGTCGATGCTCAGCAGGTCGCCGTCGCGCAGCGCGTAGTCGTGGGGGAGGCCGTGCAGCACGGCGTCGTTGACGGACGTGCAGATCACCTTGCCGAACGGGCTCGCGCCGAACGACGGGTGGTAGTCGATGTAGCAGGACTCGGCACCGCGGTCGCGGATCATCTTGTGCGCGACCTCGTCGAGCTCGAGCAGGTTCGTCCCGACCTTGGTGGCGGCGCGCACCGTGGTGAGGACGTCGGCGACGAACCGTCCTGCGGGTCGCATCTGGTCGATCTCCCGCGGGGTCCTCAGCTCGATCATCGTGGTCCTTCCGGTTCGCAGGTGGGGCGCCCGACGGCGGCGCGGCCGGCTCGCACAGCGCCTGAAGGTGCCGAGCGGTGCCGCGCGGGCGGGCCTCCCCACGATATCGGTCCCGGCCCCGCCGCCGCGGCCCGGGGCGTGGTGCCGGGAGCGCAAGCGCTTGCATCGATCTGCTCACGATGCGGCACGGCGCCTCGCCACGCGGCCTCCGGGCGTGGCAGCATCACCCGTCGTGGCAGGTATCGACGACGTCGCCCAGGCCGCCGGGGTGTCCACGGCGACCGTCTCGCGCGCCCTGCGCGGCCTGCCCAACGTGTCGGAGGCGACGCGCCTGCGGGTGCTCGCGGAGGCGGCGCGGCTCGGCTACGTGCCCACGCCGTCGGCGTCGTCGCTGGCCACCGGCCGCACCCGCACGATCGGGGTGCTCACCCCGTGGGTCAACCGGTGGTTCTTCGCCAACGTCATCGAGGGCGCCGAGCGCGCGCTGCGCGACCTCGGCTACGACGTCCTGCTGTACACGTTCGACGTGCGCCGGACCTCGTCCCGCCGCCGGGTCGACCCGAGCGTCCTGCGCCACCGCGTGGACGGGACGCTCGTCGTCGGCCTGCCGCTCGACGACGACGAGGTGGGCTCGCTCGTCGGGCTCGCCCGGCCGCTCGCGTTCGTCGGGTCGGGGCCGGCCGACCAGGTGACGGTCCGGCTCGACGACGTCGCGACGGGCCGGGCCGCCACGCGCCACCTGCTCGACCTGGGGCACCGGGTGATCGGCCACGTCACCGGGGTGCCCGACCTCGTGTCGTCGTGGTCCCCACCCGTCGAGCGCGCGCGGGGTTACGTCCGCGCGCTGGAGGAGGCGGGCGTCGTCGTCGAGCCCGACCTCGAGGTGAACGGCGACTTCGACGTCGCGGGAGGGCGCGAGTCCACGGCGGAGCTCCTGCGCCGCCGCCCGGACGTGACCGCCGTGTTCGCGGCGTCGGACGAGATGGCGATGGGCGCGATCCTCGCGGCACGGGACCTGGGGCTGCGCGTCCCGGAGGACCTGTCCGTCGTCGGGGTGGACGGCCACGACCTCGGGGAGCTCGTCGGGCTGACGACGATCGCCCAGGACGCCTACCAGCAGGGGTTCGACGCGGCGCTCCTCCTGCTCGAGATGATCAACGGCGCCCCGGTGCCGGAGAGCCTCACCTACCCGACCGAGCTGGTGCGGCGTGGTTCGACCGCACCCCCGCGCGACCGTCGCTAGGACCCGACGGCGCCGCCTCGTCGCGCGGTCGGCGTCGGCCCGTGGGAGCGTGGCCAGGGGAGCGGGGCCGAGAGAGCGCGCACCCGGCGCACGTGACGGAATCGTTACGCAAACTCGCCTCTCCTGTGCTTGCGGCACCGCGATGCAACCGCTTGCATGGTGCCTAGGGCGAGAGCGCACCCGCGCTCGCGACGTCGCGATGCGCCCGGTCCGCACCGGACCGGCGTGACGGCGTCCGTACCCACGACGAGGTGGAGGCTGACATGACCAGGACCACGAGGACCAGCGCGGCACGTCGCCGCACGCTGGTGGTCGCCGCCGGCGGCGCGAGCCTCGCGCTCGTGCTCGCGGCGTGCAGCGGCGGTGGCGGCGGCGGGGGCGACGACGAGTCGCCGAGCGCCGAGGTGGACTGCGCCGACTACGAGCAGTACGGGGACCTGTCCGGCAAGACGGTGTCGGTGTACTCGACGATCGTCGACACCGAGGCGGAGCAGCAGCAGGCGTCGTACGAGCCGTTCGAGGAGTGCACGGGCGCCACGATCGAGTACGAGGGCTCCAAGGAGTTCGAGGCCCAGCTCCCCGTCCGCATCCAGTCCGGCAGCGCGCCGGACATCGCGTACCTGCCGCAGCCGGGCCTCCTGCGCCGGATCGTCGCCGACTTCCCCGACGCGATCCAGCCCGTCGGCGAGGCGGCGTCCGCGAACGTCGACCAGTACTACACGGAGTCGTGGAAGGACTACGGGACCGTCGACGGGACGCTGTACGCGACCCCGCTCGGCGCGAACGTGAAGTCGTTCGTCTGGTACTCGCCGTCGATGTTCGAGGACGCGGGCTACGAGGTCCCCACGACGTGGGACGAGCTCATGGAGCTCTCCGACCAGATCGTCGCGGACAACCCCGGCGGCGACGTCAAGCCCTGGTGCGCGGGCATCGCGTCCGGCGAGGCGACCGGCTGGCCGGCCACCGACTGGATGGAGGACGTCGTGCTGCGCACGGCGGGCCCCGAGGTCTACGACCAGTGGGTCAACCACGAGATCCCGTTCAACGACCCGCAGATCGCCACGGCGCTCGCCACGGTGGGCGACGTGCTGAAGAACGAGGAGTTCGTCAACGGCGGCCTCGGCGACGTGAGCACCATCGCGACGACCGAGTTCACCGAGGGTGGGTACCCGATCATCGACGGCCTGTGCTACATGCACCGGCAGGCGACGTTCTACCAGGCGAACTGGACGACCCTGGACCCCGACCTGGTGGTCGCGCCCGACGGTGACGTGTGGGCCTTCTACCTGCCGGGCGAGACCGCGGAGGACAAGCCGCTGCTCGGTGGCGGCGAGTTCGTCGCCGCGTTCAACGACCGTCCCGAGGTCCAGGCGTTCCACGCCTACCTGTCGAGCCCGGAGTGGTCCAACGCCAAGGCGAGCGTGACCCCGCAGGGCTGGATCAGCGCGAACAACGGCCTCGACCCGGAGCTGCTGCAGTCGCCCATGGACCAGCAGGCGTACGAGCTGCTCACGGACGAGAGCTACACGTTCCGCTTCGACGGCTCGGACATGATGCCCGCCGCCGTCGGCGCCGGCTCGTTCTGGACCGAGATGACGGAGTGGATCGCGAGCGACAAGTCCGACGAGGCCGTCCTCGACGCCATCGAGGCGTCCTGGCCGACGTCCTGACCCGCCGGCGACCCGGGGCCTGACCGCGCGGGCCGCCCCGCCCCGGGGGGCCCCGGGGGCACCCCACGAACCCCGGGGGGGGGGGGACCCGGGGGTCGAGAA
>NZ_JBHXIC010000007.1:0-27497 GCF_042723955.1 Cellulosimicrobium cellulans | reverse complement strand
TACCAGACCCCCCCCCCCCCACCACCCCATACCGGGTTCACTGCCCCTAACCCCCCCCCCGCGGGCCCGGGGCCCCACCCCCGCGCCCCCCCCGCCGCCTGGGCGCCCCCGGGTTCCACGCGTCGACCCCGGGGGCGGGTCGTCCCGGGGGGTCGATCCCCGGACGACCCGTCCCGGGGCCGTCCCCGTCGCACACACGTCGTCACCCGGCCGCCGCCGGTCACCTCAGGAGCTCTCACATGGACTGGTTGCTCGAACCCGCCGGGACGGGGGGCAAGCTCGCGGTGATGGTCGTCGCGATCCTGCTCTTCGTCGTCGTCATGGGCCTGATCCTCTTCCTCGTCGACCGGCCGCGGCGCGTGCCGGGCTGGGTCGTCGCGCTCGCCTTCGCCGGGCCCGCGGTCGTCATGATCGCGTTCGGCCTGCTCTACCCGGGCCTGCGCACGATCCGGGACTCGTTCTTCAACCGCACGGGCACCACGTTCGTCGGGCTCGACAACTACGTCACCGCGTTCACGCGCGACGAGTTCCAGATCGTCCTGCGCAACACCGCGATCTGGGTCATCGTCGTCCCGCTCGTGTCGACGTTCCTCGGGCTCGTGTATGCGGTCGTCGTCGACCGGTCGCGCTTCGAGAAGTTCGCGAAGACCCTCATCTTCCTGCCGATGGCGATCTCCATGGTCGGCGCGGGCATCATCTGGAAGTTCATGTACGAGTACAAGCCGGCGAGCCAGCCGCAGATCGGCCTGTTCAACCAGGTCCTCGTCTGGCTCGGCCTCGAGCCGCAGCAGTTCCTGCTCAGCGCGCCGGCGAACACGTTCTTCCTCATCCTCGTCATGATCTGGATCCAGGCCGGGTTCGCGATGACGATCCTCGCGGCCGCGATCCGGGCGATCCCGGACGACATCGTCGAGGCCGCCCGACTCGACGGCGTCGGCGGCATGCGGATGTTCCGCTACATCACGGTGCCGAGCATCCGCCCCGCCCTCGTGGTCGTCCTCACGACGATCGCGATCGGCACGCTCAAGGTCTTCGACATCGTCCGCACCATGACCGGTGGTCGCTTCGAGACGTCGGTCGTCGCCAACGAGTTCTACACGCAGGCGCTGCGGCAGGGCGAGCAGGGGCTCGGGGCCGCGCTCGCGGTCATCCTGTTCGTCCTCGTCATCCCGATCATCGTGTACAACGTGCGGCAGCTGAAGCAGGCGGAGGAGATCCGATGAGCACCCCACTGTCCGCCTCCGTCCCGGACGCCCCGCTCGTCGACGAGACCGCCGAGGAGGGCAGCGGCAAGGGCATCGTCGCGGGCCTCGACGAGCGCGCGGGGAAGGTACGCCGCAAGGTCTCGTCCCGACCGGCGTCGATCATCGCGATCGTCCTCGCCGTCCTCTGGACCATCCCGACGTTCGGGCTCCTCGTCACCTCGTTCCGCCCGCCGCGCGAGATCCGGCGGACGGGCTGGTGGGAGGCGTTCGCCAACCCCGAGTTCACGATCGACAACTACACCGACGCGCTGTTCGGCGGGTCGACGAGCTTCGCGACCTACTTCATCAACTCGGTCGTCATCACGCTGCCCGCCGTGATCATCCCCATCACGCTCGCGTCGCTGGCGGCGTACGCGTTCGCGTGGGTGAACTTCAAGGGTCGCAACCTGCTGTTCGTCGCGGTCTTCGCGCTCCAGGTGATCCCCATCCAGGTCACGCTCGTCCCGCTGCTCACGCAGTACGTCGACTGGGGGATCGACGGGTCGTTCTGGCCCGTGTGGCTGTCGCACTCGATCTTCGCGCTGCCGCTGGCGATCTTCCTGCTGCACAACTTCATGAAGGACATCCCGCGTGAGCTGGTCGAGGCGGCGCGCGTCGACGGCGCCGGGCACGTGAAGATCTTCTTCCAGGTGCTCATGCCGCTGCTCGTGCCCGCGATCGCGGCCTTCGGGATCTTCCAGTTCCTCTGGGTCTGGAACGACCTGCTCGTCGCCCTGACGTTCGCGTCCGGCCAGGACACCGCGCCCATCACCGTGCGCCTCGCCGAGCTGTCCGGCTCGCGCGGCGCGAGCTGGCACCTGCTGCCCGCGGGCGCGTTCATCTCGATGATCGTTCCCGTGGCCGTGTTCCTCGCGCTCCAGCGGTACTTCGTGCGCGGGCTCCTCGCCGGGTCGGTCAAGGGCTGACGCCCGCCGCGCCGAGCGTGCGGCTGCGCCCGTCCCGCGCGTTGGACGGGCCGCAGCCGCATGCTCGACCGGCGCCGTCCCCTGCGGCGCGGGCGCCTAGAGTCGTCGGGTGCCTCGCCCCGCCGCCGCTCTCGACCGCGTCCCGGTCCCGGCGCTGTTCGTCGTCTCGGGGCTGACGCAGTACCTGGGCGCGGCGATCGCCGTCGGGCTGTTCGCCGTGGCCGGCGCGATCGAGATCGGGTGGCTGCGCATCGCGGCGTCCGCGGTGCTGCTGCTCGCGTGGCGTCGGCCGTGGCGTCACCGGTGGACCCGGCACGACCTCGCGTGGGTCGCCGTCTTCGGCGTCGCGTTCGCCGCGATGAACCTCGCGTTCTACGTCGCGATCGACCACCTGCCGCTCGGGACGGCCGTCGCGATCGAGTTCCTCGGCCCCGTCGCGGTCGCCGCGATCACGGGCAGCGGGTGGCGCGAGCGGGGCGCGATCGCGGTCGCCGCGGCGGGGGTCGTGCTGCTCGCGGGCGTGACGATCGAGTCCGACCTCCCGCGCGACGACGCCGTGCTCGGCCTGGCCGCGATCGGCGTCGCGGCCGCGTGCTGGGCGGCGTACATCTTGCTGGGACGGCGGGTCGCCGTCTCCGGTTCAGGGGTGACGTCGCTCGCGGTCGCGATGACCGTGGGCGCCCTCGTGTTCGCGCCGTTCCTCGCGCCCGGCGCGGTGCCCGTGCTCGGCGACTGGCGGCACGTGGTCGCGGTCGTCGGGATCGCCCTCTTCTCGTCCGTCGTCCCGTACGCGCTCGAGCAGGTCATCCTGCGCCGGGTCAGCGCGGCGACGTTCTCGGTGCTGCTCGCGCTGCTCCCGGCGACGGCCGCCGTCGTCGGGGCCGTCGTGCTGCGCCAGGTGCCCACGGTGCCGGAGCTCGTCGGTCTCGTCCTGGTGTCCGGGGCGATCGCCATGACCGCCGCGCGCCCGGGCGGGCGGGACGCGGCCTCGCCCGACGACGCCGCGCCGCTCGACCCGCCGCCCGCCTGAGCACCCGGCCCGGACGGGCGGGGGGGCGGTGCCTCAGAGGTACTGACCCGGGGAGGGACGCCCGTCGTGCTCGTCCGGCCGACCGGGGTTGCCGGGCATCCCGCCGGGCGCGCCGGGACCCATGGGCGGCAGCGAACCCGGCGGCAGGGCGCGACGCATCTGCGAGAGCTGCGCCTGCGCCGCCATCTGCTGGGCGACGAGCGCCGTCTGGATGCCGTGGAACAGGCCCTCGAGCCAGCCGACGAGCTGCGCCTGCGCGACGCGCAGCTCCGCGTCCGTCGGGACCGTGTCGTCCGAGAACGGGAGCGTGATCCGGTGCAGCTCCGCCACCAGGTCGGGCGACAGGCCGTCCTCGAGCTCGGTGAGCGAGCGCTCGTGGATCTCGGCGAGGCGCGACCGCGCCACCTCGTCGAGCGGGGCGTCCCGGACCTCGTCGAGGAGCTTCTTGATCATGCCGCCGATGCGCATCACCTTGGCCGGCTCCTCGATGACCGTCGCCGGGTTGCGGTCGGGGTCGATCGAGTCGTCGCTCTCGACGACGCTCACCCCCGTCCCGTCCGGCATCACGATCGTCGCGCGGGCGGGCTCGTCGGAGTCGTCGACGGCGTCCTCCGCACCGGTCACGGGCTCGGGCGCGGTGGGCTCGTCGGGGCGGGGGTCGCGGGGTTCGTCAGCCATGGGTCCAGTCTTGCGCGGGGCGCCCACGCGCGCAGCGACGGCGTGCGATCTCCTGTGCCGTCGGCCGTGGGTCAGGGAACGAGGAGCACCTTGCCGAAGACCTCGCCCGAGTCGAGCAGCTCGTGCGCGCGCGCCGCCTCCTCGAGCGGGAGGCGCGCGTGCACCACCGGGCGCACGCGCCCGTCCTCCACCATCGGCCACACGTGCGTGAGGACCTCGTGCACGATGCGCGCCTTCTCGGCCGGGGGACGCGCCCGGAGCGTCGTCCCGGCCACGGTGGCGCGCCGGGCGAGGAGGAGGCCCAGGTCGAGCTCCGCGCGTCGTCCCTTCTGCATGCCGATGACGACGAGGCGTCCGCCCGTGGCGAGCACCTCCAGGTTGCGCGGCAGGTAGGCGGCGCCGACGACGTCGAGCACGACGTCCGCGCCGTGCCCGCCGGAGGCGTCCCGCACCGCGGCGACGAAGTCCTCCTCGCGGTGGTCGACGGCGAGGCTCGCCCCGAGCGCGAGGCACCGGTCGGCCCGGTCGCGGCCGCCCGCGGTGACGGCCACACGGGCGCCGAGCGCGGCGCCGACCTGCACGGCGACGGTCCCGACACCGCCCGACCCACCGTGCACGAGCAGCCACTCGTCCGGGGCCAGGCGACCGACGTCGACGACGTTGCTCCACACCGTGCACGCCGCCTCGGGGAGCGCGGCGGCGTCCACGAGGTCCACGCCGTCGGGGACGGGCAGCACCTGTGTCGCCCGGACGCGCACCTGCTCGGCGTAGCCGCCGCCGTCGAGCAGCGCGACCACCCGGTCACCCTCCGACCACCCCGTCACGGAGTCCCCGACGGCCGCGACCGTGCCGGACACCTCGAGCCCGGGCCAGTCGGGTGCGCCCGGGGGCGGCGGGTAAGATCCGGCGCGTTGTAGCAGGTCAGCGCGGTTCACGCCAGCGGAAGCGACGTGGACCACGAGCTCGTCCGGCCCCGGGGTCTGGTCAGGGAGCGCGGAAACCGTTAGTTTCTCAGGGCCACCGGGGGCCGATATCGTGACGCCTCGCACATCGCCGAGACTACGCGGACGGTCCGGGAGGCGCCGGTTCGCCGACGGGGCGTCGCAGGAGCAGGACGAAAGTTCACGCTCCTCGCGGATTAGGTGTCCGGGGGATGTGCACCGATAGTTAGTACGCACGACCGGGGAGCGGAGCCCGGGAGGCGACGCTGCCACGCGCGCCGACCGCGCCGCCGAACGGGTGGACCAGGGTGATGGAGGCAGGTTCGTATGCTCCGCAGGTTGAGCGTTCGCGGGAAGATCCTTGCGGCTCTCGCGGTGCCCGTCCTCGTCCTCTTCGCGGCCGCCGCGATCATCTCGGCGCAGGCCATCGGGTCGGCGCGCGACGCCAGCCAGACGAGCGCGCTCGTCGGGGCGCTCGCGGCGCAGGACGCGGCGGGGACCGAGATCGCGGCCGAGCGCACGTACTCCTTCCTGGACGCGACCGCCGGGACCGAGGACAGCGAGGCGCAGATGATGGCGCAGCGCGAGAAGACGGACAAGGCGCTCGACGCGCGCGACCGCGCGTACGAGAAGCTCGACACGTCGGTGCTCGACCCGCGCGTGCGAGAGGCGGTCGCCGACACGATCGCGGACCGGAGCGACCTGACCGCGATCCGGCAGTCCATCGACCGGTCGTCCATCGGCCAGCTCACGCGCAACTCGCAGTACAGCGCGCTCATCGACGCGGCGCTCGAGGTGCCGCGTACGCTCGCGGACACGACCCCGGACCGCGGCCTCGCGCAGTACCTCGACGCCTACGTCCTCCTCGACGAGCTCCTCGCCCAGCAGGCTCTCGAGCAGCCGCTCGCCGGCGCGGTCCTCGCCGCGGCGCAGCTCGGCGTGGACAGCACCGAGACGAACCAGCAGGCCGCGGTCCTGGTGACCACCGGTGACACCCTCGCGGACCGCACCCGCACGGCTGTCCGACGGCTCCCGGGAGACCTTCAGCTGCAGGTGCCGGGCGCGACGTACAACCAGATCCGACAGAACCTCGCCGGTTCCCGGCCCAAGGCGACGCCGCCCAGCCAGGCCGCGCAGTGGCCGGAGCTGTCGCAGGCGGACCGGGACCAGACGAGCCCGGTGCGCGACGCCGTCCGCACCGAGACGGCGGAGAAGGCGTCCGACCTCGCGGGTGCGGCGACGACCCGCGCGGTCGTCACGATCCTCGCGACCCTCGCGGCCGTCATCGCCTCGATCCTCGTCGCGGGTCTCATCGCCCGTGCGATCGTCAACCCGCTGCGCCGCCTCACCGACGCGGCCGAGGACGTGCGTGACCAGCTCCCGCGGCTCGTCGAGCAGGTCGCCGTCCCGGGCCAGGGCCCGGGCATCGACCTGGCGCCCATCACGGTGGAGTCCACGGACGAGGTCGGCCAGCTCGCGACCGCGTTCAACGACGTGAACCAGACGACCATCAAGGTCGCGCGCGAGCAGGCCGCTCTCCGCGGCTCGATCGCCGAGATGTTCGTCAACGTCGCGCGCCGCGACCAGGTGCTCCTCAACCGACAGCTCGCGTTCCTCGACGACCTCGAGCGCTCCGAGGAGGACGCGGGCACGCTGTCCAACCTCTTCCGCCTCGACCACCTCGCGACGCGTATGCGACGCAACGCGGAGTCCCTCCTCGTCCTCGCGGGCATCGACTCGGGCCGCCGCGTGCGGCAGCCCATGCCGGCCTCGGACGTCATCCGTACGGCGTCCTCCGAGATCGAGCTGTACGACCGCGTCCGCCTGAACCTGGTCGTCGACCCGCTCATGCTCGGGCACAACGCGCTCAACGCCGCCCACCTGCTCGCCGAGCTCCTCGAGAACGCGACGATGTTCTCGGAGCCGCACACGCCCGTCGAGGTCACGACCGGCCGCGACGAGCACTTCGTGTACGTGACGGTCCGCGACCACGGTCTCGGGATGACGCCGGACGAGATCGCGGAGGCGAACCGCAAGGTCGCCACGCACGCGGCGTCGGACGTCGTCGGCGCTCAGCGCCTGGGCCTCTTCGTCGTCGGTCGCCTCTCCGACCGTCTCGGCGCGAAGGTCCGGTTCAGCGCGGGCGGCGACGACCAGGGGACCGAGGTCGTCGTGTCCTTCCCGGCCGCCCTCTTCGTCCCCGACTCGAACGTGCCGCTCCCGCAGCCGACGGACCCGCTCGAGACGAGCACGCAGGCGGCGGCCCAGCAGCTCGCCGGCTCGGGCGTCGTGCCGGCGCTCCCCGCCGCGGACACCGCCGCCCCGGCGGCTCCGTCGGTCCCGGCGCCCGCCGCGACGGCCTCGTTCCCGACCGTCGAGCCCGAGGCGCCCGCCGCGGTGCCCGTCGATCTCGAGGCGCTCACGGACGGCACGACGCAGACCGGCATGCCGCGCCGTCGCTCGCGCACGGTCGACCCCGCCGCCGCGGCGCCGAGCGCGTCCTTCGCGTCGGGTCCCCAGACCGGTGCGATCGTCCTGCCCCCGCTCGCCACGCCGGCACTGCCGGAGCAGCTCCCGGCGGCGGACGAGGCGTGGAGCCCGCCCGCGGAGGTCGCCGACGCCGGCGCCGCGCTCCCGAGCCGGTCGCGCCCGGCCACGAGCCCCGTCGAGCCGGTCTCCGCCGAGATCCCCGTCCTCGACGTGAGCACGCGCAGCGCGCTCTTCTCGAGCTTCCGTCCGGTCGGCGACCGTCCGGCCACCGAGAACCCGGTGGAGCTGCCCGTCGCCCCGGACGTCACGGCGACGGACATCCCCCTCGTCTCCGAGGCCCCGGCCGACACCCCCGTCCAGCAGGACGTGTGGACGCCGCAGGATCCCGCCGTCGCACCGGCCCCGGACACCTGGGCCCCCGAGCAGGCGTGGGCGCCGGAGCAGCCCGCCGAGCAGGCCTGGGCGCCGGAGCAGCCCGCCGAGCAGGCCTGGGCGCCGGAGCCGGCTGCCGACACCTGGGCACCCGAGCGGCAGCCTGCCGAGCAGGCGTGGGCGCCGGAGCCGGCCGCCGAGGCGTGGGCGCCGTCGTCCGTGGCCGACGCGCCGCTCGACGCGACCCGGGTCGTGCCCGCCGTCGCGGCCGAGCCCGTGGACGAGGCGACCGTCGCACGCGTCCCGCTGGTCGAGCGTGCGCCTGCGGCCGCAGAGCCGGCCACGGCTCACGTGCAGACCCCTGCGCCGGCCCCGGTGCCGAGCGTGGCCCACGCCGAGGCAGCTGCGGTCCCGGTCGTGTCGGCGGGCGACGAGGCCGAAGCGACGGAGGACATCCCCGCGGAGCTCACCTTCGAGGCGCTTCCCCGCTTCGAGGAGCTGATGGCCGACCTGCCGACGCGTCGCTCGCTGCGCGAGAGCCAGGCGCGCAAGCGCGGGCTCTTCGGTCGGCGCCCCCGCACGACCGCGACGCCGCAGGCGCGCCCGGCCGGACCGTCCCCGGAGGCCCTGGCGTCACGTCCCGCGGGTGCTCCCGCAGCTCCGGCCCCGGCAGCCCCGACGCCGGAACCCGCCCCCGCAGCCTCCGCGGTCGCTGCCCCTCCGGTCGCGGCACCGGTGGCCCCGTCGCAGGAGCGCCAGGCGCCCGCGCGGTCGTCGGCGTTCGCGCCCCGTGCCGGGCAGCCTGCGGGCGGTGCGGCCGCGGCGTCGTTCGCCCCGGAGCCGTTCGCCCCCCCGGTGCAGGAGACGCGCACGCTCGCCCCGGTGCAGGACGTGCCGTCCGCGGACACCGGCTACGCGGCTCCCGAGGCGCCCTTCGCGGCCCCCGAGGCCGCGCCGAGCCCGGCTGCGGCCGGGTACGGACCGCCGACGCCGCTCGTCCGGCGGCAGGTGGGTGAGGCGATCGAGCCGCTGGAGCCCGGGTACATCGCCGACTCGGTCGAGGCGCGGTCGGACTGGATGGCGTCCGCGGTGCTGTACGAGGAGATGTCCACCCTGCTGCAGGGCAGCACCGACTTCCAGGAAGCGACCTTGGCGGACCCGAACGACGGCATCTACCAGCCCCTCCAGGTCGACGGCACGACGGCGGCGGGCCTGACCCGGCGCTCGCGCGGCGAGGAGCGGGAGGGCTACGTCGACCGCTTCACGGCCCGCATCGACCGTGACCCGGAGCAGCTCCGGGCCCGTCTGTCGGCGTTCCAGTCGGCAACGGCCCGCGGCCGTGTCGAGGGCCAGGACGAGACGAGTTCGACCTGGACCCCCCAGGCCATGGATTATGTCCCTGATTCAGCGCCGCAGGCGCGGTGACGACATGCCGTCTGCGGCAACTGACGAGGAGGAAGAGTGAACGCGCTCAGCACCGAGGCAACCAACTTCGGGTGGCTGCTCGACAACTTCGTGCGGACTGTCCCGGGCAGCCGGCACACGCTCGTGGTGTCGGCGGACGGCCTGCTCATGGCGATGTCGGACCAGCTCGACCGCACGAGCGGTGACCAGCTCGCGGCGATCGTCTCCGGCATGTCGAGCCTGACCCGTGGGGCGGCCCGGCAGCTCAACGGAGGGAACGTCCGCCAGGCCATCATCGAGATGGACAACGGGTTCCTGTTCCTGATGAACGTCTCGAACGGGTCCGTCCTCGGCGTCGTGGCGGAGGCGAACTGCGACATCGGCCTCATCGGCTACGAGATGGCGCTCCTGGTCTCGCGCACCGAGGCGACACTGACGCCGCAGCTCATCTCGGAGATGCGGGGTAGCCTTCCCGTCGACGGCGCGACGCGAGCCCCGGTGGGATGAGGACTGATCGATGACGAACGTACCTTTCGGCAGCATGGGAGCACACGACGGGTACGAGGCGGCGACGGTCCGCCCGTACGCGGTCACGGGTGGTCGTGTGCGCTCCGCCACGTCCGACCTCCCGCTCGAGGCGCTCGTCGAGGTCATGCCGGGCGCCGTGAACAGCTTCGGGCTCCCGCCCGAGAAGCGCTCGATCCTCCAGCACGCCGCGCACACGTACGTCTCGATCGCCGAGCTCTCCGCGCTCCTGCGCCTCCCGCTCGGTGTGACGAAGGTGCTCGTCGCGGACCTTCAGGAGGACAACTACATCACCGTCCACACGTCGACCCCGCTCAACGTCCACACGGGTCACGGCAGCAACCACTCGGGTCTGTCCCTGAGCGTCTTGGAGAGTGTTCTCAATGGCATTTCCACCCTCTGACGGCTCGGGCAGCGCGCCGCAGGCAGGGCAGCCGTCCGGGGTGATCGGGGGTGTGCCCGGTGGCCAGTCGGCGGTCCGTCAGACGGCGTGGGCACCCGTGAGCGCGCCCGTCGGCGTGTCCACCCAGGCTCCGTCGGCGGCCGTCCCGGCGCGCCCCGCCGCGCCGGTGGCACCTGCGCCGCAGCCTGTGCCGACCGTCTCGGCACCCGCTCCGACGACGGCGGCCCCGGTCGCTCAGGCAGCCGCACAGCCGCGCACCGCGCCGCAGCCCGTCGCCGGCGCGCAGCCCACCGCTCCGGCGCAGCCCACTGCTCCGGCTCAGCCTGCCGCTCCGGCGCAGCCTGTCGCCGCCGCACAGCCCGCCGCCCCGGCGCAGCCTTCCCCCTCCGTGGCGCCGGTGCAGCAGACCGTTGCGGCGCAGCCCCCGGCCGCGCAGCCCGCAGCAGCCGCGGCGGCCGCACGGACGGCGCCGACGGTCGTCAAGATCGTCGTCGCGGGTGGGTTCGCCGTCGGCAAGACGACGTTCATCGGGTCGATCTCCGACGTCGAGCCGCTCAACACCGAGGCTGCGATGACGGAGCACTCGGTCGGCGTCGACGACGCGGGCGGCGTGTCCGACCGCAAGACGACGACCACCGTCGCGATGGACTTCGGCCGCGTGTCGCTCCCGGGCAACCTGTGGCTGTACCTGTTCGGCACCCCGGGCCAGGACCGCTTCCTCTTCATGTGGGACGACCTGGTCCGCGGTGCGATCGGCGCCGTCGTGCTCGTCGACACCGACCGCCTCGAGCAGTGCTTCCCGGCGATCGACTACTTCGAGTCGCGCAACATCCCGTTCGTCGTGGGCGTGAACTGCTTCGACGGCGTGGCCAAGCACAAGCTCGAGGACGTGCGCGAGGCGTTGCAGATCCCCGCGCACGTGCCCATGCTCTACACGGACGCCCGCTCGCGCGCGGCGACCAAGCAGACGCTCATCGCGCTCGTCCAGCTCGCGATGCGCCAGCTCCGCGGCGCCGCCTGACGACGCGTCGGTACCCGGCACGACCGCACGACGGCGGGCCGCCCTCCCCGGGGTGGTCCGCCGTCGTCGTGCCTGGCCGGGGCGTGCCACAATGGCTCGCCGGGAGGGCTGACAGAGCGGCCTAATGTGACGGTCTTGAAAACCGTTGTGCGGCAACGCACCGGGGGTTCGAATCCCTCGCCCTCCGCACGACGCCGGGCCGGGTCGGAGCGTATGCTCCGGCCCGGCCCGACGCGTCTCCCGCGCATGCCCGCGCAACGTGGGCGGCTCCGTACTATCGTCGGGCTCGGACGAGGTGGTCCGGGCGCGCCCGTGTGCGGCCACGAGGGGCGGTCCGGTCGGCGGGGTCACGCGCGACGGTCGGCTCGGACGGGCCGGGTGCCGCGTGACGACGCGCGTCCGAGCAGCGTGTGGCATGCAGTCTCCGGGGGGAGCGGCCCATGACGAGCACGACCGCGGTGGCGCGCGGGCGCCGTCGTCCCGCGACGCGTCCGGACGGGCGGAGGCTGCTCGCGGGGCTGGTCGCCACGCTGCTGCTCGGTGTCGTGCTGGTGCCGCTCGCGCCTTCGCCGACGGCGAGCGCCGCCACGCTCGAGCCCTCGGGCCTGCAGACCGGGATGGAGATCGACGGCACGTCGGGCTCCGGCAGCCCGCCCGAGACCTTCAACTGGGACGACTTCATCACGGGCGTCCAGCCGGACGGCGACTTCACGTTCACCCCCACCGGTCCGTACACGACGGAGCAGGGCTTCGCCTCGTCGGGGATCGTCCAGGCCAGCTTCGCCTGGGACAACGGGAGCCTTGCCCAGTCCTGCAACGCCAATCCCGACCAGACGGGCGCCCCGCCCAGCCAGAGCCCGAGCACCAACCCGTGGCGGCCCGGCCCGTCGAACCCGAACCAGAAGGGCGACCTGTGCTCGACCGCGTACGGGCTGGAGTACGTCGTCGACGGCGACGGGGAGCGGCACGCGATCCTCTACGGGTACTGGACGCGGTACGTCGGCGCGGGCGAGGTCAGCGTCTTCCAGCACCTCGAGGGCCCGGGGCCGGGACGCTGCGACGACGTGCTGCTCGAGTTCAACTACGCCTCGTCGGGGACGACGGCCGCCGTCCAGCGCTGGACCCCGACCGCAGGCGACGGCTGTGCGAACCCGCTCGGGCCAGGGACCTGGACCGACGACCCGGGCTCCGTCGACTTCGCGTGGGCCGTCGGCGTGCGCTCGGAGGGGCCGCCGCTGACCAACCAGCCGCAGGAGACCTTCGGTGAGTTCGCGATCGACCTGAACACGGCGGGCGTCCTCGAACCCTCCGTGTGCGCGACCTACGAGATCGCGGAGATGCTCACGCGGACGGGAAACTCGCCCAACGCGAACATCCAGGACTTCGCCGACCACGCGCCGGACCGGATGAACATCGCCAACTGCGGCTCGCTGACGGTGACCAAGGCGACCGTCCCGCAGAGCGCCGACACCGGAGCCCGGTTCGGGTTCACGGTGGCGAGCGACACGGGCCCCGTGCAGCCGGGGCCGCCGCCCGTGCCGACCGTCTCCGGGACGCTCGCGAGCGGCGAGACGGTCCGGTACGACGACGTCCTCTTCGGCTCTGGCTTCTCGCTCGCGGAACCCGATGTGCCGTCGCCGTGGGAGCTGCAGTCCATCGTGTGCACCGCCGTCCCCGCGGCGGGCGGACCGCCCGAGCAGTTCGTCCTCGACGACCCGGAGGACCGATTCCCGGTGCGGCCCCTGAGCACGACCGACTGCGTGATCACCAACGCGGCCGCCGTCGTCACGGTGACCAAGCAGACCGTCCCGGACGGGTCCACGGACGCGTTCGCCTTCGAGGCGACGGGTCAGCCGGGCTTCACGCTCGCGGACGGGCAGAGCGCGTCGTTCCCCGTCCAGCCCGGCGTACCGTTCAGCGTCGCCGAAGGCCCGGCCCCCGGGTGGCTCCCCCCTGAGATCGAGTGCACCACGGACGGCGCGGAGAACGCGCGGTCCGTGACGGTCACGCCGGTGGCCGGTCAGAACATCGAGTGCACGTTCACCAACACGCAGCTCGGCAGGGTGGTCGTCTCCAAGGAGGCGCACGGGGTCGACGGCCGCACCTTCGACTTCGAGACCGACCTCCCGGGGAACGACGCGTTCTCGATCACGGTCGAGCAGGGCGACGGGACGCTCTACGAGCACACGATCGAGGACGTGCCCGCGGGGACGTACACGATCGAGGAGCTGACGGACGACGAGGAGCCAGCGACCCGGCTGGCCGACCTCGCGTGCACCTACGGCGGCCAGGACCACTCCGCCGACCCGACGGGGCGCACGATCGACCTGACCGTCCTCCCAGGCGAGACGGTGCGCTGCTTCTTCACGAACGTCACGCCCGGCTCGATCGCGGTGGTGAAGCGCACCGTCCCCGTGGAGTACGACCAAGAGTTCGACTTCCTCTTCGTCCCTCCGGTCGGCGACCCGACCCCGTTCAGCCTGAGCGGCAGCTCGACCCCGCCGAACGTCGCCCTGCGCACGTTCGACGGGCTCGCAGCGGGGGCCTACACGATCACCGAGGCGGCGGACGAGGTCGGGTGGTCGCTCGCGCCCGACCCGCCCACGTGCAACGCGGACTTCTGGACCCCGACCCCGGACGGCCGGGGCGTGACGATCGACCTGCCCGACGGCGGCGTCGTCGTCTGCTTCTTCACGAACGTGGCCGCGCCGGCGTCGCTGTCCTTGACCAAGACGGTCGCAGGGGCCGTCCCCGGGTTCGACTGGTCCGTGGGCGTCGAGCTCGTCGGCCCGGACGGCACGGTGGACGGGCGCACCGCGACGACGGCCGTGCCGACGGTCGCCTGGGGCGAGCTCGTCCCCGGGGCGACGTACACGGTGCGCGAGGCCGGGACGGCGCCGCCGGGGTGGACGCGCGGCGACGTCACGTGCGAGGGCCTCACGGACGCCGACCTCGCGACCCCCGGGTTCCAGCTCGTGGCGACCCCCGGGCAGGACGTGGTCTGCGCCGTGGAGAACACCGTCGCGACCTCGAGCATCTCCGTGGCCAAGGTGGCCACCGGGATCGGCGGCGACCTGCCCTGGTCGTTCGACGTCGGGATCGACCCGTTGCCCGCGGGGGCGACCTCGCCCCAGACCGTCTCGGGCACCGGGCAGGCGGCGGACGTGGTCACGTGGTCCGGCCTCGTCCCGGGCACCACGTACTCGATCACCGAGACGCCGGTACCGGGCTGGACCGCGGCCGGAGCCGTCTGTACGGGCGTCACCGACACCGACCCGGACGTCCCGGGTATCCAGTTCGTCGCCCCGGTGGCGGCGGAGGTCTCGTGCACGCTGACCAACACGGCGGTGGAGGGCAGCGGCACGCTGACCAAGACCTCGCTGGGCGGGGACGGCACGTTCGAGTTCGTCCTCACCGACCTCGACGGCGCGGTCGACCCCATCGCGGTGCCGGTGACGACGGTCGGCGGCACCGTGACGCTCGACCTCCCGCAGATCGTGCCGGGCGTCCGTTACGGGTTCGTGGAGTCGGACGCGGAGGGGTGGGTCGAAGGCGTCCTGACGTGCACGATCACCCCCGCGGACAGCGGAGGACCGTTCGTGATCGAGGATCTCACCGAGTTCTCCGTCGCCCCGGGCGACGTCGGGGAGTGCGTCGCGGAGAACGCGCGGCACGGCACGATCGTCGTGGCGAAGGCCGTCGACGGCGCCGACGGCACGTTCGACTTCACGGGGGACTGGCCGGACGCGGAGGACTTCTCGATCACCACCGAGGGCGGGGCCGGCACCGCGACGTTCGACGGCGTCGCTCCCGGGTCGTACACGGTCGAGGAGATCGCGCAGGACGGGTTCGAGACCACGGACCTGACCTGCGTCGACGGCGACCCGGACGGGACCGGGTCCGGGGCCGGGACGATCGCCCTGGACCCAGGTGAGACGGTCGTGTGCACCTTCACGAACGCCCCCTGGGGGACGCTCGTCGTCGACAAGGTCACGGAGCCGGCCGGGTCGTCGCAGGAGTTTGGGCTCGCGTGGGCGCCGGAGGGCGGCGAGCCCAACCCCTTCACCCTGACCGACGCCGCCGAGCCGTTCACGCCCGGTCCCCTGGCGCCCGGGAGCTACACGGTGACCGAGACGCCGACCCCGGGCTGGACCCTCGCGGACCTGGTGTGCGTCGGCTCCAGCGGGTCGACGACGGTCGACGGTGCCACCGCGACCGTGGACGTCTTGTCCGGCGAGACGGTGCTGTGCACGTTCACCAACGAGCGGCCGGCCGCGCTCGAGGTCGCCAAGAGCGTGGTCGAGGGGCCGGACCTGGTCGAGCCCGGGGTGTTCCGCATCGCGTACGAGGTCGTGGTGAGCAGCACCGCGACCGTGGAGCGCACCTACGACCTCGTCGACCGGCTCGCGTTCGGCGGCGGCATCGTGGTCCGGAACGCCTCGGTGGAGTCGCTCGACGGGCTGCCGGTCGCGGACGACTGGGACGGCGTGGGCCAGGTGACGGTGACGTCGGGCGCGACGCTCGCGGCGGGCACCGCGCACCGCTACCGGGTGACGGTCGTCGCGCAGGTCCCGGCCGACGCCGCCCCGGACGCGCTGCTGTGCGACCCGGCCGGCGTGACTCCGGGCGGCTTCCTCAACACGGTCGGTGTGGTCGGCGAGGACGGGGCCACCGAGTCCGAGGCGGCCGCGTGCGCGCCCGCACCGGAGCCGCCGGGACCCCCGCAGCCGCCGGGACCCCCGGGGCCCCCGGACGACGGCGGGGGCGCGGCGCCTCCGGCTCCCGGCCCGCCGGCGTCGTCGGACCGCCCGCTCCCGGCGACGGGGGCGGACACGGGCTGGCTGCTCGCGGCGGCAGGGCTGCTCCTGCTCGCGGGAGGGGGGCTCCTCGTCGTCCGCCGGGTGCGACGCTCCTGACGAGCGCCCCGTCCGGACAGCCGGGCGGTCCCGCTGTCCGGCCCCTGGGCACGGGCGACCGGGACCTTCGGCGAGTGCCGCGGGCGCGGACCTACGGGATCATGGCCTCGTGACGCCTGAGCCCTCCCCGGCCGACGAAGCCGGTCTCGAGCCCGTCGACCTCATCCGACGGTCGGGCACCGTGCTGCGGATCGGCCGCCTCGCGCTCTCCGCCGGCACGGGCAGCTACCGCGTGAAGTCGCACATGACGCGCGCGGCGCACGCGCTCGGGCTCGACCACATCGCCGCGCACGTCACGCTCACGGAGATCACCGCGACGTCGTACCGGGGCCCGATCTTCCGCACCGAGCTCACCGAGGTCCGGTCCATCGGGATCAACGCCGACCGCCTGGCGCAGCTCGAGCGGTTCTCCGCGGCCCTGCCGGCGGGCGCCGACCTGGACGCCGTCGACGCGGAGCTCGACCGGATCGCGCGCCGGCCGCCGCTGTACGGCGCGCTGCTCAACGCCCTGTGGGCGGGGATCGCGTGCGCGGCCTTCGCGTTCCTCAACAACGGCGGCCTCGTCGAGTGCGGCGCGGTGCTCGTCGCCGCGGCGCTGGGCCAGGGCGTGCGGCGCGCGATGCTGCACCGCGGGATCAACCAGTTCGGCGTGACGATGCTCGCGGCGGCGGTCGCGAGCCTCGCCTACCTGGTCCTCGTCCTGGCACTGTCGGAGATCGCCGGGGTCGACGGCGGCCACGAGGCGGGCTACGTCTCCGCGGTGCTGTTCCTCGTGCCCGGCTTCGCGCTCGTCACCGGCGCGCTGGACCTCGCGAAGCTCGACTTCTCCGCCGGGGTCGCCCGGGTGACGTACGCGCTCATGATCCTCGCCTCGGCCGCGCTGGCCGTGTGGGGGGTGTCGGCCGCGGCGGGGCTCGCCCCGGACCCGGTGCCGCCGCCCGGCCTGGCGGAGCCGCTGTTCCTCGGCCTGCGGAGCGTCGCGAGCTTCCTCGGCGTGCTCGGGTTCGCGCTCATGTTCAACAGCCCCTGGGCGATGGCGCTCGGGGCGGCGTCGATCGGCATGGTCGCCAACGTCGGGCGGCTGCTCCTCGTGGACGCCGACGTCGTGCCCCAGGCCGCAGCGGCCGCGGCCGCGCTCCTCGTGGGCCTGCTGGCGGCCACGGTCGCGCCGGCGCTGCGCGTCCCGCGCATCACGGTGTCGGTGCCGGCCGTCGTCATCATGGTCCCGGGTGTCACGGCGTACCGGGCGGTGTACGAGTTCAACACCGGCGCGACGGCGCAGGCGCTCGCCTACGCCGTCGAGGCCGGGCTGGTGATCGTCGCGCTCGCGATCGGCCTCGCCGTGGCCCGCATGCTGACGGACCGTGAGTGGACGTTCGAGCGCTAGACGGTCGGACGGGTGCGCGCGAGGCCGTCGGGCCCGGCGGTTTGGTCTCGCGGCGGCGCCCTTGTACCCTGGGCGACGCAGGCTCTCCCGTCGAGCCTGCGAGGAGACGTCGCATAGTCAGGTCTAGTGCGCCACCCTGCTAAGGTGGTAACGGAGCAATCCGTTCGAGGGTTCAAATCCCTCCGTCTCCGCTCAGGAAGGTCCCGGTGCTCAGCGCCCGGGGCCTTTTCTGTTGCCCGGCGGAGCGCTGTCAGCGCCCCACGGGTCCGGAGACCAGCGGGGCGCTGACGCGTACGGGGTGGCTACGCGCTCCCCGTGGTCGCGAGCGCGGACCGCACGACGAACCGCGAGGCCCCTGCGCCGGAGAGCACGAGGGCCGACGCCGCCGCGACGCACAGCAGGAACTGCACGACGACCTCGACGTTCGCGAACGCGTTGAGACCGATCACCGGGACCATGAACAGCAGCGCGGCGAACGTCGAGACACCGACGCTCACGACGAGCGGGACGAGCGTCTCGCGGAAGCGCGCCTGGTCGAGCGTGCGCAGGTCCGTGCCGGACAGCACGAGCGTGCGGTACTCGTTGCGCTGGTCGATGACGCGGCCCGCCTGCATGACGCCCGTCGAGACGGCGGCGAGCACGCCCGCGATGGCGAGGGTGAGGAACCCGCCGGTCTTCATGTCGGTGAGGTACTGCACCTCGTCCGGGTCGGCGCTCAGGCCGGGGTCGAGGAGCGCGAAGATGCTCGTCAGTCCCGCGATGAACGTCGCGAGCGCGACCCCGCCGACCGAGCGCCACGCCGTCTTCGGGTTGTCCACGATCCGCCGCCCGGCGAGCAGCGTCGGCACACGGCGCGCGCTCCCGGCCGTCATCTTGCCCACGAGCCAGATGACGAACGGTCCGACGACGTTCACCGTCGCGAAGCCGACCAGCAGGATGACGGTGAGGACGGTCAGGACGACCGCCACGGACCCGAAGGACAGGTTGGTCGCGACGATCAACGCGACGAACGCGACCCCCATCGACAGCAGCCGGACGGCCTTGAGCCCGGGCGGCGTCACGCGGGCCGCGACGCCGAGCGGGGTGATCGCGACGCGGCGCAGGCTGACGAGCGCGGAGACGAGCGCGATCGCGACGACGAGCACGACCGCGCCTAGCAGCGCGGGCACCCCCACCCAGAGCTCGCCGATCGCGAAGGTGCGTCCCTGGAAGCGGAGCTGCGCGACGAGAGGCAGCAGCGCGCCGTAGCCGAGCAGGCCGGCGAGTGCGCCGATCACTGCCTGTGCGGCGGCGTCGAGGGCGGTGAGGGTGGTGACCTGGCCCGTCGTCGCCCCCGCGAGGCGCAGCGCCGCGAGGCGGGCGTCGCGGCGCGCGACGGCGAGGCGCGCGGCCGCCGCACCGAGGGTCACGAGCGGGATGAGCAGCAGGAGCGACGCGACGCCCGCGAGGAGCGGGTACTGCGTCGCGTACGGGGTGATGGCCGAGTCCATGCCCTCGCGCATGCCGTCGATGCCGCCGGCGCGCTCGAGGAACGCGTGGAAGCCGCCCATGACGACGAGCAGGATCGCCGTCGTCACACCGAAGGCGATGATCGCGAGGACGTTCGTCAGGCCCTGCGGGTCGCGCTCGTCGGCGCTGCGACGGCGCAGGAGCCACCAGAGGTCGACGGTCCTCATCGCGCGCTCTCCTGGCTCGGCGCGCTCGGGGTCGCGGTCTGGGCCCCGGGGGCGAAGAACTCGCCGGAGATGCGGCCGTCGCGCATCGTCACGGTGCGAGTGCAGTGGCGGGCGACGCCCGCGTCGTGCGTGACGACGACGAGCGCGGCGCCGGAGTCGCGGGTGGCACGCGTGAGCACGTCGAGCACCTCGGCACCGGTCGACTGGTCGAGCGCGCCGGTGGGCTCGTCGGCGAAGACGACGCCGGGCGACCCGACGAGCGCGCGCGCGATCGCGACACGCTGGGCCTGTCCGCCGGAGAGCTCGCCCGGGCGGCGCTGCTCCATCCCGGCGAGGCCGAGGTGCGCGAGCCACCGCGCGGCGACGGCCGTGGCCTCGGCGCGTGCCGTGCCCGCGAGCATGAGCGGCAGGGCGGCGTTCTCCACCGCGGGCAGCTCGGGCAGGAGCTGGCCGGACTGGAAGACGAAACCGAAGTCCTGGCGGCGCAGGACGGTGCGACGCGCCTCGGAGAGCGTCGTCACGTCCTCACCCCGCCACGACACCGAGCCGGAGGTCGGGGTGATGATGCCCGCGAGGACGTGCAGGAGCGTCGTCTTGCCAGACCCGGACGGGCCCATGATCGCGAGCGACTCGCCCGGGTGGACCGTGAGACTCACGCCCGCGAGGGCGTGCGTCGCGGTCTGGGCGGAGCCGTAGACCTTGGTGAGCGCGCTCGCGACGAGAGGCGAGCCGCCGGGGGCGGTGGAGGGGCCGGTGAACGTCATGGGTCGATCGTCCGACGGCGCCGGGTGCCGTCGCGTCGGGCTGTGGACGGGACGTCGTCCCGTGCGGGTCCGACCCTGGGGGGACCGTCCGACGCGCCGCGTGCGGCGAGAGTCGGACGGCGTGGCGTCCGTCACCTCGCGCCCTCCGGGGCCGGATCGGTTTGGGTTCGGGGCGGGGACACGGTAGTGTTCTCGACGGCCGGTGAGCGATCAGCGGCCGAGCAGGACCGGCGCCCGTAGCTCAACGGATAGAGCATCTGACTACGGATCAGAAGGTTGGGGGTTCGAATCCCTTCGGGCGCACCACACGAGAGCCCCCCTCAGGACCACCGTCCTGGCGGGGGCTCTCGCCGTTCAGCCACGCAAGCGGCACGCCGGTCGCCATCGCCCACGCGATGAGCTGAGGCCGGCGGACGACCGCCTCGCCGCTCTCGTACCGCACGACCGTGCGCCGCGAGATGCCCGTCACCTCCGCGAGCTCCGCCTGGCTGAGGCCCGCGTGCTCGCGCGCCTTGCGCAGGAAATCCCCCTGGTGCCACGCCGGTACCTCGCCGGCCACCGTCAGTTGCGTCATGCGCGCAACGTTACTTATCCGGGCACACCGGCGCAAGGGTGAACGAGCGTCGTTGCTTGCTGACGTGGCGCATATGTGCCACGCTGCACCACATGAGCCAGACGACCCTTCTGACGACCCGCGATGCCGCGGACCGGCTCGGAGTCTCCGTCCCCACCGTCACCCGCCTAGTGCGCTCCGGCGACCTCACCGCCGAAGCCAAGGCCCCCGGCGCTCGCGGCGCGTACCTGTTCACCGCCGAGGCTGTCGACGCCCTCCTCGCTGAGCGGTCCGCCTCGTGAGCCTCCGCGCGATGCTCTGGGCGCTCTACGACGCCCCGACCAAGGACGTCCCGCACGGCGCGTTCCGCGTCCTCCTCGTCCTCGCAGACCACGCAGGCGACGACGGCACCGGGGCGTGGCCCCACGTCGAGACGATCGCCGAGAAGCTCGGAGTCACCCGCCGCACCGTCGAGCGCCACCTCGCCGCACTCCGGGACGCCGGCCTCATCCGCAAGGGCGACCAGCAGCTCGTGAAGCTCCGCCGCGGCGACCGCCGTCCCACGGTCTGGGACCTGGCGCTCGCTGCCTCACGACCCGACAGAACTGTCGCACGGTCGAAGAACGACCCGACAGCAGGTGTCGCAAACGACCCGACAGCAGGTGTCGCAAACGACCCGACAGTTGCTGTCGCACAAGGAACCGTCCAGGAACCGTCCAAGAACCACCCGGGCGGGGCGGGCGGAGATATCCACAAGCACGAGCCGAACACGCGCCGTGCACTCGCTGCGCTCGACACGACGCGGATCGACGAGAACGAGCTGCTCCGCATCTGCTACGACGCCGGCGACGGAGACCCGTGGCACGGCTACCTGCTCGTGAAGCACGAGCTCGCGACCATCGGCCCCGAGGCCCGCGACCGCGCCGCGGTCCTGTGCAAGCGCCTCGGCGTGGGGAGGACCCGATGAAGGACTTCAACAGCCGGCGTGCCGCGGAGTGGCCCACGTGCCCGCACGGCGAGCGCACCGACAAACGGACGAAGAACGACGAGCCGCTGTGCCCGTTCTGTCGCCGCGAGGAGCGCCGCCTCAAGACCAACGGGTGGACCGGTCCACCCCTGGACGTGCCGGCGCTCGCCGCGCACGACGACACCCTGTTCGACCCGATCGAAGGAGAACCGTCATGACCGCACGCAAGAAGGGCGACGAGGCCCCGGCCGAGACGACCACCGAGGAGAAGGTCGCCGCCGCGTTCGACCAGGACGCGCAGGTGCTCGCCGACGTCGAGCAGGCCGCGGCCGACGGCGTCGAGCAGGCGCGCACCGAGGAGGACGACGAGGTCGTCGACCTCGAGGTCGAGACCATCGCGGCCGACCTCGGGTTCACGTTCGGGCTGTACGTCCTGCTCGTCGAGGGCGGGGTCGACCCGCAGGCGGTGCGCGACCTGTCTGTCGCCGCGTCCCCGCTCGGGGACCGCATGGAGGTCAAGGTCCGGCACTACGACTCGCACGGCACGCTCGTCGGCACGGTCCTCACCGCGCCGCTGCTCCGGGTCGCCGCCGAGTTCGACCTCGACGCCCCGGTGCCCTACGAGCTCGCGGCCACCGCGACCGACACCGGCAGCAACGACTGATGGCCCGGCTCGCTGGGCGGCTGCCGAAGGGCGAGGCGAACGGCCTCACCTCGGCAGAGCGAGACCTGATCCAGTTCCCCGACCGGCCGGTCGTGTGCGTCGTCGTGCTCGACACGCAGAAGATCACGACCGACGTCGACACCGGCGACGTGATCGCGACGGCGCGCGTCGGCCGGATCGAGCGTGTGCTCCCGGCCGACCTCGGCACGGCGGAGCAGCTCCTCCGTCGCGCGCTCGAGAAGCGGTCCGGTGGCGAGGTGCTGCCGCTGGACCTCGAGGACGAGATCACCGCGATCTTCGCCGACGCCGCGAACGGCGGCGAGCTCGAGGACGAGGAGGGCAAGGGCAAGTGAACGAGGACGAGCAGGTGCGGGTGATCAACCCGTGGGCGGTGCTCGCGTGGTCGCTCAACGTGGCGACGTGGCTCGCCGCCCCGGCCGGGCTCGCGATTCTGTGGCGGGCCGCGTGGTGACCGAGGGATCGGTCGCGTTGCGAGACCGCGTGTACACGATGCTCGCCGCGGGACGCACGATCGCGCAGGTGTGCGCGACGACGGGCGTCCCGCGGCGAGCCGTCGTGCAGCTCGGCCGCGAGTTCGGGATGCGGATCAACATCGGCCGCGACCGGTTCGACGTCGTCGGGCAGCGCCCGCGCGCCGGGTCCGTCGCTGAGCTGCTCGCGCGCGCCGAGGCGTCCCCGCGGCAGCGCACGCAGACGCTCGCCGCGCGAGCACGGTCGGTCCTCATCGAGCTCGAGCGGTGCGTCGAGCAGGACGACGTCGCGAAGGCGCAGGGCACCTACGACGTCGGGCACGTGCGCCGGTGGGCGCGCGAGCAGGGCATCGACGTACCCGAGCGCGGACGGTACCTGCCCGCGCCCGTCGTGCAGGCGTGGCGCCTGGCCGGTGAGCCGTGAGCCGGTCGTGGGCCGCGGGCAGCACGCGGCAGTGGCGCAAGCTGCGCGAGGCCGTGCTCGCCCGGGACGGGTACCGCTGCCAGGTCCCGAAGGGCGCCGACGTGTGCGGGGAGCACGCGACGCACGTCGACCACATCGTGCCGCTCGCCGACGGCGGCCAGAAGTGGGACCCGATGAACTGCCGCGCGTCGTGCGCGTCGTGCAACCTGTCGCGCGGGACGCAGGCAACGAAGGCCGGCCCCACGGTCCCGGTGACCGTGCTGATCGGCCCGCCCGGTGGCGGCAAGACCACGCACGCGCTCGAGCGTGCGCAGCGCGGCGACGTCGTCGTCGACCTCGACCGGCTCGCCGCGGCGCTCGCGCCGGTGAGCATGGCGCACGCGGTCGGGCACGACTACCCGCAGCACGTGCGGAACGTCGCGATCGGCGCGCGGTCGGCCGCGCTGCGCCGCGCCGTCTCGCTGCCTGCGTCGTCGGGCGCCCGCGTGTTCGTGATCCACGCGACACCGACCGTCGCGCAGCTCCGGCAGTACGTCGCGGACGGGTGGGTCGTCGAGGTCGTCGACCCCGGCCCCGTCGTCGTGCGCGCTCGCGTCGCGGACTCGACGCGCGGCGCACGCCACCAGCGGGCCGCGGACGAGTGGTACCTGCGCCGCGAGCACCTGCTCGCGGTGCTCAACCCTGAGAGGGAGTGGGACTGGTGACCAAGAGGAAGGCCCCGGCCGCGCCGCAGGACGAGGAGCTCTTCGACCTGACGATGACGCCGACCGGGGAGAAGCGGCGCCTCGGCCGGACCGAGCGCAAGGTGTTCGCCGCGATCCGCGCCGCGCGCAAGGAGCAGGCGCTCTCCGCGACCGAGGAGCCGCTCGCGTGGCAGGCGCTCTCGCTCGCGCGCATGGTCGACCACGCGACGCTGACGAAGCCTGACCCCTACGCGGTCGCCGCGGCGTCGCGCGAGCTGCGCGAGGTGCTCGTCCTGCTCCGGTTCGCCGAGGCCCCCGTGAAGGCCGTCGCGGTGCCCGAGGTCGACGAGCGGCTCGACGCGTTCCTCGCCGACCTCGGCACGCCCGACGCGCCCGCCCCGGCCGCGTCGTGAGGGGCTGGATCACCGGCACGCCGCGCACCCCCGAGCGCCCGACGTTCGGGGGTGCGGTCGCGAAGATCGCCGCCGCGACCGGCACGCCGCTCATGCCGTGGCAGCGGCACGTCGCCGACGTCGCGCTCGAGGTGCTCCCAGACGGGTCGTGGGCGTACACCGACGTCCTGATCACGGTGCAGCGGCAGCAGGGCAAGACCACGCTCGACGGCCCGATCGGCCTGCACCGCTCGCTCACGAAGCGGTACGCGCGGTGCTGGTACACAGCGCAGACTCGGCAGGACGCGCGCGACAACCTGATCGAGGACTACGCCGTCCGGTTCGAGTCCTCGGTCCTCTCGCCGCTCGCGACCGTGCGCCGGTCGCAGGGCAGCGAGGGGCTGTACCTGCGCCGGCAGGGCTCGTTCCTCCGGGTGTTCGCCCCGGGCGAGGAGGCCCTGCACGGCAAGCCGAACGAGCTCGTGATGGTCGACGAGCATTGGGCGTTCACGCTGCTCGAGGGTCGCGCGCTCGACCAGGCGATCGGGCCGACGTTCACGACGACGGGCGGGCAGTACTGGCGGCACTCGACCGCCGGCACCGACGCGTCGGTCTGGCTCAAGGAGGACGTGGACGCGGGCCGGGCCGCGGTCGCCGCGGGCGTGCGCGAGGGCGTCGCGTACTTCGAGCTCGGCCTCCCCGACGACGCGCACGAGGAGGTGCAGCACGGACTCGAGACCGACCCCGACGGCGAGGCGTTCGAGGCCGCGGTCGAGACGCTGCTCTCCCACATGCCCGCGCGCGGGTACACGCTCAACGAGCGCGCCGTGCGGACCGAGATTACGAAGCTCGCGCGGCGTGGCGCGGTCGGCGAGATTCTGCGCGCCTACGGCAACCGGTGGACGAAGACCGTCGAGTCCGTGATCCCGCTCCGCCCGTGGGTCGACGCGCGCCGCGACGCGCTGCCCGTCCCGACGGTGCCCGTCGCGATGGCGTTCGCGTGCGCGCCGGACCGGTCCCGGTCCGCGATCCTCGCCGCGTGGCGCGAGCCGGGCGACGAGCGGCTCATGCGCTGGAAGGTGCTCGACGCGCGCGACGGCACGGCGTGGGTCGCGGACCGCATGGCCGAGCTCATCGACGCGCGCGACCCGATCGCCGTCGGCTACGACCGGTTCGGCCCGGCGACCGACGTCGGCGACGAGCTCGAGCGCCGCGGCTACGTGCTCGAGCGGATCGGGTACGCCGAGATGGCGACCTCGTGCATCGCGACGCTCGCCGCGATCGTCGAGGGGCAGCTCGCGTACGTCGGTCACGAAGACCTCGACCACGTCGCCGGGCAGGCCGCGAAGAAGACCCTCGGCAACCGGTGGGTCTGGGACCTGCGCGGCTCGGCCGGGTCGATCGCCGGCCTCGACGCCGGGACGATGGCGGCGTGGTTCTTCGACCACGCCGAGGCTCCGCTCGACCCGCCGAGCATCATGCTCCCGACCGGCGTTTGACCGTTTGAACGGCCCGGTTTCGCGTTTGGCAAACGGCTTCGCTGGACCGGCCCGAGCGTGCTCGCCCACGGTGGCCGCGTGCTCCTCCGACGGCTCGGCATCGTGACGGCCTCCGCGACGCTCCCCGGCACTGCCGGGGACGTCGCGCAGGTCGCGGACCTCCCGCCCGGGGTCGCCGCCGCGTTCGGGATCAACGTCGACTCCGAGCGGGTACGCCGCGAGGAGGCCGTGACCATCCCGGCCGTCTCCCGCGGCGAGCAGGTGATCGCCGGGACGATCGCCGGCTTCCCGCTCGTGTGCACCCGGGTCGCCGCCGGCGAGGACGGCCGCACCGCCCCGACGCTGCCCGCGCGCCAGTTCGTGCGCCGCTCGCTCCTCGAGCAGCCGGACCCGTACCTCACCGCCTCGACGTGGAAGTACCGGCTCGTCGCCGACCTCGTGCACGAGCCGCACGCGTGGTGCCGCGTCCCGCGGTCGCTGCCCGACGGCCGACCCGTGCGCGACGCGAACGGGTTCCCGTTCTTCCTCGAGCACCTCGACCTCCGGTTCCTGCGCATCGACACCGAGACGCAGACCGTCACCTACCGCGGCGAGAACGTGCCGCTCACGGACCTCGTCCGGTTCGACTCCCCGACCGGCGGTCTGCTCAAGCGCGGAGCAGTCGTGCTGCGCACCGCGCTCAAGCTCGAGTCCGCGGTGCGGCGGTACGCCGACATCGACGTCCCGCTCGGCGTGCTGCGCGACGAGTCGCAGGCGACCTCCGGCGGCCGGGACAAGCTCACCGACGCGCAGGTGCAGAAGCTCCTCGACCAGTGGGAATCCGGGTCGCGCAAGCGCGTCACCCGCTGGATCGGGCGGCTCAAGTACGAGGCCGTCCAGTTCGACGCCGCGCGCATCCAGCTCGCGCAGGCGCGCGAGCGGTCCGACGTCGCGATCGCGCAGCTCCTCAACCTCGAGTCGCAGCAGATCAACGCCCCCTCCGAGTCCGGCATGACGTACACGAACAAGGAGCAGATCGCGGCCGAGCGCGTCGTCGCGGTCAACCCGTACATGGCCGCGATCGTCGAGCGGCTGTCCATGCCCGACCTCACGCCGCGCGGACAGGTCGTGTCGTTCGACACCACCCGGTACGTGCGCGGCACGACGGCCGAGGTGATCAACGCCGCCGGCGTCGCCGTCGAGAAGAAGCTCGTCACCGTCGACGAGGCCCGCGACCGGTGGCTCGACCTGCCGCCCATCGAACAGACCCAGGAGACCACCGATGCCGCGTAGCCTCATCCGCCTCGTGGCGGGCACCCAGACCCGCGTGGGCGAGCGGTCGATCCGCGGGCTCATCGTCCCGTTCGGGCAGCCCGCACAGCTCGGCTGGTACGAGCTCGAGTTCGACGAGGAGTCGCTCCGGGTCTCCGAGGCCGAGCGCATCCCGCTGCTCTTCCAGCACGACGGCCGCACGACCGCCGGGTACGCGACCGACTTCGAGGTCGTCCCGGGCGAGGGCGTCTACGGCACGTTCGAGGTTGAGAGCACCGAGACCGGCGACCGCGTGATCCGCGAGGCGACGTTCGGCTCGCGCACCGGGTTCAGCATCGGCATCCAGCTCGACGCCGAGGTCGTCGAGGAGGCCTGGTCCCGGATGTGGTCCGACGAGGACGAGGGTCCCGTCATGGCCCGCGGCCGTCTGCTCGAGGTCTCCCACGTCTCGGTCCCCGCGTTCGACGACGCGCGGATCGACGAGGTCACCGACACCGTCGCGGCGCCCGCCGACGACGCCGCGTCCGCCGGGCTCGCCGGCGACACCCAGGAAGGAAACACCGTCATGGCACGACGACTGCCCGTCACGGCGAGCGCGTCCGCGACGCCGCCCACGATCGTCCACGCGGACGGCGCCGCCCCGGCCGCGCCGGCCCCCGCGCCGCCCGCGCAGGCGTCCGCCCCGCAGGCCCCGGCTGCGCCGGGGCCCCCCCCCGCGGCCCCGGGCCCCCGGCTGAGTTAAACAAATACGCGCCCCCCGCACGTGGGTGGCGCGGGGGGGGGCGGGTCGGGCGGT
>NZ_JBHXIC010000006.1:78299-86916 GCF_042723955.1 Cellulosimicrobium cellulans | reverse complement strand
AGTGTCGGGCCTGGCGGGAGCCGCGAGGAACGAGCGGCGGATGGTCGACGCGGCACCATCACCCACCCCGACCACCCCACCCAGCCACACGCCGTCAGGGACAAGAACCACAGTTCTACCTCGGCCAACCAGCGTTCTAACTCGGCCAACCACGGTTCTACCTCGCGGAACCAGAGTTCTACCTCGGCAGGGGGTCCGCCGCGGTGGGTGAGGCGTCGGCCTCGGTGAGGGCGGTGTCGGTGTCCTCGGGGTCGCGGCCGCGGAGGGGGTAGAACCAGAAGCAGACGAACGCGAGTGCGGCGAGGACCACGGGGACGCCGCCGAGAAGGAGCCGCACGCCGGTCGCGACGCTGTCCGGCTGCACGACCTCGCCCGCACCCTCGACGTACCCGCTCGCCGAGAGCACACCGGCGACGAGCACGGCCTGGACGATGACCGACCCGCGCACGACGAACCCGTTGGCACCGAAGTACATGCCCTCGCGACGCAGGCCGGTGCGGCGCTCGTCGTCGTCGATGACCTGCGCGAGCGCGACCTCGAGCACCTGCATGAGCCCCGCGACGCCGACCCCCACGGCGAGGCCCGCGAGCGCGGCGCCGAGGACGGTGGACGGCACGAGGTACAGGCACGTCGCGAGGCCGTACACCGCGACGACCCACAGCATGGCCGAGCGCGGCCCGATCCTCCGCACGACCCACGACCACCCGACGATCGACGGGATGGCGGCGACGAAGATCGGCGCGAGGAGGAACGTGGCGTCGGCCTCGGCGCCACCGACGACGTAGCGGACGTAGAACGGGACGGCGGCGAGGACGATGGCGGTCGTGCTCTGGAGCAGGAGCGACCCGAGCACGTAGGTGACGAACGCGCGGTTGGCGAACGTGTAGCGGAGCTGGGCGCCCAGCCCGACCGCGGCCTCGCGCTCGCGCACCGCCGCGACGTCGACGGGGCGCTCGACCATCCCGGCGAGGGACCACACGAAGAACGCGAGGCTGACGACCGCGAGCAGCACGCCCATCGCGACCCAGCCTGGTCCGCCGTACAGGAGCGGCGCGCCGGCGGTGCCGAGGATCATCCCGACGAGGCCGAAGATCTGGCGCGGCGTGTTGCCGCGGGCGCGCTCCGCCGTCGTGCGGAAGATCTCGGGGAAGAGCGCCGAGACGTTGAGCGCGACGACGACGTACGCGACGTCGAACAGCGCGACGACGAGGAGGAACCACACGACCAGGCCGGTCGGACCGAGGGCGGGCGGCATCCACACGAGCGCGAACGCGACGACGAGCGGAACGATCCCCAGCACGATCCACGGGACGCGCCGGCCCCAGCGCGTGCGGCGGCGGTCGGAGACCGCGCCGACGAGCGGGTTGAGCAGGGCGTTGAGGACGCCGTGCGCGACCATCGCGCCCGCTACCCAGCCAGCACGCACGCCGAGGTGGTCGACGTAGAAGTAGACGACGAACGCGGAGAACGTCTGCATGAGGAGGTTCGACGGGAAGGCCGACGCACCGTAGGCGACCGTCTGCGCGCGCGAGGGCGTGCCGACGAGCCGGCGGTCCCGGACCCGGGCGAGCAGCCCGTGGCCCGCCGCGGAGGCACCGCCCGACGGCGTCCCGTGCGGGGCGCTCACCGCTCGCCCCGCTGCACCGCGCGCAGGTCCCGCCAGCCGACTCGGACGATCCCCTCCTCGGCGATGACGGCCGCCACGGCCGGGTCGGCGAGCAGGCGGTGCTCGAAGCCGCGCTTCGCGACGCCGTAGTCGGCGACGTCGCCGAGCTCGTCGTCGTCGAGCATCGGGTGGAGGAAGATCTCCGTCACCCCGGACGGGACGCGGCGCAGCAGGTCGAGGAAGTCGGCCCGGACGTCCTCGTAGTCCTCCTCCTCGACCGTCCCGGCGCCGTCGAGCTCGAACGGATGGGTCCAGAGCCGGTCGACCACGACGACGCCGAGAGCGTCCGCGGCGGCCGTCGCCTCGTCGAGCAGGGGCTGGAAGTCACCGGGGGGCAGCATCATCCCGTCGGTCGTCCGGGGCAGCCGGAACGGCAGGCGGTACCGGGCGGCGAGGTCGAAGACCTGCGGCAGGAACGACCGCCCCGTCTCGAGCCCGTAGACGGAGCCCATGTGGTTGTCGAGGTGCGAGACGTCGACCCCCGCCGCGAGCGCCGTGTCGAGCTGCGCCGTGAGCTCCGCGACGACGTCCTCGACGCGCGCCTGGCGCTCGACCGTGAGCACGTCGCGCGGGAAGTAGCCCGCGTCGTCGACCAGGGACGTGTCCGTCCCGGTGAGCGGCCGCCACCGGTACCGCGTCCACTCGCTCGTCAGGACGAGGTGCACCCCGACGTCGACGGGGTGCGCGGCGGCGAAGGCGAGCGCGTCCGGGGCCCACCCGCACGGGACCATGACCGTCGCGGAGTCGATGTGCCCCGCGAGGAGGAGCTCGGAGACCGCGCGGTTGGCGGCGCGGCACATGCCGTAGTCGTCGGCGTTGAGGATGACCGCGCGCGCGTCGGCGGCGAGGCCGAGCCGGGAGACCAGGTCCGACGGCGGCGCTCCCCCACCTGGTGCGGCGGCGGTCACGACGCCGCCTCCTCGCGCTCGTCGGCGGCGTCGCCCTCGCCCGGCGCGGGGTGGGCCGCCGCGGAGCGGAACACCTCGTCGCGCAGCGCGTCGCTGGCCGAGCGCGCGGCACCCACCACGACGGCGTCGCAGGTGAGCTCCGACGGCACGACCTGGATGGGGAGCACGGCGATCTTCTCCGCGAGGAAGCGCTTCACCCGGTCCGCGATCGGCGCGCGAGCCGCCTGGTTCGTGAGGACGAACAGCTCCGGCTCGACCACGAGCGCGATCGACGCCGCGACCACCCCGATGCGCTCGGCGACCTCGTCGAGCGCGTCGTTCGAGGCGCCGTCGCCGTGCTCGGCGCGGTCCACGAGCTGCTTGACCGTCACGTCGTCGGGAAGCCCGTGCTCCTTCGCGAGCACGGCGAGCGACGACGCACCCAGCGCCTCCGAGCCGAGCGCCCGGGCGGGGTGCGGCAGGAACGAGACCTCGCCGGCGCCGCCCGCGAACCCGCGGTGGAGCTTCCCGTCGAGCACCAGCCCCGCGCCGAACCCGTCGCCGAGGCCGAGCACGGCGAACGAGCGCACGCCCACGGCGACCCCGTCACGCTGCTCGGCGAGCGCCGCGAGGTTGAGGTCGTTCTCGAGCGTGACGGAGCAGCCCAGCGAGTCCTCCAGGGCATCGACCAGGTCGGTCCCACCCTTCTCGTAGCCGGGGACGCGGCGGATGGTCCGCTGGTCCGACCCGACGATCAGCGGGACCGCCGCGACGGCGCGCGTCACCTCGACGGCGGTGCCCTCGGGGAGCCGGGCGGCGACGTCGCTCACGCACGCGCGGGCGAGCTCCGCGGCCGCACGCGCGCGGGCCGTCGTCGTCGGCTTGACGTCCCGCCGCTCCGCGCGGGCGCGGATCGCGCCCGTGACGTCGACGAGCGCGACCCGCACCCGGTCGCGCGCGACATCGACCCCCAGGCCGAACGCGTAGTCGGGGTCCACGCGGTACAGCGTCGCGGCCGGCCCACGACGGTCGCGGTCGAGCCCGGCCTCCGTGACGACGCCCGTCGCCTCGAGCGCGCGCAGCGTCTGCGCGACGGTCGTCTTGGACAGCCCGGTCGCCGAGACGACGTCGGGCCGCGCGATCTGCGCGCCCGTGCCGAGCACGTCGAGCACGGCGCGCGCGTTGAGGGTGCGCAGGAGAGCGGGTGTACCGGCGGGAGGGGTGTCCATCTGGTCTCCGTCGAGCAGTGGGTGGGTCGAGCCGACATGTCCGGGCGGTGCAGGTAGGGCGGGAAGTTCCCTACCCGCCCGGAGACTAGCCGGGCTCCCTGTGGTTGTCGACGGCAACCGGTCTCCCTGTGGACGGCCCTGTACCGTGGCGTCGTGATCCGCCGAGCCCTCGCCCGCGCCTACTGGGCGACCAGCCGGTGGACCCTGCGCTCCGAGCCGTACGACACCCGCCGCCCGACGCTCCTCGTCGGTGCCCCGCACACGTCGAACTGGGACTTCGTCCTCATGCTCGCCATCGCCTGGAGCACGGGGATCCACGTGCGCTGGCTCGGCAAGCACACGTTGTTCGCCGGCCCGGCCGGGCCGCTCATGCGCGCGCTCGGCGGCATCCCCGTCGACCGGCGCGACCCGAGCCGGGTCGTCGCCGACGTCGTCGCGCGCCTCCAGGCCGGCGAGGTGTTCTCGCTCGTCGTGACGCCCGAGGGCACGCGCGGGGCGGGGTCGTACTGGAAGTCGGGCTTCTACCGCATCGCGCGCGAGGCGCACCTGCCGGTGACCCTCGGGTACGTCGACCGCACGACCATGACGACCGGCCTCGGCCCGACGATCGAGCTCACGGGCGACGTGCGCGCCGACATGGACGTCGTGCGCGCCTTCTACGCCGACAAGGCGGGCCTCCGCCCGGCGCTGCGCACCGAGCCGCGCCTGCGCGAGGAGGACACGCCCGCCTGAGGCCGGGCGGGCCGATCCTGGTCGGCCCGGGATACGTGGTCCCCACATGGTTTTCACCCGCCGAGCCGCTCGAAGGGGCACGACGACGTAGCGAGCGCGACCGCGCAGGCGCACGATCCCGGCGAATCGACTCGCCGGGTACGGGACTTCCCGTACCCGACGCCGGTCGTGCGTAGTCGTTGAGCGGACGTCACCCGGCTGCCTACGGTCCACCCGTCACGGCCGACGGTGCGGGCTCCGCACGGCGTCGGCCCTCCCCGACACAGGAAGCGAGTCCCCCATGAAGCGACTTCGCGCGGCGCTCCTCGCCGCCGTCGTGGGCGCGACCGCGATCATCGCCCCGATCGCGATCGCCCCCAGCGCCTCGGCGCACGGCTGGATCACCTCCCCGCCCTCCCGGCAGGACCACTGCGCGAAGGGCACCACGTCCTTCGACTGCGGGTCCATCAAGTACGAGCCGCAGTCCGTCGAGGCCCCCAAGGGCTCGATGAAGTGCTCCGGCGGCAGCGGCTACGCGATCCTCGACGACGCGAGCAAGCCCTGGCCCCGCACGACCACCGGTCGCGACGTGACGTTCCAGTGGAACCTCACCGCGAACCACGCCACGAGCGTGTGGGAGTACTTCGTCGACGGTCAGCTCTTCGCGACGTTCGACGGCGGCGGCGTCCAGCCTCCCAAGGACATCTCGCACACGCTCAAGGGGCTGCCGCTGGGCAACCACACGATCCTCGCGCGCTGGAACGTCTCGAACACGGTGAACGCGTTCTACAACTGCGTCGACCTGACCGTGACCGCCGACGGCACCAACCCCGGCGGGGGCGAGAACCCCGGCGGCGGCGAGGGCGAGAACCCGGGCGGCGGCGAGCCGGGCACCTGCACGGACGCGGCGTGGTCCGCGACGGCGACCTACACGGGCGGCGCGAAGGTCTCGCACGACGGGAACGTCTACGAGGCCAAGTGGTGGACGCTGAACAACGTCCCGGGCTCTGAGGCGTGGGGTCCGTGGAAGCTGATCGGCGCCTGCTGACCCGCTGAACCCCGCGACGGCGGGTGTCCTCGTCCGTACGGGCGAGGGCACCCGCCGTCGTGCGTGCCGGGCGTGGACGCCGCGCCGGGTACGCGGAAGCACGTACGGGCTTTGCCCAATTGTCCGCACTCCTCACGTTTCGTAGCGTCGAAAGTGCCCGATCCGAGAGCGGCCCGCGACGAAGCGCGCCGCAGGACCCATGCACCACCGGATGGAGAGCGAGACAACTCATGCGAAGACTGAGAGCGGTACTCCTGGCGGCCGTCGTCGGCGCGGTCGCGATCATCGCCCCCGTGGCCATCGCCCCCAGCGCGAGCGCGCACGGCTGGATCACGTCCCCGCC
Source organism: Cellulosimicrobium cellulans (assembly GCF_042723955.1). Lineage (GTDB taxonomy): Bacteria > Actinomycetota > Actinomycetes > Actinomycetales > Cellulomonadaceae > Cellulosimicrobium > Cellulosimicrobium cellulans_H. The sequence goes on along the minus strand of NZ_JBHXIC010000006.1, from coordinate 81,032 downwards.
GAGCCGGCAGGACCACTGCGCGAAGGGCACCACGTCTTTCGACTGCGGCGGCATCAAGTACGAGCCGCAGTCCGTCGAGGCCCCCAAGGGCTCGATGAAGTGTTCCGGCGGCAGCGGGTTCAGCATCCTCGACGACACGAGCAAGCCGTGGCCGCGCACGCAGACCGGCACGTCGGTGACGTTCCAGTGGAACCTCACCGCGGCGCACAACACGAGCACGTGGGAGTACTTCGTCGACGGCGTGCTGTTCAAGACGTTCAACCAGGGCGGCGCGCAGCCTCCGAGCAACATCTCCCACACGCTGACCGGCCTGCCTGAGGGCAACCACACGATCCTCGCGCGCTGGAACGTGTCGAACACGGTGAACGCGTTCTACAACTGCGTCGACCTGAAGATCGGCAGTGGCGGCACGGACCCGGGCGACCCGGACCCCGAGCCCACCGACCCGGAGCCCGGCAACTGCACGGCGCCGGCGTGGACCGCGGGCGGGGTGTACCTCGGCGGCGCGAACGTGTCCCACGACGGCCGCAACTACCAGGCCAAGTGGTGGACGACGGGCGAGAACCCCGCCCAGAGCGGCCAGTGGGGCGTCTGGAAGGACCTCGGCGCCTGCTGACCTGACCACCGAACGCTGCGTCAGCGGCCGACGGATGCGTCCCCGAACGCATCTGTCGGCCGCTGACGCATCTCTTGCTCCCGGCTCGGTTCGGCCACCTCCGGACGTCTGCGCCGACCACAGGACCGCTTTGTCCACAGGACTTCCGTGCGGTCCCGTCATCGCCACGGCGACGCTGCCATCGTTCCGCTCGTGACCGCATCGGAGCCACTCCCGCACCGTCCTCGCCGCCGAGGTCCCGCGCCCTCAGATCCTCGCCGCGCTCGACGCGGGCACCGCGTTCCGGCTCCGCCGCGGTGCCTACCTGCTCGGTGCCGACCCGCGCAGGCACCTTCCCCCAGCCCGAGCGGAGCGTCGGATCGCCGAGGCCCGCATCCAGGCCGTCGCGCACCAGCTCGTGGGCAGCTTCTGCTTCTACGGGCCCACCGCGGCGCTCGTCTGGGGGCTGCCCCTCTGGCGCGCACCGGCGCAGGTGCACGTGGTGCAGCGCAACGTGCCGGGCCGTGGCGGGGCGTCCGACCTGGTCCGCCACCGCGTCGCGGTCGTGCCCGAAGACCTCACCGAGGTCTCCGGTCTGCCCGTGACCACGCTCGAGCGCACCGTGCTCGACTGCGCGAGCGTCCTCCCGGCGCGAGACGGGCTCGTCGTCGCCGACGCGGCGCTACGACGAGGAGCAGACCCCGAGGAGCTGAGACGCAGGTCGCGTGAGGCACGCAGCCGTGGCGCGGTGCGAGCCCGAGCGGTGCTCGCCGTCGCCGATGCCGGGGCAGAGAGTCCCGGGGAGTCGGTCACGCGGTACGCGATCCTGCGCCACGGCCTCCCGGCGCCCCGGACGCAGCTCGTCGTCCCCACGCGCCTCGGCGCGTTCCGGGCCGACATGGGGTGGGACGAGTGGCGGCTCCTCGTCGAGTTCGACGGGTTCGTCAAGTACGGCGAGCTCGCCGGCGGCGACCCGGCGCGAGTCCTCTACCGAGAGAAGCGTCGGCAGGAGGCGATCGAGGAGGAGGGCTGGCGGGTCCTGCGGGTCACCACACCTGACCTGCGCAGCGAGCAGCAGGTCGCCGACCGCGTCCGGCGGATGGTCCCCGCCCTGAGGACGGCGCCCCATGTCGCACGCCCCGGTCTGCACTGAGGGCGACAGTCGAGTGCTGCGTCTGCGTTCGAGCGCTGCGTCCGTGAACGCATCGTTCGAGCGCAGACGCAGCACTCGGTGTACCGGGGTCAGCCGCGGCCCCGGAGGCGGTCGAGATCGCGGCGCTCGCGCTTCGTCGGACGGCCGGCGCCGCGCTCGCGGACGGCGACGCGGACGGTGAGCTCCTTGGGCGGCGGGGGCGGGCTCTGGTCGATCACGGCCTGCGCGGCGAGGGGCGCGGAGACACGCTTCACGAGGATCTTCTCGACGACGAGGATCCGTTCCGTCGGACCGCCGCGCACGACGACGCGGTCCCCGACCTTGACGCTCGTCGCCGGCTTCGCGCGCTCGCCGTTGACCCGCACGTGGCCGGCCTTGACCGCCGCGGTCGCCTGCGAACGGCTCTTGAACACCCGGACGGCCCAGAGCCAGCTGTCGACGCGCGCGCTCGTCGCCTCGGTCGTCGCCATCCCCCGAGCCTAGCGACCGCGCGCACGACGCCCGGCGTGCGAACCGGCTCGCACCGTGCCACCGTGAAGTCAGGCATACGGGGCGGTTGCTCTCTATGACCGTTTCGTCCCCCAGAGAACGGAGACAGGGATGAGCTTCATCGGCTGGATCCTCATCGGCCTCATCATGGGCGCGATCGCACGTGCCATCCTGCCTGGCAAGGCAGCAGGAGGCTGGATCGTCACCCTGATCGTGGGCGTGCTCGGCGCCCTCCTCGGCGGGTGGATCGGCGGAGCGCTGTTCGGCGCGGACGCCAACGACGAGTTCTTCTCCCTCACCACGTGGTTCTGGGCCTTCGTCGGCTCGCTGCTCGTGCTGCTGATCTGGGGCGCGATCGCGCGTCGCTCGGCACGCAAGTAGGGCACCGACGACCGCCGTGACGGCGGCGCTCCCGGCCCCGGGGCCGGGGCGTTCACCGGGCCGGGGGGTCGACCGCGCGCCGGCGCACCGCCCCGCCCCCCCCCAAAAACAGTCA
>NZ_JBHXIC010000006.1:61755-78289 GCF_042723955.1 Cellulosimicrobium cellulans | reverse complement strand
GGTGTGATCGGGGGCCGCCGCGCGGGTGCCGCGCCCCCAATTGGGCCACCCCCCCCCGCCGGGCGGGGGGGCCGCCGGGGCGGGGGCCCCGGCGGGCCCCGGGGCCGTCGTCGTCCCGGGAGCCGTCGCACCGGGCCGACCGCCCAAAAACGTGGACATCGTCCGCCGGCGCGGGAACGCTGGACGGCATGAGCAGCGTCGCCCGCACCGCCGCCGAGGTGTCCCTCCCGCCGGGGTACACGCTCGTCGAGGCCCCCCACCCCGCGTCGCTCGACGACCCCGACGCGTGGGCGTACCGCGCCGTCGCCGACCTCGAGCGCGAGCACGAGTTCGAGGTCCACGGCTACGACGACCTCGCGCTCCGGCCCCGGGACGTGCTCTCGGGGATGGACCACCAGGAGTACGCGACCAAGCGCCGCTTCGTCGTCGTGCGCTCCCCGGCCGCGCACGCCCTCGTCACCGACGGCGTCCCGCCCACGGTGCCCGACGTCGTCGCGCACCTGTTCGTGCTCCACCCCACCACGAGCAACGAGCACCTGAGCGAGACCTTCGTCCTCGTCCGCCCTGCCGAGCGCCGACGGGGCATCGGGACGCCCCTGCTCGCGCTCGCCGAGCGTCTCGGCGCGGACGCCGGGCGCACCGTCCACCTCTCGAACACCTCGCACGGCGAGGAGCCTCCGCCCGGCCCGGGCGCGCTCGCCGCCACGACCGGCGCCGGCCGCGTCCCCGCCGAGGCCCCCGGCCCGCGCTTCCTCAGCGCGCGCGGGTACGCCCTGGAGCAGGTCGAGCGCCACTCGGTGCTCGACCTCCCGGTGGCCCCCGACACCCTCGGCGCGCACCGCGACGACGCCCGGGAGCACGCCGGCTCCGACTACCGGGTGCACACCTGGACCGACGAGGTCCCCGACGTCTGGCTCGACCACGTGGGCACGCTCTTCACCCGCATGAGCACCGACCCGCCGACGGGAGGTGTCGAGTACGGCGAGGACCCGTGGGACGCGCGGCGCGTGCGCACGTGGGTCGGCGAGCAGGCGGAGAAGCGGAACGGCTTCCTCCTGAGCGCCGCGGAGCACGTGCCGACCGGCACGCTCGCCGCGTTCACGGTCTTCCTGTACCCGCTCGACCACGACGACTTCGCGTTCCAGGAGGACACCCTCGTGCTCCGCGAGCACCGCGGGCGCCGCCTCGGGATGCTCGTCAAGGTCGCCAACCTCGACGCGCTCGCCCGCGAGCGCCCCGCGACCCGGCGCGTCCACACCTGGAACGCGCAGGAGAACGACCACATGCTGGCGATCAACGTCGCGCTCGGGTTCCGGCCCGCGGGCGTGTGGGCCGCGTGGCAGCGCAGGACGACCCCGAAGGACGGCGAGTGACCGCACCGCAGGCAGGACCGACCACCACCACCGCCCGCGACGTGCGCGTGCGCGTGCGCATCGAGCCCGTCCCGGGGAGCCTCGCCGCGCCGGACGCCTGGGCCGTGCACGGCACGGTCCGGGTCGGTGACGCGATCGACCGCGCCATCTACGGCCACACGGACCTCGCCCTGGACGCGGCGACCGTCGCGGGCACGGTGGCGAGCGCCGGCTACCGCCGCGTGCTGCGCTGGGTCGCGGTGCTCGACGACGCCCCGCACGGCACGGCGCCCCGGCCCGAGGACGTCGTGGGGCGCTCGATGGTGGCGCTCCCGCAGCGGGGCAACACGCACGTGGCGGTCGTCTACGTGGGCGTGGATCCCGCGCACCGGCGCCGGGGCGTCGGCTCCGCGCTGTGGGACGCGGCGCTGGCGGTCGCACGGGCGGAGGGGCGGCGCGTGATCCAGTCCGACTCGTCGTTCGCGCCGGAGCCGCCGCCGGGGCCGGACGCGCTCGAGGCGCCGACCGGCAGCGGCCGCGTCCCGGCGCACGACGACGGCACGACCTTCGCGCTGCACCGCGGCTTCACGCTCGAGCAGGTCATGCGTCACTCGGTGCTCGACCTCCCGGTCGCGCCCGCGGTGCTCGACCCGCTGCGCGCGGCAGCGACGGAACGGTCCGACGGCTACCGCGTGCACGTGTGGACGGACGAGGTCCCCGAGGAGTGGGTCGACCAGTTCGCGGTGCTCGAGACGCGGATGAGCACCGACGCACCGAGCGGCGGGCTCGACCTCGAGGAGGACCCGTGGGACGCCCAGCGCGTCCGCACGGCGTCCCGGGAGATCCACGACCGCGGCCAGGGCTACGTCATCGCCGCGGCCGAGCACGCGGCGTCGGGCACGCTCGCGGCGTTCTCCATGGTCGCGTACCCGCACGACCGCTCGGAGGTCGTGTTCCAGGAGGACACGCTCGTGCTCCGGGAGCACCGCGGCCGCAGCCTCGGGATGCTCGTCAAGGTCGCCGTGCTCGACGAGCTCGCGCGGGCGCGGCCGTCGTCGCGCCGGGTGCACACGTGGAACGCGCAGGAGAACGCGCACATGCTCGCGATCAACGTCGCGCTCGGCTTCGCGCCCGCGAGCGTCGACGCCGAGTGGCAACTCGTGCTCGTCGCGGTACCCGGCGGCAAGCCCGGCCAGCAGCCCGACGCGGCCTCCTGACCCCGGGGGCCGCCGCGACGTCGGCCGCTCAGCGGATGCCGTCGAGGAAGCGGATCACCCGCTCGGTGACGAGTGCGGCGGCCTCCGGCTCGTACGACGGCAGGCTCGGGTCGGTGAACAGGTGGCGGTCCCCGGGGTAGACGTACAGCTCGGCGTCGGGCGTGGAGTCCACGAGCTCGCGCGCGGCCTCGAGGTCGCCCTCGCCCGCGAACGACGGGTCGGCGTCCATGCCGTGCACCTGCACGGGAACGGCGTCGGGCCAGGCCTCGCCGAACTCCGAGACCGGCACGCACGCCTCGAGCAGCACCGCGCCCTTCGCGCCCGCGCGCGTCTGGGCGAGCATCTGCGCGGGCAGCACGCCGAGCGAGATCCCCGCGTAGACGACCCCCGCGTCGTAGCCGTCGGCGACGGACCGCCCGCGCTCCAGGACCGTCCCGAACCCCAGCTCCTGCACGTGCGCCATGCCCTCGTCGAGGGTCGCGAACGTGCGCCCCTCGAACAGGTCCGGCGTGTGCACGACGTTCCCCGCACCCCGCAGCGACTCGGCGATCGTGCGCACGCCGTCCGTCAGCCCCTGCACGTGGTGGAAGAGCACTACCTCAGCCATCGGTCCTCCCTCGGACTCGGACGCCCGCGACGGGCGGACGTGGTGGGCGCCGGTGGACGCGCCGAGCCCATCGTGGCCCCGGCCGCCCACGCGCGCCCCCGGGGTCACGTCGGCGCAGGTCCACCCGCCGGCGCGGCGAACAGGTGGTCGAGCAGCCGCTCGGCCACGGCGAGCGACTGTTGCGCATCCAGATGACCGGCGACGACCGACTGCGTGAGGCCCGCGAGGGCGGCGAGCACGAGCTCGGCGTCCCGGCTCGTCTCGACGTCTCGTCTGCCACGCCGCGGGAGGCCGGCGGCGCGCGCCCGGTCGAGCTGGGCGGCGACGACGTCGACGAGCGCGCGGGGCGCGGGCAGCAGCGCCTCTCGGGCCGCGGCGTCCCGGGTCAGCGCGGCCGCGTGGAACGCGGCGAGCACGACGGCGTCCGCCCGCCGCTGGGCGTCGAGCGGCAGGAGCGCCGCCACGACCCCCCGCAGCACGTCCCGAGGCGGAGGGAGCGTCCCGGGTGCGGGTCCGTCGGCACCGAAGCGGGCCGCGGAGGCGTCGACCACCGCCCGGTGCGTGGCGGCGAGGAGCCCGCCCTTGTTGCCGAAGTAGTACTGGACCAGGCGCACCGACACGCCTGCCTCTGCCGCGACCGCCTGGAACGTGGCGGCGTCGAGCCCGTCCCGCCCGATGACGCGCCGGGCCGCGTCGGTGATCTGCTCGCGTCGCTCCGCGTGGTCGACCAACCGCGGCATGCCTGCTCCCCTCCGGCGCTCCCGGTCCGACCAGGCCCCGCCCACGGTCTTGATGATATGCCCATAACATCAGTATGGTACGGACATATCATCAACCGAGGAGGTCGCCATGAGCACTCCCGTCGGCGCGTTCCGGGACGACGCCGCCCGGCTCGCCTACGAGCGCGCCTACGCCGACCTGGCCGCCCGCTGGCCGCTCCCGTTCACCGAGACGGTGGTGGAGACGGCGTTCGGGCCCACCCACGTACGCACGTCCGGCGCCGGGGACCGGACCCCGCTCGTGCTGCTGCACGGCCTCAACGGCACCGGCCTGGGCTGGCACGCCGTCGTCGCGCGCCTGGCCGTGGATCGCGTGGTCCACGCGCCCGACGTCGTCGGGACGGCCGGGCGGAGCGTGCAGACCGCGCCGCTGACCCGGCCGGCCGACTACGGCGCGTGGGGCGAGCAGCTGCTCGACGGCCTCGGGCTCGAGCGCGCGCACGTGCTCGGCTACTCGGAGGGTGCCTGGTTCGCCGCCCTCCTGGGCGGTCGCGCACGGGACCGGCTCGCGAGCCTCACCCTGGGTGAGGGGATCACGACGCTGGTCAAGCCGTCACCGACGGTCGTCGTGCGGATGGTCACCACCGCCCTGTGGCCCTCGCGGCGGCGCTTCGCCCGGCTCGACGCGTGGCTCAGTCCCGGCACGGACCCCACCGACGAGGATCGGGCGCTCGCCCGTGCGGCGATGCGCTACCGCCGCCGCACGCCCTGGCCCGCCCCGCTCGACGACGCCGCTCTCGCGGCGATCACGGCGCCGACGCTCGCGTTCTTCGGGGCCGGCACCCGGCTCGGAGACGTGACGGCCGCCGCGGACCGGGTGCGCGAGCACGTGCCGTACGGGCAGGTGGAGATCGTCCCCGGCGGAGGCCACGGCGTCCTGTGGCAGCTGCCGGAGCGCGTCCTGCCGGTCGTCCAGGACTTCGTCCGCCGTCACGACGCCGCCTGACCGGCGCCGTCGGTGCCCGCCGCCCCTCGCGGCCAGGGACCGACGGCTGTCGTTCGTGAGGCCACCGGACCATCGACCGCGGGACGGTCGGGGTGGGCGGGCGCCGACGTCGGTCAGTAGTTTGGTGGTCATGACCTCGCAGCCCGTGCCGCCGCCGATCGACCCCACCACCACGCCGTCCTGGACCGCGCTGACCGTGCACCGCGACACCGTGGAGCCGGACCTGCGCACCTGGTTCGCGGCCGACCCGGACCGCGCCCGCCGCCTCACGCACCAGGCCGCCGACCTCACGGTCGACCTGTCGAAGAACCTCGTCACCGACGAGACGCTCGAGCTGCTCGTGCGCCTCGCCGAGGAGGTCCGCCTCGACGACCGCCTCGAGGCCATGTTCACGGGCGAGCACATCAACGTCACCGAGGACCGCGCCGTCCTGCACACGGCGCTGCGCCGCCCGACCCCGCTGGGCGACGACGAGCACCTCGTCGTCGACGGGCAGGACGTGGACGCGGACGTGCACGGCGAGCTCGCCAAGGTCTACGCGTTCGCGGACAAGGTCCGCTCGGGCGAGTGGACGGGCGTCACGGGCGAGCGCGTGCGGACGGTCGTCAACATCGGTATCGGCGGCTCGGACCTCGGCCCGGTCATGGCGTACGAGGCGCTGCTGCCGTACAAGCACCAGGACATCGAGGTCCGGTTCGTCTCGAACATCGACCCGACGGACGTCGCGGAGAAGACGGCGGGCCTCGACCCGCGCACGACGCTGTTCATCGTCGCGTCCAAGACGTTCGGCACGCTCGAGACCCTGACGAACGCGCGCCTCGCGCGCGACTGGCTGTGGACGGAGCTCGCGGCGGTCGGCGCGCTCGAGGACACGGACGAGTCCCGGCAGGCCGCCGTCGCGCAGCACTTCGTCGCCGTGTCGACCGCGCTCGACAAGGTCGCGGCGTTCGGCATCGACCCGGCGAACGCGTTCGGGTTCTGGGACTGGGTCGGCGGTCGCTACTCCGTCGACTCGGCGATCGGTACGTCGCTCGCGATCGCGATCGGCCCGGACCGGTTCGCCGAGCTGCTCGCGGGCTTCCACGCGATCGACGAGCACGTGCGCCGCACGCCGTTCGAGCGCAACGTGCCGGTCCTCATGGGCCTGCTCAACGTCTGGTACGTGAACTTCCTCGACGCGCACACGCACGCGGTGCTCCCCTACGCGCAGTACCTGCACCGCTTCCCGGCCTACCTCCAGCAGCTCACGATGGAGTCCAACGGCAAGCGCGTGCGCTGGGACGGCTCACCCGTCACCACCGAGACGGGGGAGATCTTCTGGGGCGAGCCGGGCACCAACGGCCAGCACGCGTTCTACCAGCTCATCCACCAGGGCACGCGGCTCATCCCGGCGGACTTCATCGCCGTCGCGAACCCGGCGCACCCGCTCACGGACGAGGTCGGCGACGGCGGCGCGGTGCAAGCCGGCGCGGACGTGCACGGCCTGTTCCTCGCGAACTTCTTCGCGCAGACCAAGGCGCTCGCCTTCGGCAAGACCGCGGACGAGGTCCGCGCGGAGGGGACGGCGGAGGAGCTCGTGTCCGCGCGGACGTTCCCGGGCAACCGCCCGACGACGTCGATCCTCGCGCCGGCGCTCACGCCGTCGGTCCTGGGCCAGCTCATCGCGCTCTACGAGCACATCACGTTCGTGCAGGGCGTCGTGTGGGGCATCGACAGCTTCGACCAGTGGGGCGTCGAGCTCGGCAAGAAGCTCGCGCTCGAGATCGCGCCCGCCGTCGCGGGCGACGAGGACGCCCTCGCCGCGCAGGACCCGTCCACCGCGGCCCTCATCGACCGCTACCTCGACCTGCGCAACTGACCCGCGTCTCGACGACCCCGGCATGAGGGCCGCTGTCCCGTGGACAGCGGCCCTCCTGCCGTTCTCGTGGGCCCTCCCCGTCCTCGGCCCGGGCTGCGAGTCCGCGCGCGCTGCGTACACTGACGGCGCGACAGCCGCGAGCCCGTTCGGCGTCGTTCAACCCGGAAGGACACCGATGGCCGACGCCGCCACACCCGAGACCCTTGCCCGCACCCTGACGGAGCACGCCGACGACGTGCGCAGCGCCTGGCTCGAGGCCGCCGCGCACGAGCTGTACGGCCGCACCTCGCGGGGTGAGCTCGAGCGCGAGCAGGGCGAGATCCTCGACGCGCTCCTCGACGGACTGCGGTCGGGCGGGGTGTCGCTGTCCGACGCCGCGTTCGACCAGCTCCGCGGCATCCTCGCCGACGTCTCCTCCGCGCGCGCCCGCCTCGGGTTCACCCCGCGCGAGACGGCGATCGGCGTGTTCGCGCTCAAGGAGGGCCTGTACCGGCTCGCCGCCGCGACGGACGCCGACACCGACGTCACCCCGCTCCTGCGCCTGGTCGACCAGCTCGGCCTCTTCACGTTCGAGACGTTCGCCGCGGCGCGCGAGGCCATCATCGCCGAGCAGTCCGAGCAGCTCCTCGAGCTCTCGACCCCTGTCGTGAAGCTCTGGGAGGGCATCGTCGCGGTGCCGCTCGTCGGGACGCTCGACTCCGCGCGCACCCAGGTCGTCATGGAGAAGCTGCTCAACACGCTCGTGGACACGGGCAGCGAGCACGCGATCATCGACATCACGGGCGTCCCCGCGGTGGACACCCAGGTCGCGCAGCACCTGCTCAAGACGGTCGTCGCGGCGCGCCTCATGGGTGCCGAGTGCACGATCAGCGGCATCCGCCCGCAGATCGCCCAGACGATCGTCGCGCTCGGCATCGAGTTCGGCGACATCCGTACGCGCGCGAGCCTCGCGGACGCGCTCGTCGACGCGCTCCGCTCGGGGCGTGACTCCCGGCGTACCGGGCTCCCGGCATGACCGACGCCGTCCCCATCCTCAAGATCGGCTCCACGCTCCTCGTCTCGATCCAGGTCGACCTCCAGGACGACACCGCCCTGCGGCTCCAGGAGGACCTCGCCCAGCGGATCACGGACACCGGCGCGCGCGGCGTGATCATCGACATCTCCGGGCTGGAGATCGTCGACTCCTTCATCGGCCGGATGCTCGCGTCGGTCGCCGGCATCTCCCACGTGCTCGACGCGACGACCGTCGTCGTCGGGATGCGACCCGCGGTCGCGATCACGATGGTCGAGCTCGGGTTGTCGCTCGGCGACGTCCGCACGGCGCTCGACGTCGAGCGCGGCCTCGCGCTCCTCGCGCCCGAGGAGCGGTCCGCCGAGGACGTGCTCCTCGCGGCCGCCGAGCGCGAGGAGAGATGACGACGACGACCCCGCCGACGTCGACGGCCGAGCGCGTCCCCGTGCGCACGGACTCCGACGTCGTCCGGGTCCGCCAGCTCGTCCGGACGCTCGCGCAGCAGGCGCGCCTGTCGCTCGTCGACCAGACCAAGCTCGTCACCGCGGCGAGCGAGCTCGCGCGCAACACGCTCGTCTACGGCGGGGGCGGCGAGGCCGAGGTCCAGCTCGTCACCGAGGGCCTGCGGACCGGGGTCCGCGCCGTCTTCTCGGACGAGGGGCCGGGGATCCCGGACCTCGACCTCGCGCTCACCGACGGCTGGACCAGCGGGAGCGGGCTCGGGCTGGGGCTGTCGGGCTCGCGACGTCTCGTCCAGCACTTCGCGATCGACACGGCGCCGGGCGCGGGTACCCGCGTCGAGATCGCGACCTGGTCCCGATGAGCCCGGCCCCCGACCGCCCCGACGAGCGCCGCAGCCTCGTCGAGGGCGGCACCTGGTACACCGTCGACCACCCGTCGGCGGTCGGGACGGTGCGGCGGGGCGCGAGCGCCGTCGCGCGGTCGCTCGGCCTCGACGACGACCGGGCGGCCGAGATCGGGCTCGTGGTCTCCGAGCTGGCGACCAACCAGAGCCGGCACGCCGGCTCGGGCACGGTCCTGGTCCGCGTGCGGCGCACCGGCGACGACACCGCGCTCGAGGTGCTCGCGGTGGACTCCGGCCCGGGCATGCGGGACATCGGCGCCGCGATGCGCGACGGCGTGTCGAGCAGGGGCACGCTCGGCATCGGCCTGGGCACGCTGCCGCGCCTGGCGACCTCGTGGGACGCGTGGACGTCCCCCGGCCAGGGGACGGTCATCGCGGCGACGTTCGCGGCGCACGGCACGGTGGCCGGTCTCGCGGAGCCGACGGGCATCACCCGACCGATGACCGGCCAGACGGTGTGCGGCGACGCGCTCGCGGTCCGCCACGACGACGGCGTCCCGAGCCTCCTCGTCGCCGACGGCCTGGGGCACGGCCCGCTCGCGGCCGCGGCGTCGGGCGCCGCCGTGCGGGCGTTCCTCGACGCGCCCGCCGGTCCCCCCGTCGCGCTCCTCGAGCGCGTGCACGGGGCGCTCGGGGGCACGCGCGGCGCCGCCGTAGCCGTCGCCCAGGTGCCCGGCGACGGATCGCTGCGGTACGCGGGCCTGGGAAACATCTCCGGGACCGCTCAGGGCACACGCTCGCGCGGCCTCGTGAGCTACCCGGGCATCGCGGGCACGCGGGGGCGGCCGCTGCGGGAGACGACCTACCCGGTCGAGGTCGGCGACGTCGTCGTGCTGCACAGCGACGGGCTCACCGACCGCTGGTCGCTCGCCGACTACCCGGGCCTCGCGACGCGCTCTCCGCTCGTCGTCGCGGGCGTCGTCCTGCGCGACCACGCGGTACGCCGGGACGACTCGTGCGTGGCCGTGCTCCCGATCGGCCGGGAGGCGGCATGAGCACGACGCTGCTCGTCACGCAGCTCCGCTCCGACTCCGACGTCATCGCGCTGCGCCGGGCAGGCCGGGAGATCTGCCACCGGCTCGGGCTCGACACGCAGGACCAGGTGCGCGTCGCGACCGCGCTGTCGGAGATCGGCCGGTCCGCGATCGCCTCCGGCACGGCCGACGTCGTCGTCGGTGTCCTGCCCGGGCTGCCCCACGCGACCCTGCGGGCCGAGATCGTGGCGGGCACGCCGTTCCTCGTCGACGGCGACTCGAGCGACGGCGGCGTCCCCGCGGCACGGCGGCTCGTCCGCGGCCTCGAGGTCGACCCGACGGGGACGCGCGTCCTGCTCACCAAGACGCTCCCCGCGACCGCGCGCACGGACGAGGTGACGCTCGCGGCGGTGCGGCGGTCCACCGCGGCAGCGCACGTGGCCGACGCGGTCGACGAGCTGCGCGTCCAGAACGCGGAGCTGGTCCGCACCCTCGACGAGCTCACCCGCCAGCAGGAGGAGCAGCGGCGCCTCAACGTGGAGCTGGAGGAGACGAACCGGGGCGTCCTCGCGATGTACGACCAGCTCTCCTCCGAGCTCGAGGAGACCAACACCGGCGTCGTCGCGCTCTACGCCGAGCTCGACGAGCGGGGTCGCGAGCTGGCTGCCGCGAACGAGGCGAAGACGCGCTTCCTGCGCAACGTGAGCCACGAGCTCCGCTCGCCCGTGAACTCGATCCTCGGGCTGACCTCGCTGCTCGCCGACTCCCACCTCGACGGCGAGCAGACCCAGCAGGTGGGCTTCCTCCGCGAGAGCGCCGCGACGCTCCTCACCCTCGTCGACGAGCTGCTCGACCTCGCGCGCGCCGAGGCCGGGCACGAGGACGTCGCGCCCGGACCGGTCGATGTGGCGGAGCTGCTCGACGAGCTGCGCGGCACGACCCTCCCCGTGGTGCGCCCCGGCGTCGCGCTGCGGACCGTCGCCGCCCCCGGCCTCACGCTCGTCACCGACCGTCGGCTCCTGTCCCGCGTGCTGCGCAACCTGCTCACGAACGCCGTGAAGTTCACGGACCACGGTGAGGTCGTGCTCCGGGCGGAGGCCGACGGGGAGGTCGTACGGTTCGACGTCCAGGACACCGGTCTCGGCATCCCCGCGGACCAGCTCGACGCCGTGTTCGAGGAGTTCGTCCAGGTCCCGAACCGCCTCCAGCCGACCGTGCGGGGCACGGGCCTCGGACTGCCGTACGCGCGCCGGACCTCCGAGGCGCTCGGCGGGGCCCTCGTCGCGACGTCACGCCCCGGGGAGGGGAGCGTGTTCACGCTCCGGCTCCCGTCGCTGTCCGTCGACGAGGCGGTCCCGTCGGACGCGCGGCCCGAGCCCGAGGAGGACCACGACCTCGGGCACGTGCTCGTCGTCGACGACGACCGGGCCTACGCCTCGGTCGTCTCCTCGATGCTCCGCGACGACGCGGCGCGGGTCAGCGTCGCGCACGACGCGTCCCACGCCCTGGCGCTCCTGCACGACGGCGCGGCCGACGTGGCGCTCCTGGACGTGTGCCTCCCGGGGACGGACGGGCTGACGCTCCGGTCGACGATCCAGGGCCTCTACCCCGCGACGGCGACGGTGCTCATGTCGAGCGCGCCCGCCCCCGCGGGGATCGGCGACGCGCCGTTCCTCACGAAGTCGAGGATCGACCGCGACCGCCTCGTCGCGACCCTGCGACGGGAGGTGAGCGCTCGATGAGCGCCGAACGCACCGTGCTCGTGGTCGACGACACGCACGCGCACCGCTACGTCATGGCGAGCTGGCTCCGCCGCGCCGGGTTCGACGTCGTCGAGGCCGCGACCGGGAGCGAGGCGCTGGCCCAGGCGTCGGCGCACGTCGACGCGGTCGTCCTCGACGTCAACCTCCCGGACATCCCGGGCCGCGAGGTGTGCAGCCGGCTCAAGGCGGACCCGGCGACGGCCCACGTGCCGGTCCTGCACGTGTCCGCGACCGACGTCGACGCCGCGGCCCGCACCGCCGGCCTCGAGGGCGGGGCGGACGCCTACCTGCCGGAGCCGCTCGACCGCGACGAGTTCCTGGCGACCATCAGCGCCCTGTGCCGGCGCGTCGATGCCCAGCGGGGCGCGGGCCGCACGGCCCGGCGGCTCGAGGCGCTCACCGACGCGCTCGTCCCGCTCCACGAGGCCCGGTCGCCCGAGGCCGTGGCGGACCACGCGGCGCGCGGCGCGTGCGTGGTCCTCGGCCGTGCGGTCGTCTCGATGGTGGTCGCCGAGGCCGGCGTGGTGCTGCGTTCGGTGTGCTCCACGGAGGGCGCCGCGCTGGTGCGCGGCCGGGGGCCGACGGCGGTGCTCCCGCCGACGGGCGCGACGACCGCGGAGTTCGGTCCCGACGACGTGCCCGCGCCGTGGCGCCCGCTCCTCGCCGAGGCCGGGGTCGGCCCCTCGGCGTGGTTCACCTTCTGGCTCGTCGACGGCACGGGCGCGCTCGTCGGCGGGCTCGGCATCGAGGTCGGCGACGAGCCGCTGTCCGACGAGGAGCGCGAGGCCGCCGGCCGCTTCGCCGAGGCCGCGACGGTCGCCCTGGCGAACCTCCGCACGTTCACCGAGGAGCACCGCATCGCGCTCGCGCTGCAGCGCGCGCTCCTCCCTGCCGACCTGCACGTGCGGGGCGGCGTCGAGGTCGCCGCGCGGTACGAGGCGTCGGACGCACGACTCGACGTCGGCGGCGACTTCTACGACGCGTTCGACCTCCCGGACGGGCGGGTGGCCGTCGTCATCGGCGACGTGCAGGGCCACTCCCTGCGCGCCGCCACCGTGATGGCCGAGGTGCGCATGACGCTGCGCGCCTACCTGCGCGAGGGCCACGACGCGGCCTCCGCGCTGGACCTCCTCAACGCGGCGCTGCGCGACGACCACACGGAGTTCGCGACGGTCTGCGTGTGCGTGCTCGACCCGGCGACGGGCGCCCTGGAGCTCACCGACGCCGGGCACCTGCCCGCGCTCGTCGTCCGCGCCGACGGGACGGTCGTCCGTGCGAAGTCGGGCTCCCGCCTCCTCGGCGTGCCGAGCCCCGACGAGCGCCTCGCCCACCGCGAGGTCCTGGAGCCCGGGGACCTCCTCGTGCTCGTGACCGACGGGCTCGTCGAGCGCCGGGGCGGGTCGCTGGTCGACGCGCTCGACCGCCTGGTGCGGGTGGCCGGCGAGCATGCCGGGCTCGACCCCGCGGCCATGTGCGAGCGCCTCGTCGCGGCGTTCGACGACCCCGGTCGCGAGGACGACGTCGCCGTGGTGGCGGTCGCGCGTCAGGCGTCGCCGGACGGCACCTTGTCCGCGACGTCGTCGTAGGTGACCTCCGCCGGCACCTCGGCCGGGGCGTACACCAGGCGCACGACCCCCGTCGGGTAGGTCTCGGACCGCAGGAGCGTGAGCGGGTAGTACGGCTCGCCCTCGTCGAAGAGCCGCTCGCCCGTGCGCGCCGCGACGGGATGGACGAGCAGCCGCAGCTCGTCGAGCAGGCCGGCGGCGAGGAGCTGGCGCACCACCGAGATCGACCCGGCGACGAGCACCTTCCCCAGCCCCGGTTCCTCCTTGAGCGCGCGCACGGCCTCGACGAGGTCGCCGTCGACGCGCTCGACGTGCCGCCACCCGAGGTCCTGGTCGCCGCGCGTCGCGACGATCTTGCGCAGGTCGCCGAGCCGCGCCGCGAACGACGCGTCCTCTCCCCCGGCGGTCTCCCGCTCGGGCCACGCGCCGGCGAAGCTGTCGTACGTGACCCGCCCGAGGAGCAGCGCGTCGACGTCCTGGTAGTCCTCGTCGACGGCGGCCGCCATGTTGTCGTCGAAGTACGGGAAGTGCCACTCCGGGTCGATCTCGGCGACGCCGTCGAGCGACAGGAACAGGGTGGACACGAGCGTCGCGGTCATGGGGTGGCCTTCCGGTCGGGACGGTGGGTCGATGCCGGGGCAGACCGTCGCGCCCGCGCGAACTCATCGTCCCGCCGAGCACGACCTCGCGCGGTCGAGCACGACATGGCGGTCGTTGTCCGTGGGATAGCGACCGCCATGTCGTGCTCGGCGGGATGCCGGGGGCGTGGAGGGGTCAGCGGCGGAGGCCCAGCGCGAGGGTTGCGCCGACCGTGAGGTGCTCGACGGCGAGGAGCACCACCGCGGCAGGCGTCACCGCGCCGAGCGGGCCGAGCAGGGAGACGAGCAGCACGACGCCGCACGTCACGAGCCAGGCGCGCTCGCCCCCGTCGGCCCGGCGGGAGAGCAGCCGGCCGAGCAGGGCGCGCACGCCCCACGCGGCGTACCCGACGACGAGCGCCGCGACGACCGCGGCGACGACCCCGACCGCCTGGGTGCCCGTCGCGGAGCGCACCTCCGGGTCGACGCCGAGCGCGGTGCCGACGAGGAGCACGACCGCGGCGACGACGGCCGCGACGAGCGGGACGGACCAGCGAGGGACGCGTCCTCGGACCCGCACATCCCCCGGGCCCAGCGACCCGGTCCGAGCCGGAGCGGCGGGTGTGCCGTCGTAGCGGGGGACGTCCGAGGTGGCGTTCGAGGTGCTGGGGGTCGTGGACATGACACTCCTCCTTCGTCACGCGACGGGCGCCGCGTGGCTCTCGCGACCGGGGCCGCGGCCGGCGGGGTGCCGACGTCCCTCACGTTCGCGGCGCCGCCGCGTCCGGCGCACCGGCCGGAGGGCGACGGCCGCCCCGACCGCCGTCGCTCCGCGACCCTCCCCCCGGACGGCGACCCCCGACCTTGGTCGGTGGTCGCCCGTCGCGCCGCGCCCTAGCGTCCGGAGCATGACCACACCGACCGACTGCCCTCCGCTCGCCGGACGCCCCGTCCTCGCGACGGCCGCCGCCCGCCGGGAGGGGAACCGCCCGCTCGTGCCCTGGTGGACGTTCGCCGTCGCGTGGCTCGCCGTCGCGGCTCTCACGGCGCTCGCGACGGCAGGGATCGTCGGCCAGGACGAGCCCGGCGCGCAGCCCGCGATCGACGTCACCGTCGCGGTCCTGGCGCTCGCGGCCCTCCCTCTCCTGTGGTCGCGGTCCCCGCGCAACGCCCCCGTGCTCGGCGCCCTGGTGCTCGCGTCGCTCTCCGCGTACTCCGGCGCGGCGACCCCCGCCTCGACCGTCGCGACCCTCCAGATCGCGCGCTGGTACCCGGCGCGCACGGCGGTCCCGGTCGCGGTCGCCGGGTTCCTGGGCCACGCCGTGCAGGCGCTGTGGCGGCCGCAGGCCCTGCCGCTCGGCTGGTGGCTCCTGTGCGACCTCGCGGTGCACGCCGCCCTGCTCGGTTGGGGGATGTACTGGCAGGCGCGGGCCCAGCTGATGTGGTCGCTGCGCGACCGCGCCCGGCGCGCCGAGCGCGACCAGGATCGCCGCGTCGCCGAGGCCCGGGTCGCGGAGCGCACCCGGATCGCCCGCGAGATGCACGACACCCTCGCCCACCGGCTCTCCCTCCTCGCCGCCACGGCCGGGGCGCTCGAGTACCGCCCCGACGCCGACCCGGCGCAGCTCGCCCGCGCCGCGGGCCTGGTCCGGGACGGGGTGAGCTCCGCGCTCGGCGACCTGCGCGACGTCGTGCGGGTGCTGCGCGCAAACCCCGACGACGCCCACGGCGGCGCCCCCGCACCTCAACCCACGCTCGACGACGTCGACCGGCTCGTCGCCGAAGCCCGCGAGGCCGGCGGCGACGTCACCTACGAGCGGTCGGGATCGGCGGCCACGCCCCGGACCGTCGAGGTCGCGGCTTTCCGCGTCGCGCAGGAGGGGCTGACGAACGCCCGCCGGCACGCGCCGGGCAGCCCCGTCAGCCTGCGCGTCGCCGCCCGGCCCGGCGAGCTGCGGGTCACGGTGTCCGACGCCGGCCCGCGCCTCGTCGCGGTCGGCGGCGTGGGAGGCGCCGCCGGAGCGGCCGGCGAGGGGACCGGCACCGGGCTCGTCGGGCTGCGCGAGCGCGTCGACCTGCTCGGCGGGACCCTCGACGCCGGGGCGCGGGACGACGGGTTCGTCCTCGATGTCCGGCTACCGTGGGACGCGTGAGCGACCAGGGTGGACGCGGGCGCGGCGCGCGCGTGGGCGATCGGCACGACGACGGCGAGGGTCCGCGCGACGCGTCGCGGACCCGGCTCGTGATCGTCGACGACGACGCGCTCGTCCGCGCGGGGCTGCGGCTCATGCTCGACGGCGCCCACGGCATCGAGGTCGTCGGCGAGGCCGCGGACGGGGCCGAGGTGACGGGCGTGCTCGACGCGCACCCGACCGACGTCGTGCTCATGGACCTGCGGATGCCGCGCGTCGACGGGATCGAAGCCACGCGGCGGGTGCGGTCGCGGCCGGGCGCGCCGGCCGTCGTCGTGCTCACGACGTTCGACAGCGACGAGGAGGTCGTCGGGGCCCTGCACGCCGGGGCGTCGGGCTACCTGCTCAAGGACATGCCGCCCGAGCGGATCGTCGCGGCGGTCCGCGCGGCGGCCACGGGCGAGGCGGTGCTGTCACCGGAGATCGCGCGGCGCCTCATGACGTCGGTCGCGGACGCGAGCGGCGAGCGCGACCGCGCCCGGGCGGCGCTCGACGCGCTCACCGGGCGCGAGCGGGACGTCGCCGTCGAGCTCGGCCGCGGCGCGGCGAACGCCGAGATCGCGGCGGCCCTCTTCCTCAGCGTCCCGACGGTCAAGGCCCACGTGTCGAACGTGCTGCTCAAGCTCGGCCTGGAGAACCGGACCCAGGTCGCGCTGCTCGTCCACGCCGCCGGCCTGGACTGACGGCCGGTCTCTCGCCCGGTCCGTGGTCGAGCCCGTCCTGGCCCCCCGTGGGGGGCGCGCCCGGTGGTGGTGTTTCGACGCAAAAAAACCAACGACACTAGGCGCGCCGCGCGGGGGGGGTGTGTGTGGTACACCGCGCCGCC
>NZ_JBHXIC010000006.1:49169-61745 GCF_042723955.1 Cellulosimicrobium cellulans | reverse complement strand
GCGCGCGGGGCCGGAGAGACGCCCAGCCGCCGCCGCCCGCCGCACGGGGCCGCGCTACAAAACGCACAGAAAAGCCAAACAGAAGGCGCCGTGCGCCGGAGGGGTGAGGTGAGGTCAGTCCCCGGGCCACTCCCCCGTCCACTTCTCGAACGCCCGGGCGCCACCGCGGTCGATGAGGGCCTTCACCGCGGCGAAGATCGCGCCCTGGATCAGCGCCGCGACGAGGATCTCGCGCAGGCCGTACTCCGACTCGAGCGGCTTCGGCGCGTCCTTCCGGTGGCCCGGGGTGACGCGCTTGTACACCTGCTTGAACACCTGCCCGGCGACGAGCCCGCCCACGATCGAGCTGGCGAGCCCCACAGGGCGGTAGAGGATCTTCGCGGCCTTGCCGCCGGACTTCTCCGGGGGATGCGTCCCCGCCGTCACGTCGTCGCTCATCCCTCGACGCTAGGTCGGCTCCGGCTCTCTCGCCCGTGCACGGACGCGAGCGCCGTCCGCGAGGGTGGCGTCAGACCGGGACGACGGCGCATCCTGCCGGGTCGACCACCACCCGCACCCGGTCGCCCGGCCCGGGCACGGCCACGTCGTCGCCCACCGCGGCGCCGGACCTGGCGCCCGCGAGCGCGACGAGCCGGGCGGGTGCGCCGCCGTCGGTCCCGGGGAGCTCGACGTCCACCGTCACCTCGACCGCACCGCGGCGGAACACGCTGCCGACGACCGTCGCGCCCCACGCGCCGTCCGCCGAGGCGTCCCCGGACGCGGGAGCGAGGCGCAGCCCGCGCGGGCCGATCGCGAGCAGGCTCTCGGCACCACGCGGGACGAACGCCTGGTAGCCGAGGAACTCCGCGACGCGGCGTGACGCCGGGGCACGCCACAGGTCCTCCGGCGGTGCGACCTGGAGGAGCCGGCCGGCGTCCATGACGGCCACGCGGTCGGCGACGGTGAACGCCTCGTCGTGGTCGTGCGTGACGAAGACGGCCGTCGTCCCGGTGGCCCGCAGCGCCTCGCGCAGGTCGAGCGCGAGGCGCTCGCGCAGCCCGCGGTCGAGCGCGGACAGCGGCTCGTCGAGCAGGAGCAGCCGGGGCCGCGGCGCGAGCGAACGCGCGAGCGCGACCCGCTGGCGCTCTCCCCCGCTGAGCGTCGCGACGGCGCGGCGCTCGTACCCGGCGAGCCCGACGACGGCGAGCAGCTCGGTCACGCGCGCGTCGCGCTCCGCGCGGGACAGGCCCGCGATGCCGTACGCGACGTTCCCGGCGACGTCGCGGTGCGGGAAGAGCTGGCCCTCCTGGAACATCAGACCGAACCCGCGCCGGTGCACGGGGACGCCCGCGAGGTCGCGCCCGTCCCAGCGGACCGCTCCCTCCGCGACGGGCTCGAGTCCCGCGACGGCGCGCAGCAGGCTCGACTTGCCGCACCCGCTCGGTCCGAGCAGGGCGAGCACCTCGCCGGGCGCGACGTCGAGCGTGACGCCCGCGACCGCCGTCGTGCCGGGGTCCGTGCGCGTACCCCCGCCGTAGCGCACGACGACGTCGCGCACCGCGAGCCCGGCACCCTCCCCGGGCAACGCGTCGGACACTGGGCCGGGCGCGGCCTCGGGGCGCGGCGGCTCCGGCGCGCCCGCGCGTGCCGGGGCGGGGTCGGTCTGCACCATCAGAACTCTCCTCCGGGTCGGTCGCCGCGCAACCGCTCGGCGAGCAGCATCACGGTCGCGGTGAGCAGCGCGAGCACGACGCTCGCCGCGAGCGCCATGCCGTAGTTCTCGGCCCCCGGGCGCCCGATGAGCCGGAAGATCACCACCGGCAGGGTCGCGCTGTCCGGGCGGGCGAGGAACGACGTCGCGCCGAACTCCCCGAGCGAGACCGCGAACGCGAACCCGACCGCGAGGCCGAGCGAGCGCGCGGCGATCGGGCCGTCGACCGTGCGGAACACGCGTCCGGGCGCGGCCCCGAGGGTCGCGGCGGCCTCTCGCAGGCGCGGGTCGATCGCGCGCAGCGTGGGCAGGACCGTGCGCACGACGAGCGGGATCGCGACGACCGCCTGCGCGATCGGCACGAGCAACCCGGACGTGCGCAGGTCGACGTCGAGCCCGAGCGGCCGGTCGAGCGTGAGGAGGAACCCGAAGCCAACCGTCACGGCGGACACTCCGAGCGGCAGCATGAACACCGAGTCGAGGACCGAGATCGCCCGCCGCCCGCCGCGCGACCGGGGGCGCCGCGACACGACGAGCGCCACGAGGCCGCCGATCACGACAGCGAGCACGGTCGCGAGCGCGGCGGTGCGCAGCGAGTTGCCCGCCGCCTCCCACACGGTGACGGACAGCGCGTTGCGCCCGCCCGTGGTGCCGAGGTTCGCGTAGTTCTCGATCCCCCAGCCCCCGCCCGGCACGCGGAACGAGCGCACCACGAGCGTGCCCAGCGGAAGCCCGACGAGCACCACGACCACCGCCGCGGTGAGCGCCGCGGGCACCAGGTCGCCCGTCGGGTGGCCGTCCCGCCAGAGCCGCA
This sequence comes from Cellulosimicrobium cellulans, assembly GCF_042723955.1. GTDB lineage: Bacteria > Actinomycetota > Actinomycetes > Actinomycetales > Cellulomonadaceae > Cellulosimicrobium > Cellulosimicrobium cellulans_H. The sequence continues at coordinate 59,241 of NZ_JBHXIC010000006.1, read as the reverse complement.
GCGGGTGCGCGGACGACGCCGAGGACGACAGGTTGAGGGCCCGCTCGCGCCGCGCCCGCGTGCGGTTCGCGACCGTGAGCGCCGCCGCGACGACGACGAGCTGCACCACCGACAGCACGGCGGCCGTGCGTAGGTCGAGGAACTGCGTGGTCTGGATCCAGATCTCCGTCTCGATGGTCCCGTAGCGGATGCCGCCGAGCACGAGCACGACGCCGAACGCCGTCGCGCAGAAGAGGAAGACGATCGACGCGGCGCTCGCGATGGCGGGCGTCAGCGCCGGGAGGGTCACGGTGCGGAACGCCCGCCACGGCGTCGCGCCGAGCGCCCGCGCCGCCTGCTCGGCGCGCGGGTCGAGGTGCTCCCACAGCCCGCCGACCGTGCGCACCACGACGGAGTAGTTGAAGAACACGAGCGCGACGACGATCGCCGCGAACGTCTCGTCGAGCCGCAGGAACCCGAGCGGGCCGCCCTGCACGAGCAGCGACCGGAACGCGACGCCGACGACGACGGTCGGCAGCACGAACGGCACGGTGACGAGCGCGCGCACGACTCGCCGCCCGGGGAACCGGCACCGGTACAGCACGTACGCGCCCGGCACGCCGAGGAGCACGGAGAACGCCGTGCCGAGCACGGCCTGCCACAGCGTCAGCCCGAGGATGCGCCACGTCCGCGGCTGGGAGAACACCTCCGCGAACCCGGACAGGTCCAGGCCGCCGTCGTCCCCGACGAACCCGCGCGCCACGAGCGTGACCACCGGCCACGCGAAGAACAGCCCGAGGAACGCGAGCGGCACCGCCGCCGCCAGACCCCACAGGACCCCGCGCCCGAGTCCTCCCCGCCGGCGCGCCCGAGCCCTCACCACGGTTCTCCCTCGGCGAACCACGGTTCCACCTCGCGTGACCAGGGTTCTCCCGCGCGAAGGAGAACCCTGGTCGCTCGTGCGCCGGGCGTCAGTCGACGACCGTCGCCGTCCATGCCTTGATCCACTCGTCGCGGTGCGCCGAGATGTCGGCGGGCGCGACCTCGAAGGGCTCGTCGGCGAGCGGCGCGAACTCGGCCCAGCCGTCGGGGAGGGCGACGGAGTCGTCGGCGGGGTACATGTACATCTGCCCAGGCACGTCGGCCTGGAACGCCTCGCTCACGAGGAAGTCGACGAGCTGCTGCGCGCCCTCGGGGTTCTTCGCGTTCGCGAGCACGCCCGCGTACTCGACCTGGCGGAAGCACGTGTCGAGCAGAGCCCCGGTCGTGGACGCGGAGCCGTCCTCGGTGAGCGTGAACGCGGGCGACGTCGAGTACGACAGCACGAGCGGGCGCGGCCCGGCGCCCTCGGAGCCGGAGAAGTCGACGTAGTACGCGTCCGACCACCCGTCGACGACCTTCACGCCGTTGGCGCGCAGGTCGGCCCAGTAGTCCTCCCAGCCGTCCTCGCCGAACGCCCCGACGGTCGCGAGGAGGAACGCGAGACCGGGCGACGACGTCGCCGGGTTGGTCACGACGAGGAGGTCCCGGTACTCCGGCTTCGCGAGGTCCTCGAGCGAGACGGGCTCGGGGATCCCCGCGTCGGCGAACCACGTGTGGTCGACATTCACGCACACGTCGCCGAGGTCGACCGGGGTGAGCTCGTCGCCGTCGCCGACGGCGTACGCCGCCGCCGAGTCGGAGAGGCCCTCCGGCACGTAGGGCGCGAGCACGCCCTCGTCGATCGCGCGGGACGCGAACGTGTTGTCGATCCCGAACACGACGTCGCCCAGCGGCGAGTCCTTCGTGAGGATCAGCTGGTTGACGAGCGCGCCGCCGTCGCCGGGCGCGACCTGCTCGACGGTCAGCCCGCTCTCCTCCTCGAACGCCGCGAGGACCTCGTCGCTCACGGCGAAGGAGTCGTGCGTCACGAGGGTGACGGTGCCACCGGTGCCCGACGACGCGTCGTCGCCGCCCGAGCCTGACGTCGCGTCGTCGCCGCCGCTGCACGCGGCGAGCGCGAGGAGGGCGAGGGTCGTCCCCGCGCCGGTGACGAGGGACCGGGCCCGACGGGTGCGGGCGGTCGTGCGCTGCATGTGTCCTCCCAGGACGTTCAGGAGGGGTCCACCGACCCGCGCGACCGACGCTGCGACGAGCGCGGACGACCGCACGAGCAGGTGATCGAGATTCCCGACTTCCTCCACCGGTGCTAACCGGATCAGGTTCGAGGGTCTGCGGTGGTCCGCACTCTCAGCTCCTCCAGGAGCTCCCCTGTCGTTCACGTCGAGCCTACACCGGGCCGCCCCTCGGGAATCCCCCTGAGAGAACCCTGAGAGCGGCCCAGCGGCGACCAGGGAAGGGTCCGGGCCGGTCCCCGATGCCCGGGGGTACGCCCCCGCGGGAGGGTCGTGACGACCGGACCGGGAGCCCCGGCCGACGACCGCAGGAGGGGAAGGACCGATGAGCAGCAGACCTGGGACGACGGGCGCGACGACGACCGTCGCCGCGTCCGCAGAGGACGCCGAGAACGCCACGGGGGCCGCAGGAGCTTCCGGAACCACGCCGGAGCGTCCCGTGATCGCCACCGCGCGCGGCCTCGTCAAGACCTACGGGCGTGGCGAGGCGACGGTCCGCGCGCTGGACGGCGTGGACGTCGACCTCGAGCGGGGGCGTCTGACCGCGATCATGGGCCCGTCCGGGTCGGGCAAGTCGACCCTCATGCACTGCCTCGCGGGCCTGGACTCCCCCACGGCGGGGACCGTCGTCGTCGACGGCGAGACGGTCTCCGCGATGAGCGAGCGGCGCCTGACGCGGCTGCGCCGCACGCGCATCGGGTTCGTGTTCCAGTCGTTCAACCTGGTCCCGACGCTCACGGCGGAGGAGAACATCGTGCTCCCGCTCGCCGTCGCGCGCCGGCCCGTGGACCGCGAGTGGTTCGACCGCGTGGTCGACGCCGTGGGGCTGCGCCCGCGCCTCGGGCACCGCCCGGCGGAGCTCTCGGGCGGGCAGCAGCAGCGCGTCGCGTGCGCGCGGGCGCTCGTGTCCCGCCCGGCGGTCGTGTTCGCGGACGAGCCGACGGGCAACCTCGACTCGCGCGCCGCCGCGGAGGTGCTCGGCTTCCTGCGCTCCTCGGTGGACGACCTCGGCCAGTCCGTCGCCATGGTCACGCACGACCCGACGGCGGCGTCGTACGCGCACCGCGTCCTGTTCCTCGCGGACGGCCGCCTCGTGACCGAGCTGCGCGACCCGACGCCGCAGGCCGTCCTCGACACGCTCGGGGCCCTCACGCCGGCGGCACCCGCGGGCGCGCACGCCACCGACCCGGCGCACGAACCGGCGGCCGTCCGATGATGGGCCGGATCGCCCTGCGCGGCGTGCGCGCGCACGGCGCGCAGCTCGTGCTGTCCGTGCTCGCGGTGACGATCGGCGTCGCGTTCGTCACCGGCACGTTCGCGCTGCGCGCGATGCTCGCGTCGACGTTCGACGGCATCGTCGCGTCGTCGATCCAGGCCGACGCGTACGTGCGCGGCGCGGCCGCCGCCGGGTCCGCGCTCGAGTCCTCGTCCGCGCAGCTCGGCGGGGCCCGCAGCCTCGTCCCGGCGGGCCTGGCCGGCACGCTCGACGCGCGCGACGACGTCGACCTCGCGCTCGCCGAGGTGAGCGGCCCCGCCGTCCTCGTGGGCGCCGACGGCACCGCGGTGCTCAGCACGCAGGCGCCGAGCATGGCGGTCGGCTACGACCCGCGCGACCCCGGGCCGCGCGTCGTGGACGGCCGCGCGCCGCAGGACGGCGACGAGGTCGCGCTCGAGTCCGCGACGCTCGAGGCGTCCGGGCTCGCGGTGGGCGACACGACCGACGTCGTGCTCGGCGACGAGGTGCGGACCGTGCGCGTGGTCGGCGAGCTCTCGCTGTCCGCGCCGATGGCGGGCGCGACGATCGTCTTGCTCGACGCCGGGACGGCCTCCGCGACGTACGCGCCGGACGGCCTGGTGCCGTCGGTCGCCCTGTACGCGGCCGACGGCGTCTCGCCCGAGGCGCTGCGCGACGCCGTCGCGACGTCGCTCCCCGACGGTGCGGAGGCCGTGACGGGGGCCGACCTGCGCGACGAGACGAGCACCGCCATCGCCGACCAGCTCGGCTTCGTCTCGACGTTCCTGCTCGTGTTCGCCGCGCTCGCGCTGTTCGTCGGCACGTTCATCATCACCAACACGTTCGCGATGCACGTGCGCCGCCGCACGCGCGAGCTCGCGCTCCTGCGCGCCGTCGGCGTGTCACCGGCCCAGGTGTTCGCCTCGGTCCTGGGACAGGCCGCGGTCGTGGGGGTCGTCGGCGCGGTGCTGGGCGTCGCGGCCGGGTTCGGGCTCGCCGAGCTCGCGCGGGCCGGGCTGGGCGCGGTCGGCATGGAGCTCGCCGGTTCGCTGCCCGTGACGACCGCCGGGATCGTGGTCCCCCTCGTCGTCGGGGTCGTGGTGTCCGTGGTCGCGGCGGCCCTGCCCGCGCGCCACGCGGCGCTCGTGCGGCCCGTCGAGGCGATGCGCCAGGACGTCCTGCGGCCCGCGGGCGCGGGCGTCGCCCGGGTGGTCGCGGGCGCGCTCGCCCTGCTCGCGGGCGTGGCCCTCGTCGTCGCGGCCGCGGCGGTCGGGAGCGGCGGGGCGGCGCTCCTCGGCCTCGGCGCGGTCGGGGTGATCGCGGGCGTGCTGCTGCTCGCCCCGCTCGCGGTCGGCCCCGTGCTGGGCGTCCTCGCCGCGCCGTTCGTCGCGCTGGTCCGGCCGCTCGGCGGGCTCGCGCGCGGCAACGTCACGCGCCAGCCGCGGCGCACGGCCGCGACGGCCGGGGCGCTCGTCGTCGGCATGGCGCTCGTGTCGACGACGTCGGTCCTCGCGCTCTCGGCCCGAGAGTCCGTGACCGGGATCGTCGACGAGGAGACGGCCGCCGACCTCGTGGTCCGGTCCGCGACCCCGTACCTGCCCGAGGGGGTCGCGGCCGACGTCCGCGCCGTGCCCGGCGTCGCGTCCGCCGACCTCACGACGTACGGGCAGGTCGTCGTCGACGACGAGCCGCAGCTCGTCGTGGGCTTCCCCGCCGAGGGCTTCGGTCGGTCGGTCCGCACGACGGCGGTCGAGGGCGACCTCGACGCGTACGCTCGCGGCGAGGCCGCCGTCATGGAGGACGCGCTCGACGAGCACGGCTGGGCCCTCGGCGACGTCGTGCAGATCGCCGACCCCACCCGGCCCGACCTCCCGGCGCAGGACGTCCGCATCGGGGCGGTGATCGACTCCCACGCGTTCTCCGTCGACATGCTCCTGCCGCCGGACGTCGCCTCCGCGGTGGGCGCGACGACCCCCGAGATGCTGTTCCTCGACGCCGAGCCCGGTGCCGACCTCGCGGCCGTCCGCGACGGGGTGACGGACGCCGTCGCGCCGTACGTCGTGGCGAGCGTGCTCGACGCCGACGAGTTCGCCGGGGAGGTCGCGTCCCAGGTCGAGTCGATCCTCGCGATCGTCTACGCCCTGCTCGGCCTGTCCGTCCTCGTCGCGGTCCTGGGGATCGTCAACACGCTCGCGCTGTCCGTCGTGGAGCGGACGCGCGAGATCGGGCTCCTGCGCGCCGTCGGGCTCGGCCGGGTGCAGCTCTCGGCGACGATCGTCATCGAGTCCGTGCTTGTCGCCGTGTTCGGGACGGCCGTCGGGCTGGTCGTGGGGACGGGCCTGGCCGCCGCGCTGCCGTCGGTCCTCGCGGACGAGGGCTTCACGACCCTCGCCGTGCCGTGGGCGCAGCTCGGCGCGATGCTCGCGCTCGCCGCCGTCGTCGGGGTCGTCGCGGCGGTCTGGCCCGCGGCCCGCGCTGCCCGGCTGCCCGTGCTCGACGCGGTGAGCCAGGAGTGACCGATCCCCTCGCCCGCCCGACGCGCGCCGGGCGGGCGTGGGGTCGACGGTTCGCACTACGGTGGGAGCACGCCCGCGCCGACCGGCGCCCCGACCGACGGAGGACCCCTCGTGGCCGACACGAACGAGACCGAGCAGACCCTGGCCCTGAAGGTCGGGACCGTCGCCCTCACCTTCGCGGCGGGCTGGGCCGCGCAGAAGCTCGTCACGTTCGTCTGGGCCAAGGTCACCGGTCACGACGCCCCGAAGGACCTCGACGACGAGGAGGTCGGCATCGTCTCGGCCGTCACGTTCGCCGCGGTCGCCGCGGGCGTCGGCGTCCTCGCGCGCCGGTTCGCCGGCAAGGAGGCCAAGCGGTTCGTCTCCCGCCTCGCGTCGCGCGCTTCGTAGCCGCGGGGCTGAGACCCGCGCCCGAGTCCTCGACGCACCGGTAGCCTGGCGCGCGTGACGGCCCCACCGGCGACCCCCGCGAGCGCGACGACGGCTCCCCAGGACCCGGTCCTGCGATCGGGCGCGCGCGTCCTCGCCGACGCGGGCCGCCTGCTGACCCGGCACTGGCCCGCGCTCGTCGCGATCGCCGTCCTCGCCGAGGTCGTCCACGAGCTCGCGCTACGGGCCGCGCTTGCCGTCGCGCCCTCGTCCGGCGTGCTCGGCCTGCTCGTGCTGTGCTTCTCGCCGCTCGCGACGGTCGTCGGGATCGTCGTCATGCTGCACGTGCTGCGCCGCGAGCCGCGCACCGAGCGCGATCGCCTCGAGGTCCGGGCGCTGCTCGGCTCGATCGCGTCGGTCCTCGTCCCCTACCTCGTCATCTACGAGTTCTACGGCGGCCTGTCGTCCGACTGGCAGACGTACATCGACGCCGCCGCGCTCGACCACGCCTTCGCGGCGGGCGCAGGCATCCAGACCGCCAGCCCGGTCCCCGAGGGGTTCGGGCTCACCGTCGTGCTCGTCGTCGCGGGCGCGCTGCTCGCCCGGACGCTCCTCGAACGCCTCGCCAAGCGCCTCGACCGGGGCGTGTCCACCGCGGGCGGCGACGCTCGGCGCAGCGCGCGCTCGGCCGCCGTCCGCATCGCCGCGGGCTACTGCGAGGTCGTGTGGATCGTCGTGGGCGCGTTCACCGTCACCGCCGTCGTCGGCCGGGTCCGCGAGTGGTGGACGTCGCGCGTGGTGGTCGTCGAGACGACGACCTGGTGGGACGGCGTCGTCGCGCGCGTCGACGTGCTCAAGCCGCTCGTCGACGCCCTGGGCCCGGCGACGTCCCTCCTCCTCGCGGGCGTCGTCACCGGCCTCGTCGTGCCGCTCGCCTGGCTCACCCTCGGCACGATCGTCTACGGCGTCGAGGCGATCGACGTCGTCGACCCGGCGCACGCGACGCAGGGCGGCGACGAGCCCGCGGGCCGTGCGACGCGAGTCGTCGACCGGTTCAACCGGACGCTCGGCGAGAGCGGCGCACGCAAGGCCTGGGAGCTCATGCTCGACCCCGGCCGACGGTTCGGCGGCCTCGTGGGCGCCCTCGGCATGCTGTGGCGCAGCCGGTGGAGCGCCGTGCTGCTCTTCTGCGTCGCGTTCGCCCTCCTGACGCTCGGCGAGCAGGTCGTCTACACGGCAGCCCAGGCCGTCGTCGGCCAGCCCGGGATCGTCGCCTGGCGCGCGCTCGTCGGCCCGCTCGAGATCGTCGGGACGGTCGTCGTGCAGGTGCTCACCACCGTGCTGCTCGCCGCCGCCGCGGACGCCCTGCTCGCGAGCCTCGGCCTGCCGTCGGCGCTGCGCACGCGGCGCGTGGCGCGCGCCCGCACCACCGCCGACGCGAGGGTCGACACGAAGACGGGCACCGGGTCAGTCGACTGAGACGGCCGCGTCCAGCTCGTCCTCGGACCTCCGCCCGGCGAGCAGCGCTGCGGCGACGACGTCGCGGATCTCGGTGTCCGACAGCGCGTGGTCCCGGGCGAGGCGGACGAAGTGCGCCGCGGCCTCGGTGACGGCCGCACGCGACAGTGTCGCGGCGGGCGCCGTCACCAGGGTCCCGACCCGTCGCCGGGTCGTGACGAGTCCCGCCGCCTCCAGGTCGCGGTAGGCCCGTGCGACCGTCCCGGGCGCGATGCCGAGGTCGTTCGCGAGCGCGCGCACGGTCGGCAGCCGCTGCCCGTCCGCCAGGTCGCCCGCCGCGACGAGCGCCGCGAGCTGCGCGCGGAGCTGCTCGTACTGCGGGACCGCGGAGTCCAGGTCGATGCGGACCGCGAGGCTCACGCGGCGACCTCCTCGGCCTCGCGCGTCGGCGCCGCCGTCGGCGCGGGGTCGCGCGCCGGCCAGACCAGCGCCACGACCGTCGCGACCACGACCGCCAGCGCCACGAGGAGCAGGACGTTCCCGACCTGGACGTAGCCGGGGCTGAGCCCGGGGCCTGGCCGGACGCCGTCACCACTGCCCAGCCCGAGCCAGCGCAACGAGAGACCGCCCATCGCGACGAGGCCGCCGAGCGTCAGACCCAGGACGAGCTGGGTGGCGCGCTCGACGCGGCGAGCGACCCTGCGGCGCAGCCACATGTCCCACTCCTCCTCCACGTCCTCCACCGCGGGTCGCGACACGACGAGGCGCAGCACCACCTCGGAGGCCGCGACGGCGACGACCGCCGCGACCACGACCGGCACCGTCCACAGCCACCCGGGGAAGGGCGCGACCGTGTACGCCTCGTACGGACCCACGACGCGGGAGATCGAGCGCGGGCCGTCGGAGAGGAGTCCGAAGGCGACGCTCGTCACCGCGACGGTCGCGGCCCAGGCCCACGCGAGGCGCCGGGCGAGCGTCGGGACGACGTCGACCGTCGAGCGCACGACGAGGCGCGCCTCGCGCTGCCGGTGCCGGGGGCGAGGCCACGTGAGCTCACCCACCGCGTGGACGGCCAGGGCGGCGACGAGCGCGACGAGCGGCAGCACGGCCGTCGTCCGGGCGCCGAGCGGGACGAGCCCGAGGTACAGGTACAGCGGCGGCAGCAGGATCCCGGCGGTGACGAGCAGCCCCGCGCCGGCGCTCGTCACGGCTGCGTGCCGCACCGCGCGCCGGCCTGCCGTGCTCGGGACGACCGCGCGCCGCCCGTCCCACCACAGCAGCACCACGACGACGACCGCAGCCAGCAGCGCGAGGTCGACCGCGAGGGCGACCGGGAACGGCAGCGGGTTCCCCAGCATCCACGACACCCAGCTCATGCTCTACCTCTCTCGGAGCTCATTGAACATGAACTATGTTCAATGAACCGCCGGGTGTCAACCACCTCCTCCGGGCGAGGGCGGTCAGGCGGCGTCGGGGGCGGGCAGCGCCCAGTAGGCGGGGAGGAGGTCCGGCTCGACGAGGCGCACCTCGGCCGGCTCGGCGTCGTGGGGCGTGAGGAAGTACTGCGTGCTGCGGGTCGAGACGGCGCCCGTGCAGACCGGGGCCTCGGGGTAGGGCATGCCCGGGAGCGCCGACGCTCCCGCGGTGAACTCACGCCCGGCGGTGTCCAGCAGCACGACCTCGCACGCCGAGTACGTCTCCTCCGCGCTCGCCGGGGCGTCGGGCGCGTCCGATCGCAGCGACACGTCCGCCGCCCAGAGCGTGTAGCCCTCGGGCGCCTCGATCCGGTCGCCGTACCCGTCGTCGAGCCAGTCGACCCGCTCCAGCCCGGCGAGCCGCGCGCGGACGTCGCCGACCTGCGCCCAGCCCTCGGCGTCCGCCGCCGGAGCCTGGCGTGGTTCCGAGGTCCACCACCCCTGCACGGTGTCGGAACGCCAGGTGAGCGCCCCGAGCGCCGCGAGCGCGCCCACGAGCACGACCAGCCACCAGCGGTTGGCGCGCCACCATCCCACGCTCGGTCCGCCGCTCATGCGTCCCACCCGCCCGAGACGAGCGCGGGCGGCACGACCTCGACGACGGTCGCGGCCTCGGGCGCAGCGAGGCGGCCGAGGTCGATCTCGGCGATCGCCTGCGGGCGATCGATGTCCGCGTCGTCGTGCTCCGTGAGCACGCGCAGCACGACGTCCCCGTCGAGCGCTCGCGCGGGCACCTCGACGACGACCGTCCCGGCCTCGGGGACGTCCGGGTCCACGAACGTGCTCATCATCGCGTTGCTCACGCGGTGCGACGCCGCGTGGTCGCGCCCCCCCGCGGGCCGCCCCCCCGGCCCCCCCACGACAGCCGGCCCCCCCCGGCCCGGCCCCCCCAGGTCGACCGCCGCCCCCAACCCCGCGCGGCGCGAG
>NZ_JBHXIC010000006.1:23133-49159 GCF_042723955.1 Cellulosimicrobium cellulans | reverse complement strand
CGGGCACGTCCGGGACCACGCCCGTGCTCAACCTCGCGTTGCTCACGCGGGGCGACCCCGGGTGGTCGCGCCCCGCGGCGTCGCGCAGCTCGAGCACCTCGACTCCGGCCTCCCTCGTCGTGCCGGACACCGCGAGGTCGACGGCGACCCAGACGCCGTCGGTCGTCAGGGTTTCGAACCCGTCCTCGAGCACCGCGCCGGTGCGCACGTCGTCGACGCGCACCCGCAACGGACCGGCGGTGACGACGTCGCCCACGTCGCCGCGCGACGTCGTCGCCGTGAGCGTGGGCCACCACGCGTCGACGCGCGACACGGCGGCCCCGACTCCCACGGCGAGGACGAGCAGGACGACGGTCACCACCACGTCCGCCCGACGAGGGCGCACGGCTGCGGCGGGCTCACCAGCCGTCCGGGCAGGCTCGCCCGCGGTCGCGGTCGTCGGTTCCACGGTGGGCTCGGTCACCACGCCTCCTCGTCCTCGGGCGGGTCCACGATCTCCGGCGGGACGTCCCCGGGCGGGGCGTCCACGAGCACCACGGCACCCGTCTCGGCCCAGCGGCGCCCGCCGCCGACCGTCATGTCCCGGTAGCGGAACATCGGGAGGGTGACGGTGAGCGGCTCGGCCGGGGCGGCGGACGTGGCGCCGCCCTCCGGGACCGTCACCGGCCACAGCAGCGCGACGTCCTCCGGCAGGCCTGGCTGGAGCACGGGGTAGACCGAGGCGTCGCGCACGAGCAGCGTCGGGTCCGGGCGGTCCGGCTCCGCGTCGCCCGCCAGCGCCAGGCCGCCCGGCAGCTCGTCCGGGAGCGTCACGGCGGTGCGGTCCAGACGGCGGGGCTCCCGGTCGGTGTCGAGCGCGCCGACGACCACGACGAGCCACGCGTCGGCGCCGGAGTCCTCGAGCGAGGAGACCTGCACGGTGTCCGTGACGGACCACGAGCGCACCGCGAGGTCGAACGGGCCCGTGGGGACCGGCTCGCCCGCGGCGGCGCGGGTCGGCCCCGCGTCGGCGGCGACGTGCTGCGCGAACCCGCCGGCCGCCGTCGTGCCGACGACGAGCCCGAGCACGACCCCCAGCGCGATGCGGCGCGGCCACGTGCCGACGACGGCGCGCAGCACGGGGACGCTGCGGGCGGCCCTCGGCGCGGTCGACGTCACGGCGGGCATCCTACGGGGACCGCCGACCCGGCGTCAGGCCCCGCGGACGAGCAGCGCAGTGACCGGCCCCATGACGATGAGGTACATGAACGCGAAGAACAACGTGTGCAGCAGGACGAACAGCAGCGCGTCCCGCACGGCGCCCCGGGCCCGGAAGTGGCGCACGAGCTTGCGCACGAACTGCACGGGGTGGGCCAGGTCCCAGCTGTTGAAGCGCACGTACCGGCCGAGGTAGATCCCCACCGACACCAGGGCGAGCACGACCAGGACGGCGATCCACGAGACCGGGCGGCGGAACGGCGCGTCGTCGTTCGGGTAGAGCACGAGCGCGAGCAGCGCCTGGGCGAGGAACACGTTGACGAGCGTGTTCATGACGCCCGACATCGCGAGCGTGAGCACGGCGACGATGTCGTACCAGAGCGGGACGTCCTCGCCCTCCTGGCGGTGGCTGTAGTTGAGCTCCGTGACGAGGTACCCCGCGTTCGGCAGGAGCAGGAGCCAGACGCCGAACCCGAGGACCGCGCACGTGAGGATCGCCCACGGCGGCGCCCCGCCCGCGATGAGCACCGCGTCGACGACGACCACCAGCCCCAGGACGATCACGGGCGCGATCGACAGCCCGATGTTGAGCAGCATCGGCCGGTACAGGCGCGTGCGGTACAGCGGGGCGCGCAGCACCACGAGGGCGAGCGCGTACACGTTGAGCAGGGCCACGCCCCCGAAGAGCCAGTCGAGCACGCCCCCACGGTACGGGTGGTTCGCCGCGCGCGGCGCGACGAGCGTCGTTAGCGTGGAGTCGCTCGACGCAACGACCTCCCGTGCCCGGCGACGGGCACCTCCTCCCAGGAGTCGCCATGGCGCAGCAGGACGCGAGCGGGGCCGCCGGCCCCACCCCGACGACGACGTCCCCGTCCACCTCCCCGACCCTCATGCTCGTCCTCGCGACGATCGGGTTCGCGGTGAACTTCTGGGCATGGGCGCTCATCAGCCCGCTGGGCGCGGCGTACGGGCAGCTCTACGACCTCACGGACGTGCAGGTCTCCGTCCTCGTCGCCGTCCCGGTCGTCGTCGGGTCGCTCGGGCGCATCCCCGTGGGCGCGCTCACCGACCGGTACGGCGCACGGGTCATGTTCCCCCTGGTCAGCGCGCTGACGATCCTTCCGGTCCTCTTCGTCGGGCTCGTCGCGGACAGCTTCGTCGCGCTGCTCGTCGGCGGCTTCTTCCTCGGCCTCGGCGGCACGGCCTTCGCCGTCGGCGTCCCGTTCGTCAACGCCTGGTACCCGCCCGCCCGCCGTGGCACCGCCATCGGGATCTTCGGCATGGGCATGGGCGGCACCGCGATCTCCGCGTTCACCACCGTGCGCATCCGCGACGCGTGGGGCGACGCCGCGCCGTTCCTCCTCGTCGCCGCCGTCCTCGCCGTGTTCGCCGTCGTGTCGTGGCTCCTGCTGCGCGTCCCGCCCGGCCGGGCCACCGCGCCCGCGGGGGGCTTCTGGTCCCGCACGTGGGCCACGTTCCGCCTCCCCGCGACCCTCCAGCTCTCGTGGCTCTACGCCGTCGGGTTCGGCGGGTTCGTCGCGTTCTCCGTCTACCTGCCCACGTTCCTCGTCAACGCCTACGACCTCACCGCCTCCGACGCCGCCGCCCGCACCGCCGGGTTCGTCGTGCTCGCCGTCGTCATGCGGCCCGTCGGCGGGGCGCTGTCCGACCGGTTCGGCGGCGTCCCCGTGTCGGTCGCGTGCTTCGCCGTCGTGACGGCGCTCGCGGCGGTGGTCGCGTTCCAGCCGTCCCTCGTGCCCGTCGGCACCATCGCGTTCCTCGGCCTCGCCGCCGCCCTCGGCGCGTCGTCGGGCGCGACGTTCGCGCTCGTCGCCAAGGTCGCGCCGGTCGAGAAGGTCGGCGCCGTCACCGGCCTCGTCGGCGCGGCCGGCGGCCTCGGCGGGTTCATCCCGCCGCTGCTCATGGGCGCCGTCTACCAGCTCGAGGGCACCTACGGCCTCGGCTTCGCGCTCCTCGCCCTCACCGCTCTCCTCACCCTGCTGTTCACCCTCGGCCCCGTCCGCCGCGGCGTCCAGGCCCGCGCCGCCGCCTCGACCTGATCCCCCGAACACGCCCGTCGGTGCCGAAGAAGACCCCGGTCTGCCGAGGTCGAGCCCTGGTCCCGCGAGGTAGAACCCTGGTCAGCCGAGGTAGAACCCTGGTCAGCCGAGGTAGAACCGTGGTCATGCCCGACGGCGCGTGGTCGCCCTGGGTGGGCGGGGTGGGTGGTGGTGCCCGGGCGCCTGCCCGCCGTGTCGGGTGCGCTCGCACGGGCGCCACCACGTTCTACGCCGGCGGACCACGGTTCTACCTCGGCTGACCAAGGTTCTACCTCGCGCGACCACGGTTCTACCTCGCGTAGAGGGCTTTCGCTCGCGAGGTCAGGGGGACGCGGGAGAGGCCTAGCCGCGGGCGACGAGGCGTGGGAGGAGGAACCAGAGGCCGACGAGCAGGACGAGCGCGCAGGCGCTCGACCACAGGGCCGCGGTGCGGTTCACGACGACGTCGACCACGAGCAGCACCGTCCCGGTGACCACGAACGCGAGGACGAGCACGCCGACGCGGGCGATGCGGTCGCTCATCGTGACGAGCGCCGTCTTGCGGTGCTTGCGGAACAGCGCGCGGTGCAGGCTCACGGGCGTGACGAACAGGCCGGTGGACAGCACGGCGAGTGCCACGAGGGTGAGGTAGACGCCGGTCTGGAACGTGTCGAGGTCGCCGAACCGCTGCTGGAACGGCAGCGTGAGCAGGAACCCCGTGAGGATCTGCACGCCCATCTGCATGACGCGCAGCTCCTGGAGCAGCTCTGCCCAGTTGCGGTCCGACCGTTCGTCCGCCGACTCGTCACGTCCGTCGCTGACCTGCGTGGTCATGAGTCCTCCCTCTCGCCGCCGCTGGGATAATCTTCCTTCTGCTGGGGTCAGGAATCGGCTCCGTCCTGATCGATCTCCGGGGACCCCCATCGATGGACGCTGCTCTGCCCTCCGACGCCGCTGAACACGACGACGTCGTCCCGCCGGCTCTCGCCGACCTCCTCGCCGCGCTCGGCCCGGGTGACCCCCAGCCGGTCGGACGCTTCCGCGTGGACGTCGCCACGGACACGTGGTGGTGGTCGGACGAGGTGTACGAGATGCACGGCTTCGCGCCGGGCGAGGTCGTCCCGACGACGGCGCTCGTGCTGTCCCACAAGCACCCCGAGGACCGCGAGCGCGTCGCGAGCGAGCTCGCGCAGGCGGCGCGCACCGGGGAGCCGTTCGGGTCCATGCACCGCATCGTGGACGCGACGGGGCGTACTCGCACGCTCGCCGTGGCCGCGCAGGGCCGCCGTCTCGACGGTGGGGCCCCGTGGGCGGCGGTCGTGGGGTACTTCGTGGACCTGACGACCGCGCACGAGGAGGCGGCGCGCCGCGAGGCGACGGCGTCGATCCGCGCGGCCGACGCCTCGCGCTCGGCGATCGAGCAGGCGAAGGGCGTCCTCATGACGGCGTTCGCGATCGGGCCGGACGACGCGTTCGAGCTGCTGCGCCGTCGGTCGAACGACGCCAACGTGCCCGTGCGAGAGCTCGCGCGCCGGCTGGTCGCAGGTGTCGTCGACGGGTCGGTCACGGGTACCGGGCTGGTCGACGACGCCGCCCGTCGTCGCGTCGACCGGCTCCTCGAGGGCGCGGACGGCGCGGGGGACGAGGAGCCGCAGGCCGCGTTCGACTGACCCCCGGCCGTCGGGCGCGGCGCGGCACGGCGAACGTCGACGCGACCTCCCGCGTCAGTCCGCCCCGACCCCGGGGATGCGCCGCGTCTCCACGACCTGGCGCGCGATGTCGACGAGCTTGATGTTCGCGTCCTGGGACACGCGGCTCAGCACCGCGAACGCGCGCCCGGGCGTGAGCGAGTAGCGCTCCATGACGATGCCCTGCGCCTGCCCGATGAGGGTGCGGGTCTGGACGGCCGACTGGAGCTGCTCCTCGGTCCGCGCGGCCGAGATCGCGGCCGCCGCGACGGCGGCGAACGTCGACGCGAGGTGATGGTCGTCGACCCCGAACGCGTCGGGCGACGTCGAGTACATGTTGAGCGCGCCGTGCGCGTTCTCCGACGTGTAGAGCTGCACGCACAGCATCGACCGGACGCCGAGCTCGCGCGCGACGGCGGGCGCCCACAGCGGCCAGCGCGCGTCGGTCGCGATGTCGCCCGACTCGACGAGCGCGTGGTCGTGCACCGCGTCCAGGCAGGGGCCCTCGCGGAGCTCGTACTGGAGCTCGTCGCCGCGCGCGACGAGCGGGTCGGACACGGCGGGGCTCTCGATGCGCCCCCGCGTGACGAGCGAGATGCCCGCCGACTCGCACCCGTCCACCATCGAGACCGCGAGCTCGACGACGCGGTCGAGCGTCTGCTGGAGGGTCGGCTCGTCGGCGAGGGCCCGCGCGGCGTCGGCCACGAGCCCGGCGACGCTCTGCTCCTCGGTACCGCCCAGGATCTCCGGCACCCCGGCGACGGCCTCCGCCTGCGGCGGGGGGACGGTGGCACCCGGGCCCGCCGGCATGCCGACGGTCCCCTGCTCGACGCTCTGCTCGATGCTTGTCATCTCGGCCTCCTCCGGTTCCCCGGCCCCAGCGTAGATCGCGCTCGCGGCTGCCGGTACCCGGCGAGGCGGACCGCGACACGTGCGCGGCCCGCCTCACCGGTCGTGCCGGAGGCCCCGCCCGGGCTGGTCGCCCGGGCGGGTCGGGGGCGGTGGCCGTCTCGCCCGCACAGGGCGTGGCGGCTGGGTCCCACGGGCACCGTCGCTCTCGCGGCGGACCCGCCCCCGGGCGGGCGCGTACGCCCGCCCTCCGACCCTCCCGGGCGGGTCGCGGCCCTCGGCCGATCCGTCCGCGGCCCGCACGGGGAGGTCTCCTGCGTGTCCTAGAACACGGGCTTGCCTCCCGTCACACCGAGCACGGTGCCGGAGACGTAGCTGGCGTCGGTCGGGGAGGCGAGGAAGACGAACGCCGGGGCGACCTCGCCGGGCTGTCCCGCCCGCCCGAGGGGCGTGTCCTGCCCGAACTTCTCGATCTTCTCCTCGGGCTGGGTCGCCGGCTGGAGCGGCGTCCAGATGGGACCCGGCGCGACGGCGTTGACCCGGATGCCTCGCGGCCCGAGCTCGGCCGCGAGGTTGACCGTGAGGTTGTTGATCGCGGCCTTGGTCGACGCGTAGTCGAGCAGCGACGTCGAGGGCTGGAAGGCCTGGATCGACGAGTTGTTGACGATCGCCGCCCCCTCCCCCAGGTGCTCGAGCGCCGACTGGGTGACCCAGAGCAGCGCGTAGAGGTTCGTCTTGAGGACGCGGTCGATCTCGTCCGTCGTGACGTCCTCGATCGACTCGCGCCGCGCCATCTGGAACCCGGCGTTGTTGACGAGCACGTCGAGCCCGCCGAGCTCCGCGACGGCGCGCCCGGGCAGGGCACGCGCCGTCGCCTCGTCGGTCAGGTCGCCGGGCAGGAGGGCGCACGTGCGGCCCGCCTCGCGGACCCAGCGTGCCGTCTCCTCGGCGTCCTCCTGCTCCTCGGGCAGGTAGCCGATCGCGACGTCGGCGCCCTCCCGCGCGAACGCGATGGCGACGGCGCGCCCGATGCCCGAGTCACCGCCCGTGACGAGCGCGCGGCGTCCCTCGAGCCGCCCGCTGCCGCGGTACGACTCCTCGCCGTGGTCGGGCGCGGGCTCCATGGGCCCGGTCAGGCCGGGCGGCTCCTGCTGCTGGGCCGGGAAGGCCTTCTCGTCCGTCATCTCGTCCCTCCGTCCTGTCGGGGTGCGGTCACGCGGGCGTCAGGAGCGCGCCGGCTCGCGACGTCGCGCGAGCTGCGCGTCGTGCGCGCGCGGCCGGGCGACCGGGCGCACGGCGGCGAACGCCCCCGCGAGCGTCGCCTCGGCCGTCGGGCCCACCCCGCCGGCCTTGCTCAGCGCCCGCATGACCTGCGCGGCGGTCTCCTGCACCGGGACGCCGACCTCGCCGGCGGCCTCGGCGAGGAGCTGGCTCGCCGCGACGTCGTCGACGCCGTGCACGGCCATGAGCACGCCCTTGACCTGCTCGACGGCGGCCTGGCTGACGAACGCACGCGTCACGGCGCGCTGCGACTCGCGCTCGAGCGCTTCCTTGTGGGTCGGGCTCACGTCGACGACGTAGCCCGCGATCTCGACGACGCGTCCCCGCGCGTCCCGGCGCCCCTGCCCCGTCACGACGACGGAGCGGGCCTTGCCGTGCCCGTCGACGATGCGGTGCGCGCACGAGAAGGGCCGGCCGGACCGGATCGCCTCCGTCGCGGCCCGCACCACGCGGGCCCGGTCGTCGGGGTGCTTGCGCGAGCGCAGCGCGTCCAGGCTCGGATCGACGTCCCCCGGCGTCCAGCCGTGCATCGTGTACACCTCGTCCGACCACCACCAGGTCCCGGTGCCCAGCTCGACGCGGTACTGCCCCACGAGGAGGTGCGTGCCCACGGCGAGCACCTCGGCGAGGGCTGCGGGGCGCACGGGCGCGGACTGCTCGGGGCTGGGGGTGGTGGTCACGGAGATCGAGGCCATGGTGTCCTCCCAAAGTTCGGGGGGCTGCGGGCCGCTTCATGACTCCGGTCTCCAACCTAGCCCACCCACCGGCGGACGGCACCCGGGCTCGGCTACGGTGCGGGGCATGACCCGCGAGCCGCGCCGGACGATCGCCCAGCACGCCGACGACGCGCTCGCGCTCGTCCGCCCGACGCCGGCCGTGGACCTCCCGCTGGAGGACGCGGTCGGGGCGGTCCTCGCCGCGGACGTCGTCTCGACGCTCGACGCACCCGCGTTCGACGCGTCCGCGATGGACGGGTACGCGGTGCGGTCGGCCGACGTGGCGGGCGCCACGACGGTCTCGCCCGTCGCGCTGCGCGTGGTCGGCGACGTCGCGGCGGGGGCACCAGGGCTCGACGCCCGCCTCGGCGCGCGCGAGGCGGTCCGGATCATGACGGGGGCCCCCGTGCCGCCCGGTGCCGACCTCGTCGTACCCGTCGAGCGCACGTCCACCCGGCGCTTCACGCCCGGCGCGGCCGGGAGCGGCCCGACGACGGTCGAGATCCTCGACGCGGCGCGCAGCAACGTACGGGCGCGGGGCGAGGACGTGCGCCGGGGAGACGTCGTCGTCGAGGCGGGGTCGGTGCTCACCGCGCGCCACGTCTCGGTCGCCGCGTCCGCAGGGCACGCGACCGTGCGCGTGCACCGGGCGCCGCGCGTGGCCGTGCTCTCCACCGGCAGCGAGCTCGTGGCGCCCGGGACCGCACCGGGCCCGGGCCGGATCCCCGACTCCAACTCGGTCCTGCTCGCCGCGTCGGCACGCACGGCCGGGGCGCACGTGGTGCGGCGGGGCGCGGTCGGCGACACCGCCGCCGCGCTCGCCGAGGCGCTCGACGACCTGCTGGGGTCGTTCGACGACGCCCCGCCGGACCTGCTCGTCAGCACCGGCGGCGTGAGCGCGGGCGCGTTCGACGTCGTGCGCGAGGTCCTCGACCCCGCGACGCGCGCCGGGACGGCGTGGGAGGGCGCGGTCGACGACGCGCGGCTCGTCGCCGTCGGGATGCAGCCCGGCAAGCCGCAGGGGCTCGCGCGGTGGCGCAGCGTCCCCTGGCTCGCGCTGCCCGGCAACCCGGTGAGCGCGTTCGTCTCGTTCGAGCTGTTCGTGCGGCCCGTCGTCGACCGCCTGCGGGGCGTCCCCGGCACGGGTCGCGCGCTCGTGGAGCGCGTCGCTGCGGACGGCTGGTCGTCGCCACCCGGGCGCGAGCAGCTCGTCCTCGTGCGGCACACCGCGCCCGACGGCGGTCAGGTCGTCCCCGCGGGTCGGCACCGCGGCCGCGGGGCGGACCCCGCGGCCGCGCGGGGCTCCGGCTCGCACCGTGTGAGCGCGCTCGCGCACGCCGACGCGCTCGCGGTCGTGGGCGCCGACGTCACGGCCGTCGAGCCGGGCGACGCCGTCCTGGTCCTGCTCCTGGACTGACCGCCGGAGTCACTTCTGCGCGGGCGGCGGGTGACCCTCCGAGGCCTGCACGACGACGATCCCCTGCCCCGAGAGCGCGAGCTGGTACGCCTCGCCGGACCCGCGCCCGATCGCGGCGGCGAGCTTCGCCGTCTTGCGGATCGAGGACTGCAGCGACGTCGACCACAGCACGGCGGCCTGCATGTCGACGTAGGTCGGGACGTCGACGTCGAGCACGACGGGCGTCCCGAACGCCGTCACGGCGAGCGCGCCGGTCCCGGTGAACGTCGTGTTGAACAGCCCGCCGCTGAGCATCGACGCGCCCTCGACACGGTTGATGTCCCAGGTCAGCGAGCTCTCGAACGCGAGCACGTTCGCGCCGTTGACGGTCACGCCCTCGTCCTCCAGGTGCAGCACGAACACCTGGTCCGCCTCCTGGGCGAGGAAGACGTCGCCGCTGCCGGACACCTTCATGAGCGACATGCCCTCGCCCGTGAACGCCTTCTTGAACATCTTGCCGAGGCCGCCACTGCCCTCGTACGCGAAGTCGACGTCGCCCTGGTAGGCGACCATCGAGCCCTGCTTGGCGAAGAAGAACCCGCCCGTGCCGCGGAGATCCACCTTGAGCATGCGGTCGTTCTGGAGCTGGAAGGAGCCGGGCTCGACGGAGCGCTCGGCGTGGTCGAGGAGTGAGCTGCGCATGCACCGATCCTCTCGGCTCGGGCACGGGAGCGCACGCGAGGGTCCTCCGGCCCCTCCGCGCGGCGGGTCGCGCATGCGAGAGTGGCGCCATGAGCTCCACGCACGGCTTCACGCACCTCGACGAGCGCGGGGACGCGCGCATGGTCGACGTCACCGCCAAGCAGCCCACCGTCCGCTCCGCGACGGCGACCGGGGTCGTGCGGTGCTCCCCGGAGATCGTCGCCGCGCTGCGCGACGGGACGGTCCCCAAGGGCGACGTGCTCGCCGTCGCGCGGATCGCGGGCATCGCGGGCGCCAAGCGCACGGCCGAGCTGCTGCCGCTCGCCCACGTCATCGGGGTGCACGGCGCCGTCGTCGACCTCGTCGTGGGCGACCACGGCGTCGACGTCACCGCGACCGTGCGGACCGCCGACCGCACGGGCGTCGAGATGGAGGCGCTCACCGCCGTCGCCGTCGCGGGGCTCGCGGTCGTCGACATGGTCAAGGGGCTCGACAAGTCCGTCGAGCTCACGGACGTCCGCCTCGTCGCCAAGACCGGCGGCAAGTCCGGCGACTGGCACCGCGCGTCGTGACGGGGCCGCGATCCGCCGACACGGCGTTCGCGTTCGACGCCGTCGTGCTGGCCGGGGGTCGGGCGGAGCGGCTGGGGACGCCCAAGCCGGGCGTCGTCGTCGGAGGTCGGCCGCTGCTGGAGCACGCGCTCGTGGCGACCGCCGGCGCGGGGCGGACGGTCGTCGTCGGGCCGGACGAGCTCGCCGACCCCGGGCGCTACACCCTGACGCGCGAGGACCCGCCCTTCGGGGGGCCCGTCGCGGGCATCGCGGCCGGGCTGAGCGCCCTGCCCGGGTCCGACGACGGCGGCGCGGCCTGGGTGCTCGTCCTCGCGTGCGACGTCCCCCGGGCCGCGGAGGCGGTGCCGGCGCTGCTCGCCGCCGTCCGGCACCGGACCGACGAGGTCGGTGCGCTCGCGGTGCGCGGCGGGCGCGAGCAGTGGCTCGTGGGGCTGTACGAGCGGGCGGCGCTCGCCGACGCGCTCGCGGCGCTGCCGACGGTGCACGGCGCGTCGGTGCGCCGCCTGCTCGTCGGGATGCCCGTGCTCCGCGTCCCCGACGGCGACGGCGCCACCGACGACGTGGACACGTGGGAGGATGCCCGCGAGCAGGACCGCCGCCTGGGCGCGGGTGCGGTACCGCCGCCCGACGACACCCCGGACGACAGCAGGAGGCCACGATGACGAACCTCGAGCGCTGGGTCGACGCGCTGGCGAGCGACCTCGACCTCGACCCCCAGGTGGTGGACATCGGCGCCATCCTCGACCTCGCGCGCGACGCCGCGCACGGCATCGAGCGCCCCGCCGCACCGCTCACGACGTTCGTCGCGGGCTACGTCGCCGGGCTGGCCGTGCACGACGGCTCGGGTCGCACCGTGCAGGACGTCCTCGACCGCGCCGCCGAGCTCGCGCTCGCGTGGACGCCGGAGCCCGAGCTGCCTGGCACTGCCGCGCAGGCGGAGACGCAGGACTGAGTGATGGCGACCGTCCGCTACTTCGCCGGCGCGCGCGACGCCGCCGGCACGGAGACCGAGTCCGTCGACGCGGGCACCGTCGGCGAGCTGCACGCCGCGCTCGTCGCGCGCCACGCGGCGCTCGCGGGCGTGCTCCCGCGCTGCTCGCTCCTCGTCGGCGGCGTGCGCGCGTCGAGCGACGACACCCCGGTCGCCCCCGACCAGACGGTCGACGTGCTCCCGCCCTTCGCGGGCGGCTGACCGCCCGGCGTCAGTGGTCACCGCCGTCGAGCTGGGCGAGGACGTGCGGGAGGAGCGGTTCGAGGACGGCCCAGCCGTCGCGCACGCCACCCGTCGACCCGGGCAGGTTCACGACGAGCACCCGGCCCTCCGGGCCTGACGCGATCCCCGCGAGGCCACGCGACAGCACCGCGGCGGGCACGTGGTCCGCGCCGCGCCGTCGCAGCTCCTCGGCGATGCCGGGCACCTCCTGCTCCAGGACCTCGCGCGTCCCCTCCGGCGTGAGGTCGCGCGGCCCGACGCCGGTCCCCCCGGTCGTGAGCACGACGCGTGCTCCCCCGGCCGCGGCCCGGGCGACGGCGTCGCGCACGGAGGCGACGCCGTCCGGCACGAGGTCCGCGACGACGGCCCAGCCCGCAGCCTCGAGCAGCCCCGCGAGCAGCGGGCCCGAGCGGTCCTCGGCCTCGCCGCGCGAGCAACGGTCGGACACGGTGACGACGGCGGCGGTCGCGTCCGCGGGCCGTCCGGTGGGTGCGCTCATGGCGCCACGGTAGCGACCCGAGGAGCGGGCCCCGACCAGGCCCGGGGAGGGGTGCGCTCGGCGCGCGCGATCCGCCCGTTCTGGGCATAGTGGCTGTGGACCGACCCCCGCCGACCCTGCTCGCCCAGGAGGCCCGTATGTCGTACGTGTCCGTGCCGTCAGCGCCGCCGGTGCGCGTGCCCTCGCGGGTGCGGCCGGCGCAGCCCTCCGCGGCGGCAGGCGACGGGAGCGGGGCATGACGACGACGTCCGAGGGGCCGGTCGAGGACGCGCTGCTGCGGCTGGGGAAGCACCTCAAGCGCGGGCAGGTGTCGGACGACCTGCGGCAGGTGTTCCTGACCGGCGGACGCCAGGGCGACGTGTTCTACCGCGACCGCTGGTCCCACGACAAGGTCGTACGCTCCACCCACGGCGTGAACTGCACCGGGTCCTGCTCCTGGAAGGTCTACGTCAAGGACGGCATCATCACCTGGGAGACCCAGCAGACCGACTACCCCTCCGTCGGCCCCGACTCCCCCGAGTACGAACCCCGCGGCTGCCCCCGCGGCGCCGCGTTCTCCTGGTACACCTACTCCCCCACCCGCGTGCGCTACCCCTACGTCCGCGGCGTGCTCCTGGACCTGTACCGGCGCGCGAAGAAGGACGTGGGCGGGGACCCCGTGCTCGCCTGGGCGAAGGTCACGTCCGACCCGGAGTCGGCCCGTGCGTACAAGAGCGCACGCGGCAAGGGCGGCCTCGTGCGCGCCACGTGGGACGAAGCGGCCGAGATCGTCGCCGCCGCGCACGTGCACACCATCAAGACCTACGGCCCCGACCGCGTCGCCGGGTTCTCCCCGATCCCCGCGATGTCGATGGTCTCGCACGGGGTCGGCGCCCGGTTCGTCCAGATGCTCGGCGGCACGATGCTGTCGTTCTACGACTGGTACGCCGACCTCCCGGTCGCCTCCCCCCAGGTCTTCGGCGACCAGACCGACGTCCCCGAGTCCGCGGACTGGTGGAACTCCACCTACTGCATCATGTGGGGCTCCAACGTCCCGGTGACCCGCACCCCGGACGCCCACTTCATGACCGAGGCCCGCTACCGCGGGCAGAAGGTCATCGTCGTGTCGCCCGACTACGCCGACAACACCAAGTTCGCCGACGAGTGGCTCGCCCCCCACCCCGGCACCGACGGCGCCCTCGCCCAGGCCATGGGCCACGTCATCCTCACCGAGCACTACGCGCAGCGCCGCACCCCGCAGTTCGCGGAGTACGCGGCGCGCTTCACCGACCTCCCCAACCTCGTCGTCCTCGACGAGCACGGCGGCGGGGACGGGGACTCCGACGACCGGCCCGGCGCCACGTTCGTCCCCGGCAAGTTCCTCACCGCGGCGGACCTGCCCGACGGCGTCGGGCACCCCGGCGACGACCATGCCGCCTCCTCGAACGCCCGCTTCAAGACCGTCGTCCTCGACGCCGACGGCACGCCGCGCGTCCCGAACGGCAGCCTCGGCCACCGCTACGGCGAGGCCGACGCAGGCCGCTGGAACCTCGACCTCGGCGACATCGACCCGCTGCTCTCCGTCGCCGACCCCCACGGCGTCTTCTGGGGCGCCCCGCAGGCCGCCCCCACCCGCGACACCGTCCCCGAGCGCCCGCCGTCGGCCGACCAGGGTTCTCCCGCAGCAGACCAGGGTCCTCCCGCGCGGTCCCAGGGTTCTCCCTCGGCAGGTCTCACCTACGAGACCGTCGCCGTCGCGCTGCCGCGGTTCGACCTCGACCCGGCGCCGGGCGACGACGCGGGCGCGCACCTGGGCGGCGCAGGCGTCGTCGTGCGCGGCGTCCCCGCCCGGCGGGTCGGCGGGCGGCTCGTGACGACGGTGCTGGACCTGCTGCTCGCGCAGTACGGCGTGAACCGCCCGGAGCTGGGGCTGCCCGGCGAGTGGCCCGCGGGCTACGACGACGACGCGACGCCCGCGACCCCGGCGTGGCAGGAGCGCTTCACGGGGGTGCCCGCCGCAGCAGCCGAGCGCATCGGGCGGGAGTTCGCCCAGAACGCGCTCGACTCGGGCGGCCGCTCGATGATCATCATGGGCGCGGGCACCAACCACTGGTTCCACTCCGACACGATCTACCGCGCGATGCTCGCGCTCACGACGCTCACCGGCTGCCAAGGCGTGAACGGCGGCGGGTGGGCGCACTACGTGGGACAGGAGAAGTGCCGCCCCGTCACCGGCTGGGCGCAGTACGCGGGCGGCCTGGACTGGTCGCGACCGCCGCGGCAGATGATCGGCACCGCGTTCTGGTACCTCGCGACCGACCAGTGGCGCTACGACGGCCTGCCCGCGGACGCGCTCGCGTCGCCGCTCGCGCAGGGGCAGTTCTCCGGCCGCACGACGGCGGACACGCTCGTCGAGTCGGCGCAGCGCGGCTGGATGCCGAGCTTCCCGACGTTCGACCGCAACCCGCTCGACCTCGTGGACGAGGCGCGCGCGGCGGGCAAGGAGCCGGCGCAGCACGTCGTCGACGAGCTCAAGGCCGGGAACCTGCGGTTCGCGTGCGAGGACCCGGACGACCCGGCGAACTTCCCCCGCGTCGTGACGGTCTGGCGAGCGAACATCCTCGGGTCGTCCGGCAAGGGCAACGAGTACTTCCTCAAGCACCTGCTCGGCACGGACGCCGCGGTCAACGCGGCGGAGTCGGCCCCCGTGCGCCGCCCGCGGTCGATGACCTGGCGGGACGAGGCGCCGCAGGGCAAGCTCGACCTGCTGGTCACGCTCGACTTCCGCATGACGTCGACGACGCTGTTCTCCGACGTCGTGCTGCCGGCCGCGACCTGGTACGAGAAGCACGACCTGTCGTCCACGGACATGCACCCGTTCGTGCACTCGTTCAACCCGGCGATCAACCCGCCGTGGCAGACGCGCACGGACTTCGACATCTTCCACACGCTCGCGGGGAAGGTGTCCGAGCTCGCGGTGACGCACCTCGGGGTCCGCGAGGACCTCGTCGCGGCGCCGCTCGCGCACGACACCCCGGACGAGATGGCTGTGCCGCACGGTGCGCTCGCCGACTCGGGGCTCCCGGTGACGGAGCGCGAGCTCGTGCCGGGCGTGACGATGCCGAAGCTCGTGGTCGTCGAACGCGACTACCCGGCGTTCGCGGCGCGCATGGCGTCCCTCGGCCCGCTCACCGAGAAGGCGGGCATGGTCACCAAGGGCGTGCACTTCTCTCCGGCGCCCGAGGTCGCCGACCTCGGACGTCGCAACGGGCTCGTCCAAGACGGTCCGGCGGCGGGGCGCCCGCGCCTGGACCGGGACACGCACGCGTGCGAGATGATCCTCGCGCTCTCGGGGACGACGAACGGGCGGCTCGCGGTCCAGGGGTTCGAGCACGTCGAGCAGCGCACGGGCACCCGGCTCGCGGACCTCGCGCTCGACGAGCAGGGCAAGCGCGTGACGTTCCCGGACGTGCAGTCGCGCCCGACGCCGGTCATCACGTCTCCCGAGTGGTCCGGCTCCGAGCACGGGGGCCGCCGGTACTCGGCGTTCGTCGTCAACGTGGAGCGGCTCAAGCCCTGGCACACCCTGACCGGTCGCCAGCACCTCTACCTCGACCACGACTGGATGATCGAGCTCGGCGAGCACATGCCGATCTTCCGGCCACCGCTGGACATGCACAGCCTGTTCGGCGACTCGCCCGTCGTGGGCGACACGTCCCCGTCCGGCTACCCGGGCTCCGCGGGCCACGCGGAGGTCGCGGTGCGGTACCTGACGCCGCACAACAAGTGGTCGATCCACTCCGAGTACCAGGACAACCTCTTCATGCTCTCGCTGTCCCGCGGCGGGCCGGGCATCTGGATGAGCCCGGCGGACGCCGCCAAGATCGGCGTCGCGGACAACGAGTGGATCGAGGCGTACAACCGCAACGGCGTGGTCGTGGCGCGCGCGATCGTCAGCCACCGGATGCCGGAGGGCACGGTCTACATGTTCCACGCGACCGACCGCACGATCGACGTCCCCCTCGCCGAGACGTCGGGACTGCGCGGCGGCATCCACAACTCGCTCACGCGCATCCTCCTCAAGCCGACGCACCTCGCGGGCGGCTACGCCCAGCTCTCGTACGCGTTCAACTACCTCGGGCCTACGGGGAACCAGCGCGACGAGATGACCGTCATCCGCCGACGCAGCCAGGAGGTGCGGTACTCGTGACGCTCGTGACACTCGTGACCAGGTGCGGAACAGCGCGGGGCCCGGCCGCGAGCAGGGTGTCGTCGGCGCGGGAGGGGGTGGCGTCGTGCGGGTGATGGCGCAGATGTCGATGGTGATGAACCTGGACAAGTGCATCGGGTGTCACACGTGCTCGGTCACGTGCAAGCAGGCCTGGACGAACCGCACCGGGGTCGAGTACGTGTGGTTCAACAACGTCGAGACCCGCCCCGGACTGGGGTACCCCCGCACCTACCAGGACCAGGACCGCTGGCAGGGCGGGTGGGTGCGCACCAAGAAGGGCAAGCTCAAGCTGCGCGCCGGGGGCCGGTTGAAGAAGCTCGCCACGATCTTCTCCAACCCCGTGCTGCCCTCCATCCACGACTACTACGAACCGTGGACCTACGAGTACGACATGCTGCTGTCCGCCCCCCAGGGCCAGCACACCCCCGTCGCGCGCCCCAAGTCGCTGCTCACGGGCAAGGACATCAACATCTCCTGGTCGGCGAACTGGGACGACGACCTCGGCGGCTCCACCGCGACCATGGACCAGGACCCGATCCTGGCGCACATGTCCGAGCACGTCGCGACCGAGCTCGACAAGACGTTCATGTTCTACCTGCCCCGCATCTGCGAGCACTGCCTCAACCCCGCCTGCGTCGCGTCCTGCCCCTCAGGAGCCATGTACAAGCGGGCCGAGGACGGCATCGTGCTCGTCGACCAGGACCAGTGCCGCGGGTGGCGCATGTGCGTCACCGGCTGCCCGTACAAGAAGGTCTACTTCAACCACAAGACCGGCAAGGCCGAGAAGTGCACCCTGTGCTACCCCCGCATCGAGGTCGGCCTGCCCACCGTGTGCTCCGAGACGTGCGTGGGACGCCTGCGCTACCTCGGCCTGGTCCTGTACGACGCCGACAAGGTCACCGAAGCCGCCGCCGTCCAGGACGAGCACGAGCTCCTGGCCTCCCAACGCGCCGTCTTCCTCGACCCGAACGACCCCCAGGTCATCGCCGCAGCACGCCAAGAGGGCATCCCCGAGGACTGGATCACCGCCGCCCAACGCTCCCCGATCTGGGACCTCATCAGCAAGTACGAGGTCGCCCTGCCCCTGCACCCCGAGTACCGCACCCTGCCCATGGTCTGGTACATCCCACCCCTGTCCCCCGTCGTGGACGTCGTGGCCGCCTCCGGCAACGACGGCGAAGACGGGCGCACCCTGTTCGCCGCGATCTCCCAGCTGCGCATCCCGCTCGAATACCTCGCCGGACTGTTCACCGCCGGCGACACCGCCCCCGTCGAGAAGGTCCTGCGCCGCCTGGCCGCCATGCGCTCCTACATGCGCGACATCAACCTCGGCCGGGAGGCCGACGAACGCACCGCGGCCGCGGTCGGGATGACCGGCGCCCAGGTCCAGGAGATGTACCGCCTGCTCGCGATCGCGAAGTACGAGGACCGGTACGTCATCCCCACCGCCCACACCGAGATCGCCCGCGAGCTCGACGAGCTGTCCTGCTCCCTCGACTACGACGGCGGCCCCGGCATGGGCGGTATGGGTCTGACCGGCGGTGGGCCGTTCGGCGAGACGTCGGGGAGCCCGGTGCCCGTCGCGGTCGAGAACTTCCACGTGCTCCAGTCCCGGCAGACGGCGGACTCCCCGTACGGGCCCTCGACACCGGGGCGCGTGAACCTCCTCAACTGGGACGGCAACGGGCGCCCGCCCGGGCTCTTCCCGCCGGGCGAGGGGCCGGAGCCGGGCGTGTCCGGCGCGCCGGGCGGCGTCACGCCCGGGGGCCCCGGCTCGCTGCCCGGGGGTCGGCAGGACGCGCGTCACGACACGATCCCCGGCCCGTCCGCGCCCGGTGGGCCGGTGAGCGGACCGAGCGGACCGGCGGGCGGACCGGCGGGCGGACCGGCGCCCGGCAACGGGCCCGGCGTCGAGCCCGACGGGGGCACCCGATGAGGACGCGATCGCTGCTCCCGACCCCTGCGCTGCGGCCCGGAGCACGACCGCGCGGGCCGCAGCCCGACCGCCTGGCCCCGGTCGCGGCGTCGGGCACCCAGCGCCGCACCACCCACATGGCCGCGTCCGTGCTGCTCGCCTACCCCGACGCGGACGTGCTCGACGCGGCCGTGGCGGTCCGGGCGTCGACGCCGGGGCTGCCCGCACCGGTCCGCGAGCGCCTCGACGCGTTCTGCGACCTGCTGTCGGCGTCCGCCGGCGCGACGGACCTTCGCGAGCTGCAGGCCCGCTACGTCGCGACGTTCGACCTCAAGCGCAAGTGCTCGATGTACCTGTCGTACTACGCCGCGGGCGACACCCGACGGCGCGGGACCGCGCTCGTCGCGTTCGTCGAGGCGTACCGGGCCGCGGGCTGGGAGGTCACCGGCTCGGAGCTGCCGGACTACCTGCCGACCGTGCTCGAGTTCTCGGCCCGTACGGAGGGCGACGACGCGACGATCGCGGCGGGGTTGCTCGCCTCGCACCGCGACGGGATCGAGGTGCTGCGGACCGCGCTCGAGAGCATGGCGAGCCCGTGGACCGGCCTGGTCGAGGCGGTGTGCCTCACGCTGCCTCCGCTCGACGAGCGCACGCAGCAGCGGTACGTCGAGCTCGTGACGGCGGGGCCGCCCGCCGAGCTCGTGGGGATGGAGCCGTTCGCGCTGGAGCCGTACGGCGCCGGGGCCGACCGACCCGGAGGTGCGGTGCGATGAGCGGGGTGAGCACGGGCGAGATCCTGCTGTGGGTCGTGTTCCCGTACGTGACGTTCGCGGTGTTCGTCGTGGGGTCGATCTGGCGGTACCGGTACGACAAGTTCGGCTGGACCACGCGGTCGAGCGAGCTCTACGAGAAGCGGCTGCTGCGGCTCGGCTCGCCGCTGTTCCACTTCGGTCTGCTTTTCGTGATCCTCGGGCACCTCATGGGGCTCGTCATCCCCAAGTCGTGGACGGAGTCGGTGGGCATCAAGGAGGTCGCCTACCACTTCGTCGCCACGTACATGGGGTCGATCGCGGCGGTCGCGCTCGTCGCCGGGCTGCTCATCCTCATCTACCGACGCCGCACCACGGGGCCCGTGTTCCGCGCGACGACGCGCATGGACAAGACCATGTACGTGTTCCTCGCGGCGTCGATCCTGCTCGGGTCGTGGGCGACCGTGCAGACGCAGCTGCTCGCCGGCGGCCACGGGTACGACTACCGGGAGACGATCTCCCCCTGGTTCCGCTCGCTCTGGTACCTGCAGCCGCAGCCCGCGCTCATGGAGGGCGTGCCCGCGGCGTTCCAGCTCCACGTCGTCGCCGCCAACCTGCTGTTCATCCTGTGGCCGTTCACGCGCCTCGTGCACGCGTTCTCCGCGCCCGCGCCGTACCTGTTCCGCCCGTACGTCGTGTACCGCGCACGCGACGCGTCGGTCGCGGCACGGGCTCCGCGACCGGGCTGGGACCCCTCGGAGCGCCCGCGCGGCCGGTGATCGCCGGCGTCGTCGCCGCCCCGGGGAAAGACCAGGTCAGCGACGAGAAAGCACCTCGGGACGCTCCGGATCCGCCGCGCGCCAGCGGGTGAAATAACGGTCGCGGCGACCACGGGACGCCCCGACGGCCCCTCCTTCCAGGGGCGGTCACCCCGACCGTGACCGTCACCCGGAAGAGGTTCGAGCATGTCCACCACCGCCCCGACGACCGCCGGCCGTCCCCGCGCCGTCCGCCCGTCCGCGTCGTCGACCACGCCCCCTGCCCCCCGCCGCGTCGCCGTCCTGACCGAGCGCCTGACCGGACGCGTCGACACGGCCGTCGCCGCCACCGCGCGGTTCCTCACCCGCTGGTCCGTCCCCGCGCTGCGCGTCGCCCTCGGCCTCGTGTTCCTCGGGTTCGGCGTCCTGAAGTTCTTCCCCGGCGCGAGCCCGGCGGAGTCGATCGCGGCACGGACCGTCGAGACGCTCACCCTCGGCCTCGTCGGCGGGACCGCGGCCGTGATCTTCACCGCCGTCCTGGAGACGTTCATCGGGCTGACCCTCCTCACCGGCCGCCTCCTGCGGGCCGGGCTGCTCGCCCTCGCCGTCGCGATGGCCGGGATCCTCTCGCCGATCGTGCTGTTCGCCGGCGAGCTCTTCGGACACGGCATGACCCTCCTGGGCCAGTACGTGCTCAAGGACCTCGTGCTCGTCGCCGGCGCTGCCGTCGTCGCGGCGGTCGCCCTCGGTGCCCGGCTGAAGCTCGACGCATGACACCCAGGCGCTCCCACGCCTTCCCTGACCCGACGCACAGGACCCCGTGACCGGTACCGGTCACGGGGTCCTGTCTGTCGGGGTGCCGACCGCGCCGTCGCGAGACAGAGCGTCCGGTCGCGACGGAGAACGCGGCGAGCTCTCTCACGACCAGAGGTTCTCCCTCGGCGGGCGGCGGCCCGGTCAGGCGAGCGCGAGCGTCAGGTACGCGCTGTTCGGGTCGTCCGTGTAGTCGGCGAACGGCGTGCACGGCACGAACCCGTGGCGCGCGTAGAGCCGACGCGCGGGCGCGAAGTAGTCCTCCGCGCCGGTCTCCAGGCTCACGCGGTCGAGGCCGCGGTCGCGCGCGACGTCGAGCAGGTGCGCGAGGACCGTGGCGGCGACGCCCCGGCCCCGCGCGGCCGCCGTCGTGCGCATGGACTTGAGCTCACCCAGCGTCGCGTCGTGCTGCTTGAGCGCGCCGCACCCCAGGAGTCCGCCGTCCGCCGCGCGCGCGGTCACGAAGGTGATGTCGGGCGCGCGCAGCCGCTCGACGTCGAGCGCGTGCACGCTCTCGGGCGGCGACGTCGCGTACATGTCGTCCAGGTGCTCCTGCAGCAGCGCCAGCACGTCCTCGGCCGCCGGGTCCTCGACGGCGACGCGCACGTCCGCCCGGGTCGTCGTCTCGCTCACGCACCGAGCGTGCCACACCGCCTGACGCGTCGTGCGCAAGGCCCGGAGGCGAGCGCGGCACCCACATCGAGCGATGCGTCCGTGGGCGAGGTCAGGAGTCGAGCGACGCGAGCGCCTCGTCGACGGCCGTCCAGAGCTGGCGGCGGACGTCGAGGTCCTCCGTCTCGGTGTCCGGGTCGCCCCAGGGCTGGTCCAGCCAGGGCGGCGTCGCGACGAAGTGGCTCGCTCCGTCACCCCGGATCGCGACGGTCGTCCCGGCGTCACGGTCCGCGAGACTGCTCTCCGCGCGCCGCAGGAACGCGCACGAGTCCCACAGCTCGTCCTCGGTGCCGCACGCGAGCACGACCGGACCGTCGATCCCCTCGAGCGGGATCCGGGCCTCTGGGCTCGCCGCGGTCTGCGCGTGCACGTCCGAGGAGCACGGGAGGGGCTCCCCGTCCAGCGTCCAGGCAGAGCGCGAGAAGTCCGGGTACCCGCACATCACGGCGTCGGCGCCGACCGGGGCGATCGCACCGTGCACGAGCTCCGGCCGGTTCGCCGCGAGCCACAGCGCCATCTCTCCGCCGCGCGAGACGCCGAACGCGAGGACGGCGTCGCCGTCCACGCCCGGCTGCTCCCGGAGCCAGGCGAGGGCGTCGAGGAACGTCTCGGCCGGCACCTCCTCGAGCGACGACGGCTGGTCCACACCCTTGAAGTAGCCGACCCCGAGCGCCGGGTACCCGAGGCCGGCGATCGCCTCGGCGACCATCCGCCCGGTGTCCGACCCGCCCTCCGATCCGCCGAACGCGAGGACGGCGGGCCGTGGGTCGTCGGCGGAGAGCCCGTCCGGGACCGCGTAGACCCCGGGGAAACCCTCCGGCGCGGTCTCCCTGGTCGTGACCTCGGACGTCGGCGTCGGCCCGTCGGTGGGCGTGCCCGACATCGGGGCGGTGGTCGGGTCGTCGGGCGCCGCGCCCGCGGTGCACGCGGCAAGCGTGAGGACGACGACGGCGGCCGCGAGGACGGCGAGCGCCCCACGCCGATCCGTGGGGATGGCGGCGGGACGGACGCGTCGTCGGAGGGCCATGCGTCACCCTAGCGAGCGGTGCGGTGAGACGTCGGTGCGCGACCGGTCGCCGACTGCGTCATGTGTCGCGGCCCCGCGGCGTGACACTCCGCAGATGCGGGTCTATCGTCTCAATCATGCCGCACTTTCGGATCCGCGAGGCCGCGAGCCTGCTCGGGGTCAGCGACGACACCGTCCGCCGCTGGGTCGACGCCGGGGAGCTCGCCGCGAGCGCCGACGACGCAGGGCGCAAGGTCGTGGACGGCGCGGAGCTCGCGCGCTTCGCCGTCGCGCAGTCGCACCCGACGCCCGACCCGTCCGGCGTCGCGCGCTCGGCGCGGAACCGGTTCGTCGGGATCGTCACGGAGGTCGTGAGCGACACCGTCATGTCCCAGGTCGAGATGCTCTGCGGGGGCCAGCGCGTGGTCTCGCTCATGAGCACCGAGGCCGTGCGGGAGCTGCGCCTCGAGCCCGGCAGCCTGGCCGTCGCGGTCGTCAAGGCGACGACCGTCATCGTCGAGACCCCCGGGGGAACCGCGTGAGAGCGTCCGCTCGCACCCGATCGTCCGTGCGCCCGATGCCGGGGCGCGGCCTCGCGGCTCGGCGCGGTCTCGTCGCCGTGGGCACGGCGGCCCTCGTCGCCGGTCTCGCCGCGTGCGGCGCGGGCACCGGGGAAGACGCCTCACCGTCAGGCGACGCCGCGAGCGCGCCGGCCGAGGAGCGCACGCTCACGGTCCTCGCCGCGGCGTCGCTGCGCGACGTGTTCACGGACCTCGCGGCCGACTTCGAGGCCGAGCACGACGGCGTGACCGTGGCGCTGTCGTTCGCCGGGTCGTCCGACCTGGCCGACCAGATCCTCGCCGGGGCGCCGGCCGACGTCTTCGCGTCCGCGGACGAACGCACCATGACCCGGGTCGTCGAGGCGGGCGACGCGTCCGACCCCGTCGCGTTCGCGACGAACTCCCTGACGATCGTCACCCCGCCCGGCAACCCCGCGGGCGTCGAGACGTTCGCCGACCTCGCGCGCGACGACGTCAAGGTCGTGGTGTGCGCTCCCGAGGTCCCGTGCGGCGGCGCGACGGACACGGTCGCCGAGGCCGCGGGCGTCGCCCTCCACCGCGTGAGCGAGGAGGCCAGCGTCACCGACGTGCTCGCCAAGGTGACGGCGGGCGAGGCCGACGCCGGTCTCGTGTACGTCACGGACGCGACCCTCGCGGGCGACGGAGTCGACGTGGTCGACGTGCCCGAGACCGACGCCGCGCTCAACGTCTACCCGATCGCGCTCGTCGCGGCGGCCGAGAAGGCCGGCCCGGAGCAGGTCGAGCTCGCGCACGCGTGGGTCGACCTCGTGACCGGCGACGCCAGCCGGGCCGCGCTCGCCGCCACGGGCTTCGGCGCCCCGGACGCGTCCGCGCCGTGACGCCCCGGACACCCGGCCGGCCCTGATGCGCGGTCTCCCCCGCTGGGTCCTCGTCCCGGCGCTGCTCGGCGCGTTGTTCGTCGTCGTCCCCGTGGCGGCGATGGTCGCGCGCGTCGAGCTCACGCCGGGAGCGGACGGGACCGGCGGCTTCTGGGCACTCGTGACGTCCCCGGCCGCGCTCGACGCGCTCGGTCTGTCCCTGCGCACCGCTCTCGTCGCGACGCTGTGCTGCGTGCTGATCGGCACGCCCATGGCGCTCGTCCTCGCGCGCACGACCTTCCCCGGGCAGCGCGTCGCGCGCGCCCTGGTGCTGCTGCCGCTCGTGCTCCCGCCGGTGGTCGGGGGCATCGCGCTGCTCCACACGTTCGGGCGGCGCGGGCTGATCGGCCAGCACCTCGAGGTGCTGGGGATCGAGATCGCGTTCACCACGACGGCAGTCGTGCTGGCGCAGACGTTCGTCGCGCTGCCGTTCCTCGTCCTGAGCCTCGAGGGCGCGCTGCGCACGCAGGACACGCGCCTCGAGGACGTCGCCGCGACGCTCGGCGCCGGGCCGACGACGGTGCTGCGCCGCGTGACACTCCCCCGCGTCCTGCCGGGGTTGCTGTCGGGCGCGGTGCTCGCGTTCGCGCGGGCGCTCGGCGAGTTCGGCGCGACCATCACCTTCGCGGGCGCGCTCCAGGGCGTCACGCAGACCCTGCCGCTCGAGATCTACCTCCAGCGCAGCGCCGACCCGGACGCCGCCGTCGCGCTGTCGTTCGTGCTCGTCGTCGTCGCGGTGCTCATCACCGCCGCCGTCCACGGCCCGCGCGTGCTCGGCGGCCCGGGCGCGCGCACGGCCCGCCCGCGGCGAGACGCCCGGGGCACCCCCGCGGCGGGGCCCGTGCCCGACGACGGACCGGTCGTCCGGGAGGACGTCTCGCCGCGGGACGGCGAGAGCCGGGCGACGGCGGCCCGTGCGGACCCCGCGCCTCGCACGGCCGCGGCCCCCGCCGCGGTCGCCGTGCGCGCCGTCGTGCCGCAACGCGGGCTCGACGTCGACCTCGCGCTCGCGCCGGGCGAGGTCGTCGCGGTGCTCGGCGAGAACGGCGCGGGCAAGTCGACGCTCGTGCAGGTCGTCGCGGGCCTCC
The DNA here is from genome assembly GCF_042723955.1 of Cellulosimicrobium cellulans. Lineage (GTDB taxonomy): Bacteria > Actinomycetota > Actinomycetes > Actinomycetales > Cellulomonadaceae > Cellulosimicrobium > Cellulosimicrobium cellulans_H. The sequence goes on along the minus strand of NZ_JBHXIC010000006.1, from coordinate 24,337 downwards.
TCCCGTCCGGCGACGCGCCCGACGCCCGCGTCACGATCGGGGACGACGACGTCACGCGCGCCGCGCCGCGCCGCCGCCGGCTCGCGTGGCTGAGCCAGCGGCCGCTGCTGCTCGAGAACCTCTCGGTCGAGGACAACGTCGCGTTCGGCCTCCGCGCGCGAGGCGTGCCGCGCTCCCGCGCCCGGCGCGACGCCCGGGCCGCCCTCGCGCGGGTCGGTGCCGCCGACCTCGCGACCCGCCGTGCGACCGACCTCTCGGGCGGCCAGGCGCAGCGCGCCGCGATCGCGCGCGCGCTCGTCACCGACCCGCGTGTGCTCCTGCTCGACGAGCCGCTCGCCTCGCTCGACGTCGGCGTCGCGCAGCACGTGCGGTCGGTGCTGCACCACGCGCAGCGCGAGCACCCCCGCACCACGCTCCTCGTGACCCACGACCTGCTCGACGTGCTGCTGCTCGCGGACCGCGTCGTCGTGCTGGACGCGGGTCGCGTCGTCGAGGACGGCCCCGTGGACCGGGTGCTCACGCGGCCCCGGTCCCGGTTCGCGGCCCGCCTCGCAGGCGTCAACCTGCTCGCGGGGACCGTCGTGCACGTCGCCGCGCCGGAGCCCGTCACGGCGGGGAGCCGCGGGACGGAGCCGGGCAAGGCGGGTAGCGGCGGGGTGGACGCGGCCCTCGTCATGACGGGGCCGGACCCGGACGAGGAGGTCGCCGCACACGAGGCGACCCTCGCCGTCGACGGCACGGAGGTCCGGGTGCACGGGACGGCGGGCGAGCCGCTCGTCACCGGGGACGGGGCCGTGGCGGTGTTCGAGCCGCGCGCGGTCGCCGTGCACCGGGCGACGCCGGAGGGCAGCCCTCGCAACGCCTACCGGGTCGTCGTGACGAGCGTCGAGCCGCACGGGCCGCTGCTGCGCGTCTGGGGTCGAGTGGTGAGCGAGGACCCTGGCGAGCGGCCCGCGCGGGCCGGGGCCGCCGTCGGGCACGACGACACCCCGCTCCTCGCCGCGGACCTCACCCCACGCGCGGTCGCCGAGCTCCGGCTGGCCCCCGGCGAGCGGGTCTGGTTCGTCGTCAAGGCCGCCGAGGTCCGCGTCCACCCCCGTTGACCCACCCGCCGAGGTAGAACCGTGGGGGGGGGGGGCGGGCTCGTGGGGGGGCGGGGCGGGGTTACACCGGAGCGGCAGCCGACCCCCAGGCGGGATAGAAA
>NZ_JBHXIC010000006.1:13101-23123 GCF_042723955.1 Cellulosimicrobium cellulans | reverse complement strand
AAGTAGAACGGTGGCTCGCGCATCGGTGAACCACGGTTCGACCTCGCGCTACCAGGGTTCTACTTCGCGCGACCAGCGTTCTACCTCGGCGGATCGTGGGTCAGACGGCGGCCGGGACGTCGTGCGGGACGGGCCGATCGGCGTCGCGCGGTGGCCGCTCGGCTCGCGACCACTCGCCGCCGCGGGCACGGACCGCGACGAGCAGGACGACGAGCCCGACGGCCGTCATCGCTGCGCCCGCCCACAGGGGCGACGTGAATCCGAGCCCGGCGGCGATCGTCAGGCCACCGATCCAGGCGCCGAGCGCGTTGCCGACGTTGAAGGCGGCGATGTTCGCGCCCGACGCGAGCGTGGGCGCGCCCTGCGCGTAGGACATGACGCGCATCTGGAGCCCGGGGACGGTCGCGAACCCGAAGGCGCCCATGAGGACGAGGCTCACGACGGTCATGACCTGGCTCGTCGCGGTGAGCGCAAACACGCCGAGCACGACCGTGAGCGACGCGAACAGCACGACGAGCGTCGTGCCGAGACGGCGGTCGGCCGCACGCCCACCGACGAGGTTCCCGACGAACAGCCCGCCGCCGAACAGGACGAGCAGCCACGGGACCGACGCCGACGTGAACCCGCCCACCTCCGTGAGCGTGAACGCGATGTACGTGAACGCGCCGAACATCCCACCGAACCCGAGCACGGTGATCGCGATCGAGAACCACACCTGCGCGCTGCGGAACGCGGCGAGCTCGCCGCGCAGTCCGGTCCTGCCCGACGCGCGGTCCGTCCCGGGCGAGGTCCTGCCGCCGGGCGCGGGGACGCCGTCGGGCGAACCGACCCGCGACGGGACGAGCAGCGCGATCCCGGCGAGCGCCACGACACCGATGGCGGTGATGGCCCAGAACGTCGCGCGCCACCCGGCGGCCTGGCCGAGGAACGTGCCGAACGGGACGCCGAGCACGTTCGCGATGGTCAGCCCGGCGAACATGATCGAGATGGCCCCGGCGCGCTTCTCGGGCGCGACGAGGTCGGCCGCCACGACGGCACCGATCCCGAAGAACGCGCCGTGGCACAGCGCCGCGACGACGCGGCCGAGGAGCATGACCTCGTACGTCGGCGCGACGGCGGACAGCAGGTTGCCCGCGATGAACAGGACCATGAGGCCGAGCAGGGCCTTCTTGCGGTCGACGCGCGTGAGGGCGGCGGTGAGGCCGATCGCGCCGACGGCGACGGACAACGCGTAGCCCGAGATGAGGTAACCCGCGACGGACTCGGTGACGCCGAAGTCGGCGGCGACCTCGGGAAGCAAACCCATGATGACGAACTCGGTGAGCCCGATGCCGAAGCCCCCGATGGCGAGGGCCCAGAGGGCGACTGGCATGACGATCTCCTGGTCCGGAGGGAGGTGAGAAGCGTTGCGCACGCGTTCACCTGGCGCCTGCACTTGTTGCAGACGCGCGCTATCGATAGTTGCACGCGCCGATTAGTTGCACAAGCGCTATAGTTGTGACGGCACGCACGCACCCGAGGAGGGACCCATGGGCATCGCCGACGACGCCGTCGAGATCCGCGCACAGGGCTGGCGCACGCTCGCCGCGCTGCACGGGCTCATCGACGCAGCGCTCGAGCGAGCCCTCCAGTCGGAGCACGACCTCTCGGTCGTCGAGTACACCGTGCTCGACGCGCTCTCCCGGCAGGACGGCTGGCACATGCGCATGCAGCAGCTCGCGCGCGCCGCCGCCCTCTCCCCCAGCGCGACGACCCGGCTCGTCAACCGGCTCGAGGACCGCGGCCTCCTCACGCGCATCGTGTGCCAGGACGACCGCCGTGGGATCTACACCGAGCTCACGCCCGCGGGCGAGGTCCTGCTGCTCGCCGCGCGGCCCACCCACGACGCGACCCTCGAGGCAGCCCTGCACGACGCGACGGAGACGCCCGAGCTCGCGTCGCTCGTCGACGCGCTCCACGCGCTCCCGGCCCCCGCCGACGCGAGGTAGCTGCGCCAGCCCCGACCGGCGCGCCGTCGTCCGGGGCGAGCGCGGTAGAGCCAGGCGGGAGAGCGGACGACCGCCCGGTCAGGCCTGCCGGTCGACCCCACCGAGCGCGGCGCGGACCTCGCCGACGATCGCCGCCATCGCCGCCTCGGCGGCGCGCGGGTCGCCGTCCGCGACGGCCCGCGCGACGGCCTCGTGCTGGTCCAGCGCCTCGGGCACCGGGGACGCGGGCATGAGGCCCAGGTGCGTCCGTCCGCTGAGCACCGCGGCGACGACGCCCGCGAGCGCGCCGAACATCTCGTTGCCGCTCGCGCGGAGCAGGAGCTCGTGGAAGCGGACGTCGAGCGCGAGGAACTCCTCGAGGTCGCCCGCCTCGCCGAGCATCCGCATGCGCGCGGCGGCCGCGACGAGCTCGGCGCGCTCCGCGGCGGTCGCGTGGACTGCGGCGCCCGCAGCGGCGAGGGGCTCGACGGCGTGGCGCAGCTCGGTGAGCGTGCGGAGCTGGGAGTCCCGGCCGGGACCTTCGAGGCGCCACCGGATGACGCGCGGGTCGAGGACGTTCCACTCCTCGATGCCGAGCACCACGAGCCCGACGCGCCGCCGGGACCGCACGAGGCCGAGCCCTTCGAGGAGGCGCATGACCTCGCGCGCGACGGTGCGCGAGACGCCGAACTCGGACCCGATCGACTCGAGCGTGAGCGGCGTACCGGCCGGGACGTCGCCGCTGGTGATGCGACGACCCAGGGAGTCGAGCACGGTGGTGTGCAAGACCGTCGTCGCCATGCCTCGCAGCCTAGTAGCGGCGATTGGTGTGATCAATCACTTGCCAAAGGTAGTACCAATAGCCCACAGTGGAGGCCAGCGACGACCACGACGGTCGCCGCCCGGGGAGCGTCCGGCATGGCGCCGACCCGCCCCGGACGCCCCGCCCGACACGGAAGTCGACACATGGACACGGACGTCAGCACCACCGACCGGACCGACGACGCCGGAAGCTCCCAGCCCCAGCACCTCGTCGTGATGGGCGTCGCCGGATCCGGCAAGACCACCGTCGCGACGCTGCTCGCCCGGCACCTCGGCACCGAGTACGCCGAGGCCGACCAGTTCCACCCCGAGGCCAACATCGCCAAGATGAGCGCCGGGACGCCGCTCACCGACGAGGACCGGTGGCCGTGGCTCGAGGCGATCCGCGACTGGCTGAGCGCCGAGGCGGACGCCGGGCGCTCCGGCGTCGTGACCTGCTCCGCGCTCAAGCGGTCCTACCGCGACCTCCTGCGCACCGCGCGCGGACAGGTCTGCTTCGTCCACCTCGACGGCAGTTCCGACCTTCTCGCGGAGCGCATGGCGCACCGCAGCGGGCACTTCATGCCCACGTCGCTCCTGCCCTCACAGCTCGCGACGCTCGAGGCCCTGGACGACGACGAGCCCGGCTTCACGCTCGACGTCGCCTCCACGCCCGAGCAGATCGTGGACGAGATCCTCGCGCGCACGCGGCTGAGCAGCGCGCCCGGCGCCCGCTGAGCGCGCGCCCCGACCGTTCTCCCCGTTTCCACTCACCACGACGTCGACGGAGACACCGATGCCCCCTGAAGACTGGACACAGACCCTCACCGCCGGGCCGCTGCTCGCGATCGCCGCAGGAGCGATCGCGCTCCTGCTGTTCCTCATCATCAAGCTCAAGCTGCACGCCTTCCTCGCACTCATCCTCGTCAGCCTGCTCACCGCGGTCGTGGCGGGCATCCCGACCGGCTCGGTCATCGAGGTGCTCACCGCCGGGTTCGGCACCACGCTCGCGACCGTCGCCCTGCTCGTCGGGCTGGGCGCGATGCTGGGACGCCTCGTCGAGACGAGCGGTGGCGCGAAGGTCATGGCGGACTTCCTCATCGGGAAGTTCGGCGAGAAGCGCGCGCCGCTCGCGCTCGGTCTCGCGTCGCTCATCTTCGGGTTCCCGATCTTCTTCGACGCCGGTCTCGTCGTCATGCTGCCGATCGTGTTCTCGGTCGGCCGCCGGCTCGGCGGCTCCCTCCTGCTGTACGGCCTTCCCGTCGCGGGCGCCTTCTCCGTGATGCACATCTACGTGCCACCGCACCCCGGTCCGGTCGCCGCGACCGAGTTCCTCGGCGCGAACGTCGGCATCGTCATCCTCCTCGGCCTCGTCGTGGCGATCCCCACCTGGTACGTCACGAGCTACCTGTTCAGCCGCTTCGCGGGACGCCGCATCGAGCTACCCATCCCCGCGATCCTCGGCGAGGCCGACGAGGACCAGCTCGAGAACCCGCCGAAGTTCGGCACGGTCGTCGCGATCCTCCTGCTGCCCCTCGTGCTGATCTTCGCCAACACCGGGCTCGACGCGCTGCGGGTCGCCGGCGCCGTCGACGCGGAGAACCCCGCGGTCCAGACCCTGCGCGCGATCGGCGCGACGCCGGTCGCGCTGCTCATCACGGTCCTCGTCGCGGCGTGGGTCCTGGGTCGGCGTCGCGGAGTCTCCGGGACCGCGCTCGAGAAGACGCTCGACTCGGCGCTCGGCCCGGTGTGCTCGGTCATCCTCATCACCGGGGCCGGCGGCATGTTCGGAGGCGTGCTCCGCGCGACGGGCATCGGCGACGCGCTCGCCGACGTGCTCGGCGACCTCGGGCTGCCGGTCATCGTGGCCGGGTTCCTCATCGCCGCGATCCTGCGCGTCGCGCAGGGCTCCGCGACCGTCGCGCTGACGACCGCCGCGGGGCTCATCGCCCCCGCCGTCGAGGCGGGCGGCTTCAACGCGATCGAGCTCGCCGCCGTCGTGGTCTCGGTCGCCGCGGGCTCGGTGGTGCTCAGTCATGTGAACGACTCCGGGTTCTGGCTCGTCGGCCGGTTCTTCGACATGGACGTCAAGACGACGCTCCGCACCTGGACGGTCATGGAGACCGCCATCGGCGTCATGGGCTTCGCCATCGCGGCGCTCGTCTTCGCCGTCGCCTGACGCGCGGCGAGCACCGCGAGGACCGCCCGGGCGCGAGGCCCGGGCGGTCCTGTCGTGGCGGACGTCAGCTCCGGTCGGTGAAGACCGGGGCGTAGGCGTCCTGGTCCGCGACCCAGGACTTCCGGCGGAAGCGCTGGAGCGACAGGCCGAGGAGCGTGAGCAGCCCCGCCATCACGAGCAGTCCGAGGTCACCGCCCGCACCGGTCGTGGCGAGGGCCGTCGGGGCCGAGGCCATGACGGTCGAACCGCCCGTCGCGGCGGTCATCGCGCCGTTCCCGGCGACCGGGTTGAGCACGCGGGTCACCGTGCCGTTCGTACCGTCGGACGTCCCCGGGTCACCAGAGTCGGTCGGGTCCGTCGGGTCCGTCGGGTCCGTCGGGTCCGTCGGGTCCGTCGGGTCCGTCGGGTCCGTCGGGTCCGTCGGGTCCGTCGGGTCCGTCGGGTCGGTGGGGTCCGTCGGGTCGGTGGGGACCGCCGCCGTCGGGCACGCGGCGGAGGCGTCGCCCAGCAGGCCCACACCCACGCCGCACACCGTGACGGGCACCGTCACCGGGAGCTCGACGTCGAGGTCGGGCAGCGCGCCGAGCACGCCGTCGTCACCGAGCACGCCGTCGAGCAGACCGTCGTCGCCCAGCAGGCCGTCGTCACCGAGCACGCCGTCCAGCAGACCGTCACCCGACGATCCGCCGCCGAGCAGGTCGTCGACGAGACCGTCCTCGCCGAGGACGTCGTCGAGGAGTCCGGCGTCCCCGCCGAGCACGCCGTCGCCCAGCAGCCCGTCACCGAGCAGGTCGTCGACGAGACCGCCGTCGCCCAGGACGCCGTCGAGCAGGCCCGAGCCGCCGGGCGCGTCGCCGGAGCCGGCCCCGTCGCCGGAGCCATCGCCGGTGCCACCGCCGACCGTCGCGTCGCCGCCGATGCCGACCGCGACACCGGAGACGTCCACGGGGACGGTGACCGGCACGTCGAGATCCACGTCGGCACCGGAAGCGGCCGTGTCGTCGTCAGCGCCCGCGGCCGGCGCAGCCGGAGCCGTCGGGGCCGGCGTGACGGCCGCGTCGCCCAGGACGCCCACCGCGACGCCCGAGACGTCCACGGGAACCGTCACCGGCACGTCGACGTCCACGTCGGAGCCCGACCCCGCTGCGCCGTCGTCGGTGCCCTCGGCGCCGTCCGCCGGGTCTGCCGGCGTCGTGGGTGCGGGCGTGACGGCCGCATCGCCGAGCACACCCACCGCGACACCCGAGACGTCCACCGGGATCGTCACGGGGATGTCGACGTCCACGTCCGCCGAGTCCGCCGGAGCGGGCTCGGGGGCGGGAGCCGGTGCGGGCGCCGCGTCCGCGGCGGGCGTCACCGCGGCGTCGCCCAGGACGCCGACGGCGACTCCCGACACGTCCACCGGGATCGTCACCGGGACGTCGAGGTCGACGCCCGCCGGCCCAGCCGGAGCAGGCTCGGGTGCGGGCGCCGGCTCGGGTTCCGGTGCGGGTGCGGGTGCGGGTTCCGGGGTCACCGTGGCATCCCCGAGAGCCCCCACCGCGACGTCGGACACGGTCACGGGGACGTTCACGGGAACGTCCACCGCCACGTCGGGAAGGACCTCGGTCACCTGGCTCAACGGAGCCTCGACCGACACGTCCAGCCCGAGGTCGCCGAGGAGGTCGCCCTCGGCTGCGTGGGCCGCTCCGGCCCCGACGACCACGAGGCCGCCTGTGACGAGCGCTGTGCGCAGCGCGCGCCGAACGAAGGTGTGCATGATCGTTCTCTTTCCTGCTCAAAGGTGGTGGCGCACGACGGCGCCGGGTCGCGTCTGCCGCGCGACGCGCGGCGGCGGACCACCTCAGGCAGGAGAGACAGGGACCTCGAAGAACGTCGAGGGGTGCTTCGACCGCGCGTCGTCCACGACGGCGGTCCAGGACGAGAGTGCGGGGGCGTCGGCGCCGTGGCCGACCGCTGCGAGGTCGCCACCCGACCCGGCGCGCTGCGCGCTGCCGGACGGGGTGGGCGAGGTGCCGAGCCCGCCGTCGGAGGGGGCTCCGCCGGGCGCCGTCGGGCCGCCTGCGGGCGCAACAGTGCCCGGCGGAGCTGTGGCCTGGTCGAAGAGCTGTCGGCCGTTGCCGTTCCCGAGCGGCGCGCCGAGCCTCGCGCCGAGAGCCGGTGTCGGGCCCGCGCGGTCCGCACCGGCCGGTGGTGCGGACGGTAGCTCGCCACCCGCCGAGAGCGGCACCACCGGGGCGGCGGGGCCGAGGTCAGGACCATGCTCCACGGCGCCGGGCGTCGTCGGATCGACCGTGCCCGGGGTCCCCGGGCCCGTCCCGGGCGCCTCGGGCAGCACGGGCGCGAGCGGGTCCAGCGGCGTGAGCGGGCCCGTGACAGGACCGAGCACCGGATCGGTGACCGGCGCCAGGGCGTCGAGGACCGGGGTCAGCGCCTCCAGGACCGGCGCGACCGGGTCGAGCGCCGGTGCCACGGTCTCGAGGACCGGGTTCACCACCGGGGCGACCGCCTCGACGACCGGCGTCGCGGCCGGCACGACCGCGTCGAGGACCGGCGTGGTCACGGGGGCGACGGCGTCGGTCACGGGCTGCACGACGGGCGCCACCGGCGCGACGACCTGCTCGACCACGGGAGCGACCGGCTCGACCACCTGCTCCACCACCGGGGCGACGGGCCGCACGACCTCCTCGACCACAGGCGCGGCGGGGGTCACGACCTTCTCGACGACCGGGGCGACCGGCTGGACGACCGGGGCGACGACGTCGCGCACGACCGGCTTCACGACGTCCTGCACGACCGGGTCGACGACGGCCTCGACCGTCGAGGTCACGGGTGACAGGGCCTTGCCGAGACCGAGCGGGTCGTCCGCGGCGGACGCGCCGCCCGCGGTCGCGACGGCGAAGGCGAGACCCGCACCGAGACCGCCACCGGCCACGAGCGCGCGCACGAGCCAGCGACGGGCGGCTGGTGCGCGCCTGCCCTGCGCGTCGTGCGTCGCGTCCATCGTGTGCCCCGTGGGTCCGTCGGTGCAGCGAAGGGGCGGGCCGGCAGGCCCGTCCGGGGCCACGGTAGGCACGCCCGTGTGACGCTCACCACCGGGAGCGCCCGAATTCACCCGACGGTTGCCCCGAACACCAGGCCGAGGAGGTAGGTCGCCGCCGCCGCGCCGAAGCCGATACCGATCTGCCGGAGCGCACGCGTCAACGGGGACGTCCCCGAGAGCAGGCCGACCGTCGCGCCGGTCGCGAGGAGTGCGATCCCCACGAGGAGCGCCGCGATGCCCACGGCGACGAAACCCGACAGGCCGAAGAGGTAGGGCAGCACCGGGATGAGTGCGCCCGACGCGAAGAACAGGAACGACGAGACCGCCGCCCCCATGGCCGTGCCGTGCGTCTCGTGCTCGTCCGTGCTGGGCGGCGGCGCGATGACGGTCTGCTGCGTGTACGTCGCGAGGACGTCGGCGGCGTGCTCCTCCGCCTCCGCCGGCGCCATGCCGCGCGCCCGGTAGACGAGGGCGAGCTCGTTCGCGTCCACGTCGAGGTCAGGCAGCGCGGCGGACGCCTGCGGGCAGGGGGTCGAGGCGTCGAGCAGCTCGCGCTGCGACCGCACCGACACGTACTCCCCCGCGCCCATCGACAGGGCGCCCGCGAGCAGGCCCGCGAGCCCGGACAGCAGGACCGTGCTGTTCGACGCCCCGGACGCCCCGATGCCGAGGATCAGCGCGAGGTTGGACACGAGCCCGTCGTTCGCTCCGAACACCGCGGCGCGGAACGTGCCCGACATCCGGTTGCGCCCGCGCGTCGCGAGCCCGCGCACGACCTCCTCGTGGATCCGCTCGTCCGCGGCCATCGTCGGTGTCGCGTCGGCGTCGGTGTCGTACGTCGAGCGCGCCTCGGCGCGCTGGGCGAGCGCGAGCACGAAGACGCCGCCGAAGCGGCGCGCGAGCCAGCCGAGCGTCCGGGTGCGCCAGTCGCCGCGCAGCGGCTTGCCGACGTCGTCGCCGAGCAGGTCGAGCCAGTGCTGCTCGTGCCGCTTCTCCGCGTCCGCGAGCGCCAGCAGGATGTCGCGCTCCTCCCCGGTGCGACGGCTCGCGAGGTCTCGGTAGACGGCGGCCTCCGCCCGCTCGTCGGCGAGGAACCGCCGCCACCGCCGCGCTTCCTGCGGCGTCGGCCGGCCCTCGCCGGCGGACGAGTCGCGGAGCCCGGCCGCCCCGGTCGGAGCCCCGGTCGGGGGTTCGGGAGGCGTGCCGGACGGCTGCGCGGGTCTCGTGGGCATGCCTCCATGATGGCGATCTCCGGCCTCGCCGTGTTGCGCGCGGCCGAACGAGGTCCCGGGGGTCCCCGCGACCCGCGTTCCGGGCGACCCCAACCTCGGACGGCTCGTCGTCCGGCGTCGTGGTTGGATCGGAGCATGACCACTGGAGAGAACGAGCTGTCCCGCCCCGAGGTCGACGCGCCGGAGGGCCCTGCCCCCACGGAGCTCGTCGTCGAGGACATCACCGTCGGCGACGGTCCCGAGGCCACGCCGGGCGCGACCGTCAACGTGCACTACCTCGGCGTCGAGTACGAGACGGGCGAGGAGTTCGACGCCTCGTGGAACCGCGGGCAGTCGATCAACTTCCCGCTGCGCAGCCTCATCGCGGGCTGGCAGCAGGGCATCCCGGGCATGAAGGTCGGCGGGCGCCGCAAGCTCGTCGTGCCGCCGGAGCTCGCCTACGGCCCCGCGGGCGGCGGCCACCGCCTGTCCGGCAAGACGCTGATCTTCGTCATCGACCTGCTCGGCGTCTCCTGACCGACGCGCACCGCGGAGGGCCCTGGTCGTCGACCGGGGCCCTCCGTCGTCGTGCGGCCTCCCTCGGGCGCCCGCGGCATCAGCTCGCGGGTCCGGGGCACGGGACCAGGTCGGGGGGGGGCGGCCCCGCCCCCGCGGGGGGCCCCCTACCCCCCCGCCGCGCCGCCCCCCGGGCCGGGGGGGGGCGCCGGGCGCGTATAAACAACACCCAGCCCCCCAGACAGGGCTGCCTCCCGGCGCGTTTAAACAAAAACCCTCCCCCCCGAACAGTCGGACGCAGCGGT
>NZ_JBHXIC010000006.1:0-13091 GCF_042723955.1 Cellulosimicrobium cellulans | reverse complement strand
CGCGCGCGACACACCCCCCGCGACTCCGCGAGCCCGCGGGGCCGGGTGAGCGCTCGAGAGCGGCGGCGCCCCCCCCGCGTCGGGCGCGCCCCCCGGACGGGATCACGGCTGGACCCGGCACCAGGACGGCGTCCCGCTCCCGGCGGGCCGCGCGGAGCCGGACCGCGGTGTCGACGAGGACGCCGAGGAGGATCCCGCCCACGACGCCCACGACGACCGCCAGGAGCGGGCGGTCCCCGACCCAGGCGGCGGCGAGCGTGCCGATGAGGACCGAGTAGGTGGCCCATGCCACCGAGGCCACGGCCGAGAGCGCCATGAAGCGGCGGCGCGAGAAGCCCACGGCGCCCGCCGTCACGTTGACCGCCGTCCGCCCCACGGGCACGAACCGGGCGCCCAGCACGACGGACGCGCCACGCCGGTCGAGGGACCGCGTCGCCCACGCGACAGCACGCTCACCGCGCCGACCGCGCAGCGCCGGCAGCGCCCGCGTGCCGAGCGCCCGGCCCAGGGCGTACGCGAGCTGGTCGCCGCACCACGCGCCGAGCGCCGCGACGAGCAGCACGAGCCCCCAGGCGACGCCCCCGCCGGACTGGGCTCCCACCGCGAGCATGACGATCACGGTCTCGCCGGGGATCGGCGGGAAGAACCCGTCGCCCGCGGTCGTCGCGAAGAGCGTCGGCAGCGCCCACACGGAGTCGACGAGCGCGAGCAACCACGCCTCGACCTGTCCCCACAGCTCCACGACCCACGCGACCATGCGTCCCAGCCTCGACGGCGCGGCCGCCCGGCACCATGGGGTATCCCCCCGGTTCTCCCCTGAGGCGACCCCGACGAGGCGCCCGCGGACGGGTGGTCCCACGACCCTCCGGTCCGGGAGACAATGTGGCCGACGCATTCGCCTCCCCGCGCCGCAGCCGGCGGGCGGGGACGTCCGTGATCGAGGAGCGCTGTGATCACTGTCAGCACCGACGGCTCGTGCCTGAGCAACCCGGGCGGCGCCATCGGGTGGGCGTGGATCAACCACGACGGCACGTTCGACTCCGGCGGCGCCGTGAGCGGGACCAACCAGGTCGCCGAGCTGACCGCTCTGCTCCAGGCGGTCCGCGCGCACCCGGGCGCGGAGCCGCTGCTCATCGAGTCCGACTCGCAGTACGCCATCAAGTGCGCGTCGGAGTGGGTCGTCGCGTGGAAGCGCAAGGGGTGGCGCACCGCGGGCGGCCAGCCGGTGAAGAACCTGGAGCTCGTGCAGGCGATCGACCGGGTCATCACCGAGCGGGCCGGGCCCGTCCGGTTCCGCTGGGTGCGCGGCCACGTCGGCGACCCGTTCAACGAGCGCGCCGACCAGCTCGCGGGGCTCGCTGCCCAGGACTGGGCCGCCGGTCGCGGCGACCTCGACGGCACGCTCGTCCCCGAGCTCGGCGACCCCACGCGACCGGTCGGCCGGGTGCCCGCCACCGCTCCGACCCCGACCGCCGCCTCGCACGCCCCGGCGCCCAAGCAGCCGACGCCGGAGCCCGCCTGGGACATGGACACCCTGTTCGACTGACGCGCCCCTCGTCGAGCACGACCTTGGTGTCGTTGTCGCGCGGACAGCGACATCACGGTCGTGCTCGACACCGCGCAACGTCGTGCTCGACCGTCGGCGGCGGGTGCGACGATGGTCCGGTGACCGTCCTGCCGAGCACGGGCCCCGGGCCCGCCGAGCACGCGGTCGGCGACCGTCCGGGCCTCGCCGCGCACGCCGAGCTCGGCGAGCCGCTCGTCCGGCGCGTCCGGTCGGACCGGCCCCTGGACCTGCACCTCACGCTCGGCCGGCTCTCCCGGGGGCCGTACGACCCGACGTTCCGCCGCACGCCGTCCGGCGACGTCTGGCGCACGACTCGGATGCCCGCCGGCCCCGCGACCTGCCGCCTCGCCCAGACGGGGCCGTGCGACGTCGTCGGGCACGCGTGGGGACCGGGTGCCCAGGAGGCGCTCGACACCCTCCCCCAGCTGCTGGGCGAGCACGACGACGACACCGGCTTCACCCCGCCCGCGCCCCTGCGCGACGCGCACCGTCGCAGCAACGGGCTACGCATCCCCCGCACCGGGCGCGTGCTGGAGGCGCTCGTCCCCGCGGTCCTCGAGCAGCGCGTCCAGACGGTCGCCGCGTGGCGGTCGTGGGGCTGGCTCCTGCGCCGCTACGGCGAGCGCGCACCCGGCCCCGCGGGCGACGCCGGGATGCTCGTCGTGCCCGACGCCGCCACCTGGGCGCGCGTCCCGTCCTGGGACTGGCACCGGGCGAACGTCGACCCGGGTCGGGCACGGACGGTCGTCGCGGCCGCGCGCGTCGCCCCCCGCCTCGAGGAGTGCGGCGCGCTGCTCGACGCGCAGGGTGCCGCCGCCGCGCACGCCCGGCTCCAGGCCGTCCCGGGCGTGGGCGTGTGGACCGCGGCCGAGGTCGCGCAGCGCGCCCTCGGCGACGCCGACGCCGTGTCCGTGGGCGACTACCACCTCGCCAAGGCGGTCGGCTGGGCCCTCGTCGGCGAGCGCGTCGACGACGAGCGCATGCTCGAGCTCCTCGCGCCCTACTCCCCGCACCGCTATCGCGTCGTCCGGCTCCTGGAGCTCTCCGGCAGGGCGCACGCCCCCCGGCGCGGGCCGCGCCTCTCGATCCAGGACCACCGCCCCAACTGACGGCCACGCACCTCGCTGAGTGCATGAAATAGTCGCCGGAACCTGTCGATCCGGCGACTATTTCATGCACTCACGGGTTACTCGGGGAGGGCGCACACCCCGTCGACGCAGACCGCGGCGTCGTCCGCGCCCACGAGCGTGAGCGCCGGCGCGGCCTCGCGGTGCGGAGCCGCCGCGTCCGCGGCGCTCACGCTCATGAGCGTGGTGCGGCGCGGGTTCGCGATGGAGTGGTAGAGGTTCGTCGTGGTGTCGGTCATCTGAGGCCTCCTCGTGGGATCACGGGCGCCGGTGCACGTGTGGAGCCGGCGTCGGTGCGGGCTGCGTCCCAGTCTCGGTGATACCGAGTCGCAGGTCCACCGCACCGCAGTGTGAGATACGTCGCTCTCCGAACCTCGTCTCGCAGAGCGGACGAGTCAGGCGGCGTCGCGCTCCGCGACGGCCTGCTGGAGCACCTGGACGAAGACCGCGGGGTCCTGGGCGCCCGAGACGCCGTACCGGCCGTCGACCACGAAGAACGGCACCCCGTTGATCCCGTAGGCGCGGGCCTGCTCGATGTCCGCCTGCACGTCGTCGGCGTAGCGGCCGTCCTCGAGCGCGGCGACGACCTCGGCGCGATCGAGACCGACCTCCGCCGCGAGGTCCGCGAGCTCCTGGACGCGACCCACGTGCCGACCCTCCTCGAAGTACGCCTTGAGGAGGCGCTCCTTCATCTCGACCTGCTTGCCGTGCGCCTTCGCGTGGTGCAGCAGCTCGTGGGCGGTGAGGGTCTTGGTGTGCTGGAGCGCGTCGAAGTCGTAGCTCAGACCCTCGGCAGCGGCGAGCTGGGTCATCTGCCCGAGCATCTGCTCGACCTGCGCGCGCGGCATGCCCTTGTGCCCCGCGAGGAAGTCCACCTCGGTGCCGTCGAAGTCGACCGGGGTGTCCGGCGCCAGCTCGAACGAGTGGTACTCGATCTCGACCTGCGGGCCGTCGCCGGCCTCGGCAAGACGCCCGAGCGCCGTCTCGAGACGCCGCTTGCCGACGTAGCACCAGGGGCACGCGACGTCGGACCAGATGTCGATCTTCACCGTGGGGGCCGTCGCGTCCGGCGCGGCGGGGCTGTTCGTGGTCATGTGACCGTTCAACCATCTGGACGACCGCACGATTCCCTCGGGGCGACGGTCAGGGCGTGACGTTCGCCGCACGGTAGAGGTCCTGGAGCACCAGGATCTCCGCGCCGTGGTGGATCAGCTCGCGGTTCATGTGCGCGACGAGGTGGACGAACGGCGACTGCGCGTCGATCTCCGTCGCCTGGCTGAGCCCGACCGTGAACGCCCCCTCGTCCGGCAGCGCGTCCACGCCCGCCCGCCACCGGTCCACCTCGTGCCGCAGCCCTGCGACGGCGGCACCGACCTCGCCCGAGAACGCCACTGCGTCGCGACGGCGCTCGTGAGGCCCGAACGTCCACTCCCACCGCTCGAAGAAGGCCTCGGTGAGGTGCGCGACCAGCCACCCGATCGTCCGCGGCTGCGGCGAGTCCGGGCCCTCCGGCCACTCCATCACCCAGTCGCCGACGCCGAGCGTGCGCGGCGTGCGCTCGGTGCCGCGCCGCACGACGCGCAACGCGTCCGGGCCGGGCTCCCACTCGAGCTCCGCCTGGGTGAGGGTCGCGAGCCGTTCCGCGACCTCGAGCCACGAGAACCCGAGCTGGCCGCGCACGACCGCGAGCGCCGTCGGGACCGTGAGGATCGACCAGTCGAACTCCGGGCTCCCGTACGCGATCTCCCCGCCCGCCGTCTCGTGCACCATCTCGTCCCCCTCCCCGGCGGCGTCGTCGCCGCCCGTCCGTGTCCGTACCGACGCTAACGGGGACCACCGACCCCGGCGCGCGAGAATGGGGTCGACCGCCCCACCCCCGACCTCCGGAGTCCCCGTGCGCGTCCGCCCCCGCACCGTCCTGCTCGTCGCGACCGGGATCGCCGTCGTCCTGCTCGGCGCCCTCGTCGTGTTCCTCGCGATCAACGGCGTCGACGGCGTCCCCGGCTGACGCCCCCGGCGCGCGCCCCGGGCGTCCCCGGGTGATCCTGCTGGAGGACCCCCGCAGGAAGGCCGACCCGTGACCGCGAACGACACCACCCCCGACCCGCAGCTCGTCCTCGTGCGCCACGGCGAGACCGAGTGGAGCGCGAGCGGCCGCCACACCGGGCGCTCGGACATCCCGCTCACGGTCGCGGGCGAGCAGCAGGCCGTCGCGGCCGGCGTGTGGCTCCAGCGGTGGGCCGACCGCCGGGGACGACGACCCGCCGTCGTGCTCTCGAGCCCACGCCAGCGCGCACGACGCACCGCCGACCTCGCCGGGTTCCCGGACGCGGAGACCGACGACGACCTCGCCGAGTGGGACTACGGTCCCGTCGACGGACGGACCGCGGTCGACGTCGGCGAGCAGCTGGGCCACGAGTGGCTGATCTTCCGGGACGGCGTCAACGTCCTCGCGGCGGTGAACGGCCACCGCGGCGAGGAGCTCGCCGAGGTGGCCGACCGGGCCGGGCGCGTGCTCCGGCGCGTCGAGCCGACCTTGCAGAGTGGCGACGACGTCGTCCTGTTCGCGCACGGGCACCTGCTCCGTGTCCTCGCGACCGTGTGGCTGGGCGTCGACCCCGGCCTGGGCGCGCGGTTCGAGCTCGGCACGGCGGCGATCTGCCTGCTGGGCTACGGCCACGGGCTGCGCACCGTCGAGGGCTGGAACCTCTCGGCACAGGCCTGAACCGCGGGCGGCCGATCGGCGGGACGGCCCTCCCCCCGCGGACCGCGAGGTGGCACCATGCTGCCCATGGGTCTGAGCGAGAAGCACCTCACCGAGGGCGAGCATGTCGTCATGGAGCTCAAGGAGCACGGGAAGGCCCTGTTCTGGCCGTTCGTGCTGCTGCTCGCCCTCGTCGCGGCCGTCGTCGTGACGGTCGTGCTCGTCCCGAACGACGTCGTCCGCTGGGTCGTCGCGGGCCTCGCCCTCGTCGGGGTGGTGCTCTGGGTGTTCGTGCCGTGGCTGCGCTGGCGGACCACGGAGTACACCGTGACGAACAAGCGCATCGCGATGCGCTCGGGCATCATCACGCGCACCGGGCGGGACATCCCCCTGTACCGCATCAACGACGTGAACTACGAGAAGGGCCCGATCGACCGGATCTTCGGGTGCGGGACGCTCGTCATCTCCGACGCGACCGACAAGCCGGGCCTGAACCTCCACGACGTGCCCGACGTCGAGAACGTCCAGGTCCGCCTGCACGACCTCCTCTTCACCGCCGACGACGGCTCCGACGACGGCGAGTGGCCGCCGAACGAGCCGCCGCGCGGCCCGCGCGCCCCCCGCATCCCGCGCGCGGAGCGCTGACGCCTCAGTCCTCGATCCGGCGTCCGGCCGCGATCTCGGCGCGGGCCTGCATCTCGTCGGTGAGCGTGACGTCGCCCTCGAGGTGCGCGGCGAGGAGACGCCGCGCGACGGCCGCCGCGCGCTCGGGATCCGTGCCGCGCGCGTTCCACGCCCCGAACCAGTCCGCGAGGGTGACGCCGTGCTCGGGCCGGTAGCAGACCGTCACCGCGTCCCCGGCCTGCAGCTCGCCGTTCCGCACGACGCGCAGGTAGGCGCCCGTCCGGTTCGCGACCGTGAAGCGCTTGACCCACCGGTCCTCGCCGAGCCGCCGGGCGAACGTCGAGCACGGCGTGCGGGGCTGCGTCACCTCGAGCAGCGCGGTGCCCACCGACCACCGCTCCCCCACGACGGCCGCGCTCACGGGGATGCCCCGCACGCGCAGGTTCTCGCCGAACAGGCCCGGCGGGATCTCCCGCTCGAGCTGCCCGACCCACCAGTCGGTGTCGTCCTGCCCGTACGCGTAGACGGCCTGCTCCTCGCCGCCGTGGTTCGCGCGGTCGGCCTGGAGGTCGGCGTAGAGGCCGAGGCGTCGCACCTTCACCGGCCCGTCCACGGGCCGCTTGTCGATCGCCGTGACGCCGACCGGACCTGCGTCGGGCAGGAGCGCGTGCACGCGGCACACGGCGAGGACCTCGCCCGTCGGGGCGCTGGAGGCCAGGTCGGTCACGGGCGCGGCGGCCGGTGACGCGGGCGGTGCGGGCGGTGCAGCGGGAGACATCCTCCGATTCTCGCAGCGCGTGGGCGCCGAGCACAGGGGATACCGGGGACCAACGGCACCCGACGGTCTCCCCGCGCACGGGTAGCGTCGACGGCATGAGCGCCACCCGTCCCTCGCGCTGGGAGCAGAAGACCGCCGCCGACCCGTCGCACTCCACCTGGTACGTCGAACGCTTCCGGGCGATGGCGGCGCGCGGCGCCGACCTCGCGGGCGAGGCACGGCTGGTCGACGCCATGCTGCCGCGCGGCTCGCGGGTGCTCGACGCGGGATGCGGGCCGGGGCGGGTCGGCGAGGAGCTGTTCGCGCGCGGCCACACGGTCGTCGGGGTCGACGTCGACCCGGTGCTGGTCGAGGCCGCGCGCGCCGACCACCGGGGACCCGACTGGCGCGTGGGCGACCTCGCCGAGCTCGACCTGCCCGCCGAGGGCGTCACCGAGCCGTTCGACGCGATCGTGTGCGCGGGCAACGTCGTGACGTTCCTCGCGCCGGGCACCGAGGTCGAGGTCCTGCGCCGCTTCCGGGCTCACCTCGCCCCGGACGGTCGCGCCGTCGTGGGCTTCGGCACCGGGCGCGGCTACCCGCCCGAGCGCTTCCTGGCCGACGCCGCGGAGGCGGGGCTGCGCCTCGACGTCGCCCTCGCGACGTGGGACCTGCGCCCGTGGACCCCGGACGCCGACTTCCTCGTCGCCGTGCTCGCCGTCGACGCGCCGGGCTGAGAGCCCAGGTCGACAGCGTGCCCGGGCCGACGGCGTGGCTCAGGCGGGCGTGAACGTGAACGTCACGGCCCCGCCCGAGCTCCCCGGCTCGCCCTCCACGTCGTCGACGTGGAGCATGCCCGCGCCGTGCAGGTCGATCGTGTCCCCGAGGTCCGCCCGCAGGACGTCCTCGCCGCGGGGCGAGCGGACCGCGAGCTGCGCGAGCGCGCGCCCCGCGCCGACGCCGACGCGCATCACGCCCACCCGCACGTCGGCGAACTCCGCCTGCGCTCCCTGGGGCACGCGCGCCCGGCGCACCTCGTCGTTGCCTGCCATGCGTCAGCCTCCCGAGTAGACGGAGTCGAAGTTCTCCTTGTACTCCTGCTCGGTGAGCCACAGGTCGCCGACCTTCTGCTCGCCGTCCAGGGTGCCGCCGCCGGGGCCCCACGGGTTGACGACGTGGATCTTCATCTCGCCGTCGACCTCCTTGACCTCGGTGACGACGTACGCGTGGTTGGGGACGATGCGGCTGTCGTCGACCTCGTCCTCCCACCACCAGAACGCGTCGTCGTCCTCGGTGCCCACCGCGACGGGCCCGTCCTTCAGCCGGTCCTGGATGTCGGAGAGGCTGAGCTCCCCCGACCGCTCGGCCGGTCGGCCCGTGATGGCCTCGAACGCGTCGTCGGAGTGCCCGCCGTCGATGTCCTGGTAGTCGCCGCCGAAGTACTCGGCCGCCGCCTTCTCGTAGATCGACACCCAGTTCGGCTCGCCGTTCTGACCGCCGACGCCGTTCTCCGGGACGGTCGCCTCGACGACGATCTCGACCGGCTCGCCGTCCTTGTACATCGTCACGGTGTACGTGCCGTCGTCGTTGAGCCGGATGTGCTCGCGCAGGAACTCCGGGTCCGTCGTCGCGACGGCGCCGAGGCCGGCGAGGAACCAGCAGTCCCCCACCTGGCCCTGGTTGATGTCGTCGAGCGAGAAGTCCTCGTTCTCGAGGTCGATCGGCGGCACCTCCTCGTAGTCGCCGAGGTCGTCGGTGAGGCCCGGATCCCCGGGCCGGTCGCCGTCCTCGCCCGGCGTGCTGCGGTCGCCGCCGCCCCCGCCGGAGCCGCCGCCGCCAGGTCCGCCGGCGCCGTCAGTGCTCGCGCTCTCCTGCTGGTCCGCCTGGCGCACGACGGCGGTCGCCGCCTCGCCGAGGACCGCCCCGACCGCCGCGACGGCCGGCGCGTGCGACGTGGACCACTCGCCGCGCAGCGCGTCGCCGTCGGGCCCCTCCCAGGGGCTGGACGTCACCAGCGCGTCGAGCTCGCCGCGCAGCGACGTCAGCCTGTCGGCGGCCTCGGACAACCGCTGTCCGAGCTGTCGCAGCTGTGCGACGTCCGCCCCGTACATCCCGCTCATGTCTCCCCCTCGCCCGCAGGTCGCCGAGACGGTACCGCCGTCCGCCCACGCCGCGCCATGGGTTGCGCTCCCCATCCACACACGGGTCGCGCGACCGACCCCGCACCGGTGCGCGCTGGTAGCGTCCCCCGCGGACGACGCACGCGACGACCGAGGGGGACCATGACCGAGCAGGCCACGACACGACGCCGCGGCGTGGGGACGACGGCGACGCGGGCCGCGGGGACCGCGCTCGCCCTGGGCGCCCTCGCCGTGCTCGCCGCGTGCGGCGACGACGCCGAGCCGACGGACCCGCCGCCCGCGCCGGACTCCGTCACGGGGTACGAGCGGACCCGGCAGGACGTCCTCGCGGCCGTCCAGGACGTCTACGGCACGGAGGGCTGGGCCGACGACGACGGGGGCGCCTCGGCGACGGCGCAGGACGACGGCCGCTGCGTCGTCTTCCTCCCGGACGCGAGCACCACGCACGCAGGCGGCGAAGGCTACGACCTGCTCGCCGACGTCCCCGACGCGCTCGCCCCGGTGCTCGACGCGCACGGGTTCGGCGAGCCGTCCGACGTCGTCGAGGCGGAGCACGGCGGGACCGCCTCCGTCGAGGCCGAGGACCCGGCGGGGTGGTCGGTGCGCGTCACCGCCGACGGCGACGTGGTGCGGCTCGACGTGTCCGGCCCGGTCGACCTCGACCCGTGCGACGAGGCCGGGCTGCCGGAGCCCGGCTGAGCCGTGCCGTCGTACCGCGTGACCCTCGCCGTGGGCCTGCTGCGCCCGGGCGCCGACCCCGAGGCCGTGCTGCCCGCCGCCGCGGCCGCGGCGCGCGACCTGACCACGGTCGAGGCGTACGACGTCGGCGTCGTGCGCGGCGAGGCCCGCGTCACCGTCCGCTTCCTCGCGGACACGGATGCCGCCGCGCACACCGTCGCCGACGCGGTGGAGGCCGGCGTGCGCACCCACGCCGCGACGTCGGGCGGCCGCCTGACCCGTCGCTGGGGAGCGCGCTGGCACCCGGTCTGACCCTCGCACCGTCGCACCCGCCCGCCGCGCGACCGTGCCGCGTCGGTGTCGACCGGTCGGTACCGTGGGCGCGATGAGCGCCACGGAGACCGCGATCACCGCCGACCTCGTCCACGGGGCTCTGGCGGAGCAGCACCCCGACCTCGCCGGGCTGCCGCTCCGCGAGGTCGCGGGCGGCTGGGGGAACCAGATGTGGCGGCTCGGCGACGACCTGGCCGTGCGGGTGCAGCGCATGGACCCGACGCCGGAGCTCCAGCTCAAGGAGCGGCGGTGGCTGCCCGTGCTCGCCCCGCTCCTCCCGCTGCCCGTGCCTACACCGGTGCGGCACGGGGAGCCGTCCGCACGCCTCCCGCGGCACTGGACGGTCATGACGTGGGTGCCCGGCGAGCCGCTGGACCACGGCGCGATCACCCGGGGCGCCCACGCCGCCGACGCGCTGGCGGGCTTCCTCCGGGCGCTGCACGTGCCGGCGCCCGGCGACGCGCCGGTGTCCGCCGACCGGGGCGCCCACCCGCGCGACGCCACGGACGGGTTCGAGGGCTTCCTCCGTGCCGTCGCGCCCGACGACGCCGAGGCCGTCCGGGCGGTCTGGGCCGACGCCGTCGGGGCCGCCGCGTGGGACGGTCCGCCCGTGTGGGTGCACGGCGACCTGCACCCGGCGAACGTCGTCGTCGCGGCTGGGACGCTCGCGGGCGTCGTCGACTTCGGCGACCTCTTCGCGGGCGACCCGGCCTGGGACGTCGCCGCCGCCTGGGTCCTGCTGCCCGCCGGCACCGCCGCGCGGTTCTTCGACGCCTACGCGCAGGCCGACGACGCGACGGTCCGGCGCGCCCGCGGGCTGGCCGCGCTCAAGGCCCTCTTCCTGCTGCTCATGGGGCAGAACGGCGACAACGGGCTCCCGGGTGGCAAGGCCCACTGGGGGCCCGCGGGGCGCGCGGCGCTCGACCGCACCCTGCAGGGCGTCTGACGCGGCGTCGCGGGGCGGAGGTCGCGGTGGGCACGTGGACGGCGGCGGGTCCGCGGGACCACCCACACCGGGGCCGCACACAACCTACGCAACCGTAGGTTACGGTGGCGTAGTGAACACTCTGGCGACGAGGCCGTGGACCGACCGTTACGCCCCCGGCGTCCCGACGGACGTCGAGGTCCCCGACGAGCCGGTCACGGCCGCCCTCCTCCGCGCGGCCGAGCGCTGGCCGGACCGCGTCGCGGTCGACTTCTTCGGCGCGACCACGACCTACGCCCGGCTCGTCGCGCAGGTCGAGCGTGCCGCGAGCGCCCTGCACGACCTCGGCGTGCGCCACGGCGACCGCGTCGCGCTCGTCCTGCCCAACAGCACGTCGCACCTCGTCGCGTTCTACGCCGTCCAGCGCCTCGGCGCCGTCGTGGTCGAGCACAACCCCACGTACACCGCCGACGAGCTCGCCCACCAGCTCGCCGACTCCGGCGCGAGCGTCGCCGTCGTGTGGACCAAGGCCGTCCCCGCCGTGCTCGAGGCCCGCGCGCACGCGCCCGGGCTGCGCACCGTCGTCGGGCTCGACATCGCGCGCGACCTGCCCCGCGGGAGCCGCCTCGCGCTCCGACTGCCCGTCGCCCGCGCGCGGGCCCAGCGCGACGCGCTGCGCGGCCCGGTCCCCGCCGGCGTGCCCGACTGGCACGACCTCGTCCGCCGCGCGCGGGCGCTCCCGCCGGCGCTCCCCCACCCCGGCGCCGACGACGTCGCGCTCCTCCAGTACACCGGCGGCACCACGGGCACCCCCAAGGGCGCCGTGCTGACCCACCGCAACCTCGTCGCGAACGTCGTGCAGGGCCAGGCGTGGGCGACGTTCGAGGAGGGCGCCGAGACCGTCTACGGCGTGCTGCCCTTCTTCCACGCGTTCGGGCTGACGTTCTGCCTCACGCTGCCCGCGCGCATCGGCGCGACGCTCGTCGCGTTCCCCAAGTTCGACCCGCAGGCGTTCGTCGCCGCCCAGGCGCGCCGGCCCGCGACGTTCCTGCCCGGCGTCGCACCGATGTTCGACCGCATCGTGACGGCTGCCGCGGACGCACCCGGAGCCGGCTCCGACCTCGGCTCGATCCGTCTCGCGTTCGCGGGCGCCATGCCGATCACCGCCGAGACCGCGCGGCGCTGGGAGGACGCGACGGGCGGGCTGCTCATCGAGGGCTACGGCATGACCGAGACGTCGCCGATCTCGCTCGGCAACCCCTGCTCCGACGACCGCCGCCCCGGCACGCTCGGCCTGCCCTTCCCCAGCACGGAGATCCGCGTCGTCGACGCCGACGCGCTCGACGCCGGGGACCTGCGCGACGCCGACCCCGAGCCGGCCGAGGACCCCGACGCGCCGCGCACCGTGCGCGGCGAGCTCCTCGTGCGCGGACCCCAGGTGTTCCGCGGGTACTGGAACCGCCCCGAGGAGACCGCGCAGCAGCTCCTCGACGACGGCTGGCTGCGCACGGGCGACGTCGTGCGCGTCGCGCTCGACGGCCCCGACGCCGGGCTCGTCACGCTCGTCGACCGCATCAAGGAGATGATCGTCACCGGCGGGTTCAAGGTGTACCCCTCCCAGGTGGAGGACCACCTGCGCGACATGCCGGGCGTCCGCGACGTCGCCGTCGTGGGCATGCCGGGCAGCGGCTCGGACGAGCACGTCGCGGCCGTCGTCGTGCTCGACGACGCGGACGACGCCGCCTCGCCCCCGCGCGTCGACCTCGCCGCCGTGCGCGAGTGGGGCGAGAAGCGCCTCGCCCGTTACGCCCTGCCGCGCACGCTCGCCGTCGTGCCGGAGCTGCCGCGCTCCCAGATCGGCAAGGTCCTGCGCCGCGTCGTCCGCGAGGACCTCCTGCACCGCGACGACGTCGAGCACCACCGCGCCTGACCGCCCTGCCCCCTTCGGCGAGAGAGAACCCTGGTCCGCCGAGGGAGAACCGTGGTCGGCCGAGGGAGAACCGTGGTTGCGTGAGGTAGAACCCTGGTCGGCGCGATGGCGTCGCGACCGTTGGTCCGTGGCACGGCGGCGCGTCTGCGCGGCCAGTGCTGGCCGCGGGGCGATCCGAACACGGCCTGCGGCCGCCCGGGTGAGCGGAGACCAGGCTGAGACGACGCCGGGCGGGGTGGGTGGTGGTGCCGCGTCGTGGCGGGCCTGGCGGGAGCCGCGAGGAACCTGCGGCGGACGGTAGACGC
>NZ_JBHXIC010000005.1:57356-103904 GCF_042723955.1 Cellulosimicrobium cellulans | reverse complement strand
GGACCGGGCCGACCGCGCACCCGGCCCCGGGCGCGCGACGACCGGCGTCGTGCCGCACCATCGGGTGGGACGACGGCGGAGCAGGACCACCCCGCCCCACCGGGCCAGGACGAAGGACAGGTGTCGACAGTGACGGCAGGCGAGCAGACCACGCCCCGCGAGGGGACCGAGCACCGGCGGGTGCTTCTCAAGCTGTCGGGCGAGACGTTCGGCGGCGGGCAGATCGGTCTGGCGCCCGACGTCGTCCAGCGCGTCGCCCGGGAGATCGCGGACGCGGTCGCGCAGGGTGTGCAGGTCGCCATCGTCGTCGGCGGCGGGAACTTCTTCCGCGGCGCCGAGCTCTCGCAGCGCGGTCTGGACCGCGCGCGTGCCGACTACATGGGCATGCTCGGCACCGTGATGAACTGCCTCGCCCTCCAGGACTTCCTCGAGCAGGCGGGGGTGAAGACGCGCGTGCAGACCGCCATCACCATGGGTCAGGTCGCCGAGCCCTACATCCCGCTGCGGGCGATCCGCCACCTCGAGAAGGGCCGGGTCGTCATCTTCGGCGCCGGGGCCGGCATGCCCTACTTCTCCACCGACACGGTCTCCGTGCAGCGCGCCCTCGAGACGCACTGCCAGGAGGTCCTCATGGGCAAGAACGGCGTGGACGGCGTCTACACGGCCGACCCGCGCAAGGACCCCTCGGCGACGAAGCTCGACCACCTCACGTACACCGACGCGCTCGTCAACGACCTCGGGGTCATGGACGCGACGGCGCTGAGCCTGTGCCGCGACAACGACGTGCGGATGCGCGTCTTCGGCATGGGCGAGCCGGGGAACGTCACGCGTGCCCTGGTCGGCGAGAATATTGGCACACTGGTCACGACCGACTGACATCGGTGCGCCGACGCCGGTGAACCCGGCCGCGACCGCACGGACCGACCCACGACGAACGACGAAGGAGCACTGGTGATCGACGAGACCCTCCTCGAGGCCGAGGAGAAGATGGACAAGGCCGTCGAGGTGGCCAAGGAGGACTTCGCCGCGATCCGCACGGGCCGTGCGAACGCCGCGATGTTCAACAAGATCACGGTCGACTACTACGGCGCGCCGACGCCGTTGCAGCAGCTCGCGTCGTTCACGGTGACCGAGGCGCGCACGATCCTCGTCTCCCCGTTCGACAAGAGCTCGATCACGGCGGTCGAGAAGTCGCTGCGCGACTCCGACCTCGGCGTGAACCCGTCCAACGACGGCAACGTCATCCGCGTGGTGCTGCCCGCCCTCACGGAGGAGC
Source organism: Cellulosimicrobium cellulans (assembly GCF_042723955.1). Classification (GTDB taxonomy): domain Bacteria; phylum Actinomycetota; class Actinomycetes; order Actinomycetales; family Cellulomonadaceae; genus Cellulosimicrobium; species Cellulosimicrobium cellulans_H. The sequence continues at coordinate 102,628 of NZ_JBHXIC010000005.1, read as the reverse complement.
GTCGCCGTGACTTCGTGAAGCTCGCGAAGTCGAAGGCCGAGGACTCGCGCGTCTCGATCCGCAACGTGCGTCGTCGCGCCAAGGAGGAGCTGGACCGCATCGCGCGCGACGGCGAGGCCGGCGAGGACGAGGTCGGGCGCGCCGAGAAGGAGCTCGAGTCCCTCACCAAGGCCCACGTGGAGCAGGTCGACGTGCTGCTCGCGGGCAAGGAGAGCGAGCTGCTCGAGGTGTGAGCACCTCCTCCGGCGAGCTCCTCCACGCACCGATGACCGACTCCTCCTCGACGGCCGCCGGCGACAGCACCTCCGCGGCGCGCGCGCCCAAGGCGGGCCGCAACCTTCCCGTGGCGATCGCGGTGGGCCTCGGCCTGCTCGCGCTCGTCGCGGCGAGCCTTGCCTTCCGGCCCGAGTTCTTCGTGCTGCTCGCGACCGTGGCGGTCGGCGCCGCGCTGTGGGAGCTCGCCCAGGCGTTCAAGCGCCGCGAGCTGCACCTGCCGCTCCTCCCGCTCCTCGTGGGCACGGTGGGCATCCTCGTGTCCTCGTTCTACTCGGGCCCGGAGGCGCTGCTCGTCTCCTTCATGCTCACGGTCGCGGGCGCCGTCGTGTGGCGGGTCATCGACGGGTCGGGGACCGCGGCGGTGCGCGACGCCGCGGCGGCGACGTTCGCGGCGGCGTACCTGCCGTTCATGGCGGGGTTCGTCATGCTCATGCTCGCGGCGCCCGACGGGCGCGTGCGGGTCCTGATCTTCATCCTGCTCGCCGTCGCGAACGACGTCGGCGGGTACGTCGCGGGCGTCCTGTTCGGGCGCCACCCGCTGGCTCCCTCGGTGAGCCCCAAGAAGTCCTGGGAAGGGCTGGCGGGATCGTTCGTGCTCGCGACCGCGGTCGGCGTGGTCGGGGCCGTTGTCGGCCTCGGGGCGAGCCCGCTCCTGGGCGTCGCGCTGGGCGTCCTCGCCCCTCTCACCGCCACGATCGGCGACCTCGCCGAGTCGATGATCAAGCGCGACCTAGAATTGAAGGACATGGGGTCGCTCCTGCCCGGTCACGGAGGCATCCTCGACCGGCTCGACTCCATGCTCCTCACCGCCCCGTTCGTGTACGTGCTCCTCGCGCTCGCCGTCTGACAGCCGTCCGACTGCTCGCTCGCACCACGGTGCGACCCGTCCGCACGACCCCCCACGCTTGGACCTCCTCATGACCGTCCGTTCCGTCCGCCCCTCCGCGGAGTCGAAGCCGCTCCCGCTCGTCATGACCGCGCCCCGGCGCGGCAAGCCGCCGCGCCACTTCGCCGACCTCGCGCCCGAGGAGGTGCGCGACGTCGTCGTCGAGCTGGGGGAGAAGCCGTTCCGGGCCAAGCAGCTCGCGACGCACTACTACGCGCACCTCACGCGCGACCCCGAGGCGATGACCGACCTGCCGAAGGCGACGCGCGACGTGCTCACGGACGCGCTCTTCCCGCCGCTGCTCACCGCGGCGCGGCGCATGGAGGCCGACGGCGGGACGACCGTCAAGACGTTGTGGCACCTCTTCGACGGCGCCAAGGTCGAGTCGGTGCTCATGCGCTACCCGCAGCGTTCGACGCTGTGCGTGTCGAGCCAGGCGGGGTGCGGCATGGCGTGCCCGTTCTGCGCGACCGGTCAGCTCGGGCTCACGCGCAACCTGTCCGTCGCGGAGATCGTCGAGCAGGTGCGCTCCGCCGCCCGATCGCTCGCGGACGGCGAGATCCCCGGCGGGGCCACCCGGCTCAACAACCTCGTGTTCATGGGCATGGGCGAGCCGCTCGCCAACTACAAGGCCGTCATGGGGACGGTGCGTCGTCTCGTCGCGCCGGCCCCCGACGGGCTCGGCATGTCGGCGCGCAACATCACGGTGTCGACCGTCGGTCTCGTCCCCGCGATGCGCAAGCTTGCCGACGAGGGCATCCCGGTGACGCTCGCGCTGTCGCTCCACGCCCCCGACGACGACCTGCGCAGCGAGCTCGTGCCGATCAACACGCGGTGGAGCGTCGACGAGACGCTCGACGCGGCGCGGCACTACTTCGAGGTCACGGGTCGGCGCGTGAGCATCGAGTACGCGCTCATCAAGGACATGAACGACCACGCGTGGCGCGCCGACCTGCTCGGCGAGAAGCTCAACGCGCGCGGCCGCGGCTGGGTGCACGTCAACCCGATCCCGCTCAACCCCACCCCGGGCTCGATCTGGACGGCCAGCGACCCTGCCGTCGAGGCGGAGTTCGTGGCACGATTGCGCGGGCACGGCATCCCGACGACGATCCGTGACACCCGCGGCAGCGACATCGACGGCGCCTGCGGGCAGCTCGCTGCAGAGGAGGACGAGTGAGTTCGCTGTTCACCACGGTCGGCAAGACCCGGAACGGGTACGACCCCGAGGAGGTCGACGACTTCTTCGAGCATGCCCGTGACGTGTACGAGGGCCGGGTGCCGGAGCGCCTGACGAGCACCGAGATCCAGGCGTCGGTCTTCGACCTGGTCCGCGGTGGCTACAACACGCACGAGGTGGACGCCGCGCTGGACCGCCTCGAGGGCGCGTTCATCGCGCGTCAGCGCGCGGAGTACGTCGCCGCGCACGGCCAGCAGGCCTGGATGAACGCGCTCGCGGAGCGTGCTCGGTCGCTCTACGGCCGTCTGGGCCGCCCGGACGGCGAGAAGTTCGCGCTGGCGGAGCGTGGCAAGCCCGCCTACGACGTCGACGACGTGGACGACCTGTGCGACCGGCTCGTCGCGTACTTCGACCGGCAGGTGCCGATCACGGCGGCGGAGATCCGCTCCGCGACGTTCGGCCGTGCGCGCGGTCGCGACGGCTACGCGGAGGGCCCGGTCGACGCGTTCTTCGCCCGCGCGATCGAGGTCCTGCTCGGCGTCGAGTGATCACGCCCCGCTCGTCCTCGCGCGCGTGAGCCTCGACCCCCGGACGTCGGCGAACCCGCTGGTCGGGCGTGCGACGTCGTGGCTGGAGGCGGTCAACGGCCGTCATCCCTGGAACCACAACGAGCACTTCCACGGCTGGGTCGTGCGCCGGGTGCCGCGCGGAGCCGGGGTCGTGCTCGACGTGGGCTGCGGGGCCGGCGTGCTGCTCGGCCGGCTGCGCCGGCGCGTCGCGGAGGTCCATGGCATCGACGCCGACGCCGGCATGGTCGCCCAAGCCGTCGTACGCCACGTCGCAGATCCTGCCGTGACCGTGCGGCGGCTGACGTTCGACGACGTCCGCTCGCCCGCCGACGTCCGCTCGCCCGCCGACGTCCGCTCGCCCGCCGACGTCCGCTCGCCCGCCGAGTCCGGTCGTCCACCGGGACGCCCGGGGGGCCTCGACACGCCCGCACGCGAGGGCTACGACGCGGTGACGATGGTTGCGGTGCTGCACCACCTGGACCTCGACGAGGCCCTCCGGCACGCCCGGGATCTCCTCGCCCCGGGTGGCCGGCTGCTCGTCGTCGGCCTCGCGCGCACGGCGTCGGCACGCGACCTCGCCGTCGACGGAGCGTCCGCGTTGCTCAACCCGCTCGTGGGCCTCGTGAAGCACCCCCGCCGAGCCCGGCCCGGCGACCCCGGGCCGGACGCTCCGGGCATGCCCGTGCGGGACCCGGGGCACTCGGTCGACGAGGTCGCGCGCGCGGCCCGGGTGCTCCTGCCCGGCGCGCGCGTCCGCCGTCGGCTCTTCTTCCGGTACGCGCTCGAGTGGACCGCCCCGCGCCGACCGGGCCACGACCGGTTCGGTGCCCGTGCACCGTCCGCGGCCTGGGAGGATGGGAGCCATGCCTGACAGTCCCGCCCACACCTCCCGCACCGTGACGATCCTCGGCTCGACCGGGTCGATCGGCACGCAGGCGATCGACGTCGTCCGGACCCACCCGGACCGGTTCCGCGTCGAGGCGCTCTCGGCGGGCGGCGGCGACGTCGACCTGCTCGCGCGCCAGGCCGCAGATCTCGGGGTGCGCGCGGTCGGGGTCGCGGACGAGAGCCGGGCGGCGGCGCTCGAGGCAGCGCTGGCGAGGGCCGTGTCCGGCGGGGGGGACGTCCCCGACGTGCTCGCCGGGCCCGACGCCGCGGTCGAGCTCGCCGGCCGGGGGAGCGACGTCGTCCTCAACGGCGTCACCGGCTCGGTCGGGCTCGGGCCGACGCTCGCCGCGCTGCGCGCGGGGTCCACGCTCGCGCTCGCGAACAAGGAGTCGCTCGTCGCCGGGGGCGCCCTGGTGCGCGCGGCGCAGCAGCACGCCGACCAGATCGTGCCCGTCGACTCGGAGCACTCGGCCATCGCCCAGTGCCTGCGCTCCGGGACGCGCGCCGAGGTGCGGCGACTGGTCCTCACCGCCTCGGGCGGGCCGTTCCGCGGCTGGGAGGCCGACGCGGTCAAGGCCGCGACGGTCGAGCAGGCGCTCGCGCACCCCACCTGGGCCATGGGGCCGGTCGTGACCGTGAACTCCGCGAGCCTCATGAACAAGGGCCTCGAGCTCATCGAGGCGCACCTGCTGTTCGACGTCCCCGCCGACGACATCACCGTCGTCGTGCACCCGCAGTCCGTGGTGCACTCGATGGTCGAGTTCGTCGACGGCTCGACGATCGCGCAGGCGTCACCGCCCGACATGCGCCTGCCGATCGCGCTCGGTCTGTCCTGGCCCGACCGGCTCGACCCGGTGACCCCGCCGTGCGACTGGACGACGGCGAGGTCGTGGACGTTCGAGCCGCTCGACGACGCCGCGTTCCCCGCGGTCAGCCTCGCGCGCGCCGCCGTCGCGGCGAGCGCGACCCACCCGGCGGTCTACAACGCCGCCAACGAGGAGGCCGTCGCCGCGTTCCTCAGCGGACGCGCAGGTTTCGGTGACATCGTGACGACGGTCGAGCGCGTGCTCGCGGCGCACGACGGAACCCCTGCGGACGCCGTGACGTTGGACGACGTGGCGGAGGCCGAGAGCTGGGCGCGCGCCCGCGCGCACGAGATCCTGGACCGACGGTGACCAGCAACCGCCCGGGCGCGTCGAGCGCCCAGGACGAGAAGGAGCAGAGGGAACGATGGCGACGCTGATCGGCATCCTCGTGATCGTGGTCGGGATCGTCGTCTCGATCGCGCTGCACGAGGTCGGGCACATGGTGCCCGCGAAGAGGTTCGGCGTCCGCGTGAGCCAGTACATGGTCGGGTTCGGTCCGACCTTGTGGTCGCGCACCAAGGGCGAGACCGAGTACGGGTTCAAGGCGATCCCGCTCGGCGGCTACGTCCGGCTCGTCGGCATGTACCCGCCCGCGCCCGCCGGTGCGCGTCCGCGCGGCAACGGCTTCTTCTCGCAGGTCGTCGCCGACGCGCGCGACGCGAGCACCGAGGAGATCCGCCCCGGCGAGGAGCACCGGGCCTTCTACAACCTCTCGGCGCCCAAGAAGGTCGTCGTCATGCTCGGCGGCCCCTTCATGAACCTCCTCATCGCGTTCGTGCTCATGGCGATCGTGTGCGTCGGCATCGGCCTGCCTGCCGTCACGACGACCGTGGGCTCCCTCTCCGCCTGCGTCCCGTCGGTCGTCGCGACCGAGCAGGAGGACTGCGCCGCCACCGCGGACCCGTCGCCCGCGGCCGCCGCGGGCCTGGAGCCGGGCGACACGGTCGTGTCGTTCGACGGCGAGGAGGTCACCTCCTGGGACCAGCTCTCCGGCATGATCCGCGGCTCGGCCGGGCAGGCGACGCCCGTCGTCGTCGAGCGCGACGGCGAGCAGGTCGACCTCACCATCACCCCGGTCGACGTCGAGCGTCAGGTCGTCGCCGAGGACGGGACGCCCGTCGTGGACGACTCCGGAGACCCGGTGACCGAGCCTGCCGGGTTCGTCGGCTTCACCCCGACGGTCGAGCGGGAGCCCGCCGGGATCGGGGTCGCCGCCGAGGCGACGTGGCAGCAGGTGTCCGGCACCGCGGGGATCATCGTCACCCTGCCCGTCAAGGTCTACGAGGCCGCGCAGGCCGCGTTCACCGACGCGCCGCGCGGTCAGGACTCCGTCATGAGCGTCGTCGGGGTCGGTCGGGTCGCCGTGGACGTCGCCGGGGCCGAGAGCCCGGTCCTCGACCGCGTCGTCACGATGCTCCTGCTGCTCGCGGCGCTCAACGTCGCGCTGTTCGTCTTCAACCTCATCCCGCTCCTGCCGCTCGACGGCGGGCACGTCGTCAACGCGCTCTACGAGGGGGCCAAGCGCACCGTCGCCCGCGTCCGTGGCCGTCCGCGCCCCGGTCCGGCCGACCTCGCCCGGATGATGCCCGTCGCGTACGTCATGTTCGTCGTCCTCGTCGGCGTCGGTGCCCTGCTGATCCTCGCCGACATCATCGACCCCGTCCGCCTCACGTAGTCCCGGTCGCACGCCCGTCCTCCTCTTGGACCAGCGTGCGCGGCTCTCGCCCGGCGACTGAGCGCGCCGAGAAGTGGCCTTCCGCCCCAGAAGCGGTCGGATCCGGGGCGAAAGCTCACTTCTCGGCGGTGATCCGGTGTCTGACGGGCGGGACGCGGCCGGCTTGCGTCGTCGCGAAGGGGAAGAGGCCGGGGGCGTGGAGGGGCCGCGAAGATGTGCTGGACCGAGCGGGAAGGTGACGTCCCGGACAGGTCCGACGTGCGGCGTCGGACGGCCGACGGGGGATACTAGGGGCGTGAGCGTACCCATCAGTCTCGGAATGCCTGCCGCCCCGCCGCCGGTCCTCGCGCCGCGACGCAAGAGCCGCAAGATCAAGGTCGGCAAGGTGGACGTCGGCGGCGACGCGCCGATCAGCGTCCAGTCGATGACGACGACGCCGACCACGGACATCAACGCGACGCTCCAGCAGATCGCGGAGCTCACGGCGTCGGGCTGCGACATCGTGCGCGTCGCGGTGCCGAGCGCGGACGACGCGCTGGCGCTGCCGGCGATCGCCAAGAAGTCGCAGATCCCGGTCATCGCGGACATCCACTTCCAGCCCAAGTACGTGTTCGCCGCGATCGACGCGGGCTGCGCCGCGGTGCGCGTGAACCCGGGCAACATCCGCAAGTTCGACGACCAGGTCAAGGAGATCGCGAAGGCGGCGTCCGACGCGGGCGTGTCCCTGCGCATCGGCGTGAACGCCGGCTCGCTCGACCCGCGCCTGCTCGCGAAGTACGGCAAGGCGACGCCCGAGGCGCTGGTCGAGTCGGCCGTGTGGGAGGCGTCGCTCTTCGAGGAGCACGGCTTCCACGACTTCAAGATCTCCGTGAAGCACAACGACCCCGTCGTCATGGTGCGGGCGTACGAGCTGCTCGCCGAGGCCGGGGACTGGCCGCTGCACCTCGGCGTGACCGAGGCCGGACCGGCGTTCCAGGGCACGATCAAGTCGGCGACGGCGTTCGGCGCGCTGCTGAGCAAGGGCATCGGTGACACGATCCGCGTCTCGCTGTCGGCGCCGCCCGTCGAGGAGGTCAAGGTCGGCAACCAGATCCTCCAGGCGCTCAACCTGCGCCCGCGCAAGCTCGAGATCGTGTCGTGCCCCTCGTGCGGTCGTGCCCAGGTGGACGTGTACACGCTCGCGGAGAAGGTCACCGCCGGTCTCGAGGGCATGGAGGTGCCGCTGCGCGTCGCGGTCATGGGCTGCGTCGTCAACGGCCCGGGCGAGGCGCGCGAGGCGGACCTCGGCGTCGCGTCGGGCAACGGCAAGGGCCAGATCTTCGTCAAGGGCGAGGTCGTCAAGACGGTGCCGGAGTCGCTGATCGTGGAGACGCTCATCGAGGAGGCGCTGCGCATCGCGGAGACCATGACGCCGGAGAACGACGCGCAGGCCGGCCCGCCGGTCGTCACGGTCGGCTGACGCCCTCGTGAGCCGCTGGCGCCCGTCCGTCCCGGCCCTGCGGCCTCGGGCGCGGGGCGAGGCTGGCGACGGCGGACGGCCTCGGGCGCGCGTGCTCGTCGACGCGGACGTCCCGGACGCGCTGGCGGTGTGCGCGGGCGACCCGGTCGCGTCGACGCTCGCGGCCGCGCGGCTCGCGGTCGCGCAGCACGCGGGCCTGCACGCGGCGGGCGGCCAGGCGTGGGGGTTCCCGGCCGTCGGCCCGCTCGAGGCGGTGTGCTGGGCGGGGGCGAACCTCGTCCCGGTGGTGCCCGCGACGCTCGACGCGTCGCGCGCGCGGGCGGCGGTCACGGCGTTCGCCGAGCTCGCGCGGCACGCGGGACGACGGTCGTCGTCGGTCGTGGGCGAGCGCGACGCGGTCCTCGCGCTGTGGGAGCTGCTCGCACCGCACTGGCCGTCGCCGCGCGAGATCCGGGCGAACCAGCCGTCGCTCGCGATCGACCGCGAGCCCGACGTCGCGTCTGATCCCGGGGTCCGGCGCTCCGTCCCGGCCGAGGTGCCCGTCGTCCTGCCGGCGTGCGTGCGCATGTTCACCGAGGAGGTGGGCTACTCCCCGGTCGAGGGAGGGGGGCGGGCGTACGAGGAACGCGTGCGGTCGCTCGTGCTCGCCGGCCGGTCGTTCGTCCGGCTCGCGGGAGGCGACGGCGCGCCGCACGTCGTGTTCAAGGCCGAGCTCGGGGCCGTGACGCCGCTCGTCGCGCAGGTCCAGGGCGTGTGGGTCGACCCGCGGTACCGCGGACAGGGCCTGGCTGCGCCGGGGATGGCCGCCGTCGTGCACCTCGCCCGCCAGGGCACCCCGGCCGAGGCCGCGCGCCGCGTCGCCCCGCCGGTCGTCTCGCTGTACGTCAACGACTACAACACCCGCGCGCTCGCGACGTACCGTCGCGTCGGGTTCGAGCAGGTCGGTACCTACGCCACGGTGCTCTTCTGAGGGCTCGCGACCGGCGCGCTACTTGAGCAGGCGCGACATCCGGCGGTCGGCGAGCACCTGCCCGCCCGTCTGGCACGTCGCGCAGTACTGCAGGCTGCGATCGGCGAAGCTCACCTCGCGCACCGTGTCCCCGCACACGGGGCAGGGCAGCCCGGTGCGCCCGTGGACGCGCATCCCCGCGCGCTTGGCGTCCTTGAGCTCGGCGGCCGGCTTGCCCGACGACGCCGCCACGGCCTCGGCGAGCACCTCCCCGACGGCGGCGTGCACCCGCGCGACCTCGTCCGGCGTGAACGAGCGCGTGAGCTTGAACGGGCTCGTCCGCGCCGCGTGCAGGATGTCGTCGGAGTAGGCGTTCCCGATCCCGGCGATCGACGACTGGTCGCGCAGGAGGCCCTTGACCTGCTGGTTGCGCGCCGCCATGAGCTCCCCGAGGGCCTCGGGCGTGAAGCCGGGGTCGAGCGGCTCGATCCCGAGCGTCTCGATCGCGCGGACCTCCTCGGGGTGCCGGACGACGTGCACCGCGAGCCGCTTGCGCGTCCCCGCCTCCGTGAGGTCGAAGCCCGAGCCGTCGTCCAGGCGTACGCGCAGCGCGAGCACCGCCGCCTTCCCGCCGCCGCTGCCGCCGAGGCGGGGACGGACGGGCGTCGTCGGCGCCTTCTCGGACCAGCGCAGCCACCCGGCTCGGGCGAGGTGGAAGACGAGGTGGACCTCGTCGTCCGGCCCCGGCGCGGGCGGGCCGTCCACGGGCTGCGCCAGGACGAGGTCGAGCCACTTGCCGTGCCGTCGGGCGCCGGCCACGACACGGCCGACCAGCGCGTCGACGGGCGGGTCGAACGTCTTGAGCGCGGCGATCTGGGCGACGTCGGCGGCGACGACGGTGCGGCCGGTCGCGCGGTCGTCGAGGAACCGGACCAGGGCCTCGACCTCGGGCAGCTCGGGCATGGGGACATCCTCCCCGCCGGTAGGGTGGGCCGCATGTCTTCCGTCACGTCCGGCGCGCCCGCCGCGGCCTCCACCCGCGTCCGGGGCGCCGACCTCCTGCGCCTGTCCACCCTCTTCGTCCGGACGCTGCGCGAGGACCCGGCCGACGCCGAGGTCGCGAGCCACAAGCTCCTCGTGCGGGCGGGCTACATCCGCCGTGCCGCCCCCGGCATCTACACCTGGCTCCCGCTCGGCCTGCGCGTGCTGCGCAAGGTCGAGGACGTGGTCCGCGAGGAGATGGCGGCCGCGGGCGCGCAGGAGGTGCACTTCCCGGCGCTGCTGCCCAAGGAGCCGTACGAGGCGACGGGCCGCTGGACGGAGTACGGGCCCAACATCTTCCGGCTCAAGGACCGCAAGGAGGGTGACTACCTCCTCGCGCCGACGCACGAGGAGATGTTCACGCTCCTCGTCAAGGACCTGTACTCGTCGTACAAGGACCTGCCGCTGACGATCTACCAGATCCAGACCAAGTACCGCGACGAGGCGCGTCCGCGTGCGGGTCTCATCCGCGGGCGCGAGTTCGTCATGAAGGACGCCTACTCGTTCGACACCACGGACGAGGGCCTCGAGCGCTCGTACGAGGCGCAGCGCGCGGCGTACCGGCGCATCTTCGACCGGCTCGGGCTCGAGTACGTCATCGTGGCCGCGACCTCGGGCGCGATGGGCGGCTCCCGCTCCGAGGAGTTCCTCACCCCCACGCCGATCGGCGAGGACACGTTCGTGCGCTCGCCCGGCGGCTACGCGGCGAACGTCGAGGCGGTCGTCACGCCCGTCCCGGAGGACGTCGACTACGCCGACGCGCCCGCGGCGCACGTCGAGGACACCCCGGACACCCCGACGATCGACTCGCTCGTCGCCCTGTCCAACGCGCGCTTCCCGCGTCCGGACCGCGCGTGGACGGCGGCGGACACGCTGAAGAACGTCGTGCTCGCCCTCACGCACCCCGACGGCCGCCGCGAGGTCGTCGTCGTCGGGCTGCCCGGCGACCGCGAGGTCGACCTCAAGCGCGTCGGCGCGGCGTTCGAGCCGGCCGAGGTCGAGCCGGCGACGGACGCGGACTTCGCCGCGCACCCCGAGCTCGTCAAGGGCTACATCGGCCCGCAGGCGCTCGGCCCGAACGTCCGCCGCGACGCGCCCGCGGACGTCGCCGAGGGCGAGGTGCCCGAGCGGCACTCCGTGCGCTACCTGCTCGACCCGCGCGTCGTCGCGGGGACGCGCTGGATCACCGGGGCGAACGAGCCGGGCCGGCACGTGTTCGACCTCGTCGCCGAGCGGGACTTCGCCGCCGACGGCACGGTCGAGGCCGCCGAGGTGCGCGCAGGCGACCTCGCGCCCGACGGCTCGGGCCCGCTCGAGCTGGCCCGCGGCATCGAGATCGGCCACATCTTCGCGCTCGGCCGCAAGTACGCCCAGGCGCTCGGCCTCACCGTGCTCGACGAGAACGGCAAGCAGGTCGTCGTCACCATGGGGTCGTACGGCATCGGCGTGACGCGCGTGCTCGCGGCGCTCGCGGAGGCCAACCACGACGAGGCCGGGCTCGCGTGGCCCGCGCACGTCGCCCCCGCGCACGTGCACGTCGTCGCGACGGGCAAGGACGCGAGCGTGTTCGACGAGGCCGAGCGCCTCGCGACCGAGCTCGCGGCCCGGGGCGTCGAGGTGGTCTACGACGACCGCCCCAAGGTCTCTCCCGGCGTGAAGTTCAAGGACGCCGAGCTCCTCGGGGTCCCGCTGCTCCTCGTCGTGGGCCGCGGACTGGCCGACGGCGTCGTCGAGGTCCGCCCGCGTGCGGGCGAGGCGGTGCAGGTCCCCGCCGCGGACGCCGTCGAGCACGTCGCGACGCAGGTGGCCGAGCTCCTCGGCTGACACGCCGCGGTGCCGGAGGCGCCCCCGGTCCGGGTCCACGGGCCGGGGGCGCCTCGTCGTCGTGGTCTCCGGAGGGAGAGGGGCGGTCGCGCGCGGGCCGGAGCAGGGGCCGCGGGCCGAGCTCGTCCGGCAGGGGACCGGGGCGGCTCAGCCGGCCGACTGCTCGGGGAGGCCGGGGAAGGCGACAGGGGCCTCGCCCCACGCGACCGCGCTCGCCCACGAGTCGACGAGGAGGGCGACCGCTTCCGCCCGGGACGTGGGCGCGGCGGTGGCGACCAGGCTCGCGTACGTCTGCGCGAGGCTCGACTCGACCTGGCGCGCGAGGGCGGCGACGTCCGCGTCGTCCGGCAGCACGTAGGCGACGCGACGGGGGTCCTGGGCGGTGCCGTCCGTCCCGGCAGCGAGCGCCCAGGCCTGGCCGCGGGCCCGATGCTCCGCCGCGCGCGCGACCGCCGCGGTCCGCGCGTCGTCCTCGGACTGCGCCGCGCGCACCTCGTACGCGTACCCCGCGGCGTCCTCCGTCTCGACGAGCGTCGCGAGGTCCGCGGCGCCGATCCCGGCCGGAGCCTCCTCGACGGGCGGGGCCGTCGTCACGAGCGCGTCCGCGGCGGTCGACCCGGTGAGCGCGGCGAGGCGCTGCGCGGACACGTGCTCCGAGGCGGCGACGGACGCGAGGAGGCGCGCGAGCCCGGCGTCCGTGGACGCGTCGGCGGAGGCACCCGTGCGCTGCGCGGCCTCGACGAGCGCGACGACGATGTCGTCCGTCGTGACGGTGCTGTCGCCCGGTGCGTCCGTCGCGCCCCCGTCCGTCGCGCCGTCGCCCGTGCCGCCCGACGTGTCGTCCGCCGGCTCGTCGCCGGCACCGTCCGGCGGGGCGGACGACGTGGGATCGTCGTCGGGGAGGTCGAGGTCGTCCAGGCCGGAGTCGTAGACCCCGCCGAGGGCGTCCGCGTGCCGTTCGGCGAACGCGGCAGCCTCCTCGAGCGCTGCGAGCGTCGCCGGGTCGGTCACTCCCGGCGTGACGTCCGCCACGAGGTCGGCGACCGCGAGGGCGTCGTCCACCGCGCCGGCGCGCAGCACCTCGACGGCGTCGGGCGAGGGTGCGGTGGGGGGCGGTGTCTCCAGCCGGACGCCGCACCCGGCCGCCAGGACGCCGGTCGCGAGCACCGTCACGGCCGCGAGCAGCCGCCCGCCGGGCCGTGGCGTCCGGCGCGGGCGGGGTCGGGTCGCGGCGGGCACCGCGGTCGCGTGGGGACTCATCGGGGGCGATGATGTCACGTCCGGGCCCCGTGAGTCGTTAGGCTGGTCCCCGGTCGAACGTCCCGACGAGCGGATCGTCGGGAGATCCCGAGACAACAACACACCGGTCGTCTTCCGTACCCGGCGTGGGACACGGACAGGAGCTGAGTCATGGCAGGGCAGACGGGCGGTCAGCCCGGCAAGGCACCCGGAGGCGACGCGGCCACGCACGCGCTCCGCGAGAGCGTGCGCGAGGCCATCGAGCCGGTGGTCGTGGACGCGGGTCTCCACCTCGAGGACGTCACGGTGTCGCGCGCCGGCGCCCGGTCCGTGGTGCGCGTCGTGCTCGACCTCCCCGACGACGTCGAGGGGAACCTCGACCTCGACACGGTGGCAGAGGCGACGCGCCCGATCTCCACGGCGCTCGACGCGGTGGACCCGCTCCACGGTGCGTACACGCTCGAGGTCTCGACGCCCGGCACCGACCGCCCGCTCACCGAGCCCCGCCACTTCCGGCGCGCCCGCGGTCGTCTGGTGCGCCTCCAGCTCGCCGACGGCGGCACGCTCGAGGGGCGCCTGCGGGCCGGGTCCGAGGTCGACCCCGACCTCGTCCTGGACGTGCCCGGCGCCCGTGGTGCCGTGACGGAGCGCGTCGTGCCCCTGGCCGACGTGGTCCGCGGGCAGGTGCAGGTGGAGCTCAAGCGCGCCCTCGAGGCGGACCTGCCGGAGCTCGACGAGACCGACGGCTCGACCGACGACACGACCGCCCGCGACGAGGAGGCCTGACGATGGACGTGGACATGAGCGCGCTGCGCCTGCTGGAGCGCGAGAGGGACATCAGCCTCGACGTCCTGGTCGCCGCGATCGAGCAGGCCCTGCTCTCGGCGTACCACCGCACCCCGGACGCGTACACGCGCGCCCGGGTCGAGCTCGACCGCAAGACCGGGCACGTCACGGTGTGGGCGCGCGAGGAGCTGCCGGCTCCGGAGACCGACGACGAGGACGCCCCGCGCGGCCCGGTCGAGCACGGTCCGGAGTTCGACCACACGCCCGCCGACTTCGGCCGGATCGCGACGTCGACCGCGCGTCAGGTCATCGTCCAGCGTCTGCGCGACGCCGAGGACGACCAGATCCTCGGCACGTTCCGCGGCAAGGAGGGTGAGGTCCTCGCGGGCGTCATCCAGCAGGGGCGCGACCCGCGCGTCGTCCTGGTCGACGTCGGCGGCACGGAGGCGGTCCTCCCGCCGCACGAGCAGGTCCCGACGGAGGAGTACGTGCACGGCGAGCGCCTGCGCGCGTACGTGCTCGAGGTCGCCCGGGGAATGAAGGGCGCGCAGATCACGTTGAGCCGCACGCACCCGAACCTGGTCCGCAAGCTCTTCGAGCTCGAGGTCCCGGAGGTCGCCGACGGCTCGGTGGAGATCACGGCCATCGCGCGCGAGGCGGGGCACCGCACCAAGGTCGCCGTCCGCTCGCGCGTGCCGGGTCTGGGTGCCAAGGGTGCGTGCATCGGTCCGATGGGCTCGCGCGTGCGCGCCGTCATGGCCGAGCTGCACGGTGAGAAGATCGACATCGTCGACCACAGCGACGACCCGGCGCAGTTCGTCGCGAACGCGCTGTCGCCCGCTCGTGTGTCGTCCGTCACGGTCGTCGACGAGGTGGCCCGCGCCGCGCGCGTCGTCGTCCCGGACTTCCAGCTGTCGCTCGCGATCGGCAAGGAAGGCCAGAACGCCCGCCTGGCGGCGAAGCTCACGGGGTGGCGCATCGACATCCGCTCGGACGAGGGCGGCGCCCCCGCGGAGGGGCCCGATCGCGACACCGCCCCAGGTCCCCGCGCCGGAGACCGGTAGTCGCCGCGAGTGGGACGGTCACGGATGACGGGACGGCGCGGTAGACTGTCATCGACCGGGCCGCGCGCCCGCACCTCGACCATGCCCCCGGACTCCACGACCCGCCCCGTCGACACGGGATCGGGTCCTGTCCGTACGTGCGTCGGATGCCGGGAGCGCGACCTGCGGTCAGTACTCCTCCGTCTGGTCCTCGACCGGTCCGGTGCGAGCGCCGACGAGCCCCGGCTCGTGGTGGACGCCGGGCGGTCGCTGCCGGGTCGTGGTGCGTGGCTCCACGCGTCGACCCGGTGCCTCGAGACGGCGGAACGCCGGCGGGCGGTCCCGCGGGCCCTGCACGTCGCCGGGCCCCTCGACCTCGCCGCGGTCCGTACCGTCGTCGAGGCGCCGCCGGGAGAGCACGTCTGAGCCATGCGTCACGGTCCCTGCCAGGGGCCGCACTGCACGACACGTCGACAAGGAAGCGGGTTAGAAGCCGATGGGCACCCGATGAGTACCCAGCGATGAGCACCCAGCACTAACGACGGTCCTCCCTGTCCGGGGCGGACCGAGACAGGAGAGTTGTGGCAAAGGTCCGCGTCTACGAGCTCGCGAAGGAGCTCGGGGTGGAGAGCAAGACCATCATGACCAAGCTGACGGAGCTCGGTGAGTTCGTCCGCTCGGCATCCTCGACCATCGAGCCACCGGTGGTCCGTAAGCTGCGCGACGCCTTCCCCGCCGGGGGCGGCGGCGCGAGCAAGCCCGCGGCGGCACCCGCCCCCGCGCGTCCGGCGGCGCCCAAGCCGGCCCCGAAGCCCGAGGTGAAGGCCGCTCCGGCCGCACCCCAGGCGGAGGCGCCCGCGCCCCAGCCGGCGGCACCCGCCCCGGCGAAGGCCGAGCCCGCGAAGGGGCCCCAGGCTCCGGCACCCGCCGCGCCGGCACCGAAGGCACCGGCGCCCCAGGCTCCCGCGGCCGAGCGCCCCGCGCCGGCCCAGAAGCCCACCGCCACGCCCAAGCCGGGTGGCGGCACCAACGCGCCTGCTCCCCGTCCGGGTGGCTCGGGCGCTCGTCCCGGCGCCCCGCGCCCGGGCAACAACCCGTTCGCCACCAGCCAGGGCATGCCCCGGCAGGGTGGCGGACCGCGTCCGGGAGCCCCGCGCCCGGGCAACAACCCGTTCGCGCCGAGCCAGGGCATGCCCCGGCCCGGCTCTCGTCCCGAGCGCACCGAGGGTGCCGCGGCGGCGTCCGGCGAGCGTCCGGGCGGCCCCCGCCCGGGTGGCCCCCGTCCCGCTCCGCGCCCCGGCGGCCCGCGCCCGAACCCGGGCATGATGCCCGGTCGCACCTCGATCGGTCGCCCCGGTGAGCGTCCGGCTCCCGGTGGTCGTCCCGGTGGTGGCGGCGGCGGTCGTGGCGGTGGTGGCGGCTTCGCCGGTCGCCCCGGCGGCGGTGGCGCTCCCGGTGGTGGCGGCGGCTTCGCCGGTCGCCCCGGTGGCGGCGGCCGTGGTGGTGCGGGTCGTGGTTCCACGCAGGGTGCCTTCGGGCGCGCCGGCGGACGTCCGGTCCGTGGACGGAAGTCGAAGCGCGCGAAGCGCCAGGAGTTCGAGCAGATGCAGGCGCCGTCGCTCGGCGGCGTGCAGGTCCCCCGCGGCAACGGCAAGACCGTCGTCCGGCTGCGTCACGGCTCGTCGCTCAACGACTTCGCCGACAAGATCGACGCGAACCCCGCGAGCCTCGTCACGGTGCTGTTCCACCTCGGTGAGATGGCGACCGCGACCCAGTCGCTCGACGAGGACACGTTCGGCACGCTCGCGGCCGAGCTCGGCTACGTCATCGAGATGGTCTCGGCCGAGGAGGAGGACCGCGAGCTGCTCGGGTCCTTCGACATCGACCTGGACGCGGAGCTCGAGGCCGAGGGCGACGACGAGCTCATGGCCCGTCCGCCGGTCGTCACCGTCATGGGTCACGTCGACCACGGAAAGACCAAGCTCCTCGACGCGATCCGCCAGACGGACGTCGTCGCGGGCGAGGCCGGTGGCATCACCCAGCACATCGGTGCGTACCAGGTGCGTCACGAGCACGAGGGCAACGACCGCGCGATCACGTTCATCGACACCCCGGGTCACGAGGCGTTCACCGCCATGCGTGCCCGCGGTGCGCAGGTGACGGACATCGCGATCCTCGTCGTGGCCGCGGACGACGGCGTGATGCCGCAGACCATCGAGGCGCTGAACCACGCCCAGGCGGCGAACGTGCCGATCGTCGTCGCGGTGAACAAGGTGGACAAGGAGGGGGCCAACCCCGCCAAGATCCGCCAGCAGCTCACCGAGTACAACCTGGTGGCCGAGGAGTACGGCGGCGACACCATGTTCGTCGACGTGTCGGCCAAGCAGAACATGGGCATCGACGACCTCCTCGAGGCCGTCCTGCTCACGGCCGACGCCTCGCTCGACCTGCGCGCGAACCCGGACAAGGACGCGCGCGGTGTCGCCATCGAGGCGAACCTCGACAAGGGCCGCGGCGCCGTCGCGACCGTCCTGGTCCAGTCCGGCACGCTGCGCGTCGGTGACGCGATCGTCGCCGGCACGGCCCACGGCCGCGTCCGCGCGATGTTCGACGAGCACGGCAACGCCGTGACCGAGGCGGGCCCCGCCCGTCCGGTCCTCGTGCTGGGTCTCGCATCGGTGCCGAGCGCGGGCGACACGTTCCTCGTGGCGCCCGACGAGCGCACGGCACGCCAGATCGCCGAGAAGCGCGAGGCCGCCGAGCGCGCCGCCCTCCTGGCCAAGCGCCGCAAGCGCATCAGCCTCGAGGACTTCACGCAGGCGCTTCAGCAGGGCAAGGTCGAGACCCTCAACCTCGTCCTCAAGGGCGACGTGTCGGGTGCCGTCGAGGCGCTCGAGGACGCGCTGCTCAAGATCGACGTGGGCGACGAGGTCGAGCTGCGCGTCATCCACCGCGGTGTCGGTGCGATCACGCAGAACGACGTCAACCTCGCGACGGTCGACAACGCGATCATCATCGGCTTCAACGTGAAGTACGGCGAGCGCGTCGAGGACCTGGCCGAGCGCGAGGGTGTCGACGTCCGCTTCTACTCGATCATCTACCAGGCGATCGAGGACGTGGAGGCCGCGCTCAAGGGCATGCTCAAGCCGGAGTACGAGGAGGCCCAGCTGGGCACGGCGGAGATCCGCGAGATCTTCCGCTCCTCGAAGTTCGGCAACATCGCCGGTTCGATCGTCCGCTCGGGCGAGATCCGCCGCAACGCCAAGGCGCGCGTCCTGCGTGACGGCAAGGTCGTGGGGGACAACCTCACGGTCGAGTCGCTCAAGCGGTTCAAGGACGACGCCACGGAGGTCCGCGAGGGCTTCGAGTGCGGTATCGGACTGGGCTCGTTCAACGACCTCCAGGTCGGCGACACGATCGAGACGTTCGAGATGCGGGAGAAGCCGCGTTCCTGACGCTCGTCACGCCCGGCCGACGGGGTCCGTCCGGCGTACGGTCGTCGGGACCGTAGCCGGAACGCTCGGCACGAAAGGAAGAAGCCATGGTCGATCACCCTCGGGCGAGGAAGCTCGCCGACCGCATCAAGGAGATCGTCGCGCAGATGCTCGACACGCGGATCAAGGACCCGCGCCTCGGGTTCGTCACGGTGACGGACGTGCGCGTCACCGGTGACCTGCAGAACGCGTCCGTGTTCTACACCGTGTACGGCACCGACGAGGAGCGAGCCGGGACGGCCGCGGCGCTGGAGAGCGCGAAGGGCCTCATCCGGTCCGAGGTCGGCAAGCAGACGGGGATCCGCCTGACGCCGACGATCGAGTTCCACCTCGACTCCGTCCCCGAGACGGCGGCGCACCTCGACGCCGCGCTCGTCGAGGCGCGCCGTCGCGACGCCGAGCTCGCGGCCCTGCGGGAGGGCAAGGCCTTCGCCGGCGACGCGGACCCGTACCGCACGGCCGAGGAGGAGGGGGAGTCGGCCGAGCGCTGACCTCCCACCCCGGCCCTCGGTCGTCCCCACGGGCGGACCGGGCGACGGCCGGTCCTCGCCCGGCGGGCGTGGTCAGCGGCCCGTGCCCCGGGGGAGGAAGAGCGCGGCCGCGGTGGCAACCGCGAGCACGGCGGCGCCGACGGCGAGGGCCGGTACCAGCCCGGTCGCGAAGGCGGCCGGCGTCAGCGCCCCGCCCGCGGCGAGGAAGACGGCCGTCAGCACCGCGACCCCGAGCGCGACGCCGATCTCCCGCAGCGTCGCGTTGACGCTGCTCGCCGTCGCGTGGTCGGCGTCCGCGACCCCGGCGAGCACCGCGGTCGCGACGGGCGCGAAGGTGAGGCCCATGCCGACGCCGGCGAGCACGAACGCCGGCACGAGCGCGCCGTAGACGGTCGGGTCCGCGTCCACGAGGTAGGCCATCCAGCCGAGCGCGACGGTCTGGAGGGCGAGGCCGGTGATGACGAGAGGGCGCACGCCGACCCGGGACGCGAGCGCACCGGCGAGGGGCGCGACGACCATGGGCGCGGCCGTCCACGGCAGGGTCCGGACGCCCGCCTCGAGGGGGGAGTAGCCCTGGCCGACCTGGAGGAACTGCGTGAGCAGGAAGACCGCGCCGAACATCCCGACGGCGAACGCGAGGCTCACGACGTTGGCCGCGCTGAAGCTCCGCGAGCGGAACAGGCGCAGGGGGACGAGCGGGTGCGCGGTGCGGGCCTCCCGGACGACGAAGAGCACGAGCAGGGCAGTCGCCGCGGAGAGGGTCGCGGTCGTCGCCGCGGACCCCCACCCGCGGCGCTCGGCGTCGACGATGCCCCACACGGCCAGCAGGACGCCGCCGCCCGCGAGGAGCAGCCCCGGCACGTCGAACGGCTGTCGGCGCCCGAACGACTCGCGCAGCGCCGCGAGGACGAGCGGCACGGCGACGACGGCGACCGGGACGTTGAGCCAGAAGATCGCCTGCCAGCTCAGGCCCTCGACGACGGCACCGCCGACGAGCGGACCGAGCGCGATGCCGAGGCCGGAGACGCCGCCCCACACGCCGATCGCGAGCGCGCGCCGCGCGGCCGGGACGGCGCCGACGAGCAGCGTGAGCGAGAGCGGGAAGATCGCCGCGGCTCCGGCGCCCTGGACGGCGCGGGCCGCGACGAGCGCGCCGGGGGTGTCCGCGAGGGCGGCGGCCGCCGACGCGAGCGTGAAGAGCGCGATCCCGCCGACGAACACCCGGCGGCGACCGAGGCGGTCGCCGAGCGCGGCCGCGGGCAGCATGAGCGTCGCGAACGCGAGCGTGTACGCGTTGACGAACCACTGGAGCTGCTCGACGGTCGGGCGGAGCGCCTCCGAGATCACGGGAAGCGCGCCGGTGACGACGAGGTTGTCGAGCGTCGCCATGAACATGGGCAGCGACGCGGCGACGAGCGCGAGGGCGACCGGGCGCGCACGCCGTGCCGGGGGCTCCGGGGAGGGGTGGGGCGCCTGTGCGGTGGGCGGGCGGCGCTCCGGCGCGTCCGCGACGGCCGTGCGCGCGGGGCGCACGCCGTCGGGCAGGTCGTCGGGCAGGTCGTCGGGCAGGTCGTCGGGCAGGTCGTCGGGCAGGTCGTCGGTCGACGCGGTGGCCGACGGTTCGGTCGAGGGGAGTGTCATGGTCGTGCCTCCGAGGCGGGAGTAAGCATTGATTGATTACTACCTAGATGACGCTAGTAATCGACTGATAACCTGTCAACCATGAGTTCCGACGCACCGGCCCGGCGCATGACGCGCGACGAGCGCCGCGAGCAGATCCTCGACGCCGCCACCGCGGTGTTCGCCGCGGGCGGCTACGCGGGCACCAGCACGGACCAGGTCGCGCGGGCCGCGAACGTGTCCCAGCCCTACGTGGTGCGGCTCTTCGGGACCAAGGAGGAGCTGTTCCGCGAGGTGTTCGACCGCGTCGCGAGCGAGATCGTCGCGCGGTTCGAGGCCGTCCCGCCCGGCCCGGACGCCAAGGCCGCGATGGGCGAGGCGTACACGCGGCTCATCGCCGACCCGGACCAGCTCCGCGTCCTCATGCACGGGTTCGTGCTCGGCGCCGACCCGGTGCTCGGCACCCGGGCGCGCGCGGTGCTGGCGCAGGCGTTCGACCTCTACCGCACGCGCGCCGGGGCGAGCGACGAGGAGGCGCGCGACTTCGTGGCGCGCGGGATGCTGCTCAACACGCTGTTCGCCGTCGAGGCCCCGTCGCACGCCGACGACGACCCGGCGCTCGCGGTGCTCGTCCGGTGCACGGTCGACCCGTCGGACGCCCCGGTCCGGGCGTCGACGGGGGCGGCCCGATGACCGCGGCACGCACCGAGCGTCCGCGCGACCAGGCTCCGCGGCGGCCGACGGCTCCCGACGGTCTGGTCGTCGTCGACAAGCCGGGCGGCTGGACGAGCCACGACGTGGTCGGTCGCGGACGCCGGCTCGCGGGCACGCGCAAGGTCGGGCACGCCGGCACGCTCGACCCCATGGCGACGGGCGTGCTCGTGCTCGGGGTCGGCCGGGCGACGAAGCTCCTCACCTACGTCGTCGGCGCGGACAAGGACTACGACGCGACGATCCGGCTCGGCGCCGCCACCACGACCGACGACGCCGAGGGCGAGGTCGTCGCGTCCGCGGACGCGTCCGGCGTCGGGCGCGCCGACCTCGACCGCGCGATCGCCGACCTCACGGGAGGGATCCTCCAGGTGCCGAGCACGGTGAGCGCGATCAAGGTCGACGGGAAGCGCGCCTACGCCCGTGCCCGCGCGGGCGAGGACGTCGCGCTCGCGGCGCGCCCCGTCGTCGTCTCGCGGTTCGAGGTCCTCGACGTGCGCCCGGTGGGGCCGGGGGAGACGCCCGACGGCGCGCCCCCTGCCCTGGACGTGGACGTCGCCGTGACCGTGTCGTCGGGCACGTACGTGCGCGCGCTCGCGCGCGACCTCGGCGCGGCGCTCGGCGTCGGCGGCCACCTCACGGCTCTGCGGCGCACGCGCGTCGGCGGGTACGGGCTCGACGTCGCCTCGACGCTCGAGGAGCTCGAGGCGCAGGCCGACCGCGACGGCGTCCTCGCGACGCTGCCGCTCGCCGAGGCCGCGCGCGCGACGTTCCCCGTGCGCGAGCTCACGGCGCAGGAGGCCACGGCGCTGTCGTACGGGCAGTGGATCCCCGGGACCGGTTCGCCCGGGACCACGGCGGCGATCTCCCCGGACGGCGAGCTCGTCGCCCTCGTCGAGGACACGCGCCGCGGCGGCGCCGACCTCGCGAAGCCGGTGCTCGTCCTGGCGCCCGCCTGACGCCCTCGGTTCGGTGTCGGGGCCGGGGCGTGGCAGTCTTGTCCAGCGGCGCCGACGACTCCCTGCCGGCGCGCCCGACCCACCCCCTCACCGGAGGAGTTCTCGCGTGCACCTGTGGACGGAGCTGAGCCAGGTTCCCCCGGGTTTCGGCCCGTCGGTCGTGACGATCGGCAACTTCGACGGCGTCCACCGTGGCCACGCCCAGGTGCTCGGACGGATCGTCGACCTCGCCCGCTCGCGCGACGCGCGGGCGGTCGCCGTGACGTTCCACCCGCACCCGGCGGTCGTGCACCGTCCCGAGAGCGCACCGGAGCTCATCACGGGCATCGCCGACCGCGTCGAGCTGCTCGCGGCGACGGGCCTGGACGCTGTCCTCCTCGTGGAGTACACGCTCGAGTTCGCGCGCCAGACCCCGGAGGAGTTCGTGCGCACGTACCTCGTCGACGGGCTCCGGGTCGGGACCGTCGTCGTGGGGCACGACGTGCGCTTCGGGCGCGACAACGCCGGGACGATCGAGACCATGGTCGAGCTCGGGTCGCGGTTCGGCTTCGAGGTCGTGGCGATCGACGACGTCGGGCAGCACCAGGGCGTGCCCGTCACGGACGAGACCGCACCGGGCGACTCCCAGGTGCGCTGGTCCTCCACGGGCGTGCGGGCGCTGCTCGCGGCGGGCGACGTGCGCGAGGCGGCCCGCATCCTCGGCCGGTCGCACCGCGTGCGGGGCACGGTCGTGCACGGCGACGCCCGGGGCCGTGAGCTCGGCTTCCCGACGGCGAACCTCGGCGCCATCAGCGGCATGGTCCCGGCCGACGGCGTGTACGCGGGCTGGCTGGAGCGGCCGCAGCTCGCGGGCGCCGACCCCGAGCACGCCGACGTCCGGCTCCCGGCCGCGATCTCGATCGGCACCAACCCGACGTTCGACGGCGTCGAGCGGCGCGTCGAGGCGTACGTCCTCGACCGTGCCGACCTCGACCTGTACGACGAGGACGTGGTCCTCGAGCTGGTCGAGCGCCTGCGCCCGACGTTGCGCTTCGACGGCATCGAGCCGCTCGTCGCCCAGATGCACGACGACGTCGCCCGCGCCCGCGCGATCCTCGCCGGCGCGGACGGGGAGCCGGTCGCGACGACCACGGGGTCCTGACCGTGGCGGCCCCGGTCCCGGCCCCCGTGCTCGAGGCGCGCGCCCTGCGCGTCGGCTACGCCGACGTCGCCGTGTGCGCCCCGGTGGACCTCACCGTCCAGCCCGGCGAGCTGGTCGTCGTCATCGGCGCGAACGGCAGCGGGAAGTCGACGCTCCTGCGCACGCTGCTCGGCCTGCAGCCCCCGCTCGGCGGCACGGTGCGGGCCTTCGGCCGCGTCGTCGACGAGCGCGAGCGGGACTTCCGCGCACGCGTCGCGGGCGTGCTCGACGACGACGCGTTCTTCCCCGCGCTCACGGTGCGCGAGCACCTCGTCCTCGTCGCGCGCGGGCACGGCGTGGCCGGGGCGGGGTCGGCCGTGGACGCGCTCCTGGACCGGTTCGGGATCGCGGAGCAGGCGGCGTCGCTGCCGTCGGCGCTCTCGTCGGGTCAGCGGCGCCGCTTCCTCCTCGCCTCCGGCTTCGTGCGGCCCCGTGAGCTGCTCGTGCTCGACGAGCCGGAGCAGCGCCTCGATCCCGGGATGCGCGAGCGGCTCGCGGGGCTGCTCGTGGACGACGCGCGCAGCGGCGTCGCAGTCCTCCTCGCCACGCACGACCCCGACCTCGTCGCGCGGACCGGCGCGCGCGGCCTCCTGGTCGGCGACGACGCGTGCGTCGCGCTCGACCCCGCGGACACCCACGACGCGCTCCTGGCGGTGCGCTGACGGTGACCGGCCCGCACCCCGACGGACCTCCCGGAGAGTCCCGCCGCGCGAGCCGCGACGACGGTCCCGACGTCGCGGTGGACATGCCGCGGACGGACCCGGGCGAGCTGCTCACGGGTCGCGAGCTGCGCCGTCTGACCGCGCGCGCCGCCGCGGCGCGGGCCGACGCGGGCCCGGGGGAGATCGTCGTCGACGTCGCCTACGCGGTGGTGTCCGTCGCGCTCGCGACCGGCTGGGTGATCGGGCTCGCCTCGATGCTGCGCTCGACCCTGGACCCCGGCTCGGCAGCAGGCGGAGCGCCCGTGCTCGGCCCGGGCGCGATCCAGGCACTCGGGACGGCCGCGCTGCTCGCGTTCCTCACGGGGACGGCCGTGCGCCTCGGCCCGGTGGGCGCGGGCAGCGCGGGCGTGCGCTGGTGGGTGCCCAGTCCGGCGGACCGGCGCGGGCTCGTCTCGCCGTCGTTCGTCCGCGCGGTGCTCCTGGGCGGCGTGCTGGGCGCGGTCGGGACGGTCGCCGTGTCGGTCGCCGCCGGGCTCGAGGCGACGCCCGCGCTCCGGGCGGCGCTGACGGGCGGCGCGGTCGGGCTGCTGCTGGTGTCCGTCGCGGGACTCGTCCAGCCGTTCCCCCGGGCGGCGGGCGCCCTCGCCCGCGCGAGCGACGTCGCGGTCGCGGCCGTGCCGGTCGCGGGCCTCGTGCTCGTCGTCGTCGGCCACACCGGGCTGCCCGCGCTCGCCGCGCCCCCGCTCGTGGCGGTCGGGCTCCTCGCGGTCGCCGCGGTGCTCGTGCTGCGCTGGTGGCGCGGGCTGGAGTCGCTCGGCGCGACCGTCCTGCGCGCGCAGAGCTCGGTCGCGGACCAGGTGGGCGGCGCCGTGCTCTCGTTCGACACGCGCGACCTCGGCCGCGCCCTGCGTCGTGCCGGGGCGGCCCGGGTGCGCGTCCGGCGCCCGCGCCGGTTCGCCGCGGTGCGCGGCGCGTTCGGCGCGGTGGTGGCCGCCGACCTCGTCCTCCTCGGGCGCAGCCCGTCCGCCCTCGCGCAGCTCGTCGGCCTGGGAGCGCTGACGGTCGTCGCCCAGCAGGTCCCGGGCCTCGGTTCGGGGTTCGGCCTCTTCGCGGTGCTGGTCGTCGCGGGCCTCGGCGCCGCCGTGCTCGGCGCCGAGGGGGCGCGCACCGCGGAGATGGCGCCCGTCGTCGACTCCCTCGTGCCGCTCGCCGCGCGCTGGACCCGGCTCGCGCGCGCCGTCGTCCCCACGCTCACGGCCGCCGTGTGCCTCCTCGCGGGTGCGGCGCCGCTGGTGGTCGCGACGGGAGACGCGCGCTGGGTCGCGCTCGGCGCGCTCACGGCCGTCGTGCAGGGCTCAGCCGCCGTGCGCAGCGCCTACCGCGAGCCGCCCAACTGGGGCGGCCCGCTGCTCGCGACGCCCGCGGGCGGCGTCCCCACGGGCGCCGCCGCCGTGCTGCGCAAGGGGCCGGACGTCGCGGTCCTCGGCGCCGTCCCTCTGGGCGTGGCGCTGCTCGTCGGCGCTCCCGGCTGGGGTGCGGTCGTCGGGCAGGCGCTCGCGGCGGTGGTGGCGCTCGCGGTCGCGACCCACGTGCGCGGGGTGCGCTGACCTCGACCTTCGTCGAGACACTCTTCCCGGCGCGACGTCCAGCACGCCGGGCCCGTGCTCTGCGTGGGGATCGCGGTCTCGGCGCCGGTGGTCCTCAGACGGCCGCCGGCGCCTCGACGACCCGGCCGTCCGCCAGGTGCACGCGGGCGTCGACCGGGTCGAGGGTCGCCTCGTCGTGCGTGACGAGCAGGGTCGCGGCGTCGAGCTCGCGCGCGAGCCGGACGACGAGCTCCACGACCTGCACGCCGCGCTCGTGGTCGAGCGCCGACGTGGGCTCGTCGACGAGGAGCACCTGCGGGTCGTTCACGAGCGCCCGGGCGATCGCCACCCGCTGGCGCTGGCCGCCCGAGAGGTGCTCCGGTCGGCGGTCCGCGCGGTCCGCGACGCCCACCGCGTCGAGCAGGGCGAGCGCGTGCGTGCGACGTGACGAGGCGGGTCGGCCACGCAGGTGGCTCATGAGCTCGAGCTGCTCGAGCACGGTGAGGGACGCCACGAGCTGCGGCTGCTGGAAGACGATCCCGATGCGCTCGCGGCGCAGGGCCGCCGCCCGGTCCGCCGCACGCCGCGCCCGGCGGCGGGGCCCGAGCGCGGCCCGCGGCGCACCGGGAGCGTCGTCGGCCGCGTCGAGCGGCGCGCTGACGACGTCGTCCCCGACCCGCACGACGCCGGATGTGGGCGGCGTGAGGGTCGCGGCGACGGCGAGCAGGCTGGACTTGCCGGCGCCGGAGGGGCCGAGCAGCGCCGTGGTCGTACCCGACGGCACGGTGAGCGTGACGTCGTCCACGGCGACGAGGACGCCGTCGCCGTCGGGGTACGCGAGGCGGATGCGGTCGAGCGTGAGGTCCACGGGGTGCTCCTGGGGGTCTCGGGTCTCGGGTCTGGGGGATGTCGGGGGGACGGGTTCGGTGCGGGCGAGGGCGGCCGGACGCCGGTCAGCGCGCGGCGAGGGCGGCGTGCGGGTCCACGCGCGCGACCCGCGTCACGGCGAGCACCGCGCCGAGCCCGCCGAGGGCGACGAGCACGACGGCGGGGACGAGCGTCGTCGAGACGTCGACGACGACGGGCATGACGCGCGCGGCGAGCAGGCCGGCCCCGGCCGCGAGCGCCGTGCCGAGCCCGACGCCGACGCCGAGCACGACGCCCGCCTGGCCGATCGCGTCGCGCAGGAGATAGCGCGTCGAGGCGCCCAGTGCCCGCAGCACGGCGACGTCTCCGGCGCGCTGGATGGTCCAGACCGTGAAGAACGCGCCGACGACGAGCGCGGAGATGGCGAGGAGGAACACCTGCATGAGGGTCAGCGAGAGGTTCTCGGCGGTGAACGAGGAGATGGCCGAGCGCGCCTCGCGCGGCGTCTCGGTGACCGTCCCGAGCTCGGCGTCGGCCGCGGCGAGCGCGTCCGCCGACGGCGGGTCGTCGCCGAACCGCAGCGCGACGACGGTCGCGGTCGGGCCGTCCTGAGCGTCGTCCGCTGCGGCGCCACCGCGCGCGCCGACCGCTTGCCAGTCGTCGAGCGAGACCCAGACGACGGGCGTGTGGGCGAAGTCCGCCTCGCCGTCCGCGACCGCGGCGACGGTCAGGTCGAGCGTGCCGGCGGTGACGCGGTCCCCGACGTCGGCGCCGAGCGCGTCGGCGGCCCCGCGGGAGAGCACGACGGCGCCGGGCGCGACGTCCGCGCCGTCGACCGCCGCGCCTGGCACCAGGCCGGAGCCCGGCCGGACGCCGAACGCGGTCACGGCCCCGGTCGTCTCGCCGGAGGCCCGCACCGTCGCGACGCCGAGAGGCTCCGCGGCACTCACGCCGGGGACGGCGACCCAGGAGTCACGCTGGTCCGCGGTGACCTCCGACTCGGTGAAGGTCGGCGAGGCCCCCTCGGCCGGGGGCGCGAACGCGACCCGGTCCACCGGCAGGTCCGTCACGGCGGACGTGCTCGCACGGCCGAGGCCCGCCGTGAGCGCGGCGAGGAACGCGACGAGGAACGTGATGAGCGCGACGACCACGATCATGAGCGCGAAGCGCCCACGGGCATGGCGCAGGTCGCGCAGGGCGAGGAACACGGGACGGCCTCCGAGGGTCGGGACGGCTGGGGCAGGCGGGTGCGCGGCGGGCGACGGACGCCCGTCACCGCTCCCGACCACGGTCCCGCGGCGCGGCCCGTCCCGGATCGTCGCCGCGGTCGGTCCCGCGTCGCCGCGGGGTGGAGCCCCGCATCGACCGTTCGGACGATGCCGCGTCGGGGTGGCGTGGCTAGGGTGTCGCCGTGATCCCGGCCGCGTCCTCGACCCCTGTCGCGCCCGTCGGGCACGGCGCGCGCGTCGTGCCGGCGGCCACCCGGTGGCTGCGCCGCGGCCTGGACGTCCTTCTCGTCGGCCTGCTCGCGCTGTCGCTCGCCGGTGCTCTTGCCACGGCGGGCACGGTGCGGGGCGTCGTCGCCGTCGTGCTGTGCGCCGCGCTGCTCGTGCTCTACGTGCTGGGCCGGCGCCGCCTGCCGATCCCGGACGACGTCGAGGCCCCCCGGGGCGCCTGGTGGCCCGCGCGCGCGTGGGTGACCGGGCTCGTCGTGCTGTGGGTCGCGCTGTGCCTCACCTCGGTCACGGCGGTGTGGGTCGCGTTCCCGCTGATGTTCGTCGCGATGCACGTGCTCGGCCCGCGGCGCGGCCCGGTCGCCGTCGGCGTGATCGTGCTCCTCGTGGTCGCGGTCATGGTCGCGATCACCGGGAACGTCCTCGCGCTGCCGTTCGTGCTGGGTCCCGCGATCGGCGGGGCCGTCGCGGTCGTCGTCGTGCTCGCGCTCGAGGCGGTCGTGCGCGAGTCGCAGGAGCGCCAGCGCACGCTCGACGAGCTCGTCCGCACGCGCGACGAGCTCGCGACGGCCGAGCGCGAGCGCGCCGTCGCGGGCGAGCGGGAACGGCTCGCGCGCGAGATCCACGACACGCTCGCCCAGGGCTTCTCCTCGGCCGAGCTGCTCCTGCGCGCCGCGCAGACCGCGCTCGACGACGGCGACGTGGCCACCGCGCGCGGGTACGTCGAGCAGACACGGGACGTCGCGCGGCACAACCTCGCCGAGGCGCGCCGCGTGGTCCGTGCGCTCGCGCCCGCCGACCTCGCGTCGTCGAACCTGGTCGACGCCCTGCGCCGCAACGCGGCCCGGTCCTCGGGTCGTGCGGGCGGCGGCGGGCCGGACGTGGTCGTGCGGGTGAGCGGGGACGCGGTGCCGCTGCCGACCGACGTCGAGGCCGCCCTGCTGCGCGTCGCGCAGTCCGCGCTCGCCAACGTCGAGCGGCACGCGGACGCGTCCCGCGTCGCGGTCACGCTGAGCTTCCTCGCGGGCGCGGCGCCGGGGAAGGAGGCGGTCGCCCTCGACGTGGTCGACGACGGCCGCGGCTTCGACCCGGACGGACTGCCCGAGCCGTCCCCGGACGGGGCGGGCGGGGCCGCGGGCGGGTTCGGGCTCGTCGCCATGCGCGCGCGGCTCGCGGAGCTCGGCGGCACGCTGTCCGTGGAGTCCGCGCCGGGCGCGGGCACCGCGGTCGCGGCCTGGGTGCCGCTCTCACCCGCCGAGGACGAGGAGGAGCGATGACCGGTCCGGCCGTCGTCGACGTCGTGCTGGCGGACGACCACCCGGTCGTGCGCACGGGCCTGCGCGCGGTGCTCGAGGCCGAGCCGGACGTGCGCGTCGTCGCCGAGGTCGGCTCGGCCGAGGAGCTCCTCGCGCGGCTGCGCGGCGGGCTGCGCGCCGACGTCGTGCTGCTCGACCTCCAGTTCGGCCCGGACCGGCTCGGGGGCGTCGACGCGGTCCGGGAGATCGTCGCGGCCGGTGGCCCGGCCGTGCTCGTCGTGACGACCTACGACACCGACGCCGACATCCTCGCGGCGGTCGAGGCGGGTGCGCGCGGCTACCTGCTCAAGGACGCCCCGACGCACGAGCTCGTGGCCGCCGTGCGTGCCGCCGCGGCGGGCGAGGTCGCGCTCGGTCCTGCGGTCCAGCGACGCCTGCTCGGGCGCCTGCGCAGCCCCGGCACGGCGCTCACCGCGCGCGAGCTCGAGGTGCTCGCCCTCGTCGCCGAAGGACGTACCAACGACGAGATCGCGCAGGCGCTGTTCCTGTCGCGCGCGACCGTGAAGACCCACCTCGTGCACGTCTACGACAAGCTCGGCGCGCCCTCACGCACCGCGGCGGTCGCCGAGGCCCGGCGGCGCGGCCTCCTCCGCGGGTAGCGGACGGACCCCGCCGAGGGCGGGTACGTCGTCGGCCGCCGCGTGTCACGGCACCGGCCGCGCGCCCTCCCTCCGGGTGAGCGGCGCCGTCGTGCACGGCGTCCGTCGCGGCCGCGTGATCCCCGGGCCGCAGTCCAGGGGCGGTCGCACACGCCCCTGCGCGAGCGCGAGCCGCCCGCGGGGGCGCTCGGTGGCCCGCCGCGCGGGCCGCACGACGACCTCCCACAGAGAGGCAGAGCCATGGAGGCTCAGCAGCACGCGGCGCCACCCGGCGCAGGCACCATCGCCGAGACGGTGGTCGACGACGTCGCCCCCGACGCGGTCGACCAGGCGTCCACCCCGGTCGGCCGGACCGTCCGGAGCGTCGGTCACGGCTCGGCCGTCGCACCCGACGGCGCCGTGGTCGGTGCGGACGCGCACGCGGACGTGGACCCCGCGGAGTCGAACGCCCCGCTCCTGCCCGCGGCCGAGGCCGCGGTCGCCCGGGACCACGAGCTCCACCGCTACGACTCCACGACCGCGTTCGACTACCTGTTCCCGGAGCTCGCGGAGAGCTTTCCCGCGTTCCACCTGCCGGTCGGCGACGGCGCGACGACGGCCACCGTCGAGGCGCTCAAGGCGCTCGGGGCGTCCATGGTCGCCCGGCCGGTCGCCCCGCCCGGGCAGCCGCCGCGCGACCTCAACTCCCACGTCCCGGCGGTGTACACGTACTGGGGCCAGTTCATCGACCACGACATCACGCTCAACACGAACGGCCCGGACACGACGGCCGGCCGGGACGGCGACCAGGCGCTCGGCGACGTCGACGCCGTCCCGTTCCAGGTCTTCGCGCCGCGCGTCGTCGTGCGCTCGCTCCACAACGGGCGGCACCCGGCGCTCAACCTCGACTCGCTCTACGGGAGCGGCCCGGTGTTCGCGGGGGAGCGCGGCTACCGGACCACCCGCAGCGAGGCGTCCTACGTCCCGGGGTCCGCCAAGCTCCGGCTCGGGCGCATCTCCACCGAGCCGCTCGTGATCCCGGGCGGGCCGTCGTTCACGCTCGTCGAACCCGGCGGCGACGCCCAGCGCGACCTGCCGCGCGACGAGCAGGGGGCACCGCTCGTCCCGGACGGGCGCAACGACGAGAACCTCGTCGTGGCGCAGTTCCACCTCGCGATGATCCGCTTCCACAACGCCGTCGTGGACTGGGTGGACGACGTCGAGCCGTGGACGCGGCACACCGGCGGGGAGCGCGGCGTCTTCGAGCGCGCGAGCCAGCTCGTGCGCTGGCACTACCAGTGGCTCGTGGTCAACGACTACCTGCGCACCCTCACCAGGCCGGGGATGCTCGACGCGACGCTCCTGCGCGACACCTCGTTCTTCCGGCCCCGTTACCCGATCTCGATGCCCCTCGAGTTCGCCGTCGCGGCGTTCCGGTTCGGGCACTCGATGATCCGCGACACCTACGACTTCAACGTCAACTTCACGGGGCCGCCGCCGCGGAACGCGAGCCTCGTCCAGCTCTTCCAGTTCACGGGGAACGGCGGCAGCCTGGGCGCCGGCCCCGCGGGCGTCCCCGCGCTGCCGTCGAACTGGCCGATCGAGTGGGCACGGTTCGTCGACAAGGGCGACCCCTCGCCCTTCCGGGCCGCGGAGAAGATCGACACGTTCCTCGCGCCGAGCCTCGGCACCATGGTCAAGGAGGGCGCGCTGCCGCCCGAGCCGCCCGCGCACACGCAGGCCCAGCTCGTGGCGAGCGCGCTGCAGAAGCAGCTCGCGCAGCGCAACCTGCTGCGCGGCTACATGCTCGCGCTGCCCACGGGCGAGGCCGTCGCCACGGCGCTCGGCGTCACCCCGCTCACCCCGGCCCAGCTCGAGGACCGGGCCGGCGACGACGTGAAGCAGGCGCTCGCGGCCCTGCGGGACGGCGACCACGGCGGCACCCCGCTGTGGTACTACGTCCTCAAGGAGGCCGAGCTCCAGGGCAACGGGAGCTTCCTCGGCGAGGTCGGCAGCCGCGTGCTCGCGGAGACGTTCGTGTACCTGCTGCGCCAGGACGACACGTCCTACGTCCGGGCGAGCAACCACTGGACGCCGGCGCAGGGCGTGCACTTCGAGGACGGGTCCCTCGTCCTCACCCTGCCGGACCTGCTCCGGTTCGCGGGCGTGCTGCCCGACGCGGCGGGCCGGTTCCGCGGCGACGGGACGGCCGGGCACGACGGGGCCTGAGCGCTGCGGGCGGTGCGGCCGCGCCGTCGGCGGCGGTGCGCTCGAACGACGACCGCACCGCCCGTCGCCGGCGGTGCGGTCGTGCGCTGGTACGATGGATGCGCCGTCTGACCGGCCGCGGATCCAGAGAGCCCGGGAGAACCGTCCCCGGCGCACCGCGCAACGAACCCGAAGGAGAACCGTGCCGCTCGACACTGCCACGAAGCAGCGCATCATGACCGAGTACGCGACGAGCGAGGGCGACACCGGTTCGCCCGAGGTCCAGGTCGCGCTCCTCACGCAGCGCATCAAGGACCTCACCGAGCACCTCAAGGAGCACAAGCACGACCACCACAGCCGTCGTGGTCTGCTCCTCCTCGTCGGCCAGCGCCGTCGCCTGCTCGGCTACCTGCAGAAGGTCGACATCAACCGCTACCGCAGCCTCATCGAGCGCCTCGGTCTGCGTCGCTGACACGACACCGCCAGCCCGGTCCCTGCGGGGACCGGGCTGGTCTGGTGTGATGTACCTGTCACACCACGGCTGACACCTTCAGCCGACACCACCCACACCGCGCCGCCGGCCTCTCGTTCGGTCCTCGGTAGTGGCTCACGGACCCCACGGCCCCGTCTCGGACGGAGCCGGTACGGGAACCGCCGTGGACCTCGATCGAAGACCGCCGAGCGTCGAGTGCGACCGGAGCCCCGCGCCACGCGCGCCGGGGCACGGACCGGAACCCTCGACAGGGCTACCCGGGCGGCGCTTCGAGAAAGGGAGGGCACCCGTGGAGGGTCCCGAGATCCAGTTCGCCGAGGCCACGATCGACAACGGTCGCTTCGGCACCCGCACCGTCCGGTTCGAGACCGGGCGCCTCGCGCGTCAGGCCGCCGGCTCCGTCGCCGCGTACCTCGACGACGAGACCATGCTCCTGTCGGCCACGACGGCCGGCAAGCACCCCAAGGACCAGTTCGACTTCTTCCCGCTGACGGTGGACGTCGAGGAGCGCATGTACGCCGCGGGCCGCATCCCCGGCTCGTTCTTCCGCCGCGAGGGCCGCCCCTCGACGGACGCGATCCTCGCGTGCCGCCTCATCGACCGCCCGCTGCGCCCGCTGTTCGTCAAGGGCCTGCGCAACGAGGTCCAGGTCGTCATCACGGTCCTCGCGCTCCACCCGGACGACGCGTACGACACGCTCGCGATCAACGCCGCCTCGGCGTCGACGCAGATCTCCGGCCTGCCGTTCTCCGGCCCGGTCGGCGCGGTCCGCATCGCGCTCGTCGACGGCCAGTGGGTCGCGTTCCCCAAGTACTCCGACAAGGAGCGCGCGGTCTTCGACATGGTCGTGGCCGGGCGTGTCGTGGGCGACGACGTCGCGATCGCGATGATCGAGGCCGAGGCCACCGACGGTGCCTGGGGCCTCGTCAAGGACGAGGGCGTCGGCGCGCCGACCGAGGAGGTCGTCGCCGAGGGCATCGAGGCGGCCAAGCCGTTCATCAAGGCGCTGTGCGACGCGCAGTCGGCGCTCGCGGCCCAGGCCGCGAAGCCGGTCAAGGAGTACCCGGTCTTCCTGGACTACCAGGACGACGCGTTCGCCGCGGTCGAGGCCGAGGTCTCCACCGACCTGCGTGCCGCGCTCGCCATCGCGGACAAGCAGGACCGCGAGAACCGACTCGACGAGATCAAGAACGAGATGGTCGGCAAGCTCCAGGCCGGGTTCGACGGCCGCGAGAAGGAGCTCTCCGCCGCGTACCGCTCGCTCCAGAAGAAGCTCGTGCGCCAGCGCGTGCTCACCGAGGGCGTGCGCATCGACGGCCGTGGGCTCGCGGACATCCGCACCCTGTCGGCCGAGGTCGAGGTGCTCCCGCGCGTGCACGGCTCCGCGCTGTTCGAGCGTGGCGAGACCCAGATCATGGGCGTCACCACGCTGAACATGCTCCGCATGGAGCAGCAGATCGACTCGCTCGGTCCGGAGACGCGCAAGCGCTACATGCACAACTACAACTTCCCGCCCTACTCGACCGGTGAGACCGGCCGCGTGGGCAGCCCCAAGCGCCGCGAGATCGGCCACGGCGCGCTCGCCGAGCGTGCGCTCGTGCCGGTGCTCCCGAGCCGCGAGGAGTTCCCGTACGCGATCCGTCAGGTGTCCGAGGCCCTCGGCTCCAACGGCTCGACGTCCATGGGCTCCGTGTGCGCCTCGACGCTCTCGCTCCTCAACGCGGGCGTGCCGCTGCGCGCCCCCGTCGCGGGCATCGCGATGGGTCTCATCTCCGACACGGTGGACGGTGAGACCCGCTACGCGGCGCTCACCGACATCCTCGGGGCCGAGGACGCGTTCGGCGACATGGACTTCAAGGTCGCCGGTACCCGCGAGTTCGTCACGGCCATCCAGCTCGACACCAAGCTCGACGGCATCCCCGCCTCGGTGCTCGCCGGTGCGCTGACCCAGGCGCGCGACGCGCGCCTGACGATCCTCGACGTCCTCGCCGAGGCCATCGACGTGCCCGACGAGATGTCCCCGAACGCCCCGCGCGTCATCTCCGTGAAGGTGCCGGTCGACAAGATCGGCGAGGTCATCGGCCCGAAGGGCAAGATGATCAACCAGATCCAGGAGGAGACGGGCGCGGACATCTCCATCGAGGACGACGGCACCGTGTACATCGGTGCCACCGACGGCCCGTCGGCCGAGGCCGCCCGCGCGGCGATCAACGCGATCGCCAACCCGCACGTCCCGGAGATCGGCGAGCGCTTCGTCGGCACGGTCGTCAAGACGACGTCGTTCGGCGCGTTCATCTCGCTCTCCCCGGGCAAGGACGGTCTGCTGCACATCAGCCAGATCCGCAAGCTCGTGGGCGGCAAGCGCGTCGAGAACGTCGAGGACGTGCTCTCCATCGGCCAGAAGGTCC
Source organism: Cellulosimicrobium cellulans (assembly GCF_042723955.1). Classification (GTDB taxonomy): domain Bacteria; phylum Actinomycetota; class Actinomycetes; order Actinomycetales; family Cellulomonadaceae; genus Cellulosimicrobium; species Cellulosimicrobium cellulans_H. The sequence continues at coordinate 67,923 of NZ_JBHXIC010000005.1, read as the reverse complement.
AGGTCGAGATCGGCGAGATCGACCCGCGCGGCAAGCTCTCGCTGCACGCCGTGGTCGAGGAGGACGCCGCGGCGGACGCTGACGCTCCCGCGACCGAGGGCGCGGACGCCTGACGTGCCCTGGGACCTCCCGCTCGTCCCGGCGGGTGACGCCGGGGCCGAGCTGACCGCCGGGCAGGACGGCGCGACGATCCGTCGCTCCGTCCTGCCCGGCGGGGTCCGCGTGCTCACCGAGTCGATGCCGGGCCTGCGCTCGGCGACGATGGGCGCGTGGGTCGGCGTCGGCTCGCGTGACGAGACCGACGGCCACTTCGGCTCGACGCACTTCCTCGAGCACCTGCTGTTCAAGGGCACCGCGCGCCGCTCCGCGATGGACATCGCCGAGGCGTTCGACGCCGTCGGCGGCGAGGCCAACGCCGCGACGGGCAAGGAGCACACGTGCTATTACGCGCGCGTGCTCGACGCCGACCTGCCCATGGCGGTCGACGTCATCGCCGACATGGTGACGTCCGCGCGCCTGGACCCCGACGAGCTCGAGACCGAGCGCGGCGTGATCCTCGAAGAGCTCGCGATGAACGACGACGATCCCTCGGACGTCGTGCACGAGGAGTTCGCGGCCGCCGTGCTCGGGGGGCACGCGCTCGGCCGCCCCATCGGTGGTACCCCGGACACGATCAACGCCGTCCCGCGCGACGCCGTCTGGGAGCACTACCGCTGGCACTACCGCCCCGAGACGCTCGTCGTCGCGGCGGCGGGCGGTGTCGACCACGACACGCTGGTCGCCCAGGTGGGCCAGGCGCTGCACGACGGCGGCTGGTCGCTCGACGCGGGCAGCGCGCCGCGCGCGCGGCGCGACCCGGCCGACCCCGCCCTCGCGGGCGTCGGGGCGGCGGGCGTCGAGCTGTCGGTGCACCGGGCCGTGGAGCAGGCGAACGTCGTCATCGGCGGCACGGGCCTGTCCGCGACCGACGACCGCCGCTTCACGCTCTCCGTGCTGAGCGCGGTGCTGGGCGGCGGCATGAGCTCGCGCCTGTTCCAGGAGATCCGCGAGAAGCGCGGCCTCGCGTACTCGACGTACTCGTTCGCGTCCGGCCACGGCGGCATCGGCACCTTCGGCCTCTACGCCGGGTGCGCGCCGTCGAAGGTCGACGAGGTCACGGCCCTGCTGCACTCCGAGCTCGACCGGCTCGCGGACGACGGCATCACCGGCGCCGAGCTCGACCGCAGCATCGGCCAGCTCTGCGGCGGCATGGTGCTCGGGCTCGAGGACTCCGGCTCGCGCATGAGCCGGCTCGGCAAGGCCGAGCTCGTCTACGGCGAGCTCCTGAGCGTCGAGGAGTCGCTCGACGCGGTCCGCTCGGTCACGGCGGACGACGTGCAGAAGCTGGCGGGCGAGCTCGCCTCGCGGCCGCGGGCGCGGGAGCGCGGCGGGCCCGGCCGCCGCGGGAGAAAAGCGCCCCCCCGCGGCGCCCGGGCGGGGGGGGGGGCCCCGCGAGCGGGGGCGCGCGGCGCGGGGGCGGGCGGTGGGGCGTGTCACCCGTCCCTGGCGCCTCACCACACCCCCCCCCGGCGCGGGCCGCGGGCCGCCCGCCGCGCGCGGGCGCCCCCCCCCCGTCGTGCTGTGTGCAGACCCACCGCCCGGTGGGACGGACGCGGCACCGGTCCGCCCGCCCACCGGCGATAGGGTGACGGTCGTGAGCGACCAGAGCATCCCTGCGCCCGAACCCGCCCCGACCGCCTCCCGGCAAGAGCCCGGTCGCCCGCTGCGGGTCGCCGTCCTGGGCGCCGCGGGGCGCATGGGCACGACCGTCTGTGCCGCCGTCGAGGGTGCGACGGACCTCGAGCTCGTCGCGCGCCTCGACGCGGGCGACGAGGTCACGGTCTCCACGCTCGGCGGCGCGGACGTCGCCGTCGACTTCACCGTCCCGTCCGCGACCGAGGCGAACGTCCACGCGCTGATCGACGCGGGCGTGCACGCCGTCGTCGGGACCACGGGCTGGACGGAGGAGAGCCGCGGGCGCGTCGTCGCGCACCTCGGTCGCGCCGCCGCGGCCGGCGCACCCGGGCTGGGCGTGCTCATCGCGCCCAACTTCGGCCTCTCGGCCGTCCTCGCGATGACGTTCGCCGCCAAGGCCGCCCGTTACTTCGAGTCGGCCGAGGTGATCGAGCTCCACCACCCCGACAAGGTGGACGCGCCGTCCGGCACGGCCCGGCACACCGCAGCGGCGATCGCCGCGGCACGCGCCGACGCGGGCGTCGCGCCGAGCCCCGACGCGACGGAGACGGGCTGGGAGGCGCGCGGCGCCGACGTCGACGGCGTGCGCGTGCACGCGGTGCGCCTGCGCGGCCTCGTCGCGCACGAGGAGATCCTCTTCGGCAACACGGGCGAGCAGCTCGTCATCCGGCAGGACTCGTTCGACCGCGTCTCGTTCATGCCGGGCGTCCTGCTCGCGGTCCGCGAGGTCGTCGGCCGGCCGGGGCTGACCGTCGGGCTCGAGAACGTGCTGGACCTGGCGTGAGCGCTCCCGGCGGTCCGGTCGGTCCCGACGCCGACGGCAGCGACGACGGCCGTCCGGAGAGGGTGACCGGGCGGTCGCGCGCCGCCCGGCCCTGGAAAGCGATCGTCGGCGCGGTGCTCGTGACGATCCTGCTCGGGCTCTACGTGTGGCAGGTGGCGGGGCGTGCCGCCGCGCTCATCGGCACGGGCGAGCCGGTGGCGATGGTGATCGGCGCCGGCGTGCTCGTGCTGCCCCTGCTCGTGGTGGGGCTGGTCGGACGCGAGTTCCTGCTCGCCGGCACCGTGCAACGCATGGCCGACCACCTCGCCGCCCAGGGCCGGCTGCCGGTCGACGACCTCCCACGCTCGCCCGGCGGGCGCATCGATCGGGAGGCTGCCGACGCGGCGTTCGGCCGCTACCGCGACGCGGTCGACGCCGACCCGCAGAGCTGGGAGGCCTGGTACCACCTCGCGTTCGCCTACGACGCGGCGCGCGACCGCCGTCGGGCGCGCGAAGCGCTGCGCAAGGCGGCGGCGCTCTACCGTGCCCGTCGCTGACCGGGGCGGTCCACGACGCGCGAGGTAGCCCGCCTGACGGGCTACCTCACGCATGGTGGTGCATCTCGGCAGGTCAGAGGCTGGTCCAGCAGTAGAGCCGGTGGCCCGCGTCGTCCGCCTGGACGCACAGGGTCGCGAGCCGGCGCAGGGCACCGGCCAGGTCGGCGGGGTCGGAGCCTTCCAGCTCGTCGGTGGCGGCCCAGCGCACGGCGACGGCGTCGAGGTCGGTCGGGGTCGCCGCGGCGAGCACCGTGACGAGTTCCGCGGTGACCGCGACGACCCACGGGCCCTCGTCTCCCGCGCTCGCGACGAGCTCCCCGTGCCGGGGGTCGCGCTTCGCCTCGGCGTACGGTCGGTCCGTGAGGAGGCCCGCGAGCGTGCCCAGCACGACGAACGGGTCGATGCCCTTGAGCTCGACCGTGGGAAACACCGGCTGGTTCGTCAGCGGGTCGGGGCTGCTGGGGCCCGTACGTGCCGCGCTCCCGGCCTGCGCGTCGTCAGGAGCGGTGAAGTAGTCGGTGAGGATGCCCATGGCCGTCGATCCTCGCAGGTCAGGTGCGCGGACGGGTCACGACGGTGTCACGGGTGCGTGACGAACAGGGACCGGACCCTCAGATCTCGGCGGTCCAGCGCCGCTCGACGACGTCGCGCACCCCGGTCGCGAGGGTGCGGGTCCGCCCGTCGGGCCCGAGCCCGGCCCCGGCGAGGAACGCCTCGCGCGCGGTGTCGCCGTCGAGCACCCACGTGACGACCTCCTCCGCGCCGTCCCGCCGCAGCCGGTCGACCGCGGCCGACAGCAGGCGCGACCCGTGCCCGCCGCGCTGGTGCCGCGGCTCCACCTCGAGCGCGAGGACCTGTCCGGGCGCCACGGCGGCGAACCCGACGACGTCCGCGCCCGCGCACGCGACGAGCACGCCGAAGCCGGGACCCGGGGGAGAGGAGATCGCGGCGGCCCACTGCTCGCGCATCCGCACCGTGTCGAGCGCGTCGAGCACGTCCTCGCCGAGGACCTCCTCGTGCGACGAGCGCCACGCGCCCACCTGGATCGCGGTCATCGCGACGTCGTCGCCGGGCACGGCAGGGCGGACCGAGACGTCGGCGGTCTCGCGGAAGAGGCTCACGGGTTCACCCTACGAGACCTCTGGGGTCCATCCGGCCGGAATCAGCCCCAGCCGAGGGCGCGCAGGCCCGCGGCCGTGGCGGCGGCGAGGACCACCACGACGATGAAGGGCGCGCGCAGCGCGAGCGCGACCGCCGCGACGCCGAGGGCGGGCAGGCGCGCGTCGACGACCAGGGCCTGCCCGTCGCCGACCGTCTGCACCGCGACGAGCGCGGCGAGCAGCGCGGCGGTCACGAGCGCCGCCGTGCGCGCGACGCGCTCGTCGGCGAGCCAGTGCTCGGGCACGAGGTGCCCGGCGAGCTTGAGCGCGAAGCACACCGCCGAGGCGGCGAGCACGACGACCCAGACGGTCGCTGACGTCATGACGACTCCTTCTCGGGGCGCCCGTCGGCGGACGGTGCCGACGACCCGCCCGACGGGTCGCGTCGGCGCCGCGCGTCCACCTGCCCGATGACGATCGCGACGACGGCCGCGGCGAGCACCGGCACGCCGCCCGGCGCGACCGGGATGAGCAGGACCGCGACGAGGACGGCCGCGGCCGCGGCGAGCTGCATCGCCCGTGCCGCGAGCCGGGGCCACAGGAGGGCGAGGAACGCGGCCGCCGCGGCGGCGTCGAGCCCCCACGCGCGCGGGTCGCCGAGCGCGTCGCCGGCGAGCGCCCCGACGAGCGTCATGGCGTTCCACAGCACGAAGATGCCGACGCCCGTCCACCAGAACCCCGCCCGGACGGCGCGGCGCGAGCGCTGGGCGGTCGCGACCGCGGTCGACTCGTCGATCGTGAACTGCGCCGCGACGACCTTGTGCCACGACCGCAGCGCGAGGAGCGGGCCGAGCTGGGCTCCGTACAGCGCGTTGCGGACCCCGAGGAACCCCGCGGTCGCGATCGCCGCGGTCGGCGCGCCGCCGGCGCCGACCACGCCGATGAGCGCGAACTGCGACCCGCCCGAGAACATGAGCAGGCTCAGCGCCATCGTCTGCGCGACGTCGAGCCCCGCGACCACGGACAGCGCGCCGAACGAGATGCCGTACAGGCCCGTCGCGACGGACACCGACACGGCCTGGCGTACCGCGGCGCGGACCTCGTCCTCGACGGCCTGCTCGACGGCGCCCTCCACCTCGATGGCGTCCCCGGTCTCGGCGTCGAGAGCGGCGTCGGCGTCGGGGCGCGGGACGTCGTCGGGCCGGCTCATGCGTGCGGGTCGGCCGGGCCCTCACCCGCCGCGGCGGCGTTCGCCGCGCGCTGGTGCGCCGTGAGGGACATGCGGTCGATCGCCGCGAGCGCGAGCGCGGACACGACGAACGCGAGATGGATGATCGTCTGCCACATCATCTGCGACGGCGTGTAGCTGGCGCTGTCGATGAACGTGCGCAGCAGGTGGATCGACGAGATGCCGATGATCGACATCGCGAGCTTCGTCTTGAGCACGTTCGCGTTGACGTGGCTGAGCCATTCCGGCTGGTCCGGGTGGCCGTCGAGCCGGATGCGCGAGACGAACGTCTCGTAGCCGCCGACGATGACCATGATGAGCAGGTTGGAGATCATGACGACGTCGACGAGCCCGAGGACGGCGAGCATGATCTCCTCCGCGCCGAACGCGTGCTGGACCATCTCGTGGGTCTGGGGGTCCTCGGTCATGTGCTCGCCGGTGAACCCGCCGACGATGAGGTGCCACAGCTCCTTGAGGAACTGCCAGACGTAGACGACCTGGGCCACGATGAGGCCGAAGTAGAGCGGTGCCTGGAGCCAGCGGGACGCGAAGATCATGTACCCGACGGTCGTGACGCGGGCGCTGGGCGAGGGGACGTTCGGGCTGGTGGTCGACGCGGGCGACGAGGGCACGGGCGTGGGCTCTCCGGGAGTCGGTGGCAGGGGAGCGTCAGGCTACCAACGCCGGGTGACGGCGCGACGGCGCCGGTCACGGCCGGTGCGACGGGTCCTCGCGGGTCAGAGCGCGACGTACACGGTCTCGAGGTACTCCTCGAGGCCCGCCTCGCCGCCCTCGCGGCCGAGACCCGACTGCTTGACGCCGCCGAACGGCGCGCTCGCGTCGGACACCATGCCGCGGTTGATGCCGATCATCCCGGCCTCGACCTCCTCGGACACCCGCACGGCGCGGTCGAGCGAGGACGTGTACGCGTAGGCGGCCAGCCCGTACTCGGTCGCGTTCGCGAGCGCGAGGCCCTCGTCGTCGTCGCCGAACGCGACCACGGGCGCCACGGGCCCGAAGATCTCCTCGGTGACGACGCGCGCGTCGGGGTCGACGCCGGAGAGCACGGTCGGGGCGTAGAAGTACCCCGTGGTCCGCGGCCGGTCGGCGCCCGTGAGGACCTGTGCGCCGCCGTCGGACGCGGCGTCGACGAGCTCGGCGACCTTGTCGACGGCCTTCGCCTCGATGAGGGGGCCGACCTGCGTCCCGTCCTGCGCGCCCGGGCCGACCCGCAGGTCCTCGAACGCGGCGGCGAGGCGCTGGGCGAACTCGCGCGCGACGGCGTCGTGCACGAGGAAGCGGTTGGCCGCGACGCAGGACTGGCCCGCGTTGCGCAGCTTCGCGACGAGCGCGCCCTCGACCGCGGCGTCCAGGTCCGCGTCGGCGAACACGAGGAACGGCGCGTTGCCGCCGAGCTCCATCGACGTGCGCAGCACCTGGGGCGCCGCCTTCTCGAGCAGCGTGCGCCCGACGGCCGTCGAGCCCGTGAAGGACAGCTTGCGCAGGCGCTCGTCGGCGAGGAGCGGCTCGGTGACGTCCGCGGCGCGCGACGACGGAACGACGTTGACGACGCCGGTCGGCAGCCCGCGGTCGGCGAGCTCGGACCGGATGACCTCGGCCACGAGCGCCGTCGTCAGCGGCGTGAGCCGTGCGGGCTTGATCACGACGGTGCAGCCGGCCGCGAGCGCCGGGCCGATCTTGCGCGTCGCCATCGCGATGGGAAAGTTCCACGGCGTCACGAGCAGCGCAGGCCCCACGGGCCGGCGGAAGACGAGCTGCCGGTTGCCCCCCGCCGGTGCCGTGCGGGCGAGGCCCTCGGCCCGCACCGCCTGCTCGGCGTACCAGCGCAGGAAGTCGGCGCCGTAGAGCACCTCGGCACGCGCCTCCGCGAGCGGCTTGCCGCACTCGGCCGTGATGAGCGCGGCGACGTCGTCGGCGCGCGCGACGACCCGGTCGTAGACGGCGCGCAGCACCTCGCCGCGCTCCCGCGGAGGCGTCGCGCGCCACGCGGGCGCCGCCCGGTGCGCGGCGTCGAGGGCGCGCAGGGCGTCGGCCGGGCTCGCGTCGGCGACGTCGAACAGGGACTCCTCCGTGGCCGGGTCCTCGACCTCGAACGTCCGGCCGCCCTCGGCCGGTCCCCAGTGGCCGTCGACGAGCAGCCCCGTGGGCACGTGCGCGACGAGCGCGGGGGAGAGGTTCGACGTCGAGGCGGGGCGGGACATGCTCCGAGTATCGCCCTCGGGGTCGCCGGGACGCACCCGGGCGGCGGGCGCGCGCCGCGCTCCCAGGCCTGGACGGGCGCGGTGCGGGGACGCGCCGCACGGTAGTTTGTGCACATGGTCCTTCCCGCCACCCCCGCGCGCCCGTTCGGCGCGGTCCTCACCGCCATGGTCACCCCGATGACGCCCGACGGCGCCGTCGACCTCGCGGCGGCGGCCCGGCTCGCGAAGCGCCTGGTGGACGACGGGAACGACGGTCTGGTGCTGAGCGGCACGACGGGCGAGTCGCCCACGACCCACGCGCCGGAGAAGCAGGACCTCGTGCGGGTCGTCGTCGACGCGGTCGGCGACCGCGCGGCGGTCGTCGCCGGTGCCGGGTCCAACGACACCGACCACGCCCTGCGCATGGCGGAGCAGGCGGCCGAGGCCGGGGCCGACGGGCTCCTCGTCGTCTCGCCCTACTACTCGCGCCCGAGCCAGGAGGGCGTGCACCGGCACGTGACGGCGATCGCCGACGCGACCGACCTGCCCGTCATGCTCTACGACGTCCCCGGGCGGACGGGCGTGCGGATCGCCCCCGCGACGTACGCGCGGCTCGCGGCGCACGAGCGGGTCGTCGCGAGCAAGGACGCGACGGGCGACGTGTACGCCGCGGCCAAGCTCGCGGCCGCGACCGGGCTCGCGTTCTACAGCGGCGACGACGGGCTGCTGCTGCCGTTCCTCGCCCACGGCGCGGCCGGCATCGTCTCCGTCTCCGGGCACGCGGTGGCCGGGCCGTTCGCCGAGGTCGTGCGCCGCTTCGACGCGGGCGACCACGCGGGCGCGCTCGAGGTCTTCCTCGCCACGACGCCCGTCATCGACGCGCTCAACGGCGCGGGCTTCCAGGCCGTGATGGCCAAGGCCGCCGTCGAGCTGCTCGGCGTCACCGACAACCGCTTCCTGCGCCTGCCGAACGTCGCGGCGACCGAGGACGACGTCGCGCTGGTCCGCGACGCCCTCGCCGCCGCGGGCGTGCTCGTCGGCGCGAGCGCCGCGGCGGCCACCGCCGCACCCACGAACTAGCGAGGGCAGGAGCCCTCGAAACCCCCGGCTCAGCCACGACAGGAGGCCCCGTGAGCCATCCCCACCCCGAACTCTCCCTGCCTCCCGAGCTCCCGACCGGAGGGCTGCGCATCGTCGCCCTCGGCGGGCTCGGGGAGGTCGGCCGCAACATGGCCGTCCTCGAGTACGACGGGCGCCTGCTCGTCATCGACTGCGGCGTCCTCTTCCCCGAGGACAACCAGCCCGGCGTCGACCTCATCCTCCCGGACTTCGACTACATCGCGGACCGGCTGGACGACATCGAGGCGATCGTCCTCACGCACGGCCACGAGGACCACATCGGCGCCGTCCCGTACCTGCTGCGCCTGCGCCGCGACATCCCGCTCGTCGGGTCGCAGCTCACGCTCGCGTTCGTCGAGGCGAAGCTCAAGGAGCACCGCATCTCGCCCGTGACCCTCGCGGTCAAGGAGGGGCAGGTCGAGCAGCTCGGCGTGTTCCGCTGCGAGTTCGTCGCCGTGAACCACTCGATCCCCGACGCGCTCGCGGTCGCGGTGACGACCGGCGCCGGGACCGTGCTGCACACCGGCGACTTCAAGATGGACCAGCTCCCGCTCGACGGGCGCATCACCGACCTGCGGGCGTTCGCGCGCCTCGGCGAGCAGGGCGTCGACCTGTTCATGGTCGACTCGACCAACGCCGAGGTCCCCGGGTTCGTCACGCCCGAGGTCGAGATCGGACCGGTGCTCGACAACGTCTTCGCCGCGTCGGAGAAGCGCATCATCGTCGCGTCGTTCTCCTCGCACGTGCACCGCGTGCAGCAGGTCCTCAACGCCGCGCACCACCACGGGCGCCGCGTCGCACTCGTCGGACGCTCGATGGTCCGCAACATGACCATCGCGGCCGAGCTCGGCTACCTCCACGTGCCCGAGGGCGTGCTCATCGACCTCAAGAAGGTCGACTCCCTGCGCGACGACGAGACCGTGCTCATGTGCACCGGGTCGCAGGGCGAGCCGATGGCCGCCCTGTCGCGCATGGCCAACGGCGACCACAAGGTCCAGGTCGGCCACGGCGACACGGTGATCCTCGCGTCGTCGCTCATCCCGGGCAACGAGAACGCCGTCTTCCGCATCATCAACGGGCTCACGCGCCTCGGTGCGAGGGTCGTGCACGGCGGCAACGCCAAGGTGCACGTGTCCGGGCACGCGAGCGCGGGCGAGCTCCTCTACTGCTACAACGTGCTCAAGCCCAAGAACGTCATGCCGGTGCACGGCGAGGTCCGCCACCTCGTGGCGAACGGTGCGCTCGCGGTCCGCACGGGCGTCCCCGCGGACCGGGTCGTGCTGGCCGAGGACGGCGTCGTCGTCGACCTCGTCGACGGCAAGGCGTCGGTCGTGGGCGCGGTGCCGTGCGGGTACGTGTACGTCGACGGGTCGAGCGTCGGCGAGATCACCGACGCCGAGCTCAAGGACCGGCGCATCCTCGGCGAGGAGGGCTTCGTGTCCGTCTTCGCCGTCGTGGACTCCGCGACCGGCAAGGTGCTCGCGGGACCCCAGATCCTCGCGCGCGGGTTCGCCGAGGACGACAAGGTGTTCCAGGACATCCAGCCGGAGGTCGTCAAGGCGCTCGAGGACGCGATCGCCGGCGGCGCGACCGACACGCACCAGCTCCAGCAGGTCATGCGCCGCGTCATCGGGCGGTGGGTCTCCAACCGCCTGCGGCGCCGACCGATGATCGTCCCGGTGGTCGTCGAGGCCTGACGCGGGACGTCTGACACGCCACAGGCCCCCTCAGGGGCGTCGGTGGCGCGAGAAGTGGGAAGTGGGGGGGGGCGCCCGGGGGGGGGGGGGCGCGGGGGGCGGGCGGGGGGCGGGCGGGGCGCCCCCCCCCGGGGGGGGGCCGCGCCGCGCGCGGTAATAGAAAAAAGA